>NZ_JBFUKH010000010.1:7500-294604 GCF_056400965.1 Asticcacaulis sp. P4_H10 | reverse complement strand
TTGTTACGCTTTTAGCGATGCTAACGCTTCGCTCTTTGAGCACACTCATACCCTTCATTACAATATCTGCCTTCTTGGCGCGGGATGGAGCAGCCCGGTAGCTCGTCAGGCTCATAACCTGAAGGTCGTAGGTTCAAATCCTGCTCCCGCAACCAAAAAACAGCCCCCTTCAAGGGGGCTTTTTTGCGTCCAAATCACAGCAAACAGACGCAACCGCCAGGCAAATACGCTTCGGCGCGCCTTTTTGTGTCTGGACGTTGGCACCTGAGGAAGGCCTTTTAACCTCTGGATGCGATCATGTGACCGCGCATGAAACCCAGGTCCCAGTTCCTTGATGCTGTTCGTGATGCCGACTGGCTCGATGCCAGCCGTGCGCGTGCCTACACCTATATCCTGCTGGGAATGTGCGTATTGGGCGCCGTCGTCTGGATAGCGCTCAGCCACGGTTTGATCGACCGCAGCGGCAAGCCTCTGGGACCAGACTTTATGAGCTTTTACGCCGCGTCGAAGCTGGCGCTGGCCGGCGAGGCTGCGAACGCCTGGCGCCCTGAAGTGCATCAGGCCGCGCAGACCGCCGTATTCGGGCGTGGCTTTGTCTATTGGGCATTCTTCTATCCACCGCCTTATCTGCTTGTGTGCTGGCCTTTGGCGCTTTTGCCATACGGCGCCGCCCTGTTAACCTGGAGCGTTGCGACGGCAGGCGCATTTGTAAGTCTGATGCGGCTGTGGCTGCGGAAGCTGAACGCCGAAACCGTTATCGGCTGGCCTGTGCTCGTAGCCATGCCGGCCTTGTGGTTGAATCTCGGCTACGGACAGAACGGCGCATTTACCGCAGCCATAATGATCGGCGGGTACCTGCTGCTGGATCGCCGCCCGTTTGTTTCGGGCGCCATCCTGGGGCTTCTGGTGATCAAGCCGCAGCTGGCCATTGTCTTGCCGTTTGTTCTGGCTGCGACTGGCCGGTGGAAAGCCTTTTGTGCCATGGGCGCCAGCGCCGCGGCCTTGTTGGCGGCATCGTGGCTGGCGGTCGGGGCGGAGGGCTTTTTCGCCTTCCTTGACAATAGCCGGCTGGCTCGGGCGACGCTGGAACAGGGCCTGGTCGATCCCGGCGCCATGCAGAGTCTGTTTGGTGCGTTTTACGTGTTCGGCGCGCCGGCGACGTTCCTCTATATCGTACAAGGCCTGTTCGCGGCAGGCGTTATCGCCGTATCGGCATGGACGGGATGGAAGCACCGGCCGAACGCATTTGGCGCCGCGGCCTTGATGGCCGCAGCGACGCCGCTGCTCAGTCCGTTCATGCTGGCCTACGATCTCATGCTGACGGCGATCCCATTGGCCTGGTTGGTCGTCCAGGGTAACCGTACGGGCTTTCTGTCGTGGGAAAAGATCGTGTGTCTGCTGGCTTTCGTACTGCCGTTTGTGTCGCGGCCGCTGGCGACGCATCTCCACCTGCCGGTGGCGCCTTTGGTCCTTACGGGCCTGCTGATGTTCGTCGTTCGGCGGCTGGTTACGCAATCGGCCGGAACGGCGTGCTCTGGTTCCGTATTGTCCGTTTAAACCTTACAGATACTGCCGGATCACATCGCCATCGCGGAAGATGACGGTCGAGCCGGCGCTGAAATGCGTCCAGGTTTCGTTGCTGGTCAAGGGCTGGGAGGCGATGACGACCACCTTGTCGTCAGGCGAGGTCTCCTCGGCGAAGTCGACCTCCATGTCCTCATCGATCAGGCTGGCGCGCCCGAATGGCGCCGCCCGGCGGATATAGCAGAGCTTGGTCGAGCAACTGGTATAGAGGGTGCGGCCATCGCTCAGGAGCGCATTGAACACGCCCAGTTCCCGTAATGAGGCGAACAGTTCGGAGAAGGCGCGTTCCAGCTTATAGTCCGATGGTCGCGTCGGATACATCTGGCGCAACTGGTGCAGCAGCCAGCAGAAGGCGTGTTCACTGTCGGTCGCGCCCACTGGCTCATACTGGCCAAGCGTCCGCTTCTTGATGCCTTTCAACTGGCCATTGTGAGCAAAGCTCCAGTTCTGGCCCCACATTTCGCGGATGAAGGGATGGGTGTTTTCCAGCGCGACGCGGCCACGATTGGCCTTGCGGACGTGGGCAATAACGATGCGAGACTTGATCGGATAGGCGCGGAGAAACTTCGCCAGTTCCGAATGGGCACTCGGGTTCGGATCGTGCAGGCTGCGGCAGCCCTTATCCTCGTAGAAACTGATCCCCCAGCCGTCGGTATGCTTGCCCGTCACGCCGCCGCGCTGCGTCAGCGCGGAAAAGCTGAAGCGGATATCCGTCGGCACGTTGGCGCTCATCGCCAGAAGCTCACACATGTCGGTCTCCCTGGAGAGCCCTGCTTGTGTCCTGAGACTCCTTATTCGTCAATACTATACGGACGCGATGCGTGCATCGAAAGTCGCCTGAGCCGCCAGGATGTCGCCGATATGGCTTTCGGCCCACACCCTGATCCTGCCGACAGTATCGCACAGCGTTTCGCCCAAAGCCGTCACCCGGTATTCGACCGTCACGGGCACGGTGGCAAACACATGCCGCGTGACGAGCCCGTCGCGCTCGAGCTTTTTCAATGTCTGTGACAAGACCTTGTGTGAAATGCCACGAATGTCGCGATGCAGTTGGTTGAAGCGCGTCGGGCCGTCGAGCAGGCGCAATAGCAGCAATATGGCCCATTTGTCCGCCACGCGGTCGAGCACCATGCGCGTCGGGCATTGATCGCTGAAGATATTCGGGATCTGCTCGAACGGGACCTGATCCATCTTCATGGCGCTTTCCTCGAGGTAACCTACTGACTTGAAAGTGCATTCTTTTGCACCTGTTTATACATCGCTATATTCTAACCATTGGAGAGCAGGTTTCCAATGGAAAGTTATGGAGATGAGCGATGAGCGCGAAGATTCTGGTTATCGGTGCCACAGGTAATGTCGGAAGCCACCTAGTAAAAACCCTTGTTGCGCGTGGTGAACAGGTCCGCGCGGCATCGCGCCAAGTGCCGGCTTCGACGCAGGCGATCAATGGCGCCGAAGCCGTGCATTTTGACCTTAAGGACCCGGTGACGATTGCGCCGGCCTTTGAGGGGATTGATCGCGCCTATCTCTTGTCGCCGACAGGTGAGCTCGACCCTGTAAAGCTTCTGCGCCCGGTGATCGAAGAGGCGGCCCGCCGCCAGGTCAAGGTCGTGCTGCAAACCGCGATCGGCGTCGACTCTGACGACAATATCCCGCTACGCCAGGTCGAGCTGTTGCTGCAAGGATCAGGCGCGCCGTTCGTTATCCTGCGGCCGAACTGGTTCTCGGACAATTTCGCCAACTACTGGAGCCACGACATCGCCAACGGCACGATCGAAGTTCCGGCAGGTGAAGGGAAGTCGAGCTTCATCGACGCGCGCGACATCGCCGAAAGCGCCGCCGGCGCCTTGACCAGCGACGCCTTCAACGGGCAGGCCTTCAACCTCACGGGGCCTGAAGCGCTCAGCTACGACGAAGCCGCCGCCATTCTGTCGAAAGCCTATGGCAAGGCGATTGGCTACCGCTCTATTTCTGACGACGCCTTCATCGCCAAGCTGACGCCTGTGGTGGGCGAAGGCTATGCGCAACTACTGGCCGCCATCTATCATCCGGTGCGTGAAGGCTGGACGGCGGGAGTCACCGACTCAGTAGAACGCTTGTCGGGCCATGCGCCGCGAAGCCTGACCCAGTGGGCGCAGGACAATGTACCGGTGAGCGCCTAACGTCGAAAAGGCGGGGTGGCTGTCGAACCTCAGCTGCCGCCCCGCCTTCGCCCAACTTCGGGCGCGTTTCCATGATCTGGTGCAATTATTGCAGCGCGAGCACGTCGTCTTCGCGCAGGGGTGTGTAATGATACAGAACTCGGATCAAGGCTCGGCCAGTGGCACGGGCCATATCGTCATCACGGGCAATGTCCGGGGCTCCGGCGTCTTCGCCGTCGAAGGCAAGGTCATCGGTAATGTCGAGGTCGAAACCCTGATCATTTCGGCCGGCGGACACGTCGAAGGCAATCTGAAAGCGGCGACCGTCGAGGTGCGGGGCAACGTCAAGGGCAATATCACCGCCAGGTCGATTCGCCTCCAGCCGGACAGCCAGGTGCGTGGCGATCTCAATTTCGAACAGCTGGCGATCGAGCAGGGGGCTTCGTACGAAGGCCGCTGTACGCCCAAGGCCTGAAGAACATAATTGAATCCAGATAACGCCCCGGCCTAGCCTCTGTCCATCAGAGGTGAGAAGGCTGACAGGGGACATGGAGTTTCATCTTACGACTGCCGAAGCCTGGGCCGTCATGACCGAGGCCTGCGAAAAGGCGACGGTCTCGATCGACTTCGAACAGTATATCGTCAAGGCCGACGAGGTGGGCGACGCCTTCCTGCGCCTGCTGGCGCGCAAGGCCGAGGAGGGGCTGCAGGTTCGCATCATCCTCGATGCGTTCGGCAGCCGTGCGGTCGGCAAGACCCCGGTCATTGCCGAGCTGCAAAGCGCCGGGGCCGAGGTCGCCTTCTATCACCGCCTGCGACCGGCGGAGTTGCTGAAGCCGTTGTCCTGGCTACCGCGCACCCACGCCAAGCTGCTGCACGTCGACGAAACCGCTACCTATCTCGGCAGCATGTGCCTGGCCGTCTATATGCGCAGCTGGCGCGACACCATGGTGCGGCTGGAAGACGGTTTGGCCGAAGCCGCGCGACGCGATTTCGAAACCCTATGGCACGATCTTGAAGATGGCCGGCTGGATGGCGATGGCACGGAAACCATCGTCCGTGCCATGGACGCCTGCTACGTGTCGCAGAACCCCAAGGGGGGGCATTACCCGCTCTATAAGGCACTGGTCAGCGCGATCGACGGCGCCAAACACGAGATCTGCATCGCCACGCCCTACTTCTTTCCACCGCGACGCTTGCGTGAAGCCCTGAACCGCGCCAAGGCGCGCGGCGTGCGCATAGTCTTGCTGCTGTCGCACGAAACCGACGTCGGTTTGGCCGATCGTGTGACGCGCGCACTTTTGCCGATGTGGCGCAGCAAGGGCTATGAGGTCCTGCTTTATCAACGCTCGGTCCTGCACGCCAAATATGCTATAGTCGACGGCGAGTGGGCGACGCTCGGCAGCTGCAATTTCGACTATTTGAGCCTGTGCCGGAACCGCGAAGCCAACATCATCCTGCGCGATCCGGCCATGGTTGCCGAAGTTGCGCGCAGTTTTGCCGATGATGCCGTCTTTGCCCGGCCGCCCAAACGTGATGATGAACGCGCCCGGTCGTGGTGGGACGGTCTGATGGGGCGGCTGGGGATGATGGTTCTACAACGCGTGTGAGCGATGTCCGGAAAGTGTGTCGCGGTTTTCCGACAGGCATCGCGATAAAGCAAAGAAGACGATGAAAATTCTGTTCAGCAATCTTGGCTACGGTACTGGCATCAGCGGCAGTCTCTACCATCATGTGACACGCGCCTATCGCCACGTCTACAAGTCTACCGCCCAGCAACAGGCGGTCATGGCCCAGTTCCGCCAGATCATCGACCGCGAACATCCAGATCTGTGCTGCATGATCGAACTCGAGCAGGGCGCGGCCCATACCGGCTGGTTCAATCAGATATCGGCGCTGACGTGCGGCGATTATCGCTTCCATGACGTTGCCGACAAGTATGGCCCGAACAGCCGGACCTCGAAGCTGCCGTTCCACGCCGGCAAGAGCAATGGTTTCCTGGCGAAGAGCGAGTTCGCCTACGACCGGCTCTATTTCCGAAATGGCACCAAACGGCTGATCTATAAGGTTACGGTCCGGCCAGGCCTGAGCGTGCTGTTCACGCACTTTTCGCTCAAGGCCGAGATCCGTCAGAAGCAATTTTCCGAGGTGCGCGAGCTTGTGCGCGAAGCCGACGGCGACATGATTATCCTGGCCGATTTCAATACGCTGAACGGCTTGCAGGAGCTGACGCCGCTATTGGAAGACGGGGATTTAAGGCTGTTGAACACCGAAGACCAGCCGACCTTTACCTTCCACAAGTGGCGGCACACGCTCGACCTGTGCCTCTATACGTCGTCCCTGGCCGGCAGCCTGGATATGAAGGTCATACCGCAGCCGTTTTCGGATCACCACGCGTTGCTGGTATGTTTGCAGTGACGTCTCTCCGCCCCATCGAAGATGGGGAGGGGGACCGCTAGCGGCGCGAAGCGACTGCGCGGCGGTGGAGGGGTATTCTGGTAGTAGTACCCTTCCGTCATTTGCTAACGCAAATGCCACCTCCCCATCTTCGATAGGGAGGTGGGGGGCGTTCTAGCCGTCGAACTTCTCCACCCAATCGGCGAACTTGTCCACAAACCCCGTCAGGAACTGCGCTGTCTTGTCGTTCAGCACAGTGCCGTCGTCGTCGATCAGGTCGGGCTTGAAGGTGAAGTAAACTTCCGGGCCGCCCATGATGTGGGTTTCCAGTATCACCAGGCTGCTGCGCAGTTGCGATTGCGCCACTGCCGTGCCGATCGAACCGGGGGAGGCACCGGTGATGCCGACGGCCTTGCCGGCCCAGACGCTTTGGCCATAGGGACGCGAACCCCAGTCGATGGCGTTCTTGGTGACCGCCGGCAGCGAGCGGTTATATTCCGGCGTGACGAACAGGATGCCGTCGGCGGCCGCGATCTGCTCTTTCAGCTTCACGACCTTTGCTGGCGGCGATGACCACAGATCGTCATTGTAAAGCGGCAGGTCCATGTCGGCATAGGTGAAGGCGAGCTTGCCGGCCGCCAGCTTTTCCAGCGCGTGTGCGTAGGTTCTGTTGATCGACTTGGCGCGCAGGCTGCCGACGAGGACGAGAATCTGCTTCATTACTTAGCCAGTTCGCGCTGGATCGAGGCCTGAAGGCGCGGATCGGCGGCTTCGACGTCGGGAGCAAAACGTTCAACGACCTCACCCGAACGGCCGACCAGGAATTTTTCGAAGTTCCACAGCACTTCGCCTTCGGGGCTGACCGGGATGCCAAACTTGACCAGGCGTTCGCGCATCGGACCAGCGCTGACGGCTTCGGGCTGGGCCTTGGTGAGAATGTCGTAGAGGGGGTGCTTGACGGCGCCGACGACGCTGATCTTGGCGAACAGCGGGAAGGTGACGTCGTATTGCGTCTGGCAGAAGTCGGCGATGTCGGCCTCGGTGCCGGGTTCCTGCTCCAGGAAGTTGTTGGCCGGGAAGCCGAGAATTTCCAGCCCGTCGCCGTGCTTTTCGCGGTAGAGCGCCTCAAGGCCTTCATATTGCGGGGTCAGGCCGCATTTGGACGCAACGTTGACGATAAGCAGGACCTTGCCCTTGAAGGGCGCAAGCGTCGTATGGCTGCCGTCGATGCGGCGCAGCGGTATGTCGAAAAGCGTGTCGGCCATGGAATCCTCTGATCTTGGTCCTTAAATCTTAGACCGAAATGGCGGTGGGTCAAACGGCTTCGAGCATCTTGCCGAGACCAATGACGGTGCTGAGCGCCCGCGTGGTGCCTATCCCTAAGCGTTTCTTGGTCAGCGCGCCTGTGACCCTGGAGGTGCTGATCTCGCCCTGAAATCGCATCCACAAATCGCCATCGACAATCCGCAAGTCTTCTCCCTGTGTCGCAAAGCGGTTGAGGTCATGGAGGATTGCCCGATCTAAAGGATTGCGCTGGATGCGCAAGGCGACCGACTTCGGATCGTCGGTACCGAACGGATTAGCGGCGACTGTCTTCTGCCAGTCAGCGGCGGTGCGCACGATGATGTCGATTTGTTTGCCGAAGCGCGCTTCCAAGGCGTCTTCGAGCTGTTTTTCCAGCTTCGCAATGGTTGTCCTCTGGGCCGTAAAGACCAGATTGCCCGTCGCTACCAGGGTGCGCGGATCGCCGAGGCCAAGCCCCGCCACCATGTCCTTCAGATCACTCATAACCAGCCGGCCTTTCGGCAGGATGATCGAATAGAGCAGGGCGACGTACTGGCTCATAGCTTGTCGAAGATCGAGCCCATGCGCGGGCTGAACAGGCGCTCATAGGTCTTCATCAGGTGCGCGTCGGTCATGCCGGCGATGTGGTCGCAGATGATGCGCATGTCCTTGCCCGCTGTGGCGTACTTGGCATAGGCGTCCGATGGCAGGTAGGCGCGCGGATCGGTCGCTACGGCTTCGAAGACGGAGACGACCAGACTCTGGCCCTTGAACTCCATCTGCTGGACCTGGGCGCAGCAGATGACCTTGCCCATGACCAGATCCTTCAAGGCCTGCAGAAAGATCGCCGGGCCGGGCGCCATGGTGGCGCGGTATCGCAGCAAAGGTTCCTCAAAATCGGAATTGTCTTCAAGCCTGATGGCGCCGATCAGATGGCCGACGACGATATTGATGATCATCTTGCGCTGCTGACCCGAGCCGAACAGGTTGTCGATCAGGTCGCCATAGGCATTGTTGCCGACCTTGTCGCCGTACTTGCTCTGGCGGTATTCCAGGAACGAGGCGCACGCCTGCGGCGTCACTTGCTCGCGGAAATCTGCTTTGCGCACCAGGCCCAAAGAGAGCGCGTCCTCCAGGTCATGAACGCCATAGGCTATGTCGTCGGCGATATCCATCAGGCTGCAATCAAGCGATTTGTGCCGCGACTTGGCGTGCTTGCCGGGGCGGGTATCGACGGCGGTAAAGCGCGAGCGATCGGCGTCCGAAAGGGGCGACAGCACCCAGTCGACGACGTCCTGTTCGCTGTCGAGATAGCATTTCGGCGGCTTGGACGCGGCGCGGTCGATGACGCTCAGCATCGTCGGGCGTGGATCGAGACGCGGGGTGCAATCGGGATTGGCAACGGCACTGAAGGCGACCGGGTATTTCAATATACCCAGAAGTGTCCGCCGAGTCAGATTGGCGCCGTGATCCGGGCTATGGTTTTCGAGACGGCTTAACAGGCGCAGGGTCTGGCCATTGCCTTCGAACCCGCCGTGATCGCGCATGCAGTAGTTGAGCGCGACCTCGCCGCCGTGACCGAACGGTGGATGGCCCAGATCGTGTGCGAAACCCAACGTCTGAACCAGCGGCACGGTCGGCAGGTGCGCCGTCGCCGGATGATCGGGCGCGTACTTCTCAAGATGCTTGACCAGTCCGCCGGCGATCTGCGCGACCTCCAGCGAATGGGTCAGGCGCGTGCGGTAAAAGTCGCTGTCGCCGATATTGAGTATCTGAGTCTTGCCCTGCAGCCGGCGGAACGAGCCCGAATGGATGATACGGGCATAGTCGGTGTCGAAGGCGTCGCGGGCGTCGTCGACCGTGCGCGCGCGGCTGCTTTCGCGGCGGCGATCGGTCCAGACGGAAGCGGTGCGTTGACCTTGTGACAGACTTGGCGACTCAAGAGGCAATGTGGTGTGCGGCATGATTAAGGGGATAAATTGCTGCTGGGGCTTGTCAAATCGTAATGAATGTGTTCACTATATGTTCTGGTGTGGGTCGGATCAATTCTTTGGCAGAAAGCGTAAAGCCATGCTCCGCCTGTCCGCGAAAACGCGGCTGCCGGTGATCGACAGCGGATCGCTGTTCGACACTGGCCATGTTCCCGGCCTGACCTACCGGCCGGACTATATCTCGAAGGCCGAGGAGGCGGTGCTGATTGCCGCCATCGACCGGCAGCCATGGTCGATGGAATTACTGCGCCGCCGGCAGTGGTACGGGTGGGCCTATGACGACTCGCCGCTGGGGCTCGACGGCGACTACCGGTCGTCGCCCATGCCGGATTGGCTTAAGCCTTTTGCGCAAAGGTTGGCGGCCGATCGCCATCTCGACGGTGTGGCCGACCGGGCTTTGGTCAACGAATACTATCCGGGGCAGGGGATCGGCGCGCACAAGGACCGCGACATCGCGCGTATCAAAGCGGTAGCGATCATCAGCTTGGGGTGTGGGATTACGATGGATTTCACGCGGATGGGGCATGCGACGCGCTGTCAGTATCTTCAGCCGCGCAGCCTGGTGATGATGCGCGGCGAGGTGCGCGAAAATTGGCTGCACGGCATTATCGGTCGCAAGAACGACAAGGTCGGCGGGCTGATTCTTCCGCGCGAACGGCGGATGTCGCTGACCTTCCGATACGTGGCGCCTGAGCTGGTTAAAGGGAACTAAGCCGACTTGCCCTCCCTGCTTGCAGGGAGAGGGACCATCTTCGGAGCAGATGGTGGGCGGGGCCTCTTAATTATCAGCGCGACAATATTATGGAGGCCCTGTCATGTCTAAGATAACACGCAACGGTGAGTTGGTCTTCTAAAGCAGGCCCCGCCCACCGCCTTCGGCGGTCCCCCCTCCCCATAAATGGGGAGGGCGAAGAAAGCCCATCCTCTGGTGGAGACTTCGTCGTTCTTCAGCAAATCCTCAGACCCTGCTCATGCCGCTCATGAGCCTTGGGCGTAGGTGGTGATCTCCATCACCACCACGCGAGGGGAACCTTATGCAAACAACTGAATGGCTGGCCTATTTTGAACGGAACGCGGGCCGCGCATCTCCGGACACTCCGACGAGCATAGAGCCTCTGCCGGAGGCGTTACGTGAACCGCTGGTTCACGCCCTGCAGTGCTTCCAGTTGGGCGAAGCTGGAGAGGGGCGGATTGCCCACCAGGCGCGGATATCAACCGATCCCGCGCTTGACGACAATATGAAGGAGTCGATCGCTTTTTATGTCCGCGAAGAAGGCCGCCATGCTGCCGAACTGGCGCGATTGCTGCGGGCCATGGGCGCGACGACGATTACCAAACACGTGTCGGAACAGTTGTTTGAGCGCTCGCGACGGCTGATGGGGCTGCGCGCCAAGATGGCGGTCATGGCTGTGGCTGAGGTGGTGGGATCGGCGTTTTACATGACGCTGGCGGAGCGCGTGCCGTGCCCGCATGTCGCCGACGTCATGCGCGTCATCTCAGCCGACGAAGATCGGCATCTCGAATTTCAGCGCAACTTTTTCAAGCGGGTGCTGGCGGCGACGCCGATGCTGGCCCGGCCGTTTGTGGCGCTTGGTTTGTGGTTCTGGTTCCTGAACGTGCTAGCTGCCGGGATTGCCGCCGTCGCCTTTGGGCATAGCAGGCTGTTCAAGACGCTGGGGATCGGGCCTCTGCGCTTTTCCTGGTACTGCGCCCGGCGGTTCTACAGGCTGGCGCATGTTCCGACGCAGGTGGAGGAGGCGGCGTTTGATCTGGCCTACGCTCCCCCCTTCCGTCACGGCGCAAGCGCCGCGACACCTTCCCCGTGAACGGGGAAGGAAAAATAGTCATTAATTGCAATGGTTTATCTTGCTTTTCCTTCCCCGTTCACGCGGGTTTGGCGTCAGCGAAAGTACAGCTTTCGCAAGCCATGGGCATTTGCGGAGCAAATAACGGAAGGGGGGACTTTTCTATCCCTTTAACAGTGCAGCGCGTTCTTCCGGCGTGATCAAACGCCACTGGCCTTCGGGCAGGTCGCCGATATGGATCGGCCCGATACGGTCGCGATAAAGATCGACGACGCGCAGTTCGCACATGTCGCACATGCGGCGAATCTGGCGGTTGCGGCCTTCGGTCAGCACGAAGGTCAGCGACTGCGGACCCGTCTGCGTCACTCTGGCGGGCTTGAGTTTCCTGCCATCCAGCTCAAGCCCGTGGCGCAGCCATTTCAGCTTTTCTTCGAAGACCGGCCCGCGCACCTCGACGTGGTATTGCTTTTCCAGTTCGCTGTCCGGGCCGATGATCGTCTTGGCGATGACGCCGTCCTCCGACAGGATCAGCAGTCCGTGCGAATCCTTGTCGAGCCGGCCGACCGGCGCCAGCTTGGAATTGTTGTCGGGATAGACATCGGCCGGCCCATAGACATTGGCGCGGCGGATCATACGTACGGCCGGGGTCTCACCGGGCTCAGGCTGGCCCGACACAATGCCGACCGGCTTGTTGTAAAGGATCGTAAGCTTGGCGCCGAGATCGGCCACTCCGCCCTGATCAAGCGTCAGGGTCTGGCCGGGCAGGATCTTGCGGCCAGCGTCGGTAAAGCGCTCGCCATCGATACGTACCAGACCCTGTTCGATCAGGCTGTCGGCTTCGCGGCGTGAACAGACGCCCGATTGCGCCAGCCACTTGTTGACGCGTACCGGCTCTGAGCCATCATAGATTTTGTTCAAGGCCAAAACGCTCTCCAAATTTATGGCCTCCCAATAGCCAAAAACGCATCGGAGCGCTACACCATCGGGATGGATAACTACGATCGTTTCGAAGCCTGGCTGGACCGGCGCGCTGAACACCCGGCCGAAGTCATCGCGGGGCTGCAATCGGGCTTTGTGCCGGTGACGATGGATACGGGCGGCATGGACGCAGTGCCCTTGGACCGCCTGGCCGCCGGTGGCTACGATGAAGACCGCGCCATCTACGACAATGCAGCTTTTGGTGCTGGTCTGGAAGGCGTTGAGCCGCGCACCATCCACCTCGGCATCGACATCTTTGCGGCGGCGGGGACCCCGGTCTTCGCGCCGTGGCCAGGGACGTTTCACAGCTTCCAGGACAATGCTGCCCCGCTCGACTATGGCCCGACCATCATACTTGAACACACGCTGGAACCAGACCTGACGATTTTCAGCCTGTTTGGGCACCTGAGCCGCGAAAGCCTGCAGGGCCTGAAGGACGGTGACCCGGTCGCCAAGGGCCAGCAAATCGCGACCCTGGGCGATCGCGACGTCAATGGCGGCTGGCTGCCGCACCTGCATTTCCAGCTAATTCTCGATATCGCCGGCAGACGCGGCGACTTTCCCGGCGTGTTCAAACGCAGCGAGCGCGAACTGTGGAAACGCATCTGCCCGGACCCGACACAATGGCTGGGGATCGCATGATACGCGTGACGATGATGCTGGTTAGCCTGCTTCTGCCGCTATCGGCAAACGCTGCGCCTGAGGCAGAACGAGGGCGGGCGCTGTTTGAAAGTACGTGCGCTGAATGCCACGACGACACCGCTGTACAAGCGCGGTTGCAAGGTCCGCCCTTGTTTGGGGTCATTGGCCGCCCGGTCGGATCGGTCAAGGGCTTCGGCTATTCGGACGCACTGAAAAAGGCTGGTAGCACAGGCAAGACCTGGACCGAAGCTGAGCTCGATGCTTTTCTCGCCGATCCGGATAAGTCCGTGCCCGGTGGCTATATGCCTGTGGCGGTGACGGACGCAGCCGAGCGCGCGGATTTGATCGCCTATTTCAAAACGCTGATGGCGAAAAAGCCTTAGCTGCTTTTCTGTGTGGCAAACCATGCCACGATGGCCGGCATGTCCTGCTCGAAACCGCCCGGAATGTAGATGTTGAGCAGGCCCGCCCGGGCATCGGAATCGTTGCGGAAGTCGTGTTTCACGCCGGCCGGAACGCGCAGGAAGGCGCCTTTTTCGGCCTGGATCGTATCGTCGCCGGCGACAAAGGTCATGGTGCCTTCCAGCACATAGAAGATGTCGTCATTGGCGTCATGGCTGTGGACTCCGGGCCCGGGTGTACCCGGTTCCAGCCACCATTCCGAGATCGAGTAGGTATCGGCAGTCTCGGCGCCATCCGCCAGGAAGGTGCTTTGCATCGCGCCCATATCGTAGGCGCGGCCCCGGTTGGCGGGTACGTAAAGAACTTTGCTGCGAGCGTTCACGAGACTATTCCGGCTTGTGACAGACGGCTTCGATATTGTGGCCGTCCGGATCATGCACGAAGGCGCCGTAATAGTTCGGGTGATAGTGGGCGCGGATGCCGGGAGGGCCGTTGTCGGTGCCGCCTGCGGCGATCGCGGCCTTGTAGAACGCATCGACTGCCGCGCGGTTTTCGGCCTTGACCGCGACGTGAATCTTGTCGGTGGCAATGCCGTCCGCCAGCCAGAAGTCCGGCTTGTTGACGCCAAAGCCCGAGCCCCACTGATTGTCCATGACCATTGTGTAGCCAAGCGGCTCAAAAGCTGCCCGATAGAAGGCCTTGCTGCGTTCGCGGTTTGAAACCCGGACGCCCATGTGATCGATCATGTGAAAATTCCGTTTCCCGTGCTCAGCATTTCCCGACGAAGTGGATGCCGGTTCGGCGTTAGGAAATGCGACAAACAAAAACTTAGAGCGTTACTCCGCTAAATATTTAGCGGAGTAACGCTCTAACCACGGCATAACGGAGTTTCACGTTCATTCAAGTCACTTATTAGAAACCGAACTGGCTGCGGACGGCAAAGGTGCTGTAGTCCTGGTCCAGCAGAGCGCCCGTGGTGTTATTCATGCGCACGACCTGCACCTGCTGCCCCTGGAAGACGAAGCGTACCGACGGATTCAGCGTCCAACTCAGGCCCAGCGTGGAGATGTCCTGCTGGCCGCCGCGGACGCGGTCGCCGACAACGGCGCTGCCGATATTGTAGTCGAGATCGAGATTGGCATATCGCGCCACCAGCTCGAACGCCCCCCAATGGCCGCCCTTCGGGTCGAAATTGTTTTTCGGGACGATGCCATCGAAGGCGCCGGTGGTGGCGTTATAGCGACGGGCTTCGCCGGTCAGCGTCCAGCCGCCTTCGATGTACCAGCCGGCAAAGCTTGGGTCGGTGACGCCAGCGGCCGGATTTTTACGCGTGATGTCGAAATTGAAGGCTTCTGCCTGAACAAAGCCCTGGCCTGCCTGTGCCGCCAGCTCGATGCCCGTGACGCTCAGGTTTTCAGCATTGATGGCGCCGGTATCGACCAGGCGCGTACCGTCCACGCGCAATTCCGGGCGCTCGCGCAGTTGCACCCCGAACGGCGGGCTGCCCGTGGCGTGGGTTTCGTTCGGATTGATGATGGCGGAATAGTTGAGACCGGCATGCACCAGCCAGTCCTTGCCTTTCAAAGGTGTACCGGCGACGCGGGCAACTACGCCCAGCTGTTCGTCGAAGCTGGCCGGCACGAAGCCTGATGCCTGAGTATTGAGCGTCGATACCGTATTGCCGGTAATGGCGAGCGACCACAGGTAACGGTCGTTCGCATTGAAAGCGGCTACGCCCATGCGTGTGTCGCCGGCGGCGACGCCACGCGCCATTTCGGCAACGGCGGCGCGTTCCAGCATCGGCGTGTTGCCGGCGCCGGTCGCATCAGCCATGCCGGCACTGGGGCCAAACTCACCGACGCGCAGCTTGGCGTATTTGAAGCCGTTATATTGCACCCAGGCTTCGTGGAAGCGGCCGACGTCTTCGCCGCCCGAACCGCCGAAATCCATCCAGATGGCGTATTCAAAATCCTTGTAGGCCTTGCCGACCATGCCGATACGGGCGCGGCGGAAATTGGTGCCTGAGTTCAGGTCGCGATCGGTGACCGATGCCGGCAGGTTATCGTCCTGCATGTAAGAGGCGGCGTCCATCTGGAACAGGCTGCGGAAGGTCAGGGTGAAATCGCCTCCGGCCGAAGACAGGCTTGGCGTGGCATTCTTGAAAGTGGTGGCTGCGGTAGGCGCGACCGTAGCGGCCAGTTGCTTGGGCGTTGGCGCAGGCGCGGCCGCAGCGACCATGACGGGGGCGTCGGACTTGTCCTGCAACGCCTTGACCTGGGCAGCCAGGTTCTTGACCTCGGCCATCAGGGCGTCGATCTGGGCCTGCTTCGCGGCAGAATCGTTGTCATACCGTTGCTTTTGCAGTTCGATCAGGCGCTGGGCTTCGCTGGCGATCTGTTGCTTCAGAGCTGCCGGCGACTGGGCGGCGGCGCGCTTGCGCTTGGCCGGAAGATCGTCGCCACCGGCGAAGGCCGGCGCTGCGGCGCCGAGCGCCAGGCTGATAGCGAGCAGGCTGACTCCGGCCTTGACGAAGGCGGGCAGGGCGCGGGGGGAAACGATCGACATTCTGCAATCCTTGATACTGGCTCCGCATACTGCGGTGGCCGGCAGGATAGTGAACGAGATTGCTTAATAAGTGCCTTAAGGCATATTCTACCGTTGAGTTTTGATGGAATCTTATTGAAAATGCACAATAATTTTTATGACATCTTTATGAATGCCGTTTCTCTGGTCAGGCGGGCAAAAAGGGGTTAGAGACGCCAAACGATTGGAGACTTGATAATGGCCATTGCGCAAAGCGAACTTCAGGCACGGCTCGAGACCGCCTTTCCCGGTGCGCAGGTGGTGATCGAGGACCTTGCTGGGGACGGCGACCACTACCGCGCCCGCATCGTGGCCGAGGAATTCCGTGGTCTGGCCCGCGTGCGTCAGCATCAGTTGGTCAACAAGGCCTTGGCCGACCTGCTGAGTGGGCCCTTGCATGCCCTGGCGCTGGAAACGCGCGCGCCGGAATAGGCATGACCATTGTTGTCCTGACAGCTGACGATCTGACGCTGTTCCGCGCGGCCATGGCGTTGTTCGGGCGCGCCTTCGACGATGCCGACAGCTATCAGGGCGCGCCGCCGTCTGACGACTATGCGCTAGGCTATCTTGGGAATCCCGCGAATATCCTGTTGGTCGCGACCGAAGGTGAGGCGGTGGTGGGCGCCCTGGCTGCCTATGTACTTCAGAAATTCGAACAGGCGCGCAGCGAGGTCTACATCTACGACCTGGCCGTCGATGAGGTGCATCGCCGCAAGGGCATCGCAACGGCTCTGATCGAACGGCTCAAGTCCGTTGCGCGCGAACGCGGGGCATACGTCATCTACGTCCAGGCCGACTATGGCGACGACCCTGCGATCAATCTCTACACCAAGCTCGGCGCGCGTGAGGACGTCATGCATTTCGACATCGAGCCTTGACGATCACTGCGCACGGGGCTTGAAGCGCCTCAGCAGGACGTCAAGCATGCTCATGGAGACCGTAAAGCCGACAACCAGCCAAAGCACGGCGTTCATTCCCCAGAGGTCGCTCGCCATGAATATGGCAAAGGCCCACGCCAGGCCGTTGAGAATCTGAAACAGGGCTCCGCGGATAGCGCTGTCACGCTGTTGCAGCGGGTTTTCGGTTCGGCCAGCGGCGAAAGGCTTGCCGCGCAACAGCCAGACAGAGGCGACAAGAGACACGATATAGGCGGCCAAGCCGGTACCGGATGCACTCAGGATGCGAATGTCTTCCGGTGCCCAGATCCACAGCGCCATGCTGGCCAGTCCACCCAGGACAAGCGTCCATCCGGCGAAACGTTCGGCTTTTAGCCGGCGCGCAATCTTATGTCCGTTGGGGTCGTCACTTTGCGCCAGGGACGGCCGCAGCAGCTTTGGCAGGGCATTGCCGGCGACGACCAGCAGGCTGCCGAACAAAAGGCCGACATAGCGCTCGACGTGGTCGATCTGGATCAGGCCTGTGGCCTTGGCCACCACTATGCCCAATACCAGGACAACGAGCATGCAGACGCTGGCGATCAGGCCGGTGCGGGGTTGGGACGCGCAAGATGTCATGAAGAATGCTCCGGTTTGGTGGAGGATGGGGCGTGCGTTTCCATCTGGCGCAACTCCCAGCCAAAAGCCTGGGCGAAGGCAAACATGGCGTCCTCGAGGACGGACATCTGCAGGTGATAGACAACACTTTGCGCCTGCTTATGCGTAACAACCAGACCGGCTTCGCGCAGGACGGCGAAATGCGCCGACATGGTCGGCTTGGATACGTTGAATTGTGCCGCCAGTTCGCCAGCCGACATGGGCCGCTGGCGCAGCAGTTCCAGAACGCGGCGGCGGGTCGGGTCGGACAGGGCTTTGAAAATCAGACTCATAATTTGTATTTAGCTAAACACCTAAATAAAGTCAAGCCGCGTATGAAATCCGTGTTCCGATCACACGCTCGGCGACGGATCGCGTTTCAAACGCCTGAGGCAGAAGGTCGATTTTGCATGGCGTATGCCGGGGAATTTCAGCAGCCGCTTGCGCAGGAACTGCTCATAGTCCTCGGTATCCTCGACCGCAGCCATGATGACATAGTCGTATTCTCCGGTGGTGAGGTACGCGTCGGTCACTTCCGGCAGTTGCGCCAGGTGGCGTGAGAAGTTCTCGATCTTTTCGTCATCGTGCATGTCGAGATTGATCTCGATGATCACCGACATCGGCTTGCCGATCTTTTCCGGATTGAGCAGGGCGACGTAGCCGGCGATCACCCCCTGGTCTTCAAGCCGCTTGATCCGCGACCAGCACGGGGTCTGCGACAGCCCGACCTTGTCGGCAATTTCCTGCGTCGTCAGGTGAGCGTCCTCGCGCAGGAGCCGCAGAATCTTGCGGTCGATATCGTCGATCTCATAGCCCGTTTTAGGACGTGCCATCGGCTTTTGTGCTCCGCAGCAAATAATCTATCTAATTATGGCGATATTCTCAGAAAATAATTCCGCTGACAAGGCTGTCGCGCGCGCACTTTGGAAGGACATTCCTGATAGGAGGTATAGTCTCATATGTAATTATAAAACAGGTTGGAATGCCCAATGCGCGCCAATGTCACGCTTGCCGACAAGTACCAGCTGGAGTCCGGCCGGGCCTTTATGACCGGGGTCCAGGCCCTGGTCCGGCTGCCGGTCATGATCCGTCAGGCGGACATGAAGCGCGGGCTGAATACGGCAGGTTTCATTTCCGGTTATCGCGGTTCGCCACTGGGCACCTACGACATGCAACTGGCCCAGGCGAAATCCTGGCTCGACGCCCACGATATCGTCGTCCAGCGTGGCATCAACGAAGACCTGGGTGCCACCGCCGTCTGGGGGACGCAGCATGTGCCGCTGTTCCAGGGTCATCTGAGAGACGGCGTCTTCGGCCTGTGGTACGGCAAGGGCCCGGGCGTCGATCGCACCGGCGACGTTTTCAAGCACGCCAATTTCGCAGGCACCTCGCCGCTTGGCGGTGTGCTGGCCCTGGCCGGCGACGACCATTCGTGCAAGTCGTCCACGCTCGCCAACCAGTCGGAATTTGCCTTTGCCGACGCTGAAATGCCGTCGCTGGTGCCGTCGACCATCGACGAAGTGCTGGAATTCGGCATGAAGGGCATCGAGATGTCGCGTTATGCCGGCTGCTGGGTCGGCATCAAGACGATCGCCGACCTGATGGACGCATCGACCTCGGCCCATATCGATCCGGACCGTTACACTGTGCTGACGCCCGACTTCGACCTGCCTGAAGGCGGCCTGAGCATCCGTTTGGGCGACACGCCCGAAGCCAAGGAAATCCGCCACCGCCACTTCCGCCTGCCGGCCGCGCAGGCCTTTGCCCGCGCGAATGGCCTCGATCCGATCGTGCGCGACTCAAAGACCCCGCGTTTCGGCATCGCCGCCAGCGGCAAGGGCTATCTGCACGTGCTGGATGCCCTGCGCCTGCTCGAAATCTCCGATGCTGAAGCGGCCGCCATGGGGCTGCGCATCTGGAAGGTCGGCATGGCCTGGCCACTGGATCGCATGACGGCGCGCAGCTTCGCCAAGGGGCTTGAGACCGTTCTGGTTGTCGAAGAACGCCGCGCCCTGATCGAGCCGCAACTGCGCGATGCGCTTTACGATCTGTCCGTCCGCCCGCAGATACTTGGCAAGGCCGGTCGCGACGGCCGCACCCTGGTGCGCGACGTCATGGATCTCGATACCGCCCATGTCGCCGGCGCGCTCTATGAAGTCCTGCCCGAAACCTTGAAGACGCCAGCGCGCCGCGCCATTATCGACCGCGTCCGCGACCGCACCGAAGCGCGCGACAACGTCGTGCAACTGCATACACGCAAGCCCTTCTACTGTGCCGGCTGCCCGCACAACACCTCGACGACTGTGCCCGATGGCAGCCGCGCCACGGCCGGCATCGGCTGCCATTACATGGTCCAGTTCATGCCGGCGCGCCATTCGGAAGTCTGTACGCACATGGGCGGCGAGGGGGTCACCTGGGTCGGCCAGGCGCCATTCACCGATGAGCCGCATATCTTCGCCAATCTCGGCGACGGCACCTATTTCCATTCGGGCCTGCTGGCGATCCGTCAGTCGATCGCGGCTGGCGTCAATATCACCTACAAGATCCTCTATAACGACGCAGTTGCCATGACCGGCGGCCAGCACGTCGACGGCCAGCTGCATCCGGTGACGGTCGCGCAACAGGTCGCGGCCGAGGGCATCAAGCACATCGTCATGGTGTCGGACGATCCCGATCGCTGGCGCGGCCATGCCAACATGCCGCCGCGCGTCAGCTTCTATCACCGCGACGATATCGAAACCGCCGAAGCCGAGTTGAAAGCGCTGCCCGGCACGACGGTGCTGATCTACGACCAGATGTGCGCCACCGAACTGCGCCGCCGCCGCAAGCGCGGCCTGGAACCCAAGGCCAAGGAACGCATCTTCATCAACAGCGCTGTCTGCGAAGGCTGTGGCGACTGCTCGGTCAAGTCCAACTGCATCGCTGTCGGCCCCAAGGAAACGGAACTGGGCCGCAAGCGCGAAATCGACCAGTCGGCGTGCAATGTCGATACGTCGTGCGTCAAAGGCTTTTGCCCTAGCTTCGTCTCGTTGGAAGGTGCGAAACTGAAAAAGGCCGCGCCAAATGCCGTCGACCATCTGATTGAAAACCTGCCCGATATCACGCCGCCGGTCCTGACCGAAGCGCCGTTCAACGTGCTTCTGACCGGCATCGGCGGGCTGGGTGTCACCTCGCTTAGCGCTATGTTCGGCATGGCAGCGCATCTGGATGAAGCCGAGGTCCTGTGCGTCGATCAGATCGGCCTGGCGCAACGCGGTGGGGCGGTTGATGCGCATGTCCGCCTGGCCAAGGCCGGAACGATGATGCCAGGCGGCCGTATTCCGCTGGGGGAGGCCGACGTGCTGATCGCCGCCGACATGGTCACGGCCCACGGCAAGTCGACCTTGCCGCTTTTGTCGGCCGACCGCACGTGCGGCCTGCTCGACAACCGCCTGACCCCGACGGCCGAGTTTACCCAGGATACAGAGACCGTTTTCGACACGCTCAACATGACGCGCAAGGTCACGGAGGCAGTCAAGTCGCTCGATGTGTTCGATGCCGCCGGTTTGGCGCGTAAGTATCTTGGCGACGCCGTCTATGCTCTGATGATCATGTGGGGCGCAGCATGGCAGTCGGGCCTGCTGCCGCTGTCGCGCGAAGCTATCGAACGCGCCATTGCGCTCAATGGTGCCGAGGTCCAGGCCAATCAGCGCGCTTTTGCTATCGGTCGCGCCTATGTTGCCGGGCGTTTGGATAAGGCGGAAACGCCATCTCCGGTCTTCGATCTCGATTCCTTTATCGCGGGCCGCGTTGCCGACCTGACAGCCTACCAGGACGCTGCTTACGCCGCCCGGTACACACATCTGGTCGAAACCGTCCGCGTCGCCGAAAGGCAATACGGGAGCCTGCGCCTGACCGAAGCCGTGGCGCGCTCTGCTTATAAGCTGATGACCTATAAGGACGAATACGAAGTTGCGCGGCTCTACAGCGATCCGGCGTTCAAGGCGGCTTTGGCTGAGCAGTTCGAAGACACCAAGGCGATCCGCGTCTTTCTGGCGCCGCCGCTGCTCGGCGAAAAGGACATCCATGGCCACGCCAAGAAGCGCAAGTTTGGCCCGTGGGTGTTCCAGTTGTTTGCCGTGCTGAAGTCGCTCAAGGCCCTGCGTGGTACTGCCTTCGACGTTTTCGGCTACACGACGGAACGCCGCGCCGAGCGCCGCCTGGTCGAAGATTATTTCAACCTCATCGGCCGCATTGCCCGCGACCTGACGCCCGGCAATCTTGATACCGCCGTGGCGCTTGCCAACCTGCCTCAGGACATCCGCGGCTTTGGTCACATCAAGGCCGCCAATATGGACAAGGTCGCCCTTCGCCAGGCTGACCTGCTGGCGCGCTTCGAAGCACCCGCCACACCCGAACCTGCCGCCAAGCCCACCAAGGGCCGCGCCATCCTCTTCGACAAGACCAAGGACCATGTACATGTTTGATCACCCCGACTTCGACAGCCACGAAAAGGTAATGATGGTGGAGGACGAAGCCTCGGGGCTGCGCGCCATTGTCGCGGTCCATTCGACGGCATTGGGGGCTGCGGCGGGCGGTTGCCGCCTGTGGAGCTATGACAGCAGTGCTGCGGCACTTTCGGATTCATTGCGCCTGTCGCGCGGCATGTCGTTCAAGAACGCCATGGCCAACCTGCCCATGGGCGGTGGCAAGGCGGTGATCCTCGGGCCTGTGGCGGCCGACAAGCGCGTCGCCGTCATGCAGGCTTTTGGCCGCGCCGTGAACAGCCTGAACGGCCAGTACATCACCGCCGAAGACGTCGGCGTCGGCGTCGCCGATATGGAAATCGTCGCTACCCAGACCAAGTTCGTCAGCGGCCTGTCGGCAGTAGCGGGAAAGTCGGGCGGTGATCCGTCGCCTTATACGGCGCGCGGTGTCCGCGTTGGCATCGAAGCCGCCGTGCGCGCCAAACTCAACCGGCCGGAAGTCGCGGGCCTCAAGGTTGCCATCCAGGGCCTGGGCCATGTCGGCATGTATCTCTGTGAAGAGCTCTATCATCTCGGCGCCAATCTGGTTGTCGCCGACATCAATCCGGCGCGCGTCGCCGAGGCGCAAAGCCGCTTTGGCGCGATTGGCGTGTCTGTGGACGATATCCTGACAGAGGATGTCGATGTCGTGGCGCCGTGCGCCCTGGGTGGGACGATCAGCGAATACGCCGCGCGTTATATCCGGGCGGGCGTTGTCGCGGGCGCGGCCAATAACCAGCTGGCGACGCCGGAGGCAGGCCAGATCCTGGCTGAACGCGGCATCTTGTACGCGCCGGACTATGTCATCAATGCCGGCGGCATCATCATGGTCAACGGCGAAATCAGCGGCAATAACGACACGGCGGTGGTGACGGCGGCGGTCGATGCCATTGGTCCGAGGCTGGACGAAATCTTCGCCCGCGCGAAAAGCGAAGATGTGATCACAAATGAGGTTGCCGACGCCATGGCGAAGGCTAAACTCCGCGCCGCGAAGGCGCGCACAAAGGTTGTCGCCTGATATTTGAGAGGCGAGGGCGATGCGCGATATTCACCACTTCCTGAACGGCAAGGCTATCCCTGGCACATCCGGCCGGTTCGGCGACGTTTTCGATCCGAACACCGGCAAGGTCCAGGCGCGCGTCGCCCTGGCCACGGCGGCCGAGGTTGACGCCGCCGTGCAGCAGGCGGCGAGGGCGCAGGCCGGCTGGGCGCAGATGAACCCGCAACGCCGGGCGCGCGTCATGTTTGCTTTCAAGGGGTTGATCGAGACCCATATGGACGAGCTGGCGCTCCTTTTGTCGTCCGAACACGGCAAGGTCGTCGCCGACTCGAAAGGCGATATCCAGCGTGGGCTTGAGGTCGTCGAATTCGCCTGCGGTATCCCGCACTTGTTGAAGGGCGACTATACCGAAGGCGCCGGCCCTGGCATCGACGTCTATTCGATGCGTCAGCCGTTAGGTGTCGTTGCCGGTATCACGCCGTTCAACTTCCCGGCCATGATCCCGTTGTGGATGGCCGCAGTGGCCCTGGCGTGCGGCAATGCCTTTGTGCTCAAGCCATCGGAAAAGGACCCGTCGGTGCCGGTGCGCCTCGGCGAACTGCTGCTTGAAGCCGGCCTGCCCGAAGGCGTCTTCCAGGTCATCCACGGCGACAAGGAGGCCGTCGATGCCCTGATTACTCACGACCTGATCAAGGCCGTGTCGTTCGTTGGCTCGTCGGACATTGCCCAGTACATTTACGCGACGGGCGCGGCGCACGGCAAACGCGTCCAGGCCATGGGCGGCGCCAAGAACCACGGCATTATCATGCCCGACGCCGATCTCGACCAGGTGGTGAAGGACATTGTCGGCGCGGCCTACGGCTCGGCCGGTGAACGCTGCATGGCCCTGCCCGTGGCGGTGCCGGTCGGCGCGAAAACCGCCGATGCCTTTATCGAGCGCATGATTGATGCGGCGCGCGGCCTCAAGGTCGGGGTTTCGACCGACGCTGACGCCCACTATGGCCCGGCCATCTCGGCCGTGCATAAGGCCAAGGTCGAATCCTATATCCAGATGGGCGTCGATGAGGGCGCAGACCTGCTGCTCGATGGCCGGGGGCTAAAGCTGCAAGGCCATGAGGATGGCTATTTCATCGGCCCGACCCTGTTCGATAGGGTCAAGCCGGGGATGAAGACCTATCAGGACGAAATCTTCGGTCCGGTGCTACAGGTCGTGCGCGCCGAAACGCTTGAAGAAGCGGCCGCCCTGCCGTCGAACCACGCCTATGGCAATGGCGTTGCCATCTTCACCCGCAACGGGCTGGCGGCGCGCGAATTCGCTGCCAAGGTCAATGTCGGCATGGTCGGCATCAATGTGCCGATCCCAGTGCCGGTGGCCTATCACAGCTTTGGCGGCTGGAAGCGCTCGGCCTTTGGCGACATGAACCAGTACGGCGAAGACGGCGTGCGCTTCTACACCAAGGTCAAGACGATCACTCAACGCTGGCCCGACGGTGACCTGGGCGACCAGGCGTTTGTTATTCCGACAATGCGATAGGCAATAAGAAAGCAAGAAACCCCACCACCATTTCGCTGCGCTCATGGTCCCCCTCCCCGACAAGTCGGGAAGGTATAAAAAGGGGGCGCTTTCCTATACCTCCCCAGCTTGCTGGGGAGGGGGACCGCACGAGACAGTGCTTGCACTGGCGAGATGTGGTGGTGGGGTTTCTTAAAAACGGGAACCGAGATGCTGCTTAACGAAGACCAGTTGCTCATCCAGGATACGGCAAGACGCTTTGCCTACGACCGTTTGCGGCCAAACGCAGGTGACTGGGACGAACGCAAGCACTTCCCGGTCGATGTCATGCGCGAAGCGGCAGCCCTTGGTTTCGCGTCGATTTACACTCGCGAGGACCATGGCGGTTCCGGCCTGACGCGCCTCGACGCCGTGCTGATCTTTGAGCAGTTGTCGCGCGGCTGTATCGCCACGGCGGCCTTTTTGTCGATCCACAATATGTGCACCTGGATGATCGATATGTTCGGCTCCGAACACCAGCGCGCGCACTGGCTGCCGCAACTGGTCGGTATGGACAAGCTCGCCAGCTATTGCCTGACTGAACCCGGCAGCGGATCGGACGCTGCGGCCATGGCGACACGCGCTATTCGTGACGGCGACTTTTATGTGCTCAACGGTTCCAAGCAGTTTATTTCCGGTGCCGGTATCTCGGAAATCTACGTCGTTATGGCGCGCACCGGCGAAGACGGCCCCAAGGGCATCTCGACCTTTATTATCCCAAAAGACACGTCGGGCCTGAGCTTTGGCGCTAATGAGAAGAAGATGGGCTGGAACGCCCAGCCGACGCGTCAGGTTCTGTTCGACAATCTCCGCATTCCCGTTGAAAGCCGGCTTGGCGACGAAGGGCAGGGCTTTACCTTCGCCATGAAGGGGCTCGATGGCGGTCGGCTGAATATCGCGGCCTGTTCGCTTGGCGGTGCCCAGGACGCACTCGATCGCGCCCGCGACTACGCTGCTCAACGTAAGCAGTTCGGCAAGACACTCGATGCGTTTCAGGCAACGCAGTTCAAGCTGGCCGATATGGAAACCGAGCTTCAGGCCGCTCGCTCGCTGCTCTACGACGCTGCGCAGAAACTCGATGCAAAAGCGCCCGACGCCACCAAATGGTGCGCCATGGCCAAGCGGTTCGTTACCGATACGGGCTCGAAGGTCGCCAATGACGCGCTGCAAATCCACGGCGGTTATGGCTATCTGCACGACTACGGTGTCGAACGCATCGTCCGTGATCTGCGCGTCCATCAGATCCTCGAAGGCACCAACGAAATCATGCGCGTCATCATCGCCCGGCATATGGAGACGGCATGAAAATCCCTTCTCCCTTTTTAAGGGGAAAAGGTGGTCCGCAGGACCGGACGAGGGGTAGGTTCAGCGCCTCTGGTTTCGACGGATTTACCCATCACCCCAACCCTCTCCCCTTGAAAGGGGAGAGGGGGAGCTACCTTTCAGATGACTGAAGACCTTATTTCACGCATAGAGAATGGCATCGGCCGCATCACGCTCAATCGGCCGAAAGCCTTGCACACCCTGACGACGGAGATGTGCGCTGCCTTGGCCGAGGCCCTGACAGCATGGAAACATGATGACGCTGTGCGCGCGGTCCTGGTCGATCATGCCGAAGGCACGCGCGGTTTTTGCGCCGGCGGTGATATCCGTAAAGTGGCCGAAAGCGGCCGCAAGGACGGTGTCGAGGCGGCCGAATTCTTCCGCATCGAATACACGCTGAACAACCAGATCAAGCACTATCCCAAGCCCTATATCGCCATCATGGACGGCATCACCATGGGCGGTGGTGTCGGCATTTCGGTCCATGGCTCGCACCGGATCATCACCGAGCGGACCATCTTTGCCATGCCGGAAACGGGAATTGGTCTGTTTCCCGATGTCGGTGGGGGCTGGTTCCTGCCGCGTCTGGAAGGCGAACTCGGCACGTGGCTGGCACTCACGGGCGCGCAGTTGCGTGGCGGTGATGTTGTGGCGGCCGGCCTCGGCACACATTTCGTACCGTCGGAGCGTATCGAAGCGCTGAAACAAGCCGTGTTCACCGGGCAAAAAGTCGACGTGGCGCTGTCCGGGCTCGCGGAAGGCGTGCTGCAGCCGACCTATGCGCCGCATATGGCGACCATCAATCGCTGCTTTGCGCAGGATACGATGACACAAATATCCATCGCGTTGAATAAAGACAGTGGTGAGTGGGCGCTGAAGCAGGCGGAAATCCTGACCAAGCGGTCGCCGCAGTCTGTGGCGGTGGCGCTCAAGCAACTGCGCGAAGGCAGGCGCATGACCTCTTTTGAAGAGGTCATGAAGATGGAGTACCGACTGGCCTGCCGCATCACTCGCACACGCGACTTCTCGGAAGGCGTTCGCGCGGTCATAGAGGACAAGGATCACGCCCCCGACTGGCTGGCGGTGGCGGACTTCAGTCCGCTGGTCGAACAGATGTTCGACTCCTTGGGTAATATGGATTTGCAGCTGCCTTAAACGGAGGCGCCTATGGATATCGCATTTATCGGCCTGGGCAATATGGGATCCGGCATGGCCGCCAATCTGCTCAAGGCCGGCCACGGCATACGAGCGTTCGACCTGAGCACGGAAGCCGTTACGCAGGCCGTCGCCGCAGGCGCTGTGGCGTCGTCTTCGATCGGGGAAGCCTGCAAAGATGCCGATGCGGTGGTCACCATGTTGCCCGCTGCGTCGCATGTTCTGTCGGTCCATGAAGAGGTCCGCAAGGCCGCACCTTCTTCGGCGCTCTTGATTGACTGTTCGACCATCGATGTTGCCAGCGCCCGCCAAGCCCACGAACAGGCCGTAGTCGCCGGCTTTGACATGGTCGATGCGCCGGTGTCGGGCGGTGTGGCGGCGGCCAATGCCGGCACTTTGACCTTCATGGTCGGTGGTGACGCAATGGCGTTTGCGCGCGCCCAACCCATTCTCAGCGCCATGGGTAAGACCGTCATCCATGCGGGCGCCGCCGGTGCGGGGCAGGCGGCCAAGATCTGTAACAACATGCTGTTGGCCATCACCATGATCGGTACCTGCGAAGCCTTTGCCCTGGCGGAAAAGCTCGGGCTCGATGACCAGGTCTTCTTCGATATCGCCTCGAAAGCCTCAGGCCAGAACTGGTCGCTGACCAGCTACTGTCCGGTGCCGGGCCCCGTACCGGCATCGCCCGCCAACAACGATTACAAGCCCGGCTTCATGGCGGGCCTGATGCTGAAGGACCTGACGCTGGCCATGCAGGCCGCTCAGATGGCGTCCGCCGATACGCCTTTGGGGGCGCGCGCCCATGCCCTTTACGAGGCTTTATGTGCTGACGGCTATGGTCAGCAGGATTTCTCGATCATGATGGAGCGTATCCGCGGCACCTGACACTCGCCAGAATGGCGTATCGCTGTTAGGATGCGCGCAGGCAATCGGGGAAACCACCATGTTACGCGCCAGCCTTATCGCCGCAGCGACGATCGCCACTTCAGCCCAGGCGCTTGAGCGCGAGAGCCGGTTGCAGGACGTGCCGATGGCGGTGACGGTCTTTGACCGCGTCAATCTGGAACGCGTCAGCGCCGGCTGTGGCGATCTGAAAACCAACGACCTGCTTATGGAAGCGGCGCGCAAGCACAGCGAAGACATGGCGCTGGCCAATTTCATCAGCCACGTTGGCAGCGACGGCTCGACCGTCGGCAAGCGCGCCAATGCCAGCGGCTACTACTTCATCCTGATCGGCGAAAACATCAGCGACGGCGAAGCCTCAGCGAAGGAGATCGTTGACGCCTGGATGCACAGCATGCGTCACCGCGAAAACATCCTCAACTGCCGCTATGAGGACACCGGCGTCTGGGTGACGCCGGGCCGGTCGGGCAGGGGGCTGTATTGGGTCCAGGTCTTCGGCGTGCCTTATAAACGTTAGGCCTTGCAACAGGCGGATTTCGCCTTCGCATCTTCGTACTTGTCGTGATGGCGGACCCAGTCGCTCAGGTCGCCGTTTGGCCCGGTCTCGTTGCGGCCGAGCGGCGTAAGGTCAAGCAAGCCAAAGGCGCCTGAGACCTCGGTGCCGCGCGCATAACACGAATAGGTGTGATAGACGGCGCCGTCGGCACCCTTTACGAACACCGACATGCCCGGCAGTTCATCGCAGGCGTAGTCGTCCTCGCGGAAATTATAGGCGACGCGGCCGGCTGCTTTCTGGGCCTCTGTGAACGAGACATTGTAGTCGTAGTTGAAATCGCTGCCATGCGACGACACCCAGTCGAATTCCCAACCCATACGCGCTTTGAAGGCTTCGATCTTGTCGAGCGGCGCCCGCGCTACGACCGTGAACTTGACGTCGTGGTTTTCGAGATGGAGCCAGATGCCGTGCATATGGTCGGCGCCGAACGAACAGCCGACGCAGCCTTCTTCCCACTCCGGTCCGAACATGAAATGCTGGATCAGAAGCTGGCTGCGGCCTTCGAACAGGTCGCTTAAGCTTCGCGGGCCATCCGGCGTATCAAAGACATAGAGCTTGTCGACCTTGACCCACGGCAGGGTGCGCCGTTCAGCAGCCAGGGCGTCCATCTGGCGCAGCAGGTCCTTCTCCTTGACCAGCAACGCCTGACGCGCTGTCAGCCAGTCCTCGCGGGAGACGACCTCAGGCGAGGTGAGAGGGGCAGCGCTATCCATGACCATTTCCTGTTATAACGGGCGTAAACCATTCAGGTAAACAACGACTTGCCGGACACCTGAACGCAACAGGCTGGGGTCCTGGGCGGTCTTGGCCAGCGAGATGAAGCCCTCGTAGGCGGCGACCATGAACATGGCGGCTTCGCGGGCGTCGATATCGCGGCGCACCTTGCCGTTGGCCTGGCCGAGCCGCAGGGCGTCGGCAACGCCGCCGATCCATTCGCTGAACAGCCGGTTGAGGCGCAGGCGGAAGCCGTTATCCACCGGCGACATTTCTTGCGCCAGATTGTTGAGTGGACAGCCGCCGGACACGGCCTCTTCGGTAAAGCAGGTACCCTCGACAATCTCGATCAAGGCATCGATCGGGTCATCGACATCGTCGAGCGGCGCCAGCCACTTGTCGCTGGTGATCTTCGCGATGAAATGGTCGATGACGGCGTGAGCCAAGGCTTCCTTGCTGCCGAAGTGGTGATAGAGCGCGCCCTTGGTCACGCCGGCGCGGTCCAGAATGCTGTTCAGGTCGCTGCCCTGATAGCCGGTGGTGTAGATTTCCGAAAAAGCGGCCGTCAGCAGGCGGTCTCGCGTCTGCGCCGGATTTTTGCGTGAAGGAGTGGGATTGTTCATACCAACCGGTATGTATCAATGGTATGTGAAAGTCAAGGACTTGCCCTGAGCGAAAACATGCTGCCATAATTTGTCATCATGGTCCGGCATGCTCGCGCCATGAGTAAGCGTGCGAGTAAGCGTCCCCATCCGAACATGACCGCAATGCCCGCCATTGCGCTTACCGAGACCACGCCCATGTCCCGCGCCACCCGCCTGTTAGACCTGCTGCAACTGCTCCGCCGTCACCGTTATCCTGTGGCCGGCGCCGACCTCGCCCAGGAACTCGATATTTCGCTGCGCACGCTGTATCGCGACATCGCCGCGCTTCAGGCGCAGGGCGCGCATATCGAAGGCGAACCGGGCGTGGGTTATGTCCTGCGGCCGGGTTATATGCTGCCGCCGCTGATGTTCAGCCAGGAAGAGCTCGAGGCCCTTGTTCTGGGGACGCGCTGGGTCGTCGACCGCGCCGACATGCGTTTGGCCGAAGCCGCGCAGAACGCCCTGACCAAGATTTCCGCCGTCCTGCCCAAGGATGTCAGCGAGGGGCTGGAGTCGACCGGCTTGTTGGTGGCGCCGTCCTGGCCGCCGATGGAAAAGCCGACGGTCGACCTGGGTGACATGCGCGAAGCCATTCGCCGCGAAACCTGCGTCGAGATGGCTTATCTCGACCTCAAGGGCGTCGAGACCAGCCGCATTGTCTGGCCGATCGCGCTTGGCTTTTTCGACCATGTCCGACTGCTGATTGTCTGGTGCGAGCTGCGCAACAGCTTCCGCCATTTCCGCGCCGACCGCGTCCAGAGCTGGCAGCCGCTGGAGAAGCGCTACCCCAAGCGCCGCGCGGCCTTGCTGAAGACCTGGAAGGCCGAACGTGAAGCCGAACGCGCCCATTATCAATAGCCGGGCCTTCTCTGATTGCGCGCTTATGGCGCACTTGCCTAACGTCTCCAATGTCATTCAGGAGACGTGCAATGCCGTCTATCACTCACCATCTTTTCATCGGCGCCGCACTGGCATGCCTGGTGATCGCGGCGCCTGTTCTGGCGCGGCAGGATGCAACGCCTGATCCGACGACGCCTACACCGCCGCCGGCCGTCGATAAGCCGGTAGAACCTATGAATACGCCGCCGGCGGGCACCAGGCCTGACTCGGCGCAAATGTGGGAGGTGACCTCCTCAACGCGCATCGGCGACCTGCCACCCGCGACATCCACGGCCAGCATCTGTATCAGTGACGCCGATCTCAATCGCCCACCGGCCGAACTGGGCGGGTTAAAATGCACGGCCCGTGATTTTCAGGTCACCGGCAATACCCTGACCTGGACCGGCACCTGTGGCGGCGCCGAGGGCGCTGGCAAGCTGGTCTTTTCCGAAGACCGCAAGGCCTTCACCGGCACGGTCACCGCGCGCCAGGGGCCGCTGGAAAGCGCCATGGCCATGAGCGGCCGCGCGACGGGCGCCTGCGTGAAGTGAATGCCGGCTTGACGCTGCATGTGAGTCACTGCGAACGTACCCCCCTTGCATGGCCCGCATCGCATGGAACTACGAACATGACCGACAGTCTTGAGGCGGAAACGCCAGGCGTAAAGCTGGAGCCCGGCTGGAAGGCTGCGCTGGCTGAGGAATTCAACAAGCCCTACATGGCCAAGCTCAAGGGTTTCCTGCAGGAACGCCGGGGGCAGGGCGCGCGCATCTTCCCCAAAGGCAGCGAGTATTTCCGGGCGCTCGACCTGACGCCGCTCGACAAGGTGCGCGTTGTCATTATCGGTCAGGACCCGTACCACGGCGAAGGCCAGGCGCATGGCCTGTCGTTTTCGGTGCGGCCGGGCGTGCGCATCCCGCCGTCGCTCGTCAACATCTATAAAGAACTGTCCGCCGATCTGGGCATCGCGCCCGCACGGCATGGCTTCCTCGAACATTGGTCCAAACAGGGCGTACTGCTGCTCAATGCCGTGCTGACGGTCGAGATGGGCCAGGCCGCCGCGCACCAGGGCAAGGGCTGGGAGCTGTTCACCGACGCCGTCATCCGCGCCGTAAATGATCAGCCGCATCCGGTTGTCTTCATCCTGTGGGGCGCCTACGCCCAGAAGAAGGCGGCCTTTGTCGATACGTCGCGGCATCTGGTCATCCGCTCGGCGCACCCGTCCCCCTTGTCGGCGCATAATGGTTTTCTGGGCAGCCGGCCGTTTTCCAAGGCCAATGCCTTTCTGGAAGCCAATGGCCGCGTGCCGATTGACTGGCAAGTACCTGACGAGGCAGCGCAATCGTGACCGCGGCATTTACACTTGCGCCTATCGACGCTATGCAGATGCACCGGTACGGGGAGTTTTTATGCGCCTGATACTCTGCCTGGGTGTTATTGTTCTGCTTGCGGCCTGTGGGCGTCAATCCCATCAGGACGATGCGCCGCATGCCTATCCTGGCGAAGTCCCTGCGTCGGAAATGTCGGACGCGGAGGCGCGTTCGGCCGAGCGCGCGCTGGAAGAGTCGCTGCACATGGATGCACCGGCAAGACAAACCGCCGAGAGTGAAGCCGCCGAATAAACGTCAAAACAGATGAGGTCAGTTATGGGTATGCGTATGAACCTAGGTACGACGGCCCTGCTGGCCATGCTGTGTGTGACCGCCGCCGCATGTAACAAGCCGGCGCAGAAGGTGGAAGACGTCACATCGAAGGCTGCGCCTGCCGTGGCCGCCAAGTTCGATCCGATGCAGGCCAATCCGCTGGGCCGCAAGCCGGGCCTGTGGCGGATCACTAATACGGTCGACGGCGCAGCTTCGCCCGTGCCGATGACGATCTGCGTCGATGCCGCACTGGGCGAAAAGATGAGTCAGATGGCCGGCCAGATGCGTAACGATATCCAATGCGCCCAGCGCGATATCCGTGGCACGCCAACCGGCGCTGCGATCGACCAGGTCTGCACCATGAACGGCACGACCATGACCAGCCATATCGAAATCGTCTCGGCCAGCGACGCCGCCTTCCAGCAGACGATCGACAGCACCTATAGCCCGGCGATGATGGGCCGGACGGAATCCAAGGTCGTGATGGATGGCCAATGGCAGGGCGCTTGTCCCGCCGACATGAAGGCCGGCGACATGACCATGCCTGGCGGCATGAAGATGAACATCTACACCATGCTGGAAGCCGCCAAGACGCATAAATAAGCGGCGAGTCCAGCTCAGCGGGCGAGCGTTCCAGCTTGACGGTAAGCGCTGTCATGTTTAGCGTGTCCGGTATATAATTAAGGGAGCACCTATGTTGAGACCTCTTCTGGCCGCCGTCTTTATTGCTGCCTGCGCCGCGCCGGTGATGGCTGCTGAAATGCCGGCTTTCAAGCCGCAGACCCTGGTTCTGACGAACCTGCCGAAGGCCACCGGGCCGGCCATCAACCTGTTCAACGGCAAGGATCTCAATGATTGGTATGCCTGGCTGGGCTATGCCGATCCTTCTGAAACCTATAAACCTGACCATGGCCCGGCATTGCGTACCGGTGGAAAGGGCGAGATTTTCGACGTTCGCGAAAGCGATGGCCGTCCGGCAATCTTCATCTCTGGTAAGACCTGGGGCAGCCTGATTCACAACGGCGACTACAGAAACTATCACCTACGCCTGCAATACAAGTGGAGCGGTAAGCGCTACGCCCCGCGCCTGAATGAACCGGAAAACAATGGCCTGCTGTATCACAGCCATGGCACGCCAGGCACAGTCTGGGGCACATGGAGCCGCTCGGTCGAATTCGAAATTATGACAGGGTCGGTTGGCATGGCCGTGCCGGTCGGCGATGGCGTTGTCGTCAAATCGGCCGTGGCCAAGGACGAAAGCCTGATTGCGCCGAAGCTGCGTTACATGCACGGCGCGCCGGAAGGCCAGGCTGTCGGTAACACCGCTAACTGGAATATCGAAAACAATTTCAATGCTGACAAGCCGGTCGGCGAGTGGAATACGCTCGACCTTTATGTCTTTGGCGACCGCGCCATCCACGTTGTCAACGGCGTGCCAGTGGCCGAGGTCTGGGGCCTGTGCGATCCGGTGCCGAGCGGTACCTGTGATCCGCTGACCCACGGCAGCATCCAGCTGCAATCGGAAGGGGCGGAGACCTGGTTCCGGGATATTACCCTGGAACCGATCTCCCACCTGCCGAAGATTGAAATCAAGAAATAACTTTAAGGTCTACCAGCGGGCGCCGGCAGTGCGCATCGGCAACGTCATCTCGGCCAGCATATGGCCGAGATGCTCGCTGTGATGGCCGCGACGGCCGCCGATGATCGGATCTGCCGGGCGTGGATGGGCCAGACGCGCCTGATGCAGGGTCGCATTGACCCGCGAGTCGAACTCGGCGCGCAATGACGGCTTATCGACGGCGATACCTTGCGCCAGCAGAGCGGTATCGACATCGTCCATGACGAACAGTTCGTCGACATAGCGGGTCATGGTGTCGAGGCTGATGATCAGGCGCTTATGGTTGACGCAATCGCCGTCGCCCATTCGGATCATCCAGTCACGGCAGAATTCGTTGTGAGACTGTACATCGCGCAGGCATTTCGATGCGATGCGCGCGATATCGGCATTGGCCGAACCCGACAGGGCATCGAGGTAGACCGCCTGCCAGTTGGAGAACAGGAACTGGCGCGCCAGGGTCTGGGCGAAGTCACCGTTCGGCTGCTCGACCAGCAGGCAGTTATGATAGTCGGGCGGATCGCGGCGGAAGGCCAGGGTATCGGCATCCTGACCCTTGCCGTCGATAGCTGCGGCAAGATCGAGAAAGTCGGTTGCCTGTTCGACCAGGTCGAGCGCCAGGCTCGACAGGCCGAGATCGACTTCGTGATTGGGGGCGTGGCCGCACCACGTGCTGAGCCGTTGGCCCAGGATCAGGGCGTCGTCGCCCAGGCGGAATACATATTCAAGCAGACTGTCGCGCATTGGCCGTCATTCCCTGTTTTTTCTTTTATTTTATGCATGGAGCGTGCCAGGGGCCGTGCGTACGAACTGTTGCTGGTTCGTGGATTTCTTTTGAAATTCCCGCAACGCGCGAAGATTGGCCCCGCATGCGGCGGCGGCCAGAATGGCTGCGGAACCGCGGGCAAACTTCGATGCGCAGGCTGACATTTGTGGCACTCTTCTTATTCTGCGCCGTCAACCTAACCAAAGCCTGATGCAGGGTCAAATCAAAACTGACATTTATGTCAAATTTATTTTTACGCCATAATCCTGACGCATAGTTGTCATTTGAAACGGTTATGAAAGGCCGATTCAGTCCGGATTGTGCAGGCTGTCGTACGCGACTTCCAGGAGGCTGTCGGGGGCAGGCGCGTCTTCGGACAGCTCCCAGATCATGATGCCGGCGGTTTCCTTGGCCGCCAGCGCCGCCTTGGCGCGCATGGTCGCACGGCCGTTATAGGTAACGTAGTCGCAGCCGGCGCACGCCTGGCCTACGACATCGAAATTGGCGGCATCCTTGCCGAACGTCGTCAGGATTTTCTGGTAGCTGTAGCCGCCCCTGTAGCCGTTGAAGCCGTAACCGTAGAAGGGCACGCCCAGCGTCAGCTGTTCTTTTTTGGCCCCGCGAGCCTTCCAGGTGGCGATGTCCCTGCGGGCTTCGGACATGGTCGAATGTTCGGCGCCGGCTTTGCCCCACGTCATGCCGATCTGGTCGTAAGACATCAGGTTGATATAGTCGAAATGCTTGATCGACCCGACCGGGATCATGCCGCCGGGGTTCGAAGCGGTGGCACAGGTCAGGAGCTTTTTGCGCTGCGACAGGCCTTTGCGCAGGGCCTCGGTGAAGGCGACATAATTGCCTTCCTTGTCGATGGCGGTCAGCACCTCCCATTCCAGATCGACATCGATACCGTCGAGGTCTGTGGCATCGGCAAAGGCCAGCAGGTCGGCGACCAGCTTTTCGCGCGCGCCGGGCCGCGTCAGTTCCGTCCAGTTGCCCGAGCAGCCGGGGATGATCCCGCCGCCCAGTGACACCAGCACCTTGACTCCCTTGGCGTGCGCCATGCTGACGATCTCGCGCACTTCGGCGACCGATCGCGTGCCGTTGCCATTGCCGTTATCGGTATCCATGCAACTCATCGCGTCGCCGGTGACGATGCTGCCGTCCTTGCCCGGATTGACGAAGGAGACGTTGATGTGGGTCAGTTTGCTGAGGTCGGTCATGGCCATGGTTGCCTTCATGTCGCGGAAGGCGGCGACATATCCGATGACCACCGGGGCCGGTGGCTTGCGGGCTTGGGCGGTGGTGGAGGCAAGCAGGGACAGGGCTGCGAAGGCAGCGGCGGCAGGCTTCAGCATGGCGGTTTCCTCTGTGTTTGGACTGAGATTGGCATTACCGGAAGCGGTGATCAACCAGACCAATTTTATTTTCTTGAGTAACAATGCCGGACTGGCTAACCCGGTAACCGGAGGTGTTATGTGAGCGGTTATCCACGCCTTGCCCTGCCGCCGAAAGCCATAGCCGTCATCGCCATGCTGATCAGCATGGTGTCTGTCCAGGCCGGCGCGTCGTTTGGGAAGCACCTGTTCCCGATCATCGGCGCAGAACGGGCAACGGCCCTGCGCCAGGCGTTTGCCGCCCTGTTCCTGCTGATTGTCTTTCAGCCGTGGCGGGGTTTGCCGGACCGACGCGACTGGAAGCTGCTCGGTGTCTTCGGCTTTGTCATTGGCGTCATGAACCTGAGCTTCTATCTCGGTATCGCTCGCGTGCCGCTGGGTGTCGGCGTTGCCATCGAATTCCTGGGGCCGCTGACCGTCGCGGTGATTTCGTCGCGGCGTTTCAGCGACTTTTTCTGGATCGCCTGCGCGCTGGCGGGATTTCTGATCCTGCTGCCCTGGGAAGGGACGGGGCAGGCGCTCGATCCGATCGGTGTCGCATGGTGCCTCGCCGCCGCCGTCTGCTGGGGCACCTATATCGTCGTCGGCCAGAAGGTCGGCGGCCGCGTTCACGGCGGCAAGGCGGTGGCCATCGGTATGGCCGTTTCGACCGTTTTTATCCTGCCCATCGGGGTAGTCCACTCAGGGGCGGACCTGTGGCGCCTCGACGTCCTGCCGTGGGGCATGGCCGTGGCGGTCCTGTCGAGCGCCATTCCCTACAGCCTGGAAATGCTGGCCCTGAAAGCCCTTCCGGCGCGGACCTTCAGCCTGATGACCAGCCTGTCGCCGGCGATCGCCGCCCTGGTGGGGTTGGCGGCCTTGGGCGAAGCGCTGAGCAGGCTGCAATGGCTGGCCGTGGCGCTTGTGGTGGTGGCCTCGGCCGGTTCCAGCCTGACGGCCAAACGCGTTACCGATGAGGCTACGCCGTAACCATTTGACCGTCGCGGACCTCTACAGGCCACGGCGTCAGGCTGCGGCCAGCGCATGGGCCGCCAACGCAGTAGCCATCGGTGATGCGAAACAGGGCGCCATGCCAGCCGCAGCTGATCAGGTCGCCGCGTGAGGTCAGGTATTCGTCGAGTTCCTCAGCCAGCGGCATGCCGGCGTGCGGGCAGCGGTCGACATAGCCGTAGACGCGTTCGCCTTCGCGGACGACGAAGCCGTGAAAATGCGCCTCGCCGATCTCCAGGACGAAGTTACGCGCCTTGCCGTCGGCAACGAGATCGAGCGGGCCCAGGGTAACGCCTGACGGGGTAGAGAAGACGCGTGCAAAGCTCATTCGGCGCCCGGCTGGTTTTGCGGGTGCGCCAGAGCGAAAGCCGGGAAAACCTGACAGACTTCGTACAGGTCGTTGAGATAATAGTAAGGAGACAAATCCACGCCAAACCGGATGGCGTTGAAAACTTGCGGAACGATACAGCAGTCGGCAAAGGTCGGGGTGTCTCCGAAGGCGAACCTGCCGGTACAGTGGTGTTCAAGCATGGTTTCAAGCGCATCGAAGCCAGCCGTGATCCAGCGCGCGATCCAGGCATCGATCTGACCTTGCGTGGCGCCGAACTCGGATTTCAGACTGTTCAGCACACGCAGATTGTTGAGTGGATGGATGTCGCAGGCGACCGTCAGCATCATGGCACGCACGACTGCCCTGCCTGCCGGATCGGCTGGCAGAAGCGGCGGCCGGGGATGGGTTTCCTCCAGCCATTCCATAATCGCTATGCTCTGGGAGATGACCTGGCCGTCGGTTTCGATCGCGGGAACCAGGCCTTGCGGATTGACGTTTCGGTAGTCCGGGGCCGATTGCGCACCGGTGCGCAGGTCGATGGGCACGGCTTCATAGGCGATGTTTTTGAGGTTCAGGGCGATACGAACGCGATAGGCAGCGGACGAACGCCAATAGTCGTAAAGTTTCATCAGCCTCTCGCGGCAAGGATCTGGGCGCGGCACTCGCCGAAGCCGATGTATGCAAATCCATCGGCCCTGGCGCGGGCGCTCAGGATAATCTCATCGCCGTCTTCAAGGAAGGTCCGTGTTTCGTCCGACGGCAGGGCAATGGGCGATTTGCCGCCGTCGCTGAGTTCCAGCAGGCTGCCGGACGCGTCCTTGTCGGGGCCAGACAGGGTGCCGGTGCCCAGCAGGTCGCCGGGTTGCAGGTTGCAGCCGTTCGAGGCGTGGTGGGTCAGGATCTGGGCCACCGTCCAGTACATGTGGCGGGTGTGGCTGCGGCTAATGGTGACGGCCGGCAGGTTCTGGTCGCGCATCTTCGCGGTGCGCAGGGACACTTCCAGTTCCAGGGAAAGACCGCCTTGTGCCTGATCTGCGTCGTTCCAAAGGTAGGGCAGGGGCTTAGGGTCGCCTTCAAGGCGCGGGGCCTGCGCCGCGCGGAACGGGGCCAGCGCTTCGGGCGTGACGATCCATGCCGAGACCGTGGTGTGGAAGTTCTTGGCCAGAAATGGTCCAAGTGGCTGATATTCCCACGCCTGGAAGTCGCGCGCCGACCAGTCGTTGAGCAGGCAGAAGCCGCCGACGTGCTGCGGGGCGTCGGCGATGGCTATGGCATCACCGAGGGCATTGCCTGAACCGATCCAGACTCCGAGTTCGAGCTCGAAATCGAGCCGTTTCGATGGGCCGAACGACGGCGCTTCGGCATCCGGCGCCCGGGTCTGGCCGCGTGGGCGGACGACGGGCTCTCCCGAGACGCGTACGGAAGACGCGCGGCCGTGATAGCCGATCGGGATGTGCTTGTAGTTGGACAGCAGAGGATTGTCCGGCCGGAACAGGGCGCCGACCTTGGTAGCGTGATGGATACCGACATAGAAGTCGGTATAGTCGCCGACGTGCACCGGCAGATGGATCGTGCAGTCACGCGCGATGTGCAGATAGGGCTCGGCGGCGGTCTGGTAGCTGGCGTCAGACAGCAGGCGCGACAGTTGCTGGCGGAGAGATTTGCGCAAGGCGGGCGTGGCCAGGATCATTTCCAGATTATGCGGAATGTCCTGCGCTAAACCTGCTGTGACCAGGGCCTGGAGTTCCAGAATATGATCGCCGATGGCGACGCCGGGGCGCGGGGCTTCGCCAGCCGGGCTAAACAGGCCGAACGGCAGGTTCTGGATCGGAAAGTCGTGATGGCCGTTGGCCGAGGCGACCCAGCTTTGCATGGCGATATCGTGGGTGGCGTCGATCATTTCGGCAACTCGGCTTTCGGAAAGTCCTGCCAGCAGGCGTCGTAGTCGCTCTGTAGCGTTGGTGAGGTGAGGGCGGCGTGCGTCGGGCGCAATACCCAGCGGCTTTCGAACATGAAGGCCATGGTGTCAGTAATCTTGTGCGGTTTGAGGTCGGCCTTGACGGCGGCGGCGTAGCTGGCGGCATCCGGGCCGTGGCCGTTCATGCAGTTGTGCAGGCTTGCGCCACCGGGCAAAAAGCCGCCAGCCTTGGCGTCATAGGCACCGTCAATCAGGCCCATGAACTCGCTCATGATGTTGCGGTGGAACCACGGAGGCCGGAAGGTATGCTCAGCGACCATCCAGCGCGGTGGAAAGATGACGAAGTCGCAATTGGCCGTGCCGGGGATTTCGGACGGCGCGGTCAGGACGGTGAAGATCGAGGGATCGGGATGGTCGAAGCTGACCGTATTGATCGTGTTGAAGCGCGTCAGGTCGTAGCGATAGGGGGCGTAGTTGCCGTGCCAGGCGACGACATCGAGCGGAGAATGGTCGAGTGTCGTTGTCCAGAGTGCGCCATGGAATTTCTGGATCAACTGGGTGGAGGTATCGTCGTCTTCGAAGGCGGCAACCGGTGTTTCGAAATCGCGCGGATTGGCGAGGCCGTTGGCGCCGATCGGGCCAAGGTCGGGCAGGCGAAATGGCGCGCCGTGGTTCTCAACGACGTATCCTGAGGCGCTGTCGCCCTTGAGCGCGACGCGGAAGCGGATGCCCCGCGGGATGACGGCAATACTCAACGGCGCGATGTCCAGTCGACCCATTTCCGTGAAAATAGAAATATTGCCTGATTGTGGCACGATGAGCATTTCGCCATCGGCATTGAAGAAGACACGCCGCATGGAAGCCGTGGCAGCATAGAGCCAGACGGTCATGCCGCTTCGCGTGGCTACGTCGCCGTTCATCGCCCATGGCAACAGGCTATCGAGAAAATCTGTCGGATTTTCCGGAAATTTCTGGGGCGACCAGCGCAGGCGATTGGGCGTGGCCAGGCCCACCGTGGGGGCGTCGCGCATTGGTGAGAATGGCGCGTGGCTGGCGGCGGGGCGCAGGCGATAGAGCCATGATCTCAGGTTCTCACTGCGCGGCGCTGTGAAGGCCGAGCCGGACAACTGCTCGGCATAGAGCCCGAACGGCGTCTGCTGCGGCGCGTTCTGGCCGACGGGCAGGGCGCCAGGCACGGCTTCCGTCGCGAAATGATTGCCGAAACCGGTCATGTACTGGGACATCGTTGTGCTCCCGTAGAAGAAAGGTGCCACTTCACCGCTTCCTTGCGTGGCGAGCGCAACTGCACTCTTGCTCACCCGACCTACCCACGCATAGCGTAGGGAGGAGAAGAGTTACCTCCATCTCTCCTCCCCATGAGAATGGGGAGGGGGACCGCGAAGCGGTGGAGGGGTATCCTCAAGCGACTTTAATCACGCCCCGGCGAATCTGATCCAGTTCGATCGATTCGAACAGGGCCTGGAAATTGCCGTTGCCGAAACCGTCATTGCCCTTGCGCTGGATGATCTCGAAAAATATCGGCCCGAAGATATTCTCGGTGAAGATCTGCAACAGAATCCCCTCTTCACCACCGCCATCGATCAGGATGCGGTTGCGACGCAGGCGTTCCAGGTCCTCGCCGTGGCCGGGCACACGCTTGTCGACCAGGTCATAATAGGTGTCGATGGTGTCCTGAAGTTTGACGCCGCGCGCGCGCAGACGCTCGACCGTCTCGTAGATATTTTTGGTGGTGAGTGCGATGTGCTGGATGCCTTCACCATTATACTGGCGCAGGAATTCCTCGATCTGGCTCGCATCGTCCTGGCTCTCATTGAGTGGAATGCGGATCTGCTGGTCGGGCGCGATCATCGCCTGGCTGAACAGGCCGGTCGCCTGGCCCTTGATGTCGAAATACTTCTGCTCCTCGAAGCCGAAGATGTCGCGGTAGAATTCCGACCAGGCGCGCATTCGGCCGCGGCCGACATTGTGCGTCAGGTGGTCGATAATGCCAAAGCCGACGCCGTCTCCCGCGTCAGAGAGCGGCACCCAGCCGGCAAAGACATCATGATCGATCAGGTAGAGCAGTGAGCCGCCGATGCCTTCGATCACAGGAGCTCCGGGAAAGGCGCCGGACGCTGCGTCGACAGGCCGTGCGCCTTTTTCCAGCGCCAAGGCATAGGCGCGAGCGGCATCGCGGACGCGAAAGGCCATGGCATTGGCCGATGGGCCATGGTCGCGGGCGAAGTCCTGGGCTTGAGGCGTGGCGCAGGTGTTCAGCAGGAAATCGACGCTGCCCTGACGATAGCGCGTGATAGCCTTGTCCGGATGGCGCGCAACGGCCGTAAAGCCCATGGCTTCCAACTGAGCCGCCATGTCGGTCGTGTCGAGACCGGTAAACTCCACAAAGGCAAAGCCGTCGAGACCCAAGGTGTTGGTTTCGGTTTCAGCCATGGCGTACCTCCGCGCAATAGTATCAATAGAAACTATTATGCTATGGCCGCCATGGCAACGCTTTTTTTGCAACTCGTATGTTAGAGACGATCAGCCGCGTCAGCATAAACCGGGCAGTTTTTAAAAGGAATTATAGCCATGGCCGACCAGTATCCGCTCTACATCGCCCTGCGTGACCTGATGGTGCGCGCGGCCCCCGCCATGAAAATCGGCAAGGATGTGGTGGGAGAATGCACGGTCAATGTGCCGACCGCGACCATGGCGGCGAAGGATCCGGTGTGGTTCGGCACGGTTCGCCTGGCTGGCAGCCGCGTCTCCTATTACCTGCCCCCGCTAGCCATGAAGGAAGGGCGCGACGTCCCTGTTCCGGACGCGCTGAAGAGCCACGCCCAGAGCAAGACCTGCTTCGTCTTCGATACGATTGAGCCGGAACTGTTCGGTGAATTGGAAAACGTCACCCGCACCATCGCCAAAGCGTTCGGCTAAGCCACCATCTCTATCAGGATTTGAAGGCGTAATCCAACCCGGGTTACGCCTTTGGCTTGCCCGTACCCTTGTAGACCATGAAGGCGAAGAACAGTGCGCTGGCAATGGTCACGACCGAGCCAACGCCTACGACCGGCGCCGCCCAAGGCGCCACGGAGATAGAACCATAAATGCCAGGGATAATCAGCAGCAGGCCCAGCAGCGCGATACCGTAGTGCGTCAGGATGAGTTTCGGCGGCAGGCCGGGGTGGCTGTTGTAGAACAGGCCGGCCAGGAACATCAGTACGCCGCCGATCAGGTTGAGGTGACCGTGCACCGGCGCGTAAGTAAAGTCATGGGTTCCGCCCATATAGGCGCCGAAACACATGGACAGCACAAAAGCGATGACGCTTGTGCGCAGGAAGATATTGCCGGTCATTGAAAGTGCCCCTGTTTAAATAGCCCCGTTATTTATTACATCCGTAACGACTGGCGGGCAATACCCTCGTCACACTTGCGGCGTCCGGCGTTCTGACGCACAGTGCGGCTAAGGACAATCCAGGGAAGGCGTAAGGTATGAGATTCGGTCAGTGGCTCGGGATGTGCGTGGGCGCGGTGGCTCTGGTGCTGGCGGGACACGCTGCGGCAGCAGACGGCGGCTACAAGCTGGCCATCACGATCGACGACCTGCCGTCGCACGGCGCCCTGCCGACCGGAATGACGCGCTCCGGTGTCGCCAGGATGACGCTCGATGCGTACGCGACGCACAAGGTGCCGCGCGTCTACGGCTATATTAATGCCGTCCACCTCAAGGGTGACCCCGATAACGCCAAAGTCCTTCAGATGTGGCGCGCCGCCGGCCATCCGCTCGGCAATCACCATGTCAGCCACGCCAATATCGATGCCGGTACGGCCGAGGACTTCATCACTGGCATCGCAGCGAATGAGCCGGTGCTGAGCGAACTGATGCCCGGCGAAAACTGGCACTCCTTCCGTTATCCCTTCCTCAATGCCGGTGACGTGACGCGCGGGCCGGTGGTGGCGGAATGGCTGAAGACGCATGGCTACACGATTGCGGACGTGTCGATGTCTTTCAACGACTGGGCCTATACCGATACCCATGCGCGTTGCGTCGCCAAGGGAGACACGGCCACGGTCGAGGCGATGAAGGTCCGCTATATGGGCGAGGTCAGGGCCCAGATCGCGCGCAGCAAGGCCGTGTCGCAGAAGGTCTATGGCCGAATGATCCCCCAGGTCCTGCTGACCCATATTGGGGGCTTCGGCGCGATCATGCTGCCGCAGGTCCTCGACGAACTGGAAAAGAGCGGCGCGCACTTCGTAACGCTGGAAGACGCGCAAAGCGACGCCGCCTATGCCGAGCCGGGGCTGAAATCGGGCCTCGTCATGGAGCGCACCGCCCAGGCGAAACATATCGATATCTCGGCCATCGCCAATACGTCGGTGGCTGGTCTCGACCAGCTGTGCCGCTGACGCCCATGACCAGCAGCGCTCAACCCTCCCCAACCCGAAGTGTGGCGAAGGACACCAAGTCCGAAAAGCAGGCGGCGCGTCGCGAGCAGATTCTCGACATCGCCAGCGAAATCTTCCTGCAGGAGGGCTACGCGGCGGCCTCGGTCTCGACCATTGCCGCGCGTGTCGGCGGATCCAAGGGCACGCTCTACAGCTATTTCCGCAGCAAGGAAGAGCTGTTCGCCGCCTATGTCGAACGGCACTGCGAAATCCACCGCAAGCAGATGAGCGAGTTGCTAACCGAGGAGGACGAGGCGCGTGTCGTCCTTGCGCGATTCGCCAGGCGTTACCTGCGCATGTTCACCAGCGAACGGACGCTCGCCAACTGGCGCGTCATCTCGGCCGAAAGCGCCAAGTCGCCTGAAATCGGCAAGCTGTTTTACGAAACCGGTCCTTTGCGGGGCGCGAAACTGCTGGCGGAGTATCTCGGCAAGGCCGTGGCGCGCGGCGAGTTACAGATCGGCGATACGCTGCTGGCGGCACATCAGTTTACCTCGCTGATCCACGGCCGGATGATCAAGGCGATGCTTTTGAACTACATAGCACCGCCCACCGATGCCGAAATCGACGCCGAGGTCGAGGCCGCCATGTTCGTGTTCTGCGCCGCCTACGGTGTCAGAAAGGTGTGAAATGGCTGGTTCTGGCAGGTATGACCGTGGCTTTTCCAGCAGCTGCAGCCGACAGACCGAACGGCCGGATGCAGACCTGCACGCAAGCCTGGCTGGAACGCCGCGATGCCGGGCATACCGAGGCCTATAAGCCGTTTCTGAAAACTTGCCTCGCCAGTCCAGCTTCAGCCGCGACCAAAGTCGTCAAAGCGGGGAAAAAGGCGAAAAAGCGCGGGCCGAACCGGATGAAGATCTGCGGCGCGCAATGGCGGACACTGAAGGCCGAGGGGAAGACGGGTGGGCAGAGCTATCGCGACTTTTCGCGATCTTGCCTCAAGACCTAATCCACTATTCGCGAAGCGAATTCACCAGGTTAAACACCATTTCCTTGGCGGTGTCGTCGTGGCCTTCCTGCGCAACTCCGTACAGGGTCTGCATGACGTTGTCGGCGATCGGCTGGACGCTGACGTGGTCGGAGACTTCAAAAATGCCGGGCAACAGCGCTTTGCGCACCTCATTGTCATCGACCAGGGCTTCAGTGATCTTCTCGCCTTCGCGCAGGCCCGTGAAGGTAATCTTGATGTCCTTGTCCAGCTTGAGGCCGTAAAGGCTGATCATGCGCGTCGCCAGGTCGTAGATGCGCACCGGTTCGCCCATCTCGAGGATGTAGAGGCCGGAATGGGTGTCCGGCGTCTGGGCATTGGTCATGGCGGCGGTCAGGACCAACTGGACCGCCTCGAAGATCGTCATGAAGTAACGCTCGGCGTCCCTGTCCGTCAGGGTGATCGGACCGCCGCGCTCGATCTGCGAACGGAACAAAGGCACGACCGATCCGGTCGAGCCCAGGACGTTGCCGAAACGCACGACGCAGGCCTGGTGCGAATCGGTGATCTGGCTGCGGATCAGGTGTTCGGCCATGCGCTTGGTGGCGCCCATCAGCGACGACGGCGCCACGGCCTTGTCGGACGAGATCAGCACCAGTTGCTTGACGCCGGCGGCCTTGGCAGCGTCGATGACATATTGCGTGCCCAGCACATTGGTCAAAACGGCTTCGCACGGATTGAGCTCGACCATCGGCACGTGTTTGAGCGCGGCGGCGTGGAAGATGACGTCTGGCGCCTGGGCCTTGACGACGGCGGCCAGGCGCTCCTTACGGCGGATGCTGCACAGGATGGGTTGGGCGTGTGCTGTGCCGAACTGCTCGCGAATCGCACGATCGATTTCATAGAGCGCCAGCTCGGAGTGATCGATAAGGGTCACGTGGGCGGCGCCGAGGCTCAGGGCCTGCTTACAGATTTCCGAACCGATCGATCCGCCGGCGCCGGTCACAAGTATGCGTTTACCGGCGAAGAAGCCGCGCAGGCCTTCGGTGTCGAGCTCAACCTGGGGGCGGTGCAGAAGCACCTTGAATGACGCGGGGTCGCTCGGGTCAGGCAGGACCAGTGGTGGCGGAGATTTTCCAAAAGCGGCAAGCCGGGCAAGGAAACGCAAGAGTCTGTAGTTCGAAGCGCCCATCTGAGTCCGGCTTGGTAAAACTGAGGCCTTGTATTGAGCCGAGGATAGGTGTTTTAGCAAGGGGGGGATGCCTGAAACCGCTGAATTTTTTCACTGGTGGTTGCGAATTGCGGAAATTGGTCCATCCAAGGGAGTGCAAAGGTGGAAGTGCTGTTTTTTGGCAAGATGGCGGATGTGGTGGGCTGCAAGTCCTTAACCACCGCCATTCCGGACGACGGAACGCTGCACGCATTGCGAGACAGGATATTTTCCGATGCTCTGGCAGCCCGCCGGGTGACGGTGCGCGACATCCGCATGAGCGTCAACAAGGCAATCGTCACCGCCGATCAGGGTATCGGTGACAGTGATGAAGTGGCCTTCTTTTCTATCTTTTCGGGGGGATGATGACCCGACTCGACGTGCAACTGCTGGAACAGGGCTTGGACGCTGCGGCAGCCTATGCCGCCTTTGATCGCGCCGAAGGTTCGGCCGGTGCGATCGTCAGCTTTTCCGGTGTCGTGCGCAATGAAGACGGGGCGGTCGATCATCTCTATCTCGACTGGTATCCCGGCATGACCGAACTGTCGCTGCGGGAAATTGCCGACGCCGCCGCTGCGCGCTTCGACATCACGGCCCTGACGGTACTGCACCGTTGCGGCAAGGTGATGGCGGGTGAAGCGATCGTCTTTGTCGCCGCCGCCAGCGCCCATCGCCGTGCGGCGTTCGAGGCGGCCGACTATGCCATGGACCGGTTGAAATCCGAAGCGGCCCTGTGGAAGCGCGAGGCGGGGCGGGAAGGGGAACGTTGGGTCGAGCCGCGTGCCGCCGATGCGCAAGATCTGAAGAGGTGGACATGAGTGACCTGACGCATCTCGACGAATCGGGCCGCGCCCGTATGGTCGATGTTTCCGACAAGGCCGTGACGGTCCGGACCGCGAAGGCGGCGGGCCGGCTCATCTGCGCCGCCGAAACCGTCACCCTGGTGCGCGAAGGCCGCACGCCGAAGGGCGCGGTGATCACGACGGCGGAACTGGCCGGCATCATGGCGGCCAAGCGCACGGCAGACCTGATCCCGCTGTGCCATCCGCTGGCGCTTACCAAGGTGGCGGTGGTCATCGCCGAAAATACCGGCCTGCCGGGCTTCGATATCTCGGCCGAGGTCCGGACGTCGGGGCAGACCGGCGTGGAGATGGAGGCGCTGACCGCGGTCAGCGTGGCGGCGCTCACTCTCTACGACATGCTGAAGGCGGTCGATAAGGCCATGCGCATCGAAGGTGTCGAGGTTTTGTCAAAGACGGGCGGGAAATCCGACGGCTGGCCGGCTCAAAGCGACATGCCAAAAAGTGTGTAGCGGTTTTTGGCTGGATATCGCGACAAAGCAAAAACTTAGGCCATGATGGCGGTTCAACCGAAACGCATCATGGTCTAGCGCAGATGTTATACGGCCGTCGGACGGGTTGGAACGTCCGACGGCCTGAAAGCGCCCGGCAATACTTAAAGTACGCCCGGAACGAAGCATTTTTCATCGCAACGCACAATACGTTTTTCGTTCATATTCGCGCCACAATTGCCAAAAGCGTGAGGTAAGTTGTTGCACACGCTCAATTTGGTGTGCACTCGTGCACGTAGGGCTAGAATAACCGCGTGCGCACCCCGACCCACAGCCTGCGGCCGACTTGGCCGTAACCGGCAGCCGTCTGGTAGCGCTGATCGGTCAGGTTCTCGATACGGCCATAAAGTTCGACGCGATCGTTCAGTTGGTAACGCATGCGCAGGTCGGTCAGGGTGTAGGCATCGAGGGCGACCGTGTTGGCCGCATTGTCGAAGGCATCGCCGGCGTGGCGCACGCCGATCGCCAGGTTGAGGGCGTCGCTGACGTCGTAGTTGAGGTCGACATTGGCCAGCAGGTTCGGCTTGCGCGCCAGCTCCTTGCCTTCCAGTCCGGCCGATTCGTTGCGGGTATTGAGCGCCGTCAGATTGCCGCGCAGGTGAAGGCGATCGCTGATGTCCTGCGTCCACTCCAGCTCGACACCATTGGCTTCGGACTTGTCGATATTGTCGTAGAAGCCAAAGGGATGGGTTGCGCACAGGGCAGCCGTTGCCGGCCAGCACGAATCGAAGCCGATCAGGTTGTCGATGTTGCGCGTGAACACCGTCACCGAAACCTGGCCCGAAGCGAAGCTGTAGTCGAAGCCGCCGTCGATGGTCAGCGCCTTTTCGGGCTGAAGGTCCGCATTGCCGTAGTCGCTGTAGAGCTGATACAGGCTTGGCACCTTGACGCCCTGGCCGGCACTGGCGCGGAACCGCCACTGGCCGACGGGGAAGGCTACCGAAGCCTGAACGATGTCCTGGCCGCCGAAGCTCGACGACTCGTCGTGACGGGCGCTGACGGCCACGGTGGTGGCGCCGAAATCGTGGCGAACCTGGCCATAGGCGCTGGTCAGGTCCTGATCGGCGGTTTGCAGCGGTGTCCAGGTCGATTGCGTGCGCATCTCATCTTTTTGATGGCGCAGGCCAGCCAGCAGGCGCGTGGCGTCGGATATGCGATAGACCAGGTGGTAATCCGCCGTCAGCGAGCGGCCGCGGCCCTCAAAAGTCGGGGTGCGGCTCTGATCGTACAGGTTACGCTCGGTTTCGGTCGCGCTGACCGACAGGGTGTGTTCGAACGCGTCATACTTCGCCGTTAGACCAAGCGCGGCCAGAGTCGTGTCGCTGAGCGAGGTTTCATCCGTGTCGGTGAAATTGAAGTTGATGTCGTAGCCATCGACTTCGCTGTAATTGTGCGTCTTTGCCGCCAGGCCGGTAACACTTACCGTGTTGGTGATTGCGTAGCTTGCACGTGCGCTCAGTTGCGTCTGGGTAAAGCCATCGGCTTCGGTGCCGGTGGCTGCCGCCGATACGCCACGATCGTTCAGGCCGGAGGCAAAAACGCGCCAGTTCAGACGGCCGGCCTTGCCGCCAACACCGAGGCGTGCCGCGCCATAATGGTCGAAGCCTTCGACGGACAGGTCGCCCTCCAGGGCTTCCGTCGCGCGGCGCGTGGTGATGCTGACGACGCCACCAACAGCGCCCGATCCCCACAGGGTCGACAGCGGTCCACGCAGGACTTCGATGCGTTCGGCGTCGCCGGTCGACAGGACGCCGAGATCGACGCCGCCGCCGACCTGCGACGGGTCATTGAGCGCAATGCCGTCGAGCAGGTACAGGACCTGATCGGCGCCTGCGCCACGGATGCTGGAGGCGCCCGCCGCGCCCGGACCGCCATTGGAAATGGTGTGCAGGTCGGTGGTGCGCGACAGCAGGTCGCTGACCGACAGGGATTGATAGGACTTGATGTCCTTGTCGGTCAGGACGTCGACGGCCTGGCCGATCTTGGACACCGACAGGGCTTCGCGCGTGACGGTGACGATGACGTCTTCGCCATCGGCATGAGCGAGCGTCGGGGAGAGGAGCGCCAGCGCGGATGCGCCGAGCGTGAGGATCTTCTTCAACATGGAACGGTTTCTTTCCGCCAGAAGACGAGAGCCGATAGCCCACATTGGACTACGGCTCACAAACACATCGTCTTTCGAGAGGCTTCTCGCTCGCCCGGCACACCTCGACCCGGCAAAGGACGACAGCCACGGCAGGTTTCCTGACTTGCGTTTCCAGCGCCCGACGCCGTCTTCCCCGCGAAAGCAGGTGACGTGTGGCGGCGGGCTCAACGCTTACAGTTGCGAGGACAGTTCGGGATTTCCACCCGGTTCCCTATTATCTTCCCTTTCGGGAAGCACCATTGGCACGGCCGGGCCATTACGGTGTGCGCCTTTGCGCGTCAAGGCTTGGGTGGAGGATTTTCAGCGATGTGCTGAAAGTGCGACAGTCTTCTGTCGCGCTTCCTGTCCAAAAACCGGTTCACTCTTTGGGACGCGCTTTTATGCCTCAGCCGGCGTCTTTGCCTGGATGCTCAGCGCGTGGACCGGACCTGCCAGTTCCACGGCCAGGACGGTGTTTATGCGTCGCTGACGGGCCACACGGTTAAGCCCTTCGAACGCTTCGGACACTACAAGCACGGAAAAATGACTCTCGCCCCCTTCACGCGCGCCCGAATGCCCACTATGTTTGGCGCTGTCGTCTTGGATATCAAGACGCACCGGGCTAAGGGCGGCTTCTAGCTTCGATCGGATACGATCAGCGATTTCACCCATTTTCGGCCTCACACGTCAGATACAATTCAGCAGTTATTATGCTTTCAAGGTGCTATCTCATCATATGAGCGATGAATTCAAGTACAAGCCGCGTTTTATGGATATGCGCATCCGGCCTCCCAAGGAAGGCGAGGAACACACGCGCCGCCCCGAAGACGACGTTCTGCAGCTCAAGCCGGGCCAGAAGCCTTGCGAGTGGCCGGAGTGCCACAAGGCAGCGACGGCGCGCGCCCCGAAGTCGCGCGAAATGATGAACGAGTTCTATAACTTCTGCCAGCTTCACGCCGGCGAGTATAATAAGAACTGGAACTTCTTCTCCGGCATGTCCGAAGGCGAGGCGCGCAGCCACCGCGAAGCGATCGCCACTGGCGGCCGTCCGACCTGGGCGTTCCGGGCGTCGCGTCAATCGCGCGAAGCTGCCAATTTCACGACCAAGGGCACTAAAGGCGCCGGCATGTACGACCCTCACAGCGTCTTCGGCGCCGGCGCGTCGCCGAATCGCGACAAGGCCATTCCGGTCGAGAAGCAGTACGGCAAGATCGAGCGCCAGGCCTTTGCCGACCTCGACCTCGAAGCCGGTGCGACCTGGGACCAGATTCGCGTGCGCTATACCGAGCTGCTCAAGCGCTGCCACCCGGACAACAACGGGGGCGACCGTTCGGCGGAAGACAAGCTGCAACGTGTGATCAAGGCCTATAAAGTCCTCAAAAAGATGCAAACCTCGTAAAAACCGTGAAATTGGTAATCTGCGTCGCAGTCGTCGCTTGGCTGTATAAGAATACAGCCGGCGCTAGCCAGCTAGCATCTCATCCAATTTGACGGCTTTTACCCGCCGGTGTGTGTGGCGGGAGTTCTAAATATCAAGCTCGGTCTTTGGGCCGGGCTTTTTGTTTGCTACGATGGTGCGAGTTTACCTTGAGGTTCGCATGTGGCGCCTTTCAGCAATCGTGGCCGTGTTAATCCTCTGCGGAGGGTGCGAAAAACAGGTCCTTGCCGAGTCTGAGCCCGCATCGTCGGCAGCAGCGCCGGTACCGACAGGCAACCTCCAAAAATATCACAGGGAATATCGTAGCAAGAGTGGCCATGTGCAGTGGTCAGTCAATCCGAAATATCTAGATCCCACAACTGCTGAGGCTGAAGCCCGCGAGCAGGCGGCCGTCGATAATTGTCGTCTGTTCGGCTTGAAGGGCTATGTGCCGTACATCGCTACAAAAACCGATATCCCAAACATCGTTTCGCTAATCCTATTGGATGAAAGCAGGGACGAGCCATACGATCAAAAAAAGGCGTGGGACTTTATTGTCATCTATAACAAAACGATTGAGGCCGAATGCGATTTTGCACCCGCGTTCAAATATGCTGAAGAGCAAGAGAGACGACGAAAAGAAGAGGATCAGCGGCCGGCAAAATAGCCGTCACTACCTGACGCGGCGCCAGCACGACCGAACAGGTTGACCTGCCACATGCGGCGGGGGTTGAAGCCGGTGGCGGCATAGGCGCGCAAGGCGGATTCGTTGTCCGGCAGCGAGTGCAGGAAGGGGATACGTCCCTCGGCAACGATCTTGCTGCTCATGACCGAGATCAGCTGTTTCGCCAGGCCGCGTCCCTGATAGTCCGGATGGGTGCAGATGGCGGTGATTTCCGTGTAACCGGGCAGGCACATGCGCTCACCCGCCATGGCGATCAGCCGGCCGTTATCGCGGATGCCGACAAAGTCGCCCTTTTCGATGGTGCGCGTGCCAAACGGTCCCGGTCGGGTCAGGGCTGTCAGTTCCAAAATGTCGGGCACATCGGCGGCTGTCAGGGGACGAATATCTGCGGTGACCTGGGACGGCCGAAAATTCTCGGCCATCAGTTGCATCACAGGAAATGCCACCAGCCGTTCGAGACCGGCGGGCGCGGGCAGGGTATCGTCCGCCCACAACAAGGCATTGCCGCCATCGGGCACGACATCGATCAGGTGTTCAAGCGCATCGGGCGTTTGCAAAGCCGCGAATGGCGAGACCTCGGCAGGATAGCGCAGCACCGGCGGCCTGCCTTCGGCCAGGTGGGCGTGGCGTGTGGTCAGGGCGTGCCAGACGGGCGTGTCGAGGTCTGCGTGCTTCATCAGGTTGTCCTGTTGCCGCTTTTCGGTTGCTGCTTCATATAGCCGGAGACACGAAGCGTGCAAGCGGAGGCGCAGATGACGATTTCAACGGGCGGATGTCAGTGCGGCGCGGTGCGCTTCGAAGTCTCCGGGCCATTGGGTCAGGCGTCTGTCTGTCATTGCCGCATGTGCCAGAAGGCGTTCGGCAATGTCTTCGCGCCTCTGGTGTCGATCCCCGAGGGCGCCTTGACCTGGACGAAGGCCGAACCCAAGCGCTTTCAGAGTTCGAACTTCGTCCTGCGCGGTTTTTGCCCGGAGTGCGGCACGCCTCTGACCTATGAAGCGCCGGACGGGCAGGCGATTGCCATCGGCGCCTTCGATCATCCCGAGCGCATCGCTCCCGATATCCAGTTCGGCGTCGAAATGCGCATTCCATGGATGGATCACGTCAACGACTGGCCGGCGCGCGTCACGCTCGACGACGTCGAGGCCGCACCGTTTCTCGACAAGCTGGAGAGCTATCAGTATCCCGATGAGGATTAGCTAAAGGGCTCGAAACAGTCGTAATTGCGCTGGCGGAAAATCTTGCCGTCGCGCAGTTCGAAGACCGTGCAGACGTGCGCCGTCATTGTGTCGCCGGCTTGCAGCTTGCCGAAATCGACATTCAGCACGCCGCGCCACAGGCATTCCGCCGCCACGACGTCGCCGTCGCAGATCAGGGCGTTGATATGGAAGGTCTGGCTTTTGATCGCCGTCTTGCCGCGATAAAAGGCGGCCTTGATGTCTTCGAGGCTTGAGACCACGCCATCCTTGCGCAGTGCGTTCGGCCATTCGGTGTGTTTGACGTCCGGATGGTAGCACGAAATGATGGTGTCGAGATCGCCGTCTTCGATGGCGCGCAGAAAGGTTTTCACACACGTGCGGTTGAGATCGGAGGCCGGTATGTCGGCTTGCAAGGCTGGCTGTGTCATGCCGGCATTTTTAGCGAAAAAATATGACACAGTGCAAACATTAAGGGTTGTTTCACCCGCCCGAACGGCCTAGCTGAAAACGGTCTGTTTTCGTTTGATTGAAAGCCAAGAAATGCCTGCCGATCTTGAATATGCCGATCCGTTGCTGAACCTGAAACCGGATAAAAAGGTCAGCATTCGCGAGGTGTTCGGCGTCGATGCCGACATGATGGTGCCGGCCTTTTCCACCCGCGACAGCCACGTCCCCGATATCGACGAAGCCTATCGCTTCGATCCACAGACGACGCTTGCCATCTGCGCCGGCTTCGCCTTCGACCGTCGCGTCATGGTCCAGGGTTTCCACGGCACGGGCAAGTCGACCCACATCGAACAGATCGCGGCGCGCCTGAACTGGCCGCTGGTCCGCGTCAACCTCGACAGCCACGTCAGCCGGATCGACCTGATCGGCAAGGATGCCATCGTGCTGAAGGACGGCCAGCAGGTCACCGAATTCCGCGAAGGCATCCTGCCGTGGGCGCTGCAACGCCCTGTTGCGCTTGTATTCGACGAATACGACGCCGGCCGCCCGGACGTCATGTTCGTCATCCAGCGCGTGCTGGAAGCACAAGGGCGCCTGACCCTGCTCGACCAGAACAAGGTCATCAAGCCGCATAGCTCTTTCCGCTTGTTTTCGACGACCAACACCATTGGTCTTGGCGACACGACGGGCCTCTATCACGGCACCCAGCAGATCAACCAGGGCCAGATGGATCGCTGGTCGTTGGTGACCACGCTCAACTATCTCAGCCACGAGGCCGAGGTCGGGATCGTCCTGGCCAAGGTGCCTGAGTTCGACACGCCTGAGAAACGCCAGATCATCGACGCCATGGTGCGCGTCGCCGACTATTCGCGTTCGGCCTTCGCCAATGGCGACATCTCAACCGTCATGAGCCCGCGTACCGTCATCACCTGGGCCCAAAATACCTTGATCTTCGGCGACGATCCGGAACTGGCTTTCCGCCTGTCCTTCCTGAACAAGTCCGACGAACTGGAACGCCATACCCTGGCGGAGTTCTACCAGCGCGCCTTCGGTACCGACGTCAAGGAAAGCGCGCTGAAGGTAAAGGTGATCTAGGGCCATGCCGCCCAAAACGACCATCTTAAGCGAACCGTTCAAGAAGGCGCTGGTGCATTCCACCCGCGCCCTGGCCGAGGATTCCGAGCTTGAGATCATCTTCGGCTCCGATGGTCCGAAGCGTGAGGGCAACAAGCTGACCCTGCCGCATCCGCCGCGCGATCTGGCGCCGCGTCAGGCCCAGTCGATCCGTGGCGTCGCCGACCGGGCAGCCTTGCGCATCGCCCACCACAACGACCGCATCCATTCCAGCGCCCGTCCGCGTGACGACAAGAGCGCCGAGGCGTTTGACGCCCTGGAAGAAGCGCGTCTGGAGGCACTGGGCGCCCGTGCACTGATGGGCGTGCGCGCCAACCTCCACGCGGCCAATGTCAGTGAGTTGGAACGCAAGGGCACGGGCCGCAAGGAAGACAAGGACGAGCTGAACTTCGCCGACATGCTGGGCCAGATCGCGCGCGAGCACCTGACGGGTGACAGCGTCCCTGACCTGATCGAGCGCGTCGTCAACTTCTTCCGCGGCGAGGTCGAGGACAAGGCCGGCCAACGCCTGCGCGCGCTCCTTCCCTATATCCACGACCAGAAGCGCTTTTCCGAAGAGGCGCGGCGTATCCTCACCGATCTCGATCTTACGGACGACAGTCTCGACGCCGAGAAGGAAAAGCAAGACCAGGGCCAGGACGAAGACAATACAGGCGAAGCCGAGGCTGACGCCGAGGACGACAAGGAGCCTGAGGCCGAAGAGGACAACCGCCCCGAACAGGACGAACCGCGCGCCGATGGCCAGGAACAGTCCGAAGAGGGCGAGGACGACTACACGCAGATGCAGGGCGACCCGCAGATGGCGTCGGAGTCGACGAGCGATGAAATCCCGGATGGTGAAGCGGGTGAGGTTGATTTTCGCGACGAGAGCGAGCCCCAGGGCGCTATCAAGCCGGAATACGACATCTACACCAAGCAGTTCGATGAGGTCGTGACGGCTGAGGAACTGTGCGACCCGGAAGAGCTGGAACGGCTGCGCGGGTTCCTCAATGCGCAACTGGCGAACATGGCCAGCGTCGTGTCGCGCCTGGCCAACCGCCTGCAGCGCAAGCTGATGGCGCAGCAGAACCGCTCGTGGACCTTCGACCTCGAAGAAGGCGTGCTCGATGCCGCCAAGCTGACGCGGGTGATTGTGGATCCGTCGGCGCCCTTGTCGTTCAAGCAGGAGAAGGACACCGAGTTCCGCGACACGGTGGTGACCTTGCTGCTCGACAATTCGGGGTCGATGCGCGGCCGGCCGATCATGGTCGCGGCCATGTGCGCCGATATCCTGGCGCGGACGCTTGAGCGCGTCGGCGTCAAGGTCGAGATACTGGGCTTTACCACCAAGGCCTGGAAGGGCGGACAGTCGCGCGAAGCCTGGGTGCGCTCAGGCAAGCCAACAGGCCCCGGCCGGCTTAATGACCTGCGCCACATCATCTATAAGGCCGCCGACAATCCGTGGCGCCGGGCGCACAAGAACCTCGGCCTGATGATGCGCGAGGGGTTGTTGAAGGAAAATATCGACGGCGAGGCGCTGAACTGGGCCTATAGCCGCCTGGCTGGACGGCCCGAGCAGCGCAAGATCCTGATGGTGATTTCGGACGGCGCGCCGGTCGACGATTCGACCCTCAGCGTCAATTCAGGCCACTATCTCGAAAACCACCTGCGCAAGGTTATCAGCGATATCGAGGGTGCGCGCCGGGTCGAACTGGTCGCCATCGGCATCGGCCATGACGTCACGCGTTACTACAAGCGCGCCCTGACTTTGATTGACGTCGAACATCTTGCCGGTGGCCTTATGGACAAATTGACGGAACTTTTCAGTGAGCCGTAAAAAGGCCTCCACCACCGCATCTAGCGAATGCAAGCATTCGCGTCGTGCGGTCCCATCGCTTGCGAAAGCTGTACTTTCGCTGCGCTCTGCCCACAGCAAGCTGGGGAGGTATAAGGGAAAAGCATCTGTACTTTCTCATACCTCCCCAACTTGTTGGGGAGGGGGGCCGCGACGGCTTGCCGGCGTGGTGGTGGGGGCTCTTGCTTTCTTCGCCGCAGTCTCCGCCCATGCCGGATTGCACCCTTACGGACAGCAGCGCACGCTGAACATGCGGCCATTGCCGGCGGCCAGCGATCCACGTCCGGTCAATCCGGCGGCCCGCTATGCCGGTGGCTACGAACTGTCTTCACAACAACGCATGTGGCAGTTCCGCGGCATGTCCGACCTGCGCGTCACACCCGGCAATGGCGCTCCGCGTGTCGAGGTCATCAGTGACATCGGCGTCGCCATCAGCTTCGACCTTAAACAGGACGCGCCGATCGATCTTGAACAACTGCGCGGAGACGACGGCAAGAGCTTCACCAACCGCCTGTTCAGCGATGCCGAAGATGGCGCTTTCGATCCACGCACTGGCACGCGCTACGTCTCATTCGAGCGCACCCACCGCATCATGGCCTTCCGTAACGGCTGGACGCAAAAAGGCGAAACCTTGCCGTTAAGCGGCCTGCCGGTCTTTCCCGCCAATGAGGGCATGGAAGGTCTGACGCTCGTCGGCGATAGCCTGCTGGCCGGCGGGGAAGGCGGCGGCTTCTGGCTGTGTCCGTTGAAGACACTGGCGTGCCGCGCCGTCAAGGGGCCGCAGGCGCCAGGCTTCATGTACAAGCTAACGTCGCTGACGACACTTGAGCCCGGTGGCAACGAGGTCCTGGCCCTGTATCGCTTCTATAATCCGTTGATTGGACTGCGCACACAGTTGCGCCTGCTGCGGCTCGATGGCGACCGCCTGAGCGTTGTCAGCGACCTGCTGAAGATCGCGCCCCCAATGCCGGCGGACAATTACGAAGGCGTGGCGACGGTCAGGACAGCGACCGGCTATCGCATCTACCTGATCTGCGACAATCTCGATCCGGTGGCCAGGCCCAAGCTGCTTGTCTACGACTGGACGCGCTGATGCTTGCCGTGCTGGCGCCCGCCGCTGCCGCCTGTCAGCTGATGATGGCCGTGCTGATCTGGCGGCGGACGCAACTGCCGGGACGGGGCGAACTGGCCGTCAGCCTGATGGCAGGCGCCGCCTACTTCCTTTATGCCGCGTTTCCAGAAACCCTGCGCTTTCTGTTGCCCGTCGTCCTGGCGGCGCCTTTGGCGTGCAACCGCGCCATCCGCGCTGGTTTTGAGACGCCGTCACGTCCCCTGTGGCTGGATGTCGGCGTGCTGCTGCTCCTGTTAGGCCTTGGCCTTGCCGCACGGAGCGGTGCGCCGGCGTGGACGGGCATGGCGTCCAGTTTGCTGAGTCTGGCGCTGTTTCTCGAACTGCCGGTTATTGTCTGGCGTGGCCTGCCCGACGACCTTGTCACAGCGCGCCGCAATGTTCGCATCTGGGCCCTGGGATTGTCAGCCGTCATGGGCGCCGGCGTGGCCATCACCTCGGTCCTCGGCGGCGCCGCCTGGGCTGTGCCGATCGCGGCGGCGCTGACCTGTGTGATGGCCCTGGCGGCCGTGGCTTTTGGTGATGAATTGTCGGCCAGGGCGCAGGCCAGGGCGCCGCTCGACGGCCGCGAGCAGCAGGTCCTGCGCCGCCTGCGGGATGTCATAGCCGAGGCCTACAGCGACCCCGGCCTGACGTTATCGACACTGGCCCAGCGCCTCGACGTGCCGGAACACCGTCTGCGCCGCGTCATCCACCTGGGCGAAGGCCAGCGCAATTTCAGCGCCTGGCTCAATGGCTATCGCATCGCTGCGTTCAAAGCGCGCATCAATGAGGACGAGACCATTTTGGCGCTTGCCCTGGCTGTCGGCTACAATTCACTGTCGGCGTTCAACCGTGCCTTCAAGGCCGCTGAAGGCGTGACGCCCAGTGCTTTCCGCGCGGCGCTGAAAGCGAATACAAAAGCGATCAGTGAGCCCACGCCCGACACGCCCAGCGCCACATAGGGCGACGGGAACAACGTCGCGGCAGCAACCGAACTGAGTGCAGCGATCAGGCCTGCCATGCGAAAGGCGTGCTCGGCCGGGTTCAGCCACAGACGCCAGCGCTGTGGCAGAAGCGTGCGAACGACGTCCCAGCTGCCGTAGGTCACCAGACTGCCGGCAATCGAATAGACCAAAGCTGGTTGCCAGTTGAGCAGGCCCTTGACCTGCGACGTGGCGAACAGGGCATTGCCGGCAACGAAGATAAAAAACGCCGGCCCAAGGTCTGCCAGGCCTCTGCCATTGTTCTCGAGTTTGAGCGCGCGCACGCCAGCCCACAGATTGTAGCTGATAACGATGCTGGCGCCCATCAGGTCCAGCTTGCCGCGAAACAGGAAGGCGCCGATCAGCGCCGTCGTGACGCACATTATGGCAAGGGCCACCGTAACCCAGCCAGCGGTCTTATGGGCGGCATCTCCCTTGTGGCGGGCCAGTACGACCAGGCCGGTCAGAATGGCCAGGGATCCGGCTGTGATGTGAGTAAGGATATTGAGCGTATGGATATCGGGCATGAAACCTCCTGTTGGAGGTTGTGTCATGCCGCGCGCCTGCTGCATGTTCCGGCCGATTTCGGAAATCGGTCAGTTCGTCAGGCGTTTCGGACAACAAAAAACCCGGCACGATGGCCGGGTTTTTCGAATTGGCAATGGAAGCCGACCCTTAGGCCTTAACTTCTTCCAGCTTCGCCTTGATCTGCTTCTTCAGGCGACGGGCGCGCAAAGACAGGTCGGCGTCGTCAGCCTTGACCAGGAAGGCGTCCAGGCCGCCACGGAAGTCGAGCGTGCGCAGGGCAGCGTTCGAGATCTTCAGGCGATAGGACTGACCCAGCGCATCCGAAGCGAGGGCGGTTTGACGGAGGGACGGCAGGAAGCGGCGCTTCGTCTTGATGTTGGAGTGGCTCACGGAATGGCCAACCATCGGGCCGACACCGGTGAGTTCGCAGCGACGCGACATGTGTTCCACCTTAGGAAATAAAAAATGACAGACATGCCTGCGGCCGAAGCCGAGGCTTGAAGAGGGGCGTTCTATAGGCAAAGAGGGATGGCAGGTCAAGGGGAAAACGCCACCTTTCCGTCCTCGTGGAAACACGGGTCTTCAAATGCGCGCGTGTTTGCCCCGGTCCACGAAAAAAGCCCTCCGGCGAACCGAAGGGCTTGTCTCCGTCCGATCAGGAGCCGTGCTTAGGCGGCCTTGGTCAGGTTCTTGTTGAGGATGGCGACGGCGGCGTCGCGATCGATCTTTTCGATGGCGGCGACTTCACGGGCCATGCGGTCGAGCGCCGATTCATAGAGCTGGCGCTCCGAATAGGACTGTTCCGGCTGGCTGTCCGAACGGTGCAGGTCGCGCACGACCTCGGCCAGCGAAACCAGGCAGCCCGAATTGATCTTGGCTTCGTATTCCTGGGCGCGACGCGACCACATGGTGCGCTTGATACGGGCGCGGCCCTTCAGGGTCACCAGGGCTTGCGACATGACGGCGTCGGCGGCCAGGTGGCGCAGACCCGCGGTCTTGGCCTTCTTGGTCGGCACGCGCAGGGTCATCTTTTCGTGGTCGAACGTGACGACGAAGACTTCCAGTGTCAGGCCTGCAACTTCCTGGGTCTCGACAGCGGCGACTTGGCCGACGCCGTGCGCCGGATAGACGACCTTGTCGCCTATGGAGAAATCATGACGTGCGAGGGTAAGGGTATCTGCTGACATCTTTAAAGCCTTTCGCTTCAAAAGTGGAACAGGGTGGCGAGTACGATGTCTTTCCAACCGTCAGAAAGGTGGTTTCGGCCGGGGAGGGCAAAAACTCGGGCCTCATGGAACGCAAAAAAACCACGCCGTAGCACAGAATATTTCTGTAAAACGGGTGGCGCGCTGAATTCCTGACTTATGACAAGATTCTCATCCGACCTGTGTCGATGGTGCGCATCAGATCCAGGGAAAGCGGAACTGAACGCAAGAAACAAACGAAGTTATGCGTGGAGCGTTGGGTCTGTGCCGGTGACGTTCAGGTGAATGTCAGAGGCGTCGGGAGGACTTTGCGACTCTTGCAATACGTTAGTATATATCACAAATTTGCGACAAGATAAAGTCTCGCCCCGACGCGGGGCGATCACGTATAAAGACTTTATAAGTCAATGACATTGCGTGCGGCGCAGGTATTTTTACACCTTATCGTTCCGTGCGGGACTAAAATAATTTTCATAAAGTCGGCACCATGTCCGCATTATAACGTTAATGCGTGGCCGCATAGAGCCAAATTGTCATAATCCCCAGACTTTGCAGTCCCGCGATCAGGTACAGCCGGCCCATAAAGGCATCTTTGCGGCGCTTGTGCCGGACCAACTGCGCCATCAACAATGATACCGGCCATGCGCCAAGCATCGCCAGCAGAAACAAGGTTTTCTCAGGAATGCGCCGGGAACCGCGTACCGCGCGGCTTTTGTCGTGCGACCACAGGATCGCCGCCATCAGGTTCACGCCTGTAAACCAGATGGCGATGATCACCCAAAGAGTCTGCGACATTTCAACGCACGGTGCGCGATTACTTACCGTCGCCGGGCTTTTCCGAGAAGTACTTTTCGTACTTGCCTGTCTCGCGCTCAAATTCTTCGCGATCGGCGGGCGGCGTGCCCTTTTCCGAGATGTTCGGCCAGACAGCCGCGTACTTGGTGTTGATCTCCAGCCACTTGGTGCCTTCGTCCTCAGTGTCCGGCTTGATTGCGTCCACGGGGCATTCCGGCTCACAGACGCCGCAGTCGATGCATTCGTCCGGATTGATGACCAGGAAGTTTTCGCCTTCGTAGAAGCAGTCGACCGGACACACTTCCACGCAGTCCATGAACTTGCACTTCACGCAGGGGTCGGTGACGATATAGGTCATAACGCTTACAAGCCTTTAGAGCATGACTTCTGGAAATTCGCTGGCGTCATGCGGCAAACTTGAGCCCCCGTCAAGCGGGTGACGCGCCATTTGTTCTAACGCTTGGGTTTAGAGCAATGTGCCAAAAAGTGTGCAGCGGTTTTTGGCTGGACATTGCGACCAAGCTAGGACTGGGATTCATTGATTTTATAGAGGGTTTGCGCCTCAGTTGCCGGACCGCGCCGCTCGCCATTATCGAGGATGGTGACGTCGATTAAACGCGCGCCCAGGGCAAAGATCAGGCGGTCGCCGGGCTTGACGGCGTGGGAGGCCTTTTCGACGCGCGATACGGCGCCGAAGCGTTCCAGGCGAACATGGCCGCTGTCACACATACTGGCCGACAGGGCGCGCGTCTTGAAGAAGCGAGCGCGCCACAGCCAGACATCGAGGCGCACGGAAGAGGGGGTATCGGTCATGGTCGGTGATATTGTGCGCCGAAGGCAGAATGTCAAAGGTCACCTGACATCGCACTTGTGATAGCGCTGTCAGGCGGCTAAGGTCGAGGCCGGTTGAAACCGATTACAAGAGTGGCTGAACATATGCCGCCGCATGGGAGAAACACGATGAGACCAGCTTTTAAGAGCTTACTGACCACCTGCGCCGTCCTGGCGCTGACCGCAGGAACCGCATTCGCAGCCCCCAATCTGAAGCTCAACGAAAAGGGCTATTTCGAAGCGCCCGGGCTGAATGTCACGGTCTTTGCCGATATCTACCCTGACGGCCACCAGACGGGCGTGACCATTATCCAGCACGGGACGCGAATCGCTGCAAACGGCGATATCCGCCTGGAGCCGTCGCCGGGCCAGTGGTCGCCCATGCCGGCCGGCGAGGGGACCCTGAGCGTCGACAAGGCCACCGGCACCGTGTCGCAGACCTTGAAATATCCGGACGACTCCAAGAACCGCAAGGGCTTCAACCCGATCGACTATCCGGACCTGAATTTCAGCTACAATGTCCGCGTCACGCCCATGGAGGGCAATGCTTTCCAGATATCGGTCGATCTCGACAAGCCCCTGCCCAAGGAATGGGAAGGCAAGGTTGGCTTCAACTTCGAGCTTTTCCCCGGCGAGCTGTTCGGCAAGGCTTGGTTGATGTCTGACCCGAAGGGGCAGAGCCAGGGCGGTATCTTTACCCGCCAGGCCAACGGCCCGATGGAGCAGGACGGCGCTACGTTGGTCGCGGCTTCGCTGGCGCGCGGCAAGACGCTGGTCGTCGCGCCCGACAACGACCTGCAACGTATCCGCTTCGAAAGCCAGACCGGTGAATTGAGCCTGCTCGACGGCCGTGGCAATTTCAACAATGGCTGGTTCATTGTCCGCGAGCTGACCAGGCCCGGCGCGACGAAAGACGCCATTACCTGGGTTGTCACGCCCAACACCGATCCCGATTGGCGCTACAAGCCCGTCGTCCAGGTCTCGCAGGTCGGCTATCGCCCCGGCCAGGAAAAGATCGTCGTCATCGAGCAGGACCCACGCGACAATGCCGCGCCGCCGGTGACGCTGTATAAGCTGACTGAGACCGGCAAGCAGAAGGTGGCGGACTTCGACACCAAACACTGGGGCAGCTTCCTGCGCTACAACTACTTCCGCGCTGACCTGAGCGCCGTGAAGGACCCCGGCATGTACGTGGTCAGCTACCGTGGCCAGGAGACGCATGCCTTCAAGATCGGCGAGGACGTCTTCGATCGCCACGTCTGGCAGCCGACCCTGGAATATTTCCTGCCGGCGCAGATGTGCCACATGGTGGTGAAGGAAAAGTACCGCACCTGGCACGGCATCGACCACCTGGACGATGTCCGCATGGCGCCCGTCAATCTCAACCATTTCGATGGCTATCTGCAGGGCGGATCTACCCTGACCAAGTATCAGCCGGGCGAGCACGTGCCGGGTATGGACCGCGGCGGCTGGCACGACGCCGGCGACTACGACCTGCGCGTCGAATCGCAGATGGGCACGGTCTGGCTGCTGGCGAAGATGGTCGAGGAGTTCAAACTTGATTACGACGCGACATCGATCGACCAGGCCAACCGCGTCACTGAAATCCATACGCCGGACGGCAAGAACGACGCCCTGCAACAGATCGAGCACGGCCTGCTCAGCGTCGTCGGCGGCTACAACGCCATGGGCCGGACCTATCGCGGCATCATCGAGCCCTATCTCGAGCAATATACCCTGCTGGGCGACGTCACGACCCAGACCGACAATCTGATGCACGATCCGGCGCTGAAGGCCGGTGAGAAGACCGGCACGCATTCGGCGCTGACCGACGATCGCTGGGTGTTCACTGAGGATAATCCCGACCGCGAACTGGATACGGCCGGCGGTCTGGCGGCCGCGTCACGCGTCATCAAGACCTATAATCCGCAGCTTTCGGCTGACTCCTTGAAGGCCGCGCAGGACCTGTATGCCAAGGCGTTCGATCGCGCCAAAAACGTCAAGGCCAAGGTGTTTGTCCTGTCGGAACTGGCGCAGACGACGCGCGATCCATCCCTGGTCAAGAAACTCATTGCCATGAAGGCCGAGATCGTCACCAATATCGACAAGACTGGCCCGGGGCTGGCGTCGGCCATGCCGCTGATCAAGGACAAGGCCTTCCGTCGCGATGTCGCGGCAGCCGTCAAGGCGCATCAGGACAAGCTGGCCAGGGAAGCTCTGGAGACGCCCTACGGCGTGCCGTACAAGCCTAACATCTGGGGCGCAGGCTGGCAGATCCAGGAGTTCGGTGTCGATCAGTACTTCTTCCGCAAGGCCTGGCCCGAAGCCACGCCGGTTACGCTGCAGCACGAGGCGCTTAACTTCGTGCTGGGCGTTCACCCGGGCGACAACACGTCGTCCTTTGCCTCGGGTGTCGGCGCCCGTTCGGCTACGACTGCCTACGGCACCAACCGCGCCGACTGGAGCTATATTCCGGGTGGCGTGATTTCCGGCACGGCCCTGATCCGGCCCGACCTGCCGGAGCTGAAGGTATGGCCCTATTTCTGGCAGCAGGGCGAATACGTCATGGGCGGCGGCGAGACCAACTACATGTTCCTGGTCCTGGCGGCGGCTCATAAACAATAAGCCCTTGCTTTTTTAGAGCGTAGCGGCAATTCCCAAGGCAGCCCCTTGTCTGCCTTGGGAATCATCATGCTGGCCCTCATCCGCAAAGAACTGTTCCTGATCATCGCTGCAATCGTTGCGGTGGTGGTGTTGCCGATGGAGCATGCGATCACCCATGCCGGGCAGGGGCCTTCGCTGATCACCGCCATGGCACTAATCGGGGTGATTATCCTGGTATCGCTGCGGGTGGCGCATCACGCCGAAATCCTGGCTGAAAAGGTCGGTGAGCCCTACGGCACCATGATCCTGACCCTGTCGGCCGTGTTGGTCGAGGTGGTGATCCTGGCCATCATGCTGGGCGATTCACACAACCCGACCCTGGCGCGCGACACCATCTATTCGGCGGTCATGCTCGACATGAACGGCATTATCGGCGTGGCGGCTATCCTTGGGGGCCTGAAACACGGCGAGCAGCCCTATAACGACGCCTCGGGCAAGACCTATATCGTCATGATCATGACCGGCATGGGCGTCTCGATGCTGGTGCCGGAGTTCGTGCCGATCGCGCATTGGCAGGTCTATTCGATCTTCTCCATTGCCATCATGATCTTTCTGTATGGCATGTTCCTGAGACTCCAGACGACCAAGCACAGCTATTTCTTCAGCTATTCATACGAGTCGAAGGGCGCCGATCATCACGCCGGCCACGGTTCGGAGCCGCAGGGCCGTGCCTGGCATTCGGTCGTGACCCTGATCGCCGGCCTTGTCCTGATCGGCATACTGGCCGAGGCCATGTCGAAGACGCTCGACGTCGGCCTGGAAGGCTCAGGCGTGCCGCCGATCTTCTCGGCGCTTGTCGTCGCGACCATCTCGGCCAGCCCGGAAATCCTGACAGCTCTGCGCGCGGCCCTGGCCAACCGTATGCAGCCGGTTATCAATATCGCGCTTGGCGCGTCCTTGTCGACTGTGGTGCTGACAGTGCCGGTTATCGAGTTCCTGGCCCTGATGCAGGGACAGCCGATCGTCATGGCCATGACCCCGGCGCAGAGCATTATGACGGCCCTGACCCTGCTGGTCGCCGCCATAAACCTGAACGACGGCCAGACCAATGCCATCGAAGGCACGACGCACTTTGTGCTGTTCTGTGCCTTCCTGATGCTGGCTGTTTTAGGGTTATAGCGCCTTTCAGGCCGATACTGCGACGCTTCCGGAAATAAAACGCATCGAATCCTGATTTCGTCTGGGTTGTACTCTACCTCTGGGGGAGACGCGGAGCGAGATATGCCGGTGTCAGCGAAAAATGGCAGGACCCTTGTCCCGGAAATGATGGACGACGCGGTCCTGAAGACGAACCTGCTCGACGAAATCATCAAGGGCAGGGACAATATCGCCAAGGTGCTCGACGCGCTCAATCGCCTTTATCGCACCGAAGCAGTGGCTTATCGAAGGCCCGGACCGAAACGCGAATATATCGTAGCCAGCATCATCCTGTCCGATGGCGAAGGCATGGAGGCGACGACCGTTGGCCTGCGTGACGAAAGCGGCTGGATCTGCGCCGTCGACATGCACCACGAACCGCACCAGGCGGCGCGGCTGTTGTCCCAACAACTGAAAACCGTCCTGCACGGCAACGCCCGAAGGTCGGCCAACGATTACTGAGCGGCGGTAAATCTGTCCGCTTGCATAAGCGCGCAATCAAGTATACGGTGTATACATGACGACAGCCGAACGTATCCTTCACTGTGCCCTGGAAGAACTCGCTGCCCGCGGGCTGGAAGGGTTGAGCCTGCGCAGCGTGGGCACGAAGGCCGGCATTACGCCGATGGCGGTCTATCGCCACTATGCCGACAAGGCCGATCTGTTGAAGGCCTTGGGTGAGCACGCCTTTGCGGTGTGGCGGGGCCAGGTCGAAGCCATTCCTGAGGCGGATGCGCAGATGTGGCTGGAAGACGCGGCGCGCGCGTTTGTCGATTTCGCTATGGACGATCCGGCCCTGTTCGACGCGGCCTTCGTCCTCCGGACCGAGGTCGAGCGCATCTATCCTGAAGATTTCCGCGCCGGCAAATCACCGGTCGTTGGCCGTATGGTCGAACAGCTGACGCGCGGCCAGGCGGACGGTTCGGTGCGGGCGGGCGATCCGCTCGAGATGGCAATGGCCGTCTGGGGTGTCTTGCAGGGGCTGATCCAACTGCATCGCTCGGGCCGCTTCAATATGGTGCGCAAGGATTTCACAGCGCTCTGCCTGCGATCGGCCGGGCGCATCTACACAATGGGGGCGTGATGGACAGGTTCGGACAAAGGCATTGGGGATTGGCGGCGGCCCTGGTGTCCGGCGCCCTGCTGGCCGCGTCGCGCGATACCGGCCACTGGGGTGCGCTGGTCCTGGTGGCGCCGATACCGCTCCTTTTACATGCCCTGACGACGCGGCATGGATGGAGCTTGTTCGGCCTGGCCTTTGCTGCCGGGCTGATGGGCGAGGCGGGGCCGATGCTGTTCTATGGCAAGGTCCTGCCGTTGATCTATGGCATAGCTGTGTTCCAGGCCTTGCTGTTTGCCCTGGCCATACTGTTCGCACGGGCACTGCGGGCCGCGCCCTGGCAGTTTGTCCTCGGTTACGCGGCAATGACCGCCGGCAGTGAATATCTGGTCTCGCTCATTTCGCCCAATGGCAGTTTCGGTGCCTTGGGCTATGCGCTGGTCGATGTCCTGCCGTTGTTACAGGCGGCATCGGTCGGCGGTGTTCCGGCCCTGAGCTTCCTTGCCGCCGTCATTCCCGCGGGGTTGGCGGTTGTAATCCGGCATCCGTGCCAGGTCGGGGGCTGGCTGGCTTGGGGCCTTCCTGCGGTGGCTGCGGTCGTCTACGGTCTCGTCTCCTTGTCGGAGCCGCAGGGACAAAGCGTGCGCGTCGCGCTTCTCAGCAACGACAATCACGCTGGCTGGCGGTTCAAACCGTCAGAAGCGCCCGCCATCGCGCGCCTGTATGCCGACGAAATCCGTAAAGTCGCCGCCGACCGTCCGGCCTATGCCGTCCTGCCGGAAAAGATATTTGTCGAGGCCAAGGGGGCAGCATCGGTTGCGCCGATATTCCAGGGCGTGGCGGATGAGACCGGCATCGCCGTCTTGGTCGGCTATGACGAATTTATCGGTGGCCGCCAAGTCAACAGCGCGCGCCTCTATTCACCGCGCAAGCCGGTCCAGACCTATCTGAAGCGCCGCATGGTGCCGGGGCTGGAGCGTGAATTCTCTGCCGGACCCGGGCCGCTGATCCTGGGGCAAACCGGCATCGCCATCTGCAAGGACATGGACTTTGCCCCTATGATCCGGGGCTATGGCGGCGTGACGCTGCTCTTGGCGCCGGCGTGGGATTTCGGCGGCGACGCGCGACTGCACGGCCGCATGGCGGTGGTGCGCGGCGTCGAGAACGGCTTTGCCCTGGCGCGATCGGCGTCGGAAGGCCTGATGACGTTGAGCGACTCAAAAGGCCGCATCATCGCCGAAGCGCCTTCCGCCGATGGTCCGCGCAAACTGATCGGCGACCTGGCTGGGGGCTCAGGCCGGACGATCTACAACGCAATCGGCGATGTCTTTGCGTGGGTGACGCTCGGCCTGTGGGCCTTGCTCAGCCTTGGCCTAGCTTTTCGCGCAGGATGGCGAACGGCGAGTAGGGGTTGACGTAGGGCTCGCGCGGCTTCTGGTCAGGGCGCGGACCGCGCGGTGCGCCGTCCTTGTTGCGCTCCTGCCGATCTCTGTCATTGCCCTTGCCGCCAGGCTTGCGGTCGCCCTTGCCGTGGCGTGGCTTACCCGAACGCCCAGGCTTGCCGTCCTCGGCCGAGGCCCCTTCACGTGGCTTGCCCTTGTGCTGCGGCTTGCCCCGGTGGCGCGGCGCGCGTGGCTCCAGCGACTTCTGCCGCCAGCCCAGACGCTCTTCCATCACCGGTTCAGCGGCTTCGACGATTGCTTCGCTGACGGCTTCGGAAGGCGCAGCAACTTCGTCGGCGGCTTCCACAGGCGCTTTAATTACCTCTTCAGCCGGAGCGGCGTCTTCGGCGACCGCAACCGGTGCTTCGGTTTCAGCCACCTCGGCGGTGACCTCCGCTTCGGCCGTTTCCGTGGCTTCGATGACCGGTTCAACAGTCTCGGCGACAGTCTCCGCCGGAACCTCTTCCGTCACCTCAGCAACGGCCTCGGCCACAGGCGTCTCGACCTTGGCCGGCTTCACCACAACCGGGAAGCTCTGCGACTGGACCTTCACATAGCCCAGCGCCTGAAGGAGAGTATCGCGCGCCGTTTCGTCCAGGCCCAGCGACGCGAAATCATCGGGCCGGATATAGAGCGCGCCCTTGTGGAACAGGCCATTGCCCATGATCTTGTCGAGCTGCGACAGCGTCTTGATCGTCACTGGCGGATGGTCGCCGATCGCCACCTGGCCCTGCAGGCTCAACGCTTTCTGGCCTTCGCCCTTGCCAAAGCTGCGCAGGTAATGGCGTGCGCCTCCGCTTTGCAGGTCGGGCAGGAACCACAGGTAGCGGTGGCCGGCGACGCCCAGCGCCTTCAGCGCCGCGCGGTCTTCGGGATTGATCTTGACCGTTTCGTCGCGGCGGGTGACGCCGCCATTTTCATAGAGCTGGAAGGCGATGGCCCGGACCTGGGCCGCGGTCGCTTCGTTTTCAGACGCCGCCTTGACCTTGGCCAGGGACTTCAGCGTATGCAGGCTGGTCTGGCGGACAAAGTCCGAGACGCGCTTTTCGGCGCGCGCCCGCAGCGCCGGATGATCGGCGCTGTCCAGCAGCTTGATGCGTGGTGCGAACGGATCGGAGGGCTCGATCTTGGCGACCGGCTCCTTGTTCCACAGCACACGTCCATCTTGCAGGCGCAGCGTCTTAGACGCCGTATTGCCGAGGTCGCGCAGGCGGTCGAGCAGCAACGGATTGACGGCACGGAACGCTGCCTGGCGCAGGGTCTTGTCCTCGATGACGCTCTGGGTCGACGACAGGCTGAAGGTCAGTCCCTTCAGTTCGCCGACCTCGTGGCCTTCGATAATGACCTTGCCTTCGGGCGTGACTTCCGGGCGCAGTTCCTCATCGGCATTGAGCGCCTTGAGCAGTGAGCTGGTCCGCGTGTCGATGAAGCGCTGCATCAGGGCTTCGTGCAGGCGGTCCGACAAGCGCTCTTCCAGGTCGCGGGTAACCTCGCGCCAGTGTTCGGTGCGCTTCAGCCAGCCGCCGCGATTGGCGATGTAGCTGAGCGTCCGCACGCCGGCCAGGCGCGACGACAGGGTGTCGATATCGCCTTCCATCTTGTCGAGACTGCTGACTTCGCTCTCGATCCAGTCTTCCGGCACGGCGCCGTCCGGGCCAATGCGCGACCAGAACAGGTGGCTGACCAGCTTGAAATATTCCTCGGTTCCTATTTTCCGGAAATCAGGAAGCTGGCACGCTTCCCAAAGGATGCGTAGGCTGACCGGGTTCTTGATCTTGGCGGCGACGTCTTCGTCCTGCGCCAGATAGCGCAGCGCTTTTTCATCGAGCGCTTCCTTGGCCAGGACCAGGCCCGGTTCCGGCGAGGGCAGGGTGAGGCTTTTCAGCAGGGCCTCAAGCGAGGTGAAGTCGAGCGTCGAATTGCGCCATTCCGCCGCTTCGATCGGCAGGAACTGATGTTGTTCGACCGCGTGAACCAGGTCTTCGTCCATGTCGTGGCATTCTCCAGTGACGCCGAAAGTCCCGGCACTCGTAAAACGGCCGGCGCGGCCGGCGATCTGGCCTATTTCCTGGGCCGTCAGGTGGCGTGTCGACTTGCCGTCGAACTTGGATAGTCCCGAAAAGGCGACATGGGCAATGTCCATGTTCAGCCCCATGCCGATGGCGTCGGTGGCGACCAGGAATTCGACCTCTCCGTTCTGGAAGAGTGAAACCTGGGCGTTGCGGGTCTTGGGCGACAGGCTGCCCATGACGACCGCCGCGCCGCCACGCTGACGCCGGATCAGTTCGGCGATAGCATACACCTTTTCCGTCGAGAACGCCACGATGGCCGAACGCTTGGGCAGGCGGGTCAGCTTTTTAGGGCCGGAATAGCTCAGTTCCGACAGGCGCTCGCGCATCATGATCTCGGCCCCCGGAAAGAGGCGGCGGAACAGGGGCGCGAATGTCTTGGCACCGAGAAACAGGGTTTCGTGTCGGCCGCGCGCGTGCAGCAGCCGGTCGGTGAAGACGTGCCCGCGTTCGGCGTCGGCGCACAGCTGGATTTCATCGATGGCCAGGAAATCGACCTGGCGCTCCAGCGGCATGGCTTCGACGGTGCAGATGAAATAGGACGGCAGGCGCGGAATGATCTTTTCCTCGCCGGTGATCAGCGCAACGGCGTTGACGCCCTTCATGGCGACGACGCGCTCATAGATTTCGCGGGCCAGCAGACGCAAGGGCAGGCCGATCATGCCGGTGGCATGGGCGGTCATGCGCTCCAGCGCATAGTGGGTCTTGCCGGTATTGGTGGGGCCCAGGACCGCCACGACTTTGGACGGCTCAGGGGTGGGGCGGGCATAAACGGGTGTTGACATCGCCCGCACTCAATACGTTCCCGGCACGGCTTTGGAAAGGCATTTATGGGGGCAGGATGGGCCGTGTCACGCAATCGTAAACGAGGTGTTGCGCACAGGCCGAACGAGACGGAAACGAAACGTGTCCGAATCAGTGACGAATCACTATTGCCAATCTGTTCTATACTACATGTGGTAGCTGAATTTAGCGTTAACCATATTGGCGAGATTCGGGATGGATGTGAACAGATTCCTTTCCGGCTTGATTGCAAACACGGGTGCGCGGTAAAGAGGGCACGCGTGGCCCCTTAGCTCAGCCGGATAGAGCAAGGCTTTCCTAAAGCAGAGGTCGGGGGTTCGAGTCCCTCAGGGGTCGCCATATCACTTCGGGCTAGCGCGCGGTTACGCTCACCACGTCGAGCCGCACCATCTGGCCGGCCAGCGGTGTGTCCGTCACACCGTCGATCACCTGCTGCCGGTCCGGGCGGCCTTTGGCGCCATTGTCGATCTGCCGGTCATTGCCATCGATCGCCTCTATCGTGACAGTCGCGCCTGCCGCCACCGGAATGCGGGCCTCGAAATCTTCTTTATAGATAGTGTGCGACACCGAAGGGTAGTTGTTCAGCGTGTAGGTCTGCTGCGGCGACGACACCTTGATGCGCCACTGCGAATAGTCCGGGGTACGGCTGTGGCCGCCGGTGTAGAAGTAGGCATGCGCCTGATCGTTTGCTGCGCCGCCTTCCATCGTGGTTGGCTCGAACAGGCCGCGCACCCGCAAGGTTACGTCGTAGGTTGTCGTGGGCTTGCCGCCGAAGACGAAGGATGTCTCATGCTGCCGCTTATGCAGGCAGGTATCGGGCTGGGCGGTATTTTCGCCTATGCATTCATCGTGCAGGAAAAGGCCCTGAAAACCCTTGGCGGCAGTCTGCGGGCTGTGGGCGGGCCAGGCGGCGCAACCGCCCAGCAGCACGGCCAGCGACCATAAACTGATTGTACGCATGTCACGCCCTCCGATTGACGATGGTATTGTCCATCTTTTGGGGGAGCATAGAGGGAGTGGTTACTGGCGTCACCCTGTTGTTTTGGCCTCATGGCTTGGGGCGTCTCGCGTCAAATAACTCGTATTTAATTTCGTGAGATTCGTTTCTGATGCGCCGGTATCGTGCAATTTTCGCGAAATATCATACAATTTAAGCTTCATCATATGGACATGTATTGGCCTGTATGAGACAAAAGGTGATGGGCGTGCTATCCCGCTTGGTACGCCCATTCCTGCCTTTCGTCCGAAGCCCGTGTCCAACCCGGCTTCAAATGAGTGTAATTCTCCCTGGATCGCTCTCACGACGGTTGGGGCCGCTGTAGTTAGCGGCCCCGTTTTTTTAAGGCTAGCAACGCCGGCCATTGAAAAACTTTCAAAAGATTTCGTCACTATATGTGGACCGTGGCATCCATAAATGATACAGTTTATTATATCATACTTATTGTGCCGAAACGGCAAGGGGTGGGCGCTGCGCTATGTACGATCGGGTCTTTTACGCCACCCATCCCGATGAGGTTCTGAAAGCGTCGCAAGGCGACCTTCGCGACCGCTATCTGATTACCGATCTGTTTCGCGAAGGCCGCGTCTCGCTCAACTATGTGCATCAGGAACGCCTGGTCATTGGCGGCGTCTGGGCGGGGGCTCAGCCTGTTGAGTTGCCAACCTGTGACGCGCCGGAATCGCTGGCGGGGCATTCGTTCTTGGCCAATCGCGAAATGGCCGTCGTCAATGTCGGCGCCAATCCGGGCCTGGTCGAGGTCGACGGCGTGCATTACCGGCTCGACAGCCAGGACGCGCTCTATATCGCGCGCGGTGCGGGCACCGTGTCGTTCCGCGCCATCGCGGCGGATGCGCCGGTGCGCTACTATCTGGCATCGACGCCGGCGCACCGATCCTTTGACACGAAACTGATCCCGATCAAGTCGGGCAATCCGCTCAAGCGCGGCAGCCTCGAGACTGCCAACAGCCGCACCATCCATCAACTGGTGGTGCCGGGTGTCTGCCGCTCCGCACAGTTGCTGGTCGGGTTGACGATTCTCGAACCCGGCAGTGTCTGGAACACCATGCCGCCGCATCTTCATGACCGGCGCTCGGAGGTCTATTTCTATTTTGACCTGCCGGAAAGCGCGCGCGTCTTCCATTTTATGGGCAGGCCCGCCGAGATGCGGCATCTGGTGGCGGGCAATGAACAGGGGGTAATCTGTCCGCCCTGGTCGATCCATGCCGGTTGCGGCACCGAGCCCTATGCCTTCATATGGGCGATGGGCGGAGAAAACCTCGACTATAACGACATGGATGCGCTCGATATCTGCCAGTTGCGTTAGGTTGCGTACCCGGACACCCGACGTTCGGGATTAAGAATTATAAAAAGAGAGGGACATCAAACATGCTGAAATCGCGAATCCTGGCGTCCGCCGCTGTTGCCGTGCTGCTGTGTGCGGCGCCCCCAACCTTCGCGGCGGCAAAGCCGGCCGCCGAAGCCGCCATCCCCTATAAGAGCGACGAGGTCCTGGTCCTGGCTGAGCGGGTCGCCCAGTACCAGCTGGCGAACATGGCGGGGGGCGCTATCCCCAACAAGGCTTCGCCGGATACGCCCAACAAGACGGGCTGGGTGCAGGGGGCGTTGTTCGTCGGCCTGACCGAAATGGCCGAGCACTCGAAAAACCCGATCTACCAGCAGACCATCCTGGCGCGCGGCGAGGCCAACAAGTGGCAGTTGGGGCCGGCGACCTATCACGCCGACGACCACGTTATTGGCCAGTCCTATCTCTGGGCGTCGCAAAATGGTGCGGGTCCTGACGCGATCGCGCCGCTTAAGGCGCGGTTCGACACCATCCTGGCTTTCCCGCCCGAAGTCGGCCTCAAGCATCGCGAATATACCGATCCGCGCGGCGTTGACTGCAGTCAGCGCTGGTGCTGGTCGGATGCCTTGTTCATGGCGCCGGCGGCGTGGCTCGAGCTGTCGAAGGTGACCGGCGATCCGAAGTATGCCGACTACGCCAAGACCGAATTCATCGCGACGACCGACTATCTCTACGATCCGCAAGAGCACCTGTATTTCCGCGATTCGCGTTTCTTCGACCGGCGCGGTCCGAACGGCGAAAAGGTGTTCTGGAGCCGCGGCGACGGCTGGGTCTTTGCCGGCCTGGCGCGCATGATCCCATTGCTGCCGCAAGGCGATCCGGGCCGCGTCCGCATGGAAACTGTCTTCAAGGAAATGGCCGTCAAGCTTAAGGCCATCCAGAAGCCCGACGGCTACTGGTCGCCGTCGCTGCTGTCGGACCCCGCGAAGTCGCTGCCGGAATCGAGCGGCACCGGCTTCTTCACCTATGGTTTCGCCTGGGGCATCAAGGCCGGGCTGCTCGACAGCGGCGAATATGAGCCGGTGGTCCGCAAGGGCTGGACGGCCTTGGTGCGGGCGGTGCATCCGAACGGCAGGTTTGGCTATGTGCAGCCGGTTTCGGACCGCCCGGAAAGCGTAGGTTATGACGATACGCAATTCTATGGCGTTGGCGCCTTCCTGCTGGCGGCGACGGCTGTGGCCGACCTAAACCTCAAGCCGGGCAAGGATCTGACCGTCCAGTCCTCCGCGAAATAAGGAAGCATCATCATGCAAAGACGAGACTTCCTTCTGTCGGCCGTCGGCGGTGTCGCCGCTGCCGGCGCCGCGACTGCGGCTTCGGCCGCCAAGCCGGTGCGGCCCGCCGTGGAAAATGACCGCGCCTATATGGCCGGCCTGCTGCACAAGATGGCCGAGCCTGTCCTGACCCATATGGCCAACGGTCAGCTCAAGGCGACCTTTCCGGTCGAGGTCAGCCCGATCTGGGATGGCCGCGACAAGCAGGTCGCCTATATGGAATGCTTCGGCCGGTTGATTTCGGGGCTGGCGCCGTGGCTCAGCCTGCCGGCCACCGACACGCCGGAAGGCAGGGTGCGGCAGAAACTGACCGCTGCCGCCGTCCAGTCCTATGTCCACTCGGTCGATCCGGCGAGCCCAGACTATCTGCTGTGGGGCGGTCACGGCCAGGCCCTGGTCGATTCCGCCTATTTCACCAATGCCTTGATGCGGGCGCCAAAGCAGTTGTGGGAGCCGCTCGACGCCACGACTAAGGGACGCATCGTCAAGGAGGTCAAAAGCCTGCGCCGCATTTCGCCGCCTTACACTAACTGGCTGCTGTTCGCTGCGATGAATGAGGCCTTCCTGCTGATGGTCGGTGAGGACTGGGACCCGATGCGCGTCGATCTGGCGATCAAGAAGATGGAAGAGTGGTACGTCGGCGATGGCTGGGTGGCCGACGGCGCCAAGTTCCATTTCGACTATTACAATGCCTACGTCATCTATCCCATGCTGATCGAGATCCTCGAAACCCTGGTCAAGTATGACGCCAGGTTCAACAACCTGAAGCCGGCCGAGCAGTTGCCGGTGTGGATGAGGCGGATGCAGCGTTATTGCGAGCACCTCGAGCGCTTCGTATCGCCGACGGGAACCTATCCGCCGATCGGCCGGTCGCTGACCTACCGGACGGCGGTCTTCCAGCCGCTGGGGCTGGCAGCATGGCGCAAGGCGCTGCCGCCAAAACTGCCGGAAGGCCAGGTCCGCGCTGCGATGACGGCTGTTCACCGGGCGATTTTCACCGATCCCAGCAACTTCACCGGCGACGGTTACCTGACCATCGGCTTTGCTGGTCATCAGCCGGCGCTTGGCGACTGGTATTCCAACAACGGCAGCATGTACATCACGTCCGAGGGCTTCCTGGCACTGGGCCTGCCGGAAACGGACTCGTTCTGGACGGCGCCGGCTCAGGACTGGACGCAGAAAAAGGCATTCGCCAATGCCGCCTTCCCGAAAGACTACGCCGTCGACTATTGATCCGGCCGCAAATCTTGTCTCGTATTTTCAAGGGCATGCGCCGGTATCCGGTGCGTGCCCTTCGATATTGGGCACTCATGGCAAGTGGGATATCGTTATAATTACGATTTAACATAATCCTTTCGGGCGTGAAATGCAGGATAAACGTGGTTGCCTGTTGCGCTTTGACGAAAATACAGATCATGTTAGGTGTGTATCGGTGGCTTTGTGACGAGCTTGTTGGAATGTCGCTGTGTCGGGTGTGCAGCTATTTTATCATTTAACTAATTGAAATTGTTTAAAATATAACGCTGTGCACGAGCTTTTAGGTCGAAGTGCTGCGGCGGATTCGTACCTATAATCGATACGAAGTCCCGTATGTTGCGATTATGTGACATTCATTCGCTATCTGTGTAATCCAGTCTTTAAAATCATACAATATCCGTTCCGATATATGTACTCATGTGTCGTTATGCGCTATGAATCGCCGTGGCTGATAAGAGGGTTGGGTGGCGTGTTCCGCTAAAATTCCGGACATCGCCATCCGAGTAAAGCCGTCAGCCAATAAGCAAGGTGCTGCAATCGCACGGGTCGGAGGGGGCCGTGCGCAAAATGAAAAAAGGCGCGCGGGTTGTCTCGCGACAGGAGGGAATATGAAAAGAAAATTACTGTTCACGACGATTCTGGCCATGGGCGTCGGTGGCGGACTGTCGGCATGGGCCCAGGATGGTGCGTCTCAGGCGCCTGCGTCTGGCCAGGACGGCGAAGTCGTTATCGTCCAGGGGTTCCGGGGCTCGCTGCAGCGCTCGCTGAACCTCAAGAAGGACGCGATCGCCGTGCGCGACTCGATCGTTGCCGAAGACATCGGCAAGTTCCCGGAAGCAAACGTCGCTGAATCCCTGCAGCGCATCCCGGGCATCTATATGAGCCGTGACGGCGCTTCCAACGAAGGCCAGCGCATCTCGATCCGTGGCCTCGGTCCGGAATATAATGTGACTACGCTGAATGGCGCTCCGGTTCACACCACCTCGTCAACCAATGTCGGTGGTTCGTCTCGCGACTTCAACTACGACGTCTTCGCTTCGGAACTGTTCGGCCGCGTCGACTTCTACAAGACGCCGCTGGCCGAACTGGAAGAGGGCGGTGTCGGCGGCGTGGTCGACCTGCAGACACCGCGTCCATTCGACGGCGGCGGCAAGCAGGTGATCCGCTACGGCGCCTCGGCGTCTTACAACACGGCTTCGCAACATATCGATCCCAACCTGTTCGCTCTCTACTCCAATACCTGGGGGGACTGGGGCTTCCTGGTCGGCGTCGCGCATTCGACCAGCGTCAATATGAAGTCGGGCTTCGAAGCAACCGGCGGCTATAACAGCAACTATCGCGCCGCCACGCCTGTGGTTACCAATCCCACCGCGACGCCGGCCACCATGGGCACCGGTCCATTCGGTTTTGCCCTGGATTGGGCTGATACGCGCGCCGCCGGCATGCTGGGCAATCGCACCGCTATCGACAACGCCTTCCTGCCGCGCTTCTACCGCTATTACGGCGCTGAGAACACCCGCGACCGCGACGGCCTGGTGTCGTCAGTTCAGTATAAGCACGACAAACTGAATGTCAGCCTGGACATGCTGTTCTCGCACCTCCAGGATTCGCGTGACGAGTTTACCTTCGGCCTGCCGATCCGCAATTCGCGTACGACCAACATGGCCGCCCGTGCCGGCACGTCCGGCCACAACGGCTTTGTGCCGATCGATGTCAAGATCATCGACGGCAACCTGCTGCAGGGTACCTTCGGCAATACCGCCTATCTTGGCGAAAGCTATTACTACAACGCCGAGACCCGGTTCGGTTATTCCTCGTTGAATGGCACCTACCAGCTCAGCGATACCCTCAAGCTGACCGGCCAGATTTCGACGTCCGAAAGCACGGCCTTCTATGACAACAAGCGCATCGTCTCCAACATCTATGGTGTCACGACGACCATCGCCTGGGGAGACGATCACGTCTATCCGGGCCTGTCCGCGCCGATCAGCTTCACAAGTCCCGCCAATTTTGAGGACTTCAGCACGGCCATCGACTGGAACCGTGAAGTCGATCGTGAGCATACCGCCAGGCTGGTCGCCGACTGGGATTACACCCTCGGTTCGTGGACAGGCCATCTGAAGGCCGGTATCTCTTACGTCGATACCAAGAAGCAGAAGACGAAGCGCAACGGCACGTCTATCGCCCAGGCCAAGCTCGCCGCTGTCGGTGCCGCCGGTCTGCGCACCGCGATGCTCGACCACGTGCCGCTCGATAACCTGGTCATCGGCGATGACTATCCGCAGCAATGGGCGACCTTCTCGCGCGGCTATGTCAATGCGACACTCGATCCGATCGGCGCGGCCATGGCCTCCCCGGTCGATCTGTCGACCAGCTTCAAGGCGGACGAGGCCATCACCACGGGCTTCATCCAATCGGACTTCATCGGTCAGGCGTTCAGCCGCGAACTGCGGATCAATGCCGGTGTCCGTTATTCGATGACGGACATGACGATCGACAATTTCAAAAAGACCGGCACCAACAACGCCTATCAGCCGAACCAGGAGACAAACCAGTATTTCAACATCCTGCCGTCGGTCAGTATGGCCTACAATCTGCGCGATGACCTGATCTGGCGCGCGTCCTGGGGCAAGACGATTACCCGTGCCTCGCTGTCGCGCATCGCGGCCCAGACCGTTATCCCCAATATCTACAATACCTATGCCACGTCGGGCAATCCGGACCTAAAGCCGGAACTCTCGACCAACTGGGATACGGGGCTGGAATGGTACTTCGGCCGCGGCAGCATCGTCAGTGTCGGTTACTTCAACAAAAGACTTATCGACGTCACCAAGGCCGTTCCGACGCACGTGCCGTTCTCAAGCCTCGGCCTGCCTGACAATTCGCTGGCCATTATCTGGCAGGACGTCAACGGCAAGGTTGACCCGAACCTCGACATCACGGTCGATACCTTTGTCAACGCCAACAGGCTCGATCTTAACGGCTTTGAACTGGCGTACCAGCAGAGCTTCAGCTTCCTGCCGGCGCCGTGGGACGGCCTGGGCGCCCTGGCCAGCTATACCCACGTCAATTCCGAGCCCTTCATTGCGGCCGGAGAGGTTGACGCCCAGCACTACTACACGACGGACGGCCGCAGACTGGATGTGAACACGGTCCCGAAATATTCGTACAGCCTGACCGGCTACTATGAAAAGGGGCCGCTGGGCGTGCGCCTGACCTATAACTACAAGGACAAGAACATCATCGAGATCACGTCCAATGGTTCGGACCTGCAACGCTGGCACGCCGGCGCGGGCTATCTCGATGGCAATATCAGCTACAAGCTGAACGCCAATATCGAGCTGCGCGTCGATGCCCTCAACCTCGCCAACACGCTGGGTTATGATTATTTCGATGACGTTTCCGGCCGTTATGGTGACGGCAAAAAGACCCGCCTCGACTACGCCAAGTATGACGGCCGCACCATCAAGGTCGGCATACGTGGCAAGTTCTAGGTTCAGGCGATACACTGAAAGCGGGGTACGCTTTCGGTATATCGCTCACCCCAATTATCCGGAATGCCCCCTGCCTTCCGGATAACCTCCAGGTGTTTGTTACTCCCCGTTTCAGGCACTCAACCTTCCCACCGGTGGCGATTTTTCGCCACCGGTCTTTTTGCCGAGATAAAGCCGATGATTGTCCTGTCCCTGTTCCTTACTGCCGCGGCGGTCGGAGATTTGCCGCTCGACCAGTCCGTGGCCCTGGCCAGGTCTGCCGTTTCCGTTTGTGCAGCCAGGGGCGCACTGGTCAGCGCGGCGGTGGTCGATGCCGATGGTATTGCGATCGTCATTCTGAGGGGCGATGGCGCGAAGAAGGCGCCGGTCGCAGCACCCCGCAAGGCTGCCACGGCCGTCAAGTTCCAGGCGCCGGGCTCGGAAATGGAGCCGCGCGAGGCCTCCGACCCGGACTTTGCCGCCCTCATCAAGGCCAATCCCGAGCTGAACGCCCACGGCGGCTCGCTGCCCATCTACAAGGCCGGCAAGCTCATCGGCGGCCTGGCGGTCGCCGATACCGATCACGCCACGGCTGACGTTTGCGCGCGTGAAGCCCTGAAAGCCAATCCTGTAAACTAACAAAACGGCTGGCACCGTCAGACGGAGAAAATAATTTCTTGGCGGAAAAATCTGTATCATTCGTTGTGGGTTTCAGAAGGAGGCCACATGAGAGGGGCTGATCCGGAAACGGTCGCGTGGGTAAGCTCGCATATTCTGCCGTTCGAAGCCGAACTGCGTTTGAAGGTGCGACGCTTTTGCCGGAGCGCGGAGGAGGTAGACGACCTGATTCAGGACGTTTATTTCCGCCTGCTCAAACTGACCCGGACGGAACATATCAGCGATCCGCGTGGCTACCTTTTCCAGATGGCGCGCAACATCATCATCGACCAGGCGCGCCGCGACCGCATCGTGCGGTTCGAGGCGATCCAGGATTTGGACGAACTGGCGGCGGATGGTGGACCGACGCCCGAAACCGCCACCATGGCGCGGGCCGAACTGAAATGGGTGCTTGGCGTCATCGCCAATCTGCCCGAACGCTGCCGGCAGGTCTTCCGGTTGCGCAAGATTTACGGGTTTTCGCAGGCCGAAACGGCGCGCGATCTGAATATCAGCGAGAATATCGTTGAGAAGGAGACGATGAACGGCATGCGGCTGATTGCCGACATGGTCGCAAGAGTTGGGGTAACGGAGTATGGTGCAGCGCGCACCGACGGATTGGTCAGGGGCGCCGCAGCGAACACACATGTCAAAGATTGATGATGAAGCACTGGATTGGGTGGTAAGGCAGTCGGGCGACGCGCTCTCCGACGCCGACCGCATCGCTTTCGAAGCGTGGTACGACGCCGATCCGCGCCATCAGGGGGCCTATCTGCGCGCCCAGGCTATCTGGCACAGCCTCGACAAGGCGACCGTCCAGTCCAACCTGCGCCCGGATGTTCAGGCGCCGAAAGCCGTCCGTCCGGTGGTGTCGCGCCGTGTTCTTGTCGGCGGGATCGCAGCAGCAGCGGCCTCGGCGGCAGGGCTGTGCGTGCTGACGCTGACCAACCGCTCGCAAACCGAAATCCAGACCGCGCTTGGCGAAATGCGGAAAGTTCCGCTTTCCGATCGCTCGGTCGCCAGCCTGAACAGCGACAGCCGCGTGCTTGTCGACATGACGCCGAAACTGCGCCGGATCGTTCTGGTCCAGGGCGAGGTCCTGTTCGAAGTTGCCAAGGACCCGAAGAAGCCTTTTGTCGTCGAGGCAGGTAATGTCCGGGTACGCGCGGTCGGCACGGCGTTTTCCGTCCGCCGCAAGGCGCTGGGCGCCGAGGTGCTGGTCACCGAAGGCGTGGTCGAGGTCTGGAATGGCGGTGCCGCGCCCAAACGGCTGCACGCTGGTGATGGCGCCTTTGTGCCGGACGCGAAGGAAGAGATCACGGTCAGCGCCCAAGCCGAGGATATCACGCGCAAGCTGGCCTGGCGCGAGGGCAAGATCATCTTGCAGAACCAGACGCTGGAAGCCGCCGTCGAGGAGTTCAATCGCTATAACCGCATCAAGATTTCCATCGAAGACCCGGCCATTCGCAACGAACGCCTGGTCGGCCAGTATCGCCTTGATCAGCCCGAGGATTTTGCCGACACTGTGCGCGAACTGATGGATGTGCCGGTCAGGGTCGAGCCGGAACGTATCCGGCTGGGCGATAAGAAGGCTTCGGACAAGCGATAGATTTAACCTCGGTAACGGGGCCAATAGCGGACAAATCCGCTATTCGAATAAAAAAGTACAGGCGAGGGCCCCGAGGGATGAACGGTGCCGGGTATGGGACAGGGTGGTTCGGGCTGCTTTCAGCGGCCGTCCTTGTCGTGTCCGCGTCTCCGGCCGGCGCGGGTGCGGCTCACAAGGCATTCAACATCCCGGCCGGACCCGCTGCGAAGACCATCCCCGCCTTTATTCGTCAGTCCGGCGTCGAAATCCTGGCCAATACCCGGGACCTGGACGGCGTTGTGACGTCGGCGGTATCGGGACGCATGACACCCAATGCGGCGCTGGGCGTCATGCTTGCAGGCGCCGGCCTCGACTATCGTGTCAAGTCGAGCGGCGCGATTGTGGTCGTCAAGGCGGCCGTCACGCCCGAGACTGACGACGACGCGTCGGAGGCCGCCGGGCCGGCCGTCATCGTCAACGGCTATCGCCGCAGCTATGCCGACGGGATACGGCTCAAGCGGGCGACGATCGCGGTCAGCGACGCGATCTCTTCGGATGGCCTGGGGCGTTTCCCGGACCTCAATGTCGGTGAGGCCGTCCAGCGCATTACCGGCGTTCAGATCAACCGCGAGGTCGAGGCGCGCAACGCCACGATCAACCTGCGCGGCCTGCCCGGGACGTTTGCGCGAACCACGCTCAACGGCCAGGCCTTCGCCGAGCCCATCCTCGACAGTTCGACGCCGCTTGGGGCCTTCAATTCGGATATCTTCAGCGCCATTTCGATCATCAAGAGCCCCGCCGCCAGCAATCCGTCCGGAGGCTTGAGCGGAATTGTCGATCTGAGAATCCAGCCGGCCGGCGGGCGCAAACCCGGCGGCTTCGCCAAGATCGCCTATGAGTACAATACACTGGGCGGAACGACGAGCCCGGCCGCCAGCATCAGCTATACGATCAAGCCCAACGTGGACTTTGCTGCCTTTGGCGCGTTGGCCATCAAGGAAGAGCGGTTCCGGCGCGACTCGATCAATTTCAGCCAGTACACGCCGCTGGCCGCCAATACACCGGGGTTCGCGTCTCTTTACGCGCCTTACTATGCGCCGTTTCAGCCAGACGGCAGTTGCCCATCGGGAGAGACCTGCGCGGCGGCCGGCACCGGAGCCATGGACCGGCGCGGTGTGCTGTTTCCTTCCGATATCCGCCAGATTTCGAAGTACAACGCAGGCCGCCTGATCAGCGCCGCCGCAGGCGTCGAGTACCGGCTCAGCGACCGGCTAAAGCTGACCAGCAACGGCTTTTTCAGCCGGCGGACGCTCGATCAGAACTATATGGAGATGATCGAGGTCGACCTGCGCCCGCTGGCGACGACCGTGTCGCCGTCAGCACCGGCATCGCGCCTGCAGGACGGCTCGGCCTTTGTCGATCGCTTCAGCTTCGACACGCCGCAGGTCAATCTGTCAGCACGCTCTGAGCCGACGACGCAGCAGGTCTGGAGCCTCGACAGCCAGGCGCAGTGGGCGGACAACGACTGGACGTGGACGGGCGCCATCGTCCTGTCCCAGGCGCGCAACTATCAGGAACAGACCCAGGTCGACTGGCGCACTGCGGCGCGATCCAGCACCGGGCTGTCCGGCACCTTTTCTTCCGGCGGGACGGATATCGGTGGTTACGAACTAGCGCTCAACAGCGCCGATATCCGCCAGACCTATGGCCCGTGGACGTGGCTGGATCAGGCCAATCCGTCGTTCCAGCAGAACGCCCTGGGCGATCAGGTCGTCGTCGCCGGGAGTTCAGGTTACGCCGAAAACCATCTGTCCGCCGTCCAGGTCGATGGAGAGCGGCGGTTCTTAGGGCAATGGATCGACAGCCTGTCCGGAGGCGTCCGGCTGGAAGACGCGCGCTTCCTGTCGCGCGGCTATCGCACCAGTGCCAAGGGTGTGCAGGTCGATGCCCTAGGGCCTGATCTGCTGCATCCGGGCGTCAGCAGTGACTTCTTTGGTGGTGTCGCGCCCGGCTTTCTCGAACGCACCATGCGCGTTGATTACGACTATGCGCTGTCGCGGCTGCGACCAGTGACCGTCGGGACCGGCGACAGTCTTACAGAGACCGGCTGGATCAACGACGCCACCAACGGCTCCTACAGCAATGCCAATTTTACGGTCGTTCACCGCACGGCGTCGGCCTATGCGCAAGTGCGGTCGGTCATCGACCTGCAGGGCGTATCCATCACCAGCCTGATCGGCGTCCGCATCGAAGATACCCAAAAGACGGTCGATACGCTCAACCGGCATAATGCCGACGACGGATCGCCAAGCTACGATTTTGCACGCTTCACCTCTTCCTACCGGCAGTGGCTACCATCGATCCTGATCGCGGCTAATCTTCGTGACGACCTTGTGCTGCGCTTTGCCGCCTACCAGACCTATGCCCAACCCCAGCCGCGCAATCTGAGCCCGGCCACAACCGTCACCGCCAACTCCAACGGCTTCCATATCGCCTATGGTGGCTACGATCTCAGGCCCTATACCGCCACCTCTCAGGACGTGTCGCTGGAGTGGTACAACCGGCCAGGCAGTCTGCTTTCCCTGGCGGTATACCGCAAGCGCGTCACCAACTTCGTCGCTGCCGAAACGCGGCTGGAACGCCTGTGCCCGCAGGATGCGACCGCCTTCGGTCTCGGCCATCTCAGGCTGGAAGGCGAGGCCTGCCTCAGCAGTGTCCTGGTCAACGGCCGGCCGGCGATCATTACGGCCAGCGGCAATTACAACAGTGACAATCCGATCATCATCGACGGTGTCGAGTTCAGCATCCAGCAGAATTTCGACTTCCTGCCGGGGGCGTGGCGGCATTTGGGTGGCCTGTTCAACGCGTCGCTGACGCGCATTTCCGGCCACAATGCTGATGGCTCGGATCCCATCCTGCCTGGGGTTTCAGACCGGACCTACAACCTGATCGGCTATTACGAGACGCCCAGGTGGGGGGCGCGGCTGATCTACAACTACCGCGACGAATATGTGCTGGCCGGCATCAGCACCTTTACCGGCGGCAGCAGTCGCGTAAAGGCGAGGGGTCAGGTCGACGCGTCCGTCTCGGTCGTCCTCAGTCCGAAATACTCACTGTCGCTCGACGCCTATAATCTTGGCGATGCCCGGCGGTCGCAGTATCAGCGCGACGTCCGGTTGCCGCGCGCCAATGACTATGACGGACGTACCTTCACGTTGAATTTGCGGACTATTTTTTGATCTGCAATCACAGTTAACAAAATCTTGGCGGAAAATTTTCCGGCACTCGTTGAGTGGATCAGGGGGCTGCGTTTGCTGCCTCTTTAAAAAATAACTGACCAACTCAGACCGAGGAACGCACATGAAAAAGAGAGTTTCCGGGGGCGCGCTCGCCCTCATGGCAACTGTGAGCCTGTTCGCCATCGCCGCCACACCCGCCCTGGCGCAGGACGCGCCAAAGGCCGACGAAGTCGTCGTCACGGGTTTCAAGAAAAGCTATAGCGATGCGCTGAAGATGAAGCGTGCGGCGGTCGGTGTATCTGACAGCATTTCCTCGGACGGCCTGGGTCGTTTTCCCGACCTCAATGTCGGCGAAGCCCTGCAACGCATCCCGGGCGTCCAGGTCAACCGCGAAGAGGATTCGCGCAACGCCTCGATCAACCTGCGCGGCCTGCCGGGCAGCTATGCCAAGATCACGCTCAACGGTATGAACTTCGCCTCGCCGGTCCTGGGCGGCGCGGCGCCGCTGGGGGCCTTCAACTCGGATATTTTCAGCGCCATTTCGGTCATCAAGTCGGTCTCGGCGGCTGATCAGCCGGGCGGCATCAGCGGCAATATCGACCTGCAAATCCAGCCGGCACTCGGCCGCAAGGACGGCGCCTGGATCAAGGCCGGGACCGAATACAATTCGCTTGGCCAGTATTTCACGCCGTCGGTCACTGTCTCGGGCACGAAGCACTTCCTCGACGACCGCGCCGCCGTCTTCGGCACCCTGGCCTATCGTGAGGAAAACTTCCGCCGCGACTCGCTGCACTTCCCGCAATATACGACGCTCAACGCCACCACGACGCCGACCTTCGCCAGCCGCTTCGCAGACTACTATGCGCCGTTCGAGACCAATGGCAGCTGCGCCAGCGGCAACGTCTGCGCCGCTACTGGCACCGGCACGAAGGCCAAGAATGGCATACTTCTGCCGTCCGACATCCGTCAGGGCGTCAAGTACAATGAGGGCAATCTGCTGACCGGCGTCGTCGGCGCCGAATTCAAGGTCAGCGACAATCTGCGCATCGGCGGCACCTACTTCTACAGCAACCGCGACATGCCGCTGACCGCGACCGATATCCTCGATATCGACATGCGCGATGGCAATACCATTATCGATCCGACCGTCACGCCGTATCTCGGCGAGGACGGTCGTTATTACGTCGACAAGTACAACTTCACCAATCCGCGCGTCTACGCCTCCTACCGCAAGGAGTCGTTCAAGCAGATGACCAACGGCCTGAACCTGACGGCTGAATATCGCAGCCAGGACTGGCGGATCAGCGCCGCCGCCGCCCATTCCGAAGCCGAGAATTTCGGCTTCCAGAGCCAGCTCGATGTGCGCAATACCGCCAAGCCTCTGGGCGTGTCGGGCACCGGCAACGGCCTGAAGGGCAGCTTCTTCAGCGGCGCCGATGACATCGAGGACTTCGTCCTGTCCTTCACCCAGACGACGCCTCTGGTCACAGACACGACCGGCCCGTGGACCAGCACGGCCAATCCGGCCGCCGGGCCCGAACTGGCCAATCCGAACGGCAACCGCTTTATCGTGGCCGGCAGCGACTCGACGGCCAAGAACTCGGTCTCGACCGTCCAGGCCGATATCGAGCGCTTTATCGACTCGTCCTGGTTGTCCAGCATCCAGTTCGGCCTGCGCGCTGAAACGCAGGAATATACCTCGACCGGCTATCGTGGCAGCGCCGTCGGCGTCCAGAGCAGCAATATCGACAGCAAGTTCGTCGTCCAGAGCGCCTTCGCGGATGACTTCTTCGGCGGCAAGGGCGGCAACACCCTGAGCAACTGGCAGACGGTCGATTACGACTACGCCCTGTCACGCCTCCAGCCGGTGACGCTGTTGCCCGGTCAGCGCCTGACCTATGCGGGCTGGGTCAATGATCCGGCCGATGGCAACTTCACCAACAACAACTTCACCAAGTCGGACGACGTATCATCGGCCTACATCATGACCAAGATCGACACGGAAGTGCACGGCGTCCGCCTGCGCGGCCATGTCGGTGTCCGCCAGGAGCGTACCCAACAGGTCATCACCTCGCTCGACCGTACCGGCACGGGCCAGACGGCGACCTTCAAGCTGAATACGCGCGAGACGGAATATTCCAATACGCTGCCGTCGCTGCTAATCGCCGCGGACCTGACCAAAGACGTCGTCCTGCGCTTTGGCGCCTACAAGACCTTTGTCCGGCCGAACGCGCGCGACATCTCGCCAATCGGCACGACGGTGACGACCACGACCGAAGGCTATGCCGTGGCCTTGGGCCGTGTCGAGATCGAGCCCTACACCTCGAACTCCTACGACCTGTCGCTGGAATGGTATAACCGACCCAACGGCCTGATCGGCCTGGCGCTCTACAAGAAGGAAATCTTCGGCCAGATTCAGGCGGAGACGCGCGACTCGGTCCTGTGCCCGGCGGACGGGTACGGCCTTGGCCTCGGCACCTGGTCGGTTAATGGCGACAGCTGCTACAGCACGCTGACCATCACTGGCGGTACACCGGCCAAGATCGACGTCAATGGCGCGCTCAACTCGCCGACGCCACTGGAAGTCACCGGCGCCGAACTGACAGTCCAGCAGAACTTCGACTTTCTGCCGGCGCCGTGGGACAAGCTGGGCGGGGCGTTCAACTACACCTATGCCAATGTAGAGGGCACGACCGTCAGCGGCACTGCGGCGGTCCTGCCAGGGGTGTCGAAGAACTCGGCCAACCTGATCCTGTACTATGAAACGCCAAAGTTCGGTGTCCGCGCGGTCTATAACTACCGCGACCGCTATGAGCTTGCGGCCGGCGGGACGTTTGCGGGGGCGGCGCGTTCGGTCAAGGCGCGCGGCCAGTTCGACGTCTCGGCTTCCTACAACCTGTCGGACCGGATTACGCTGGGTATCGACGCCTTCAACCTGACCGACGCCCGCCGGTCCGAGTTCGAAGTCGACGAACGCAAGGTCCGCCGCGTCGATTATGACGGCCGCACTGTACAGCTAAGCGTCCGGGCGTCATTCTAGAGCCTCCTACTGGGGCTGCCTTCTACCCTTGGGCAGCCCCATTTTTTTATTTGAAAGCCGCTTCATGCGTTTGATCGCCCTTGCTCTAACCTTGCTGTTGTCGGCATCTCCCGCGTTGGCCCAAACCCCGGCAAAAGCGCCTGAGGCGATCGACAAGGTCTGGGCAGGCCACAGCGCCCGCTTTGCCATGGTCGCCAGCAAGACCCATCTCTATGTCGCCTATTATGATGCCAACCGGCAACTGACCGTCGCGCAACGGCCGCTCAACAATCCGGCGCACTGGATCTATCACAAGGTCGATACCTGGCTCGGCTGGGACAGCCACAACTATATCGCCATGGCGCTGGATGGCGCGGGCGCCGTCCACGTCGCCGGCAATATGCACGTCGATCCGCTGACCTATTTCCGCAGCGATCCCGGCGGCGATGTCCGGACGTTGAAACGCGCCTCCGTCATGGTCGATCCTGCGCGCGAACAGCACATGACCTATCCGATCTTCCTCAAGGACGGGCAGGGACGGCTGATCTACAAGTACCGCGACGGTTCTAGCGGCGCCGGCAACGAGCTTTACAACGTCTACGATGAGACGGCGCAGCAGTGGAAGGCCCTGACGTCGGCGCCACTGGTCGATGGGGAAGGGGAGCGCAACGCCTATTTCATGGGGCCGGTGCTTGGGCCTGACGGCTGGTTCCATATCGCGTGGGTCTGGCGTGAAACGCCGATGGCCGAGACCAATCACGACCTGAGCTATGCGCGGACGCGCGATCTGATCCATTGGGAAAAGGCTGACGGAACGCCCTTACCCCTGCCGATCCGCCTCAGCCAGGCCGAGATCGTCGATCCCGTGCCGGTCAAGGGCGGGATGATCAATAACAACACAATTATCGGCTTTGACGACCAGGGCCGGGCGACCATCACCTATCACAAATACGATGCCGCCGGGAACACGCAGATCTGGCTGGCGCGGCGCGAAGGCAAGGGCTGGACGAAACGCCAGATCAGCGCCTGGACCAATTATCGCTGGGACTTCAGCGGCGGCGGCTCTCTCAACAGCGAAATCTTCGTCAAGGGCGCGCGTCCGGGCGCGCCTGGGCAACTGGTCGTGCCGGTGGTGAAGCTCGGCCAATCCCTGGAATTTATCGTCGACGCCAAGACGCTGAAGCTGATCGAGGAGCGCAAGGTCGAGGGGCTGGCGGACATCGCCGCAAGGGAAGTCCACCTGGCCGATGGTCAACGCCTTAACGCCATGCAGGCGACGGCGCCGGACGGCCGGACCTTTACCCTCGTCTGGGGTAGCCTGCCGCCCAATCGCGACCTGCCACAACCCGCCATTCCGGCCCCGTCCGACCTTGTGCTGCTGCAAGGCATTGCCGATGTGAAATGAAAACGACCGGTTCTTTGCCACGACAGGTTCGCGCTGCCCCATCCGTGGGGGCATTTTTATAGCTTGAATTCCAAAAAAGAAGAAAATGGAATAATCCGATCTCAATATCTGGACCTTTTGCTCCCGTGCGCTAATCTCGTCCTTTGCGGTTGGGCGGAATGTGTGGAACTTGCGCGGGCACTCCAGGCTTTTACTTTGTGACAGTTCCAGGCGGCGAACCGGCGTCCACTTCGCCGGGAAATGCACTTTTTTGTTTTACCGCATTTCCAGACGGCGAACCGGTGTCCACTTCGCCGGGAAATGCTCTAGCCAACTGAAAAGCGTGTCTGTTACAGATGCATCGCTCCGCGGCGGGGTGGCTCGGCGATGTTCAGTTAGCTTATCATGACAACAAGTGGTCTTTCTCCGGTCGATATCGCGATCGTTGCTGCCTATAGCATCGCGATATGCCTTGCTGCCTGGTACGTGACCCGCAGTGCGCCGCGTGGCCTGAACGTCAGCGCCTATTTCTTTGCCGACAAGCAACTGCCCTTCTGGGCAGTCGGTACCTCGATCATCGCCGCCAATATCTCGGCTGAGCAAATTATCGGTATGTCGGGCGCGGGGTATCGGCTTGGCCTCGCGATTGCGTCCTATGAGTGGATGGCGGCTCTGGCCCTGATCGTGGTCGCCAAATATATCCTGCCTGTGTTCTACAATGCCGGCTTCGAGACCATGCCGGGCTTCCTGGAGCGTCGTTATGGCCGGCGGGTGAAGACCCTGATGGCCGTCTTCTGGCTCATTCAGTACACCTTTATCAACCTTACTGGCATTCTGTGGCTCGGCGCCACGACGATCGGCCATATTTCCGGCCTCGACCCGCTGATCGGCCTGGCGTTGCTGGGCCTGTTCGCCCTGTCTTATCAGCTCTACGGCGGCCTGAGGGCGGCGGCGCTGACCGACATCGTGCAGGTGACGATCCTAATCGTCGGTGGCCTGGCCATACTGGCGCTCTCACTGGGCACCATCGGCGGTTCGCTGTCTCCGGACGGCATCTTGCAAGGGCTCAGCCGCCTGCACCAGCAGTATCCCGGCCACTTCCACCTCATCTTTGCCAAGAACGATCCGAACTATGCCGAAATACCGGGCATGGCGGTCCTGGTCGGCGGCATGTGGGTGATGAACATCTCCTATTTCGGCTTCAACCAGTACATCGTCCAGCGCGCCCTGTCGGCCAAGTCGCTGCCCGAAGCCCAGACCGGCATCGCCCTGGCTGCCTATCTGAAGCTGCTGATGCCGCTGATCGTCGTGCTGCCGGGCCTGTGCGCCTTGATTCTCGCCCCCAACCTTGCGCGCGGCGACCTGGCCTATCCGTCGATGATGCGGCTGTTGCCGCCGGGGGTGCTTGGGCTCGTCTTTGCCGCCCTGATCGCCGCTATCGTGGCGTCGTCCGCCTCGAAGATCAACTCGATCGCGACCATCTTCGCGCTTGACCTGGTGCGTTCGGCGCGTCCGGGCCTGTCGGAAAAGGCGCTGGTTTCCACCGGCCGCTGGGCCGCCACGGTCGCGCTGCTCATCGCTGTTGTTGTCGCCAAGCCGCTGCTTGGCAATTTCGACCTGGTGTTTCAGATCGGCCAGAACCTGACCGGCTTCTTCGCGCCGCCGATCGTCGTCATCTTCCTGCTTGGCATGTTCTGGAAGGGCACGTCCACGACCGGCGCACTCTATGGCCTGCTGACCGGAGTCGCCGCGTCCGTGCTGTTCTTTGCCGCCAGCGCAGCCCATCAACAGACTAACCTGGCATGGCTGGCGCCATTGCGCGTCATTCCCGACATGCCCTTTCTCGACCGCGTCGGCTGGGTGTTCTGGATATCCTTGCTGGTGACGGTCGCAATCTCGAAGCTGAGACCGAACGCCGAGGCGCTTTGGATGCCGGAAACGTCGCTGTCGCAGTTTCGCACGACGCCGGCCTTCAACATAATGGCTGCCGGTATCGTCGTGATCCTGGTTCTGATCTATACGCTCCTCTGGTAGGGTGCTTGCTAAGGCCCGACAAGTCGCGCATAAGCATGAGCAGGGGCGTGTAAAACCATGGCAAGCAAGATCAGAGCCGACGGCTCGGAAGCAACGGCTGATTTCACCTTCGAAGAAGTTCCGTCACAGGGCCGTCTTCATGGTTCACTGGCGCGCCGGCTTGCGGTAGATATTTTGAACGGGACCTATAAGCCCGGCGATATTCTGCCGTTTCAGATCGATTCCAGCGAGGCGCTGAATATTTCGCGCACGCCGTATCGCGAAGCGTTGAAAATCCTGGCGGCCAAGGGCCTGATCGAAAGCAAACCCAAGCGCGGGACGCTGGTCTGCGAACGGTCGCGCTGGAACCTGCTCGATCCCGAAGTCATGGGCTGGATGTTCGAAACCACGCCGTCGAACGCATTCATGGACGGTTTGTTCGAACTGCGGCTGATCAATGAGCCTGCCGCGGCAGAGCTTGCGGCTGAGCGGCGCAGCGACGAAGAGGTCGTGCGCCTGAAAAAAGCGCTCGACATCATGGGCCGTGAGACGTTGGCGACCGAAGCCGGCCGGGTGGCGGACCTCGAATTCCATAAGGTCCTGCTGCTGGCGACCCGCAATGAGGTGCTGATTTCGCTCAACAGCTCGATCGCCGCCGCCATTGCCTGGACGACTCGGCTGAAGTCGACCGACCCGGCCGATGCGCGCAACAGTTGGCCCGACCACGCCCGCGTCTTCGAAGCCGTAGCGGCCAAGAATGCTCGCGACGCCCGATGGGCCATGGAGAGCCTGGTTCGGTTCGCACGCGAAGACACGAAGCGGTCGCAGATGCGGCGCATGACCTGAAACCCTTTCCATTCGATCTGTTTGCTTTATTCTGGCGGGTGGAAAGGGTACCAGATACCGTAAAGGCGCAAGACTCCGCCGACAGGGTGAAATACGAAAGACATGCCGTCCGCACCGGCTCTTGAATTCCGCAACGTTGCCAAGGTCTTTGACGGACTTCCGCTGTTCGGCGGCCTGTCGTTCGCTATCGACAAGGGCGAATTCTTCGTCATTTTGGGGCCGTCGGGCTGCGGCAAGACCACGCTGCTGCGGCTGATCGCCGGCCTGGAACGCGTCGATGGCGGCGACATCCTGCTGCACGGCGTGCCGATCCACAATGTCGCGCCGGGCGATCGCGGCGTCGCCATGGTCTTCCAGGACTACGCGCTTTATCCGCACATGACCGTGGCCGAGAATCTGGCATTCGGCCTGCGCAATGCCCGTGTGCCGGCCGACGAGATCGCCCGCCGCATAGCGGATGCCGCACGCGCACTGGCTATAGAACCCTTCCTCGATCGTAAACCCGGCAAGCTGTCCGGCGGCCAGCAGCAGCGCGTCGCCCTGGCGCGGGCATTGGTGCGCCGGCCCGACCTGTTGTTGATGGACGAACCCTTGTCGAGCCTCGATCCGGCGCTGCGGCTGCGCACCCGGCGCGAACTGGCGCATATCAGCAAGACACTGGCGGCCACGACCGTCATGGTGACCCACGACCAGGTCGAGGCCATGACACTGGCGTCACGCATCATGGTCATGCACGAACACCGTATCCAGCAGATCGGGACACCACTCGAGATCTTCATGCGGCCGGCCAATATCTTCGTCGCCCAGTTTGTCGGCGCCACGCCGATGAATGTGTTGGAGGGCGCGGTCCGCGAACCAGGGGTGGGAAGGGCGACCTTCGATCTGGCCGGTTCGCTGATCCCGACCGCGATCCGCCATGCCGATCTTCCCGAAAGCGCGTCATGGCGGCTGGGCCTGCGCGCCGAAGACATCACCCTGACGGCGCCTGAAGTCGGCCAGATCCGCGCTACGGTCGGCTTTGTCGAGCGGCTGGGCGAACAGTCGTGGGTCCACGTTGTCCTGTCCGATGGCCGCGAGATCGTGGCGACACAAACCGGCGTCAGCCAGTATAGCGACGGCGACGCGGTTGGCCTGTCATTTGACGGCGGCCGCGCGCACCTGTTCGACGCCGATGGCACGGCCTATCACGCCGAGGCATCATGACCGAACGGCGTGGCTGGACACACCTGTTGTTCGTGCTGCCTTTTCTGGCGGTCTATCTCTGGCTGCTGGTCTATCCGTTGCTGACCGGCATGTCGCTCAGCCTGCACCGTGCCAACCTCTTCGGTGGTGCGACCTTTATCGGCCTGGAAAACTATGCGCGGCTGTTCCGCGATGCCACCTTCCGCCAGGCGCTTGGCAACACTATCCTGTTCGTTCTTTTGTGCGTCCCGGTGCTGCTCGCCGTGGCGCTTGCCCTGGCATTGGCGCTCAACCGGGCAGGCCGGTTTGCCGCGGCCTTGCGCAGCATCGTCTTCGCCTCGTCGGTCCTGTCGGTCACGGTCATGACGATCGTCTGGCGGCAGGTCCTGACCATCGATGGTGGGATGATGAGCCATGTCGCCCAGGGCGTGGGCGCACGCCCCGTCGCCTTTCTCAGCGATCCGCACCTGGTCCTGGCCAGCCTGGTCCTGATCACCGTCTGGTGGAGCCTCGGCCTGCCGATGATCCTCTTCCTGTCGGCGCTCCAGCAGGTGCCGCGCTCGGTCTACGAAGCCGCAGCGCTCGACCGCGCCACGCCGTGGTCGGTGTTTCAAAACGTCACCCTGCCGGCATTGACCCCGGCCCTGGTGCTGGTGACCGCCTACGAGTGCGCCCTGCAATTCCAGCTTTTCGGTCAGCCACAACTGCTGACTCAGGGCGGGCCGAACGGCGCGTCACGCCCGATGGTCCTCTATATCTACGAGACCGGCTTCAACCGCTGGGACGTCGGCTATGCAGCCGCGGCCTCGCAAATCCTGTTTGCCCTGATCCTGGTCGTCGCCCTGGTGCCGCAACTGGCGCGCCGGCTGTGGGGGAGGACATGAGCGCACTGGCCAGCACACACGGTCGGCAGACCTGGGCTTGGCTCAGGCTCGCCTTTTGCGCCGCCATGCTGGCCTTCGTCCTGCTGCCGCTGCTGTGGGCGCTCTACCTGTCGTTCCGGCCCAATGTCGAGCTGATGCGTCATGCGCCCCTCAGCCTGTCTGGCCCTTATACGCTCGACAACTACGCTGAGCTGTTCCGCAACCAAACGCTCTTTCGCTGGTTCGCCAATTCGCTGGTCGTATCAGGAGCGTCGGTGGCCGGTGTGCTGGTGCTCTCGACCCTGGCAGGTTTTGCCTTTGCGCGCCTGACCTTCCCGGGCCGCAGCTGGCTATATGGGTTCGTGCTGATGGGGCTGGCCATTCCCGACCAGTCGGTCATCCTGACGCGCCACCAGATCTTCAGCGACCTGCACTGGCACAACTCCTATCTGGCGCTGATCCTGCCCGGCTTGTCGGCGCCACTCGGCGTCTTCCTGATGACAGAGGCCTTCCGCGCCCTGCCGAAAAGCCTCGAAGACGCAGCGCGGCTCGACGGCGCATCGACCTTTTCGACCTTCTGGCACATCCTTCTGCCGCAGACCGTGCCGGCCCTGGCAAGTCTTGCCATCTACACCTTTCTGCTGTCGTGGAACGACTACTGGTGGCCGCTAATCTCGGCGACACGCCCGGCCATGTTCACCCTGACCGAAGGCATGGCGGCCGCCCAGAGCAACTATATCGAAGTCACCGGCATGGGCGTTCTGACGGCCCAGGCGGTGGTAGCTGGCCTGCCGGTGCTGATTATCTACATCCTGTTTCAGCGCCACATCGTCGGAGCCGTTACCGGCATGGTGAAGCTGTGAAGCGGTGGGCGGCGCTCCTGTGTGCGCTGGTCGCCCTCGGTGGCTGCGACGCGCCCGATCCGCGTACCACGATTACGCTCCAGCGCATCTTCGGCGATTGCCGCGCCCACGTCCCCAAGTTCGGCAAGGCGACGCAGAACCCCAACGGCGAGTGTGAGATCATCACCGAACTGCTCGACCGTTTCGAGCGCGAAAATCCCGACATCCGCCTGAATGTCAACACGGTCGCCTGGCCGGGCTATAACCAGCTTTCGGCGCAACTGGCAGCCGACGATGCGCCCGACCTGGTGAGCATGCACATGGCGGTTATTCCTGACTATCAAAGCCATGGCCTGCTGGTGCCGATGGGGCGGGGGCTAGGTGAGCAGGGCGTGGCTACGACGGCCTTTACACCGGCGGCGCGGCGGGCAGTGACCATAAATCAAGAGGTCTACGGCCTGCCGTTCGACACCTGGACCCAGCTGTTCCACATCAATATGAACCTGTTCGCCAAAGCCGGGCTTGTGCGCAATGGCGAGCCCATCCTGCCGCGCAATGCCGAAGAGCTGCTCATTCAGGCGCGCCAGTTCCGCGCCAGAACTGGAAAACCTTATTTCGTCCAGTCGATCGTCAATGAGAAGGCGGCCTATGCCCGCAACCTCTATACCTATCTGTTGGCGCAGCACGAGGTCGTATTTCCGGAACCGAATCGCATCCGCGTCAACACCCCCAAGGCGCGCGAGATTGTCGCCCTGTTCCGGCAAATCTATGCCGAGGAGCTGACGACGCGCGACCAGGACTATGCAGCGGCGACGACGGCCTTCATTAATGGCGAGGGCGGGGTCTATATCGTCGGCACCTGGATGATCGGCACCTTCGATACCGAGGCGGCGCAGGAAGGCCGGCCGCTTTATCGCGGCTATCGCGTCAAGCCCTATCCGCGTCTGTTCGGCCAGGCCGATCCCGCCTTTGTCGACGGTCACGCCTGGGTCATGCCACGAAAAGACCGCACGCCGGCGCAGGAGGCGGCCACCTATCGCCTGCTGAAGTTCCTGGCGGCTCACGAAGCTGACTGGACGCGGTCGGGGCACCTGTCTTCAATGCAGGCCGTAGCCGATGACCCGCAATGGCGGGCAGGGCCCCACCGCCGCGACCTGGTGGCCATCACCAATTACGGCCAGGGCCTGCCGACCGACGTCCAGCGCCAGTTCGCCATCCAGGAAATGCTCAGCGACGAACTGGCGTCCGCCATCACCGGCCTGAAGCCGATCGACCAGGCGTTGGCGGACGCCGAGACGCGCATCAACGACATGCTTGGCAATCTGTCCTGAAGCGATTTTTTGCGGTTGACCCACCCTTTCGGCTGTGCCAATTAATTATCTTATAAATCGGATAAATAATCGCAGGGATTAGGTTATGTCGTCTTCCAGCCATGGCTGCTTCCCTTTCAGGCTTTCCGTTGCGGCTGTGGCATCAGCGCCGGACGCATAACTGCCGAGGCGGCAAAAATTCGAGACATGGAATAGAGGTATAGCAATGAAACCGATGAAGTTCTTCCTGATCGGCAGCAGCGTCGCCCTGGTCATGGCCAACCAGGCCCTGTCTATGGCTCAGGCCGAAACCCGGCAGTGGACGCCGGCGCAGGCCCATGCCTGGTATGGCAAGCAGCGCTGGCTGGTCGGCAGCAACTTCCTGCCCGCCGACGCCATCAACCAGCTCGAGATGTGGCAGGCCGACACGTTCAACCCGGCACAGATCGACAAGGAGCTGGGCTATGCCGAAAGCATCGGCATGAACACCATGCGCGTCTTCCTGCACGACCAGTTGTGGAGCCAAGATCCCGAGGGCTTCAAACAGCGCATCGACACCTTCCTGACGATCGCCGAAAAGCACCATATCAAGCCAATGATCGTGCTGTTCGACTCGTGCTGGGATCCGAACCCGGTCCTCGGCAAGCAGCATCCGCCGATCCCCGGCACGCACAATTCCGGCTGGGTGCAGAGCCCCGGCACGGCGGGCCTGATGGATGAGGCTGGCTGGACGAAATACGAATCCTACGTCAAGGGCATTGTCGGCGCCTTCGGCAAGGACAATCGCATCCTGGCCTGGGATGTGTGGAACGAGCCCGACAATCGCGGTGGCGGCAATTACCGCCAAATGGAAGAACAGGTGAAGATCGCCCAGGTCGCCAAGCTGCTGCCGCAGGTCTTTGCCTGGGCGCGCAGCCAGGATCCGAAGCAGCCCCTGACCGCCGGCCTGTGGCACAACGACAACTGGGATGTGAAGGAGCGCCTTAACGCCGTCGAGCGCGTCCAGGTCGAGCAGTCCGACATCATCACCTTCCATAACTACGACTGGCCCGAAGGCCTGGAAGGTCGCATCAAGTCGCTGCAGGGCTACGGCCGGCCGCTGATCCTAACCGAGTACATGGCGCGCGGCAATGGTTCGACCTTCGACTCGGCCTTGCCGATGGCGCGCAAGTACGATGTCGGCGTCATCAACTGGGGCTTCGTGCTGGGCAAGAGCCAGACCAACATGCCATGGGATTCATGGGAGCGGCCCTATACGCTTAATCCGCCGACCCTGTGGTTCCATGACATCTTCTATGCCGACGGCAAGCCGTACCGGAAAGCCGAGACCGACCAGATCAAGGCCATGACCACGGAGGCCGAGCAGGCTTTCAAAAAGAAGAAGTAGCCCAAAAACGTAAGAAGGGGCCGGGGAGGGAAACTTCTCCGGCCTTTTTACGCGCGCATTCCGGCGAGGTCGATAAAGGCTTGATGGCCCGGCAAGGTCTCAGCGGCGCTTTCAATGACCGACCGGAACTTGGCCAGCCATTCCACGCCATCGGCATTGCGGTAATCCGCCAGCGGGTCGTTGCGTTCGGGAAAGTTCAACTGGCCTATATGGACCGCCAGCCACGACGGATGGCCGAACAGGTCGAGTTCACGCGGGATAATCTTGCCGTAGCGTTTGAACAGGTCGATGGCTTCGCTCAAGGAATCGGGGATGGCCATGTCGGCGCAGTACCGCCACAGCGCGGAATCGTCGCGCCGGGTCAGCTTGTAATGCAGCACGATGAAGTCGCGGATGCGCTCGAACTCGATGCGCGTCTGGCGGTTGAATGCATCACTCAGCACCGGGTCGAAATCGCAATCGGGGAAGAGCGTCAGCAGCTTGGCTATCGCTGACTGGATCAGATAGAGGCTGGTCGATTCCAGCGGTTCCATAAAACCGCTCGACAGGCCGACGGCGACGACATTGCGGTTCCAGAAACGATTGCGCCGCCCGGTGGTGAAGCGCAAGGGCCGGGGATCGGCTAATGCCTCACCGTCGAGATTGCTCATGAGAACGGAGGCGGCGTCTTCGTCGCTGATGAAGGGGCTGGCATAGACGTGACCATTGCCGGTGCGGTGCTGCAACGGGATGCGCCATTGCCAGCCGGCGGCATGCGCCGTCGAGCGCGTGTAGGGTGTGAAATCCGCGCTCGAAGCGCACGGCACGGCGAGCGCCCGATCGCACGGCAGCCAGTGCGTCCAGTCCTGATAGCCGGTTTTCAAGGCGCCTTCGATCAGCAGGCCGCGAAAGCCCGAACAGTCGATGAAAAGGTCGCCCGAAAAGCTCCGGCCGTCGCCAAGCGTAACGGTCTCGACAAAGCCGGTTTCGGCATTGAGCGCGACATCGACAATCTTGCCTTCGTAGCGCTGGACGCCTTTGGCTTCGGCATAGCGGCGCAGCAGGCCGGCATAGAGGCCGGCGTCGAAATGGTAGGCATAATCATAGGTCGACAGCACGTGGCGGGGGTCGGTCGACGGCGGCGCGAACCGGTTCCGCCTGGCCGCCGACCACGCCATGCAGTAATCATCGAGGCTGGTCGCCTGTCCGGCCTGATGGGCGGCATGCCAGTAGTCGTGGACGCCGACCATGTCGAAGTTGCGCCCGAAGCTGCCGAACGGGTGAAAGTAGGAATGGCCGAGCTTGCCCCAATTGATGAACTGGATGCCGAGCTTGAAGGAGCCTTGCGTGGCGCGGACGAATTCGGCCTCATCTATGCCCAGCGTCTGGTTGAAACGGACGATAGGCGGGATGGTTGCTTCACCGACGCCGACCGTACCGATCTCCTCGGACTCGATCAGGGTGATGGTGCAGTTTTTCTGCAGGGCGTTACTGAGTGCCGCGGCGGCCATCCACCCGGCCGACCCGCCACCGGCAATGACGATATTGCGGATATGGCGATCCATGCTGCCTCCCCACGCAAGTCTTTGCTTGCGTACAGTATTTTTGATTATCACCGGGGGACAATCATGACAATTGATTTATATGATAAAAGTGATAAATCTTACCAAAATTAGACCGGTCATGTTCCGGCGGCGTGCACGCGCAAAGATTTGCGCATCATAAACACGGCGCGCCTGAGGCTGTCGACGGTGAAAACGAAAAGGGTGGGTGTCATGCCTTGTTCAGGCAAGTTGGCGGTTGTGGCGGTTATATTGGTCGGTTTGGTGGGCAGCGTGTGCGCGCAAGAACCTGTCCAGCGCCAGCCGGTGCTCGACGCTAACTTCCCCGATCCGTTTGTGCTGGGCGTGAAGGACGGCCTGGTGGCCTACGCCACAAATGGCGATATCGGCAACCGTCATATGAACGTACAGTTCTCGCGCTCGCCCGACGGCTTGAGCTGGAGTGCCCCCGTTGATGCCATGCCGAGGTTGCCGTCGTGGGCGCGGCGCTATGGTTCGGATATCTGGGCGCCGGAAGTCATGAAGATCGGCGACAGATACGTCATGTATTTCAGCGCCCGCCACGCCCGCCAGATGCGTCCCGACGGCCAGACCCTGTGCGTCGGCGTCGCCATAGCCGATGCACCGGAAGGACCGTTCAGGCCGCAGGCCGAGCCCCTGACCTGCGGCGGCAATGTCGGCGCCATCGACGCCAGTCCTTTCCGCGACGGCGAGGATATTTGGCTTTACGTCAAGACCGACGGCAATTGCTGCGGCGTGCCGACCGGTATCATCGCCCAGCGCCTGAGCCCGGATGGTTTGAGCCTCGCCGGAGAACCGCAACTGCTGCCCGGCGTCACCAATGACCAGCCCTGGGAAGGCAAGGTCGTCGAGGCGCCCCAGATGATCAAGCGCGGCCCGATCTACTGGCTGTTCTATGCCGCCAATGACTACAGCAACGACAAGTACGCGACCGGCTATGCCATGTGCAAGACGCCGGCAGGGCCATGCCTCGATGCCAGGGAAAATCCGATCCTGAAGAGCGAAGCAGGCGATCCGCCGCTGATTGGGCCGGGTCACCAGAGCCTGTTCGAGATCGATGGCGACATGTGGATCGCCTATCACGGCTGGCTGGGTAACGATAAGGACCATAACCGCCGGCGCGTCATGTATATCGATCTCCTCGACTGGAGTACCGGCAAGCCGGTCGTGGTGGCGCGATGAGACCTAGGGCAGCGGTATGATGCCGGACTGCACCCGGCACTGCCCGTCCACAAAGTCCGACGCCAGCGCGATCAACGATTGGCCGTCGCGCGAAGGCAGGAGCGGTGACGAATAGTTCTGGCAGACATTGCCGTCGGGGGGGATATTGCGGACATCGACGGGCGCGGGCAGGGCGCGCCACGGGCCGTTGCCGGTACCGCTGTCATCGACAAAGACCGTGGCGCCGCTATCCGCCTGATGGATTCCATTCGTGTAGACGCGCTGACCCGTGACGACGAGACGGTTACGCAGCAGGGTATTGGTCGGCGTGGCCCGCAAGGTGAGCCCGTCCGGCGTGGCAAGCCGCGTGCCGAGGTTGGCGGGATCGCCCCAGTCGCGGCCGTCCTTTGAGGTTCGGCTATAGACATCGCAATTGTGTATGGGACCGCAGATTTCATAGGTCATGAAGAACCGCCCGTCGTTCAGCTTCGAGACCACCGGCATGCCGGGGCGGTCCGCCGGCGGATCAAGCTGGACAATGGCCTTGGGCTCCGACCAGTGCACGCCGTCCGACGACAGCGACTGCTGCAGGATCTGCGAATGGCCGGGCACGGTTTCATCCGAGAACAGACAGGCCAGCTTCCCATCTTTCGTGACGAGGAATTCGACCTCCCACAACCCGCCGCCCTTACGGGTTATCGGTGCGGTATAGCAGTTGGAGAGATACGACCAGGTCACGCCCTGATCGTCGCTGCGGTAAATTTTGAGCTGCATGGGTTTGTCGTCCACGCCCTGACCAACGGAACCGGCATAAAGAAGCGTGCCGGCCTTGAGCTGGCCGATTGCGACGGGTAGCGAATAGAGCCCGCCACAGCACAGGCCGCTGTTGAAGTCGGCATCGTGGACCTCGCCCGCCTTGGAGAAGGTCGCGCCGTCGTCATCGCTGCGGAAGATGTCGGCATGGGTGCCTTTGTCGAAGGCGGTGACGCTGGCGATCAGGGGCGGTTTTGCGCTGTTCGCCATGCGGACGAGGCGCGGATACATGCCGGTGGCATTGCCCAATGAGCCAGCCTGCGCCGGCAGGGCCAATGCCCAGGCGAGGGCCAGCAAGACCGTGGCTGCGCGATCATTACGCCGCAGTGCGTCTGAGGGTGTCGTCATGGGTGTGCCTTCCTGTCTCTAATTCTGTCCACGGGTGGATCGGCGTCAAGCCACCCGGTGGGAATCATCGCAACAATCCCGGGCATTGCCAATTAAAAGTACGATAAATATGAAAATGAATTGCGCGTTCCACCGCGCTCAAATATGCACAAAAACCGTGCGTCGATAGAGTTAACGTATCAATACATTGAAAATAAACACATATTTAAATTGTATCATAATTGCATCTCGTCGCAACTTCCAAGCCGCATCCCTAAAAAAGAATTGATATCGTGATCATATAAATCATATAACAGGCGCAATGAGCGGTCCTACCCGGGACGCGCCCGAGCATCAAGCAAGTAGGGAACAGGGAATGAAACTCAAAGCCTATATCCTGGCGACGGCCTCCACCGTATCGATCCTGGCATCGGGCGGCATCGCCATGGCCCAAGCCGCACCTGAACAGTCTGCCCCGGCGGCCGCAGCCCCTGCCGAGGGCGACGCCATCGTCGTTACCGGCCTGCGACGCAGCCTGGCGACATCGCGCGCCATCAAGAAGAATTCCGATCAGATCGTCGATGCTGTCGTCGCGGCTGAAATCGGCAAGCTGCCCGACCAGGCGGTTTCCGACTCGCTGGCGCGCGTGACCGGCGTCACCGTCGGCCGCAACGGCGGTGAAGCCGACAGCGTCCTGGTGCGCGGTCTGCCGAACATCGCCACCAGCTATAACGGTCGCGACATCTTTACCGCCGAAGGCCGTTTCGTGGCCTCCCAGGATTTTGCCGCAGGCAATGTCGCCGCCCTCGAAGTCTACAAGTCAACGACCGCTGACCAGGTCGAAGGCGGCATCGCCGGCCTGATCAATGTCCGCGGTCGTCGCCCCTTCGATTTCAAGGGGCGCGAGATATCTGGCATGGTGAACTATCTCTACGCCAACCAGTCGAAGGACTACGCTCCGAACGGCAACCTGTTGCTTAGTAACCGTTGGTCGACCAGCGCCGGTGAGTTCGGCGCTTTGTTCAACGTTTCGTATAACCGCTTCCACTTCCTCGATTCCAAGCGGTTCATCGGCTCCTTCGTCAGCGCCACCCTGCCGGGCGGGACGGGCACGCCCGACGCGGCCAAATATGCGGGCAAGCGCTTTGGCGACCTGATCGGCGTCAACTACGCCGAACATGACCGCGAACGCCCGTCGGCCAATGCGGCCCTGCAATGGCGCCCGAACGAGGAACTGGAGCTTTATGCCGACTTCCTCTACCAGGGCTATCGCTCCAAGGTCTATGACCGCAACATGGAAGTGCCGCTCTGGGGCGGCAGCCAGTACAGCGATATAGAACTGAGCCTCGACAACAGCCGCGTCGAAAGCATGAAGGTGACCAATCCGGTCCGTGTCCAGGGCTGGCAGGCGGCGACGACCGGCCGGACGGACACCTATCAGGTGGCGACCGGCGGCAAGTGGAAGTCCGGGCCATGGACCGTTTCGGCCGACCTGGCCTCGACGCAATCGAAATTCTTCCTGTCGGTCTATAGCTGGGACTTTGCCTTCACCAGCAGCCCGGCGGTCAATGTCGATTACGACGTCGGCTCCGACGGCGGCGTGAACTTCACCTTCGACAATTTCGATACGACCAATCCCGCCAACGGCAAGTTCCGCGGCTTCTTCGACCGCCAGCTGTCGGCGCGTGGCCGTGACATCCAGTTCCGTACCGACGCCGAATATCGCACCAACCTGTCCTTCCTGCCCCGCATCCGTTTCGGTGTCCGCGCTGTCGAAAGAAAGGCGGCGTTCGACAATGGTGAGCGCTACAACAATGTCGAAGGCGCCAATATCCTCCTGGCCGATACCGGCCTGGATATCCAGACGACGAGGCCGGGATTTGTCGGTGAGGATTATCCGACAGTCCGCAGTTGGGCAGGACCGACCTCTGCATCCATCCGCGCCAAGGCTGAATCCCTGCGCACCCTGGTCGGCTTCGCCGCCGGACCGCCGCCTTACAATCCGGCCCAGCATTTCTCCGCGAACGAAAAGTCGACGGCGCTCTACGGTCAGGCCGATTATGCATTCGACCTCGGCATACCGGTGGACGGCATCGTTGGCGTCCGCGTCGTCAAGACGGACGAAAGCGTCACCAGCAGCCAGCGGACCTCGGAGAGTGGCTATACCGACACCCTGCCTACCGCCACCATGCGTTTCCACCTGTCGAATGACACGCAGGTTCGCATTGCCGCCAACAAGACGCGGACGCGGCCGAACTTCGGCGATCTCAACCCGAACTATGTCGTCAATTCGGGCACGCGCATCGAATACGACTCGGCCGCCAACGAGTATTTCCGCTGGGGTGGCGGCTCGGGCAATATCGACCTGAAGCCTTATACGTCCAAGAACTTCGACGTCACGTTCGAGCACTATTTCGGCGCGACAGGCCTGTTCGCGGCCAACGTCTTCCATCGCGAAGTCGATGGTTTCATCAGCTATCAGACCAAGAAGATCATCGACACCAGCTTCACCAACAACCCGGCGCCAGATCCCAACAACAACGGCTATGCAACCGACACACAGAATGTCCGCATCAGCGTGCCTTACAACGCCAATACGGTGACCTTCAAAGGCGCGGAAATCCAGTTCACCACCTTCTTCGACTACGACTTCCTGCCGACCTGGGCGCAGCACTTCGGCGTGCAGGCCAACGCCACCTACATGGAAAGCGAACTGGCCCCCTGCACGACGGCCGCCAATGCCTGCGAGCAGGACCGGAACCAGCCGGGCGTGTCGCACCTGACCGGCAACCTGACCGGCATGTTCGAGAACGGCCCGTGGTCTGCGCGCCTGGCGTACAATGCGCGCAGCAAGTGGCTCAATGTCTGTGACACACCTGTGGAATGGGGCGGCAATCCCGGCTGCGAATATACCAAGGGCACGGCGCGCTTCGACTTCTCGGCCAGCTACAGGATCAATGACAATCTGACGATTGCCACCGATCTCAACAACCTGTTCCCGAAACCGTTGCGCACCTATCGGGTCTACATGAACGACATCGCGGGGGGTGGCGAAGGCATCTACAACACACAGATCCGGACGGAAGAGACGGTCTATTCGGTCGGACTTCGTTTCCGTTACTAAAGCTTCCCCTGGTAGACGCCTCTCCTGCGTTTTCCTCAAACTTGCCTCCCTGTCCGGTGTCCGGGCCGGGAGGCTTTGTTTTGCGGAGCCCTCTCACCTTTCGGCGTTTGACCAAGGGAAGAGGGCTGTGGCAGGCTTGTTCATATAAATCTTATATATGTTGCGTGGACGCGTAACGGAGTTGGTAAAGTTATGGTGGCTTCTGGTCAGGTACGCGTTTCGACGGCTACAGACACAATCGAACAGCGCTGGACCGCGCAGGCGGCGCACGACTGGTACGCGCAACAGCCGTGGCTGGTCGGCAGCAATTTCACGCCGTCGACGGCGATCAACCAGCTTGAGATGTGGCAGGCCGAGACCTTCGATCCGGTGACGATCGACCGCGAACTGGGCTGGGCTGCCGGTATTGGCATGAACACCGCGCGCGTCTTTCTGCACGACCGGCTATGGGCCGATGGGCCTGGCCTGCTCGGACGTATCGATACCTTCCTAGGCATCGCTCAGCGCCACGGCATCCGGCCGATTTTCGTGCTGTTCGATTCGTGCTGGGACCCCAATCCGCAATCCGGTCCGCAGCGCGCACCGAGACCCGGGACGCACAATTCCGGCTGGGCGCAGAGCCCTGGCACGGACGGTTTACGTGACCTGGCGCAATATCCACGCTTCGAAGCCTATGCCAGGGGAGTCGTCGGCGCTTTTGCCAATGACGCACGTGTCCTCGCCTGGGACGTGTGGAACGAGCCCGACAACCAGGGCGGGGCCACCTATGCCCAACTGGATGAAGCTGAAAAGATCGGTCTTGTCGCCGGTCTGTTGCCTCGGGTGTTCGACTGGGTGCGCAGCGCCCGCCCTGTTCAGCCCCTGACCAGCGGCCTGTGGCACAATGAGGACTGGTCGCCGGCCGGCCCGCTCAACGCCGTCGAGCGTATCCAGCTTGAACAGTCCGACATCATCAGCTTTCACAATTACGACTGGCCGGAAACGCTGGAGGCGCGGATCGCGCAACTGCGCCCTTATGGCCGGCCGCTATTGCTGACGGAATACATGGCGCGTGGCAACGGATCGACCTTCGATTCGGCATTGCCGGTGGGCCGGCGCGAAAACATCGCCATGATCAACTGGGGTTTCGTCGTCGGCAAGACCCAGACCAATATGCCGTGGGATTCGTGGCAAAGGCCCTATGTCGACATTCAGCCGACCCTGTGGTTCCACGACATCTTCCATGCCGATGGCCGGCCGTACCGCCAGGCGGAAGTCGACATGATCCGCCGGATGACGCGCGAATCCTAAAGCTCGCGCTTGTCGGCTTCTTCCTGGGCGTGGATGACGATCAGCACGTCGTTGACGATCAGGTGCATGGCGGCATAGGCGCGCTTGGGATCCCGGTCGAAGATCGCCTTCATGATGTTCTCGTGCGCTTCCAGATTCGGCGTCGACTGGTTGATGCGCGTCGTGAACTGAATCGAGGTTTTGAGTGCCGTGCGGATCAATTCCTGGAACTGATAATAAAACGGATTACCCGAGGCGAACAGGATCGAAATGTGGAAGTCGATATCGGCCAGGGTCGGATCGCCGTCGCCGCCATCGGCGCTGACCATGCGCTCGAAAGCCAGCTTCATGCGCTGAAGGTCCTCGTATGAGGCGTTCTGCGCCGCCAGTTCCGCCGCCTTGGGTTCGACCGACACACGCAGTTCGGTGAATTGACGCAGCAGGCGCAGCGAGAACTTGCGTTCCAGCAGCCAGCGCAGCACGTCCTTGTCGAGCAGGTTCCATTGCAGGGTTGGCTGTATGACCGTTCCCTGACGCGGCCGGGCGATCAGCAGCCCCTTGGCGGTCAGCATCTTCACGGCTTCGCGGGTGACGGAACGGCTGACATTGTACTGTTCGGCCAGGACGGCTTCGGTCGGGAACACCTTGTTGTCGTAATAGCCGACGACGATGGCCTTACCCAGATGGTCAAGCAGTCCTACGGTCAGGTTGCGGCCCAGGGACAAGGTCGAGCCGGACTCTTTTTCAACGTGCATAGATGGCTGCAATACCCAAGAGAATGAAACGCCCAGACCGGTAGTGATATGGCCGAATCCGTAAAACGGCAAGTCGTTTGCCGCTTAATTGTATTATAGATCGGATCGAAGCGCTTCCAAATCTGTCGAAACAGGCCGGATAAGTCACGTCTGCGACTATATTGGTCCTCAATTGACGCTTCGTCGTTTGTCTTTCCTGCTTGAGCAGACTGACACGGCAAGATTTCGATTGCGCTATGTCATCACGCACAATATTATATTATAAATACGATAATTGTGATGGTGCGACGATGAAAGTTTCCAGATGTTTGCCACTTTTCGCCGTGATGGGCCTGATGGCGGGTTGCGCGCCAGCCATGGCTGCAACGCCTGCCGCAACCTTCACCAATCCGCTGCTGCACTCAGGACCGGACCCTTGGGTAACGCGCGATGGTGATACCTATTATTACATGCATACGCTCGGTAATCGGCTGGTCATCTGGAAAACCCAGGACATCGCCGCCTTGTCCAAGGCCAGGCGCAAGACGGTATGGACGTCGCCGCGTCAGGGACCGAACGCCATCTCGATCTGGGCGCCGGAACTGCACAAGATCGACGGCAAGTGGTACCTTTTCTACACGGCCGCCGAAGCCGGCTTTGACGATGACGGCCATCGCGGGGTCTTCGTGCTTGAAAACAGCGATCCCGACCCGACGGCCGGTACCTGGGTCGACAAGGGCCGGGTCAATACCGCCCATCCCGGCATCGACGGCACGACCTTCGCGTATGGCGGGCAGCGCTATTTCGTCTATTCGCCCTATGTCGGGCCGGACAGCGTGCTCAGCATCGCGCGGATGAGCAATCCATGGACGCTTGCTGGCGCCGAGACCATCATCGCGCGCCCCGATCTTGACTGGGAACGCCAGGGTGGCCGCCAGATCCTGGAAGGGCCTGAGTTCTTGCCCGGTCCGGATGGCCAGCTGTTCATGACCTATTCGGCCAGCGCCTGCTGGTCGGACGACTACGCCCTGGGCCTGCTCAGCGCGCCGGCCGGTAGTGATCCACTGGACGCGAAGGTGTGGACGAAGTCGCCCAAGCCAGTCCTGGCTAAGTCGGAGACAAATGGCGTCTATGCCACCGGTCACAACGGCTTCTTCACTTCGCCGGACGGCAAGAGCCACTGGATCATCTATCACGCCAATCCCGGTCTCAATATGGGTTGCACGGCTAAGCGCGCACCGCATATCCAGCCGTTTAGCTGGGGTGCGGATGGCCGGCCGCAGTTCGGCGAGCCACTGAAGGAAGGCGTGCCGTTCGACGCACCGAAATAGCGTTACTGGCGCAGGCCCTTGGACGCTTCCCGCGCAGTCGTGCGGGGAAGGGTATCGGCGTATTTGGCCAGAAACGCCTCAAGCACGTCAGGCGCGGTCTTGCCGGCTTCGCGCGTCCACGAAGCGATCGCCTTCTGCACGTAGACGTCCGCGTCGGCGGCCAGCAGACCGGCGATGCGAAAGGTCCATTCCGTATCCTTGCGGCGGAGGAAAGCATAGGTGGCGACCAGCGCCGTGCGTCGCCGGTGCGGATCGGCTGAACGCGCCAGGCCTTCCAGCACGGAACGATCGCGATCGCGCAGGTATTCGCCGATAACCCAAGGCGCGGCACGATCGACCAGATCCCAGTTGTTGATCCGGTCATGACGGCCGAGATAGAGATCGTACACTGCCTTGCGGTCGGTATCGGACAGTTTCGGCGCGCGGGCCTGAAAGTCCATGACGGCAACGGCGGCCATACGGACCTCGTAGCGATGGTCATCAAGCAATGCGTCGATCGCATCCAGCGGCAGGTTTGTGTAGCGCTTTGCGACGGGAAAGATTGCGCCGATCGAGACGCCCATAACCGTCGTGTCCGGATCGCCACCGCCAAAGAAGCGCGCGACCGATGGGATATCCTCGGTCCTGGCCATAGCTTCCAGTTCGGCGATCAGCGCAGCGCCAGTCATCACGCTTGAGACCTCTCACAGCAAGTGAAGAGTGTGCGGTGCGGCGTGGAATAAAGTCAAGCCGGTGACGCTAGGCCGCCATTTCGTCGGCGATGACGCGAATGGTTATGGCGTTGCCAGCGCGGTCACGGCCGCGATAATAACAGGGGGTAACGGCGCGCGCGCCGCTAAGCGCCTGAAAATCACCGGCACAGAGGATCATCTTGAGATCGCGTTCGACGCGCGTATCGGCGGCATCAACGCGTGACCAGTTTAAGGAGGCTTTTTGAGACGGCTGGGATTGTGCGTACATGATCAACTCCGGATCTAATGTTCACATTTTGTTCTAATTCTGGACACCTGTCAATAGTCGTGTTCTTCGGATCGAGCAGGGAGGTGGCGCCGCACGTTCGGCGACGGTGCAGGACATGGATCAGGCGACGCAGACGCCGTTGCAGTAGACGAGAGATTCTGGCTGGCGTTCGCCGTGCAGTTCGACGCGCGACAGCACGTAGCGGTTAGAAGCAGGAAAAACCGATTCGTCGGACGGGTTATCATCGAGATAGATGGCCCGGCCGGCTTCCTGGAGAGCGCGGCGGATGTTTTCGTTACGCATCGCCTTGGCGTAGGCCCAGCGGCAGGTTTCCTCGGTGATCGACATGCTTGTGAACCCTTATGTCAGCCTTGGGTAAGTTTTACTGATTCAGAAATAAAGATGAAATGTGATTCGGTTCGCGTGATTGGGGAATAATTTTCCGCATTGCAATAAGGGCATATGTCAAAGACCCGGTAACGGTTTTTGACTCAGTATAGCGCGCAAGAATAAAGGGCGTGGTGCAATGCATCACGCCCTTTATGCTCAATAGAATCCTAATATCAGGCGCGATAATCAGGGTTGGCGCGCAGATCGTCGCCACTGGCCTTGGCCGGGGCGGTGAAGATGTCGGCATCGCCGCGCGTGATCTGGTCGGCCGCATTCAGTTCCGCTGCCGTAAAGGCGAGGTTGCTCAGCGCGCCCAGGCTGTCCTCCAGTTGTTCGACGGTGCGGGCGCCGATCAGTGTCGAGGTCACGCGGGCGTCGCGCAGTGTCCAGGCCAGGGCCATCTGGGCCAGGCTCTGGCCACGCGCCTGGGCCAGGTCGTTGAGCGCCTTGATACGGCCGATGGTGGCCTCGTTCAGACCATTGCGCACCCAATCAAGGCGCGCGGCGCGCGAATCGCCCGGAACGTCCTTCAGGTACTTGGTGCTGAGGAAGCCCTGCGCCAGTGGCGAGAAGACGATGGTGCCGACGCCATGGTCGGCATTGGCGCCCAGCAGGTCCGGCTCGATCCAGCGGTCGAGCAGACTGTAGTTCGGCTGGCTGATGGTCAGCGGCACGCCTTCGGACTTGAGGATGGCGACGGCCTGCTTCGTCAGTTCGGCATTGTAGTTGGAGATGCCGATATAGAGCGCCTTGCCTTGTTTGTAGAGCAGGGCCAGCGCGCCCATGGTTTCTTCCAGCGGCGTATGCGGGTCGGGGCGATGCGAATAGAAGATGTCGACATAGTCGAGGCCCATGCGCTTCAGGCTCTGGTCGAACGAGGCGATCAGGTGCTTCCGCGAGCCATTCATGCCACCGTAAGGCCCCGGCCACATGTCCCAGCCGGCCTTGGTCGAGATGATCAGTTCATCGCGGTAGGGCGGGAAGTCTTCCTTGAGGATACGGCCGAAATTGATCTCGGCGGACCCAAACGGTGGGCCATAATTGTTGGCCAGGTCAAAGTGCGTCACGCCGCGGTCGAATGCCTTGCGCAACATGGCGCGCTGGGTATCGAGGGCGTTGATGTCGCCGAAGTTCTGCCACAGGCCGAGCGAAATGGCGGGCAGCTTCAGGCCTGACCGGCCGCAACGGCGATAGGGCATGGACGAGTAGCGGGTGTCCGCGGCGGCAAAGGGGGGCATGTGGCCCATAAGGCGTCTCTCCTGATCAGAGTCTTTATCCAACCGGATACGCTGGACATAGACTCTCGGTTACGGTCTTGGGGGCGCCTTTTCCCGGAAAGCGCTCATCGGCGGCATACGGAATCTGCTGCTCCGTTGCGGGGAGTTGTATCGCGGCAGCGTCGTATGGCAAGGCCGAATTGGCCTGACAGAAACTACTTGGCCGAATTATAGATATCGACGGTCAGCTTCCAGTCCGTGGGCTTTTTGCCGAAGCGGCTCCACACCCGGACATAGTGTCCCTGGTGCGCGCCAGACGCGTCCGTCACATGGCCATAGGTATAGACCATGTCGCCGGCAGTGGACTGGCCGTTGCCGTCAGCCCCCCAGACTAAGCTTTGCGGCCGTTTGCCGAGGAGGGCGGCGACGTCCTTCTTGCCAGTGACCGGCGCTTCGCCGCCGCCGACAAAGGTCATGTCGCCAATCAGAAAGTCCTTGTAGACCTCGGTCGCCGGATGCGCGCCGAGTGCCGTGTTCAGGTCGGCGTCGCGTGCGGCCGCCGAGGCCGCTGCCGTCGGATCGACCGCGCTGGTGCGACCATAGGAAAAGGTCTCGCGCGCCCCGACGGGCGGCAGCTTGTTGGCGGGCGCGGCGCCGGCGCCGGTATCGAGCGGCCACAGCCAGCGTCCATTGGCCTGCTTCTGCCAGATGGTGAAGAACCAGCCGGCACGGTCAGTGCCTGCGATCGTCCAGGGCCCCATGTCCCATGCCATGTCGCCCGAAGCCGCCACGGCGACGCGATAGGGCCGCCAGCGCAGCTTGGACGGCGCGTCCTTGCCGCCTTCACCCTTGGCTATTTCCTCGCTCAGGCGTTCGTGGATACGCATCGCTTCGGGACGGAAACCGATGGCGTCCGGCGTCGAATAGGCATGGAAGCCGACCGTGATGCCGTGCTCGGCCGTACAGGCGTCAAAGTCCTGCTCTGCCTTGAAGACCTCGTCTGCGGGACTGGGTTGAACGGGCTTGGGCTGCGCGGCGATTGCGCCCGTGGTGGCGACAAGCATGGCGGATGCGACGATACCGGCCAGAATACGCATGAGAAGGCCCCCTTTTGGCTGTTTGGCCGACGGTCTCATGGCTGGCCACATTGGCAAGTGAAATTTTCTTCAGGGGGATGTCACAGGGCATCACGCTGGCTCGTCTTACCTTCAGACACACAGGAGAATACTATGTCGCAACGTCTGAATGCCTATGCCATCGCCCCCGAAGCTTTTGCCGCCAAGGCGGTTGTGGAAACCTATATCAAGGACTCAGGGTTCGACCCGATCCTGGTCCACCTCGTCAAGATGCGCGCCTCGCAGATCAATGGCTGCGCCAACTGCATCCATATGCATCGCCTGGAGGCATTGAAGGACGGCGATACCGAAAAGCGCCTGCTGCTGTTGAGCGCCTTCGCGGAATCGAACCTGTTCACACCGCGCGAGAAGGCGGCGCTGCAATGGACCGAGAGTCTGACCCATCTGCCGGATACGCACGCACCCGACGCCGACTATGAAGCGCTCAAGGCGCATTTCAGCGACAAGGAGATCATTGACCTGACCTTCCTGATCGCTCAGATCAACGGTTGGAACCGCGTGTCCGTCGGACTGCGGACGGTCCACCCTCAGGACAAGACACAGTGACACTCCTTAGCCACTTCCAGACGCACCGCCGCTATCTGATTGGCGTTGCCTACCGCATGCTGGGCACCCTGTCGGAGGCCGAGGATGTGGTGCAGGAGGCGGCATTACGCGTGCGGGAGGTCGAGACCGCCGACCATCCGCGCGCCTATCTCACGCGCGTGGTGACGCGGCTGTGCCTCGATGTGCTGAAGTCGGCGCACCGCCAGCGCATGACCTATGTCGGGCCGTGGCTGCCGGAACCGTTGCACGATATCTCTGATTTTACCGGGGCGCGGGCAGGGGAGGCCGATATGGCCGATGACCTGTCGATCGGTCTTTTGTACGCGCTGGAACGGCTGAGCCCGCTCGAACGCGCAGCCTTTCTGCTCCACGACGTCTTCGGCAACAGCTTTACCGACATAGCCGCTACGCTCGACCGTTCCGAAGCCGCCTGCCGGCAACTGGCGGCACGGGCACGCAAGGCCGTGCGACGAGAAAGAGACCCGGCACCGCCGCGGTTTTCAATCAGCGAAAGCGACGAACGTGCTTTTATGCAGGCCTTTCTCGAGGCCTCGCAGTCGGGCGATACCACAGCGCTCGAAGCCTTGCTGACGCGTGATGTCAGCCTGCATTCGGACGGCGGCGGCAAGGCACAGGCAGCGATCAATATCCTCGAAGGCCGCGACCGGGTATCGAAGTTCCTGATCGGTGTCTGGCTGAAGTTCCGTCAGCACACCGTCATCAAGACTGAATACCTGCGTGTCAACGGCGCCATGGCTGTATTGAGCCATCACGCCGACGGCACCCTCGACCTGCTGAATATCGAACGCTCTGGCGATCAGGTCAGCGCCGTATACTTCGTCCGCAATCCCGACAAGCTGAGGCAGTTCACAGCCCTTTAAACGCCCGATCGAGCGCCTTGATGAGGTCCTGGGGGTCTTCGAGGCCGATCGAGATGCGCAGCAGGCCGCCCGTAATGCCGGCCGTGGCCTGGGCTTCCGGCGACATGGCGGCGTGCGTCATCGAGCCCGGATGCACGATCAGGCTTTCGATGCCGCCGAGGCTCTCGGCCAGGCTGAACAGGTCAACGACATCAAGCACGGCCTTGACGGCGTCGATCCCGCCCTTGAGCTCAAACGACATCATGGCGCCGGGACCCTGCTGCTGCTTTTTGGCCAGTTCATGCTGCGGGTGGGATTTCAGGCCGGGATAGTGGACAGCCTTGACCGCCGGATGCTGCTCCAGCCACTCGGCGACGGCTTGGGCGCTTTCCTGCTGCTGGCGTATGCGGACGAACAGGGTGCGCACGCCGCGCAGGGTCATATAGCTGTCGAACGCTGTCTGCGTGCTGCCGACGCAATTAGCCCACCAGCGCATCGGCAGGACATCGGCCTGATGCGCGCAGACCAGCGCACCGCCGATAACGTCGGAGTGGCCGTTGATATATTTGGTCGTCGAGTGGATGACGTAGTCGGCGCCGAAGCGGATCGGGTTCTGCAGGGCCGGCGACAGGAAGGTGTTGTCGACCGCCACGCGCGCGCCATTGTCGTGGCCGAGTTGGATCAGCTTTTCCAGGTCGATCAGGCGCATCAGCGGATTGGACGGCGTTTCCAAAAGGAGCAGGGCGGTCGGGACTTTCAGCGCCGCGATCAGCGCCGCCTCGTCGGTCTGGTCGACATAGACGCATTCGATGACGCCCTGCTTGTGACGGGCATTGAGCAGGCGCTGGGTGCCGCCATAGCAGTCGTGCGGAACGACGACGCGCTTCGATTTCATCGCCGATGGATCGGCGACGGCGGCCGGCGCGATCGGCGCGGTGCGATCGAGATCCTGCCACAGGAGGTCTAGCGCCGCCAGGCCTGACGCCGTGATGACCGCGCCGGCGCCGCCTTCCAGGTCGGCGATGACGTCGGCGATGACTTCGCGCGTCGGATTGCCGGAGCGGGCATAGTCATAGGTCCGCTTCTTGCCGAAGCCTTCGAAGGTGTAGTTCGATGACAGGTAGATGGGCGGCATGACGGCGCCATGCACCGGGTCCGCGTCGATGCCGATATTGATCACACGCGTCGAAAGCTGCGCGTCCTTCAGATAGTCTTTGGTCATAAGCCGGGTCTGCCATATTCCCCTCTCCCCACCTGAGGGGAGAGGGTGGCTTGCTTTAGCAAGCCGGGTGAGGGGTTTGTGCCGGCTGAAAGAGACCCCTCATCCGGCCCTTTGGGCCACCTTCTCCCCTCAAGCGGGGAGAAGGGATTGCTTCACGATCTCTGACACCAGCGGGATTTCTTTCAGAAACGCGTCGTGGCCGTAGAGCGAAGGAAAGTCGATGAAGACGCTGTCCGCCAGATGTTCATGCAGGAACTTCATGTCGGCATAGGGCACCAGGCGGTCGGTAGGGACGGCGGCGAGATAAACGCGTGCCTTGATCTTCGACGGATCGATGCGGTGACGGTCCAGACTGTCGGACATCGAGATCCAGCGATTAACATCGGTAGCCGTATAGGCGTCGCCGCGCGCGCGCAGGTACTGACAGACGACATAGTTGCCGCCTGCGGTCGGCGGCGGTGCCCCGTCAAACCGTTCTGAAAACTCGGCGTCCGAACGATAGGTCGTCATGGCCAGCTGGCGGGCCAGCGAGATGCCTTCCTGTGGACGGCCATTGTCCTTGCCGAACTGCAAGAGGCGGCGCTGAAGGCCACGGAAGGCGGTCGACATCGGATGGGCGCGGTGCGCCGCCGAGATGATGCAGAGGCGCTCGACATCGTCCGGATAAAGCTCTGCAAAGGCCAGGCCGATCATCGCACCGTAGGATGCGCCAATGAAGGAAAAGATTGTTTGCGTGCCCAACTGGTCGAGCAGCAACCGGACAAGGCGTGCCTGATCGTGTGTGGTAATGGTGTAGACACGGCTGGCCGGCAGTTGCGGCGCGAATTCGATCGACATGACGCGGTAGCGGTTGAGGTCCAGCGCCTCACCGGGGCCCGCAACGCCTTCCCACCAGCCAGGTGCGGTATCGGTCGTGTCTTCTTTGGCAAACAGGACGCGGCCGGCCGAAATGCCGCCGGCGGCAACGACGACGGGGGCGTTGGCCGGACCGTAGACGCGGGCGATAACGTTCGTCTGCTCAAGCTTCTCGCCGCTTTGAAGGCGAAAATCGTCGGGAATAATGGCAACGACGTCAGTGCCGATCAGGTCGGGCTTGGCAAAGTCAAAATGCAGGGCGTTCATGGTGTGTCCGGTCGCAAGATACTGTCATCGAGACCAGACGGGAGAGCACGCGCCATACGGCGCTGTTCTTCGTCTCATCTATCAGGGCTTTTTTGCTTTTCCGCAACTTGCGCCAATGGCGCAAACGGCTTGGGCAGCCCCGTAGGAGTTGGCACCATACTGAATATGTCAGCGGTTGCCCCAGCGTCGTTGGGCCTATCCCTCGGCTGGTCTCGATGAGTAACCACAATATGCCCGATATCTTGCCAGGACGTCAAGAGAGGCCGGGGCGAACCCCGGCCTCTCTTGACGCTTTCCCAGCCGGACAGCGCTTTATGCGACCGGCGGCAGCTTCCACGGGGCGCGATAGGTCGGGGTAATCAGTTTGTTTGCCGAGGCATTATCGCCGAAGCGGCCCGAGGCCTGATCCCAGAAAATCTTGTCCTTGGTACGATAGGCGATATTGCCCATCTGGCAGACAATGGCCGTATTGGCTGCGTCTTCGATCGTGCAGTTCGGCGTCAGTGACCGGTCCTTGATACAGGCGATCAGATTGGCCGCATGCTTGTCCAGTCCGTTATCGGAAGGCTTTATCGGCTCGACGGCTTCGATCTTCAGCGCGCCGGTCTTGTCGGCCTTTTCCGGCAGGACCATCCACTGGCCGCGATCGACGACCAGTGTGCCGTTCTCGCCGATGAAGGAGACGCCATGTTCGCGGCCGTAATAGCCGTTGCCGATGGCCTGGCTGTGTTCCCACTGCAGCGAAAAGTCGCCGTAGTCGTAGAGCGCCGACAAGGTGTCCGGTGTTTCGGCTGCCGAGGTGGGATAGGCGTACTTGCCGCCCAGCGCCATGACCGATTTCGGTGCCCCGGCCTTCATGCCCAGCACGGCCATGTCCATCAGGTGGACGCCCCAGTCGGTCATCAGGCCGCCGGCATAGTCCCAGTACCAGCGGAAATTATAATGGAAGCGATTTGGATTGAAGGGGCGCTCCGCCGCTGGCCCCAGCCACATATTGTAATCGACGCCAGCGGGGACCGGACCATCCGGCTGTGGCGTGACAATCGGCGCCCACGGCAGGTAGGCCCAGACCTTGACCATGCGCACACGGCCCAGCTTGCCGGAATGGACGTAGGCGATGGCGTCGGCCCAGTGCTGATTGCTCCGCTGCCACTGGCCGACCTGGACGACCGACTTGTGGCGCTGCTTGGCGGCGACCATGGCGTTACATTCGGCAATCGAGTTGCCGAGCGGCTTTTCGACATACATGGCCTTGCCGGCGGAGCAGGCGTCGACCGCCATCAGGCAATGCCAGTGGTCCGGCGTGGCGATGATAACAGCGTCGATATCCTTGTCGTCGAGGACGCGGCGATAGTCGCGGACGATCTTTGGCGCCTTGCCGGTCATGCCCTGAAGCTCGGTGCCGCGATCGGCCAGCACCTTGTCGTCGATGTCGCACAGCGTGGTGACATTGACGCCCGGCACCTTGAGGTGGGCTTTCATGTTAGACCAGCCCATACCCTTGGCGCCGATGAGCGCGATATTGACCTGGTCGCTGGGGGCGGCCTTTTTGGCCTTGGTCGCCGCGTGGGCGGAGACGGCGGCGAGGGTGGAAGCGCCCGTAGCGGCACCGATAAAGCTGCGGCGGTTGAATGATGACATGTTTGCCCCCTGAGGCATTTGTTTTTTGTAATCGATACCAGCCTTCGCCGTTTGTAAAGCGGAATTACCGCATCGAGCGGGACGCAACAAAAAAGCCCTGCCGAAGCAGGGCTTTTAAGCGGAAATATTCGGTGGATTTTATGCCGACCGCAGGCGGCCAACGAAGTCGAAGACTTCGGCCTGAAGATCCTCGGAGCGGCGCTCCAGGTCGTTGGACAGGCTGAGCAGGGACTGCGCGGCGGTGCCGGTCGCCGAAGCGGCATGGCTGAGGCCCGAGATGTGGCCGGTCACTTCCATCGTGCCGGTCGCGGCCAGGTTGGTGTTGTTGGCGATTTCATTGGTCGCGAGGCCCTGCTGTTCGACCGAGGCGGCGATGCCCGTCGTCAGGCTGCCGATGTTTTCGATCGTCTTGACGATGGTATCGATCGAGCTGACCGTCGCTGAGGTCGCCGACTGGATTTCCGAAATCTTGGCGCGGATATCGTCGGTGGCGCGGGCGGTCTGCTGGGCCAGTTGCTTCACTTCCGAGGCGACAACGGCGAAGCCCTTGCCGGCATCGCCGGCGCGGGCCGACTCGATGGTGGCGTTGAGCGCCAGCAGGTTGGTCTGAGCGGCAATCGCCTGGATCAGGTTGATGACATCGCCGATTTGGTTGGCAGCGGTGTTGAGGGTCTGGATGGCGGCTTCGGTCTTCTGGGCCTCAACGACGGCCAGTTGGGTGATTTCAGACGTGCGCGACACCTGGTTGTTGATCTCGCCGACGCTGGCCGACAGTTCTTCGGTGGCGGCGGCGACGTTCGACACGTTGTTGGCGGCGTCGATGGCGGCATGGTTGACTGATTCGGTCCGGGCCGAAGCGTCGTCGGCGCTTTGCGACAGGGTTCGGGCCTGGTCGGCGACCGTGCGCGAGGAGGTCGCGAAACGGTTGGCCAGTTCCCCCATGCTCTGTTCGAACTCGCCGGCGATACGCAGGCGTTCTTCACGCATGTTGATGGCGATACGCTCTTCTTCCTCGCGCTGGTGGGCTTTCAGCGTCTCGGCTTCCAGCGCCTGGTCGCGCAGGGTGCGGATCGAACGCCACAGCGACGAGATCTCGTCCTTGCCGCGCGTTTCCGGAATGGCGGTGTCGTAGGCGCCTTCGGCGATGCGCACGACGCTTTCGCTGACGTGCTGCAGCGGGCGCGAAATCTGCCGGAAAGCGACCCACAACGATGCCCCCAGCACAGCCAGGATGCCGGTAACGGCGATCAGCAGGAATTGCCAGATACGCTTTTCCTTGTAGGCGACCAGCTTGGCTTCGGTCGCTTCCAGGTTGGTATGGATATGCGCCACCATGGCGTCGATCTTTTCCTGGAAGGCCTTGCGGTTGGAGCGGTTGGCTTCGTTATTGCCCTGGACGTTGGCGGCTTCGGGCGATACGTCGCGGCCGAGGCGCGCCAGTTCGCGGCGGAAGCCGGTGAATTCGTCGGCCTTGGCTTTCACGCCGTCGAATTCGGGGAGTTGTCCCGGCCTCAGCGCGGGCTGCCATTCGCCGAGCAGCTTCTGGATCTTGTCGAGGTTCTTGTCGACGCCATCGGCATACTTCTTGGCCTCTTCGATGTCCTTGGACATGTAGACGCCGCGCGATTCCATGACGGCCGCGGTCACCAGGCGGTTGAGATGTTCGCCGCGATAGGCATTTTCATGCGCCTCTGAGACCTCACGCAGGATACGGTTGTAGTCCTGGATGGTCAGCAGGCCCAGGCCGGTGACGGCTGCGGCCATCAATGCGAAACATCCGACCAGCAGGAGGATGCGCGACTTGATCGTCATTTGGGGGTACTCCCATACTATAAGCGGCTGTTATTACAGCGAGATTTCGCTGTTATAAGCCGGTTACAGTTAATGGAAGGTGACGAATTCCCTTCAGGCGTGCAATCATCCCGCACAGGCGGCCGCGCGCGCCAAAAGGGCTGTCTTTTCAGGCGCATTGCGCGTCATGGCGGCAGCCGTCTCGAACGCGCGACGGGCTTCGTCGTGACGCTGGGCCCGATAAAGAAGCTCTCCGCGCGCGGCCCACAGCGGATGATAGTCCTTAAGCGCCGCTTCGGTTTGCAGCGGGGCCAGCAGTTGCAGACCGCTCAAAGGACCATAGGCCATGCCGACGGCGACCGCGTGGTTAAGCCTTACCACGGGAGATTGAGTCATTTCGAAAAGGAGGCTGTAGAGCGCCGAAATCTGCGGCCAGTCAGTGGCGTCGGCCGTCACAGCGCGGGCATGACACGCGGCGATCGCCGCCTGCAGGTAATAGACGCCGGGCGGACCGCCAAGTTTGCGAGAAGCTTCGAGTGCCTTCAGCCCGCGCGCGATCTGCAACCGGTCCCATTGATGGCGGTTCTGTTCGGGCAGAGGGATGGGCGTCCCCGTGGCGTCCGTCCGGGCACGGGCGCGCGACGACTGCAGCTCCATCAGGGCCAAGAGGGCGTGGATCTCGCCCTCGTCCCCGGCCATGTGTACCAGCATACGCGCCAGCCTGAGCGCTTCCTCGCACAGTGACAGGCGCAGGTAGGTCGGACCGCTCGAAGCCGAATAGCCTTCATTATAGATCAGGTAGATGACCTGGAGCACGGCGCCCAGCCGGATATCGAAATCTTCGGGGGCTATGTCGCTGAAGCCGATACCGGCGTCGGCCAGCTTCTTCTTGGCGCGGACGATGCGCTGCTGGACGGTCGTTTCGGGCACCAGTTGGGCGCGGGCGATTTCTTCGGTGGTCAGGCCACAGACGATGCGCAGGGTGAGGGCGATCTGGGCTTCATGCGGCAGCAGGGGATGGCAGGCGGTGAAAATCAACCGCAGCACATCGTCCTGAATGCCTTCCGCGATATCGGCGGGCATGGTGGCCTCATCAAGTTCATGGCTCAGTTCATCGAGCTTGCGGCGCAGATTGGCGTCACGGCGCAGGCGGTCGATCGCCTTGTTCTTCGCCGTCATGGCCAGCCAGGCGCCGGGATTGGGTGGAATGCCCTTGGCCGGCCATTGTTCCAGCGCGGCAATCAGGGCGTCCTGCGCCAGGTCCTCGGCCAGGCCGACGTCGCGGACCCTGCGGGCCAGGCCGCCGATGATGCGTGCGGCTTCCATCTTCCAGATGGCGTCGATGGTCCGGGCAATCGCTGTGGTCATGCCCGGACCATATTCAGATTTTTAGAGAAGCCAAGCGAGATTCCAAGCGGTGAAAGCGCTTGGCAAGGCCGCCAAAAAACGATCTTGGCCGCCCGAGGCTTTGCGCTCAAGGGAGCGAAGCGTTAGCGCTTCGCTATGGGCGAGGCGCCATGCGGCGTCTGAGCTTGATCAACTAAGCGTTCTTGGCCTCAATCTCGGCGCGCAGTCGCTCTTCCTGTTCAAGCCAGCCGCCGTCCTTGTCCCATTCTTTATAATCGTCCATGCCATACATCGGGCGGATGTCGATATCGCTGGGGCCGAACATCGGGTTGGGGCAGCGCTTTACCCATTCGACGGCTTCTTCCATGCTGCGGACTTCCCAGATCCAGAAGCCGGCGACCAGTTCCTTGGTCTCGGTGAAGGGGCCGTCGATCACGGTGCGGTCAGCGCCATCGAAGTGGACGCGCTTGGCAAAAGACGTAGGCTTCAGGCCTTCGCCGCCCAGCATGATGCCGGCCTTGACGAGCTCTTCGTTGTAATTGCCCATGGCCGTCATCAGCTCGACGCTGGGGGGACGAGCGGCTTCGGAATCGGCAGTCGCCTTGACGAAAACGATGACTTTCATATGCATCTCCTTTGAGGTTGGCTGCCGGGGGGCTGACCATCAGCACCGGCTATGTAACCTCATCGAACGGGAGATGCGAGAATCGACAGCCGGTCTGAAAAATTTTCCGACGGCGCGATTTTTTAGTCGAGATGCAGTTCCAGCTTCTGGTCGTTGATCTTCTTGGCTTCGATGGCATGGGCCTTGAGGATGCTCAGGGCGCCCCACAGGCGTGAGATTTCGTCCTGGCCCTTGGCGGCCGGAATGGCGGTGTCATAGGCGCCTTCGGACAGCTTCATGATCGATTGTGTCACGCGGTTGAGCGGATTGGCGATCGAACGGATGGCCGCCCACAGCGAAGCCAGCAGGACCAGCAGGATGCCAGAGCCCGCAATAACAACGAAATCGCGGCTGCGCTGGGCCTGGTAGGCTTCAAGCCGGGTCTGGCGATTGGTGAGAGTGGCCTTGATGCCGGTGACCATGGCGTCGAGCCGGTCTTGGAAGGCTTCACGCCAGGCCAGGGCGCCGTCGGTCGCACCAAGGCGCTCGGCTTCGCGCGGCGATTTTGTGCGCGCCACCTCGGCGACCTTGCCGGTGAAGTCAATGACGACACGGGCATCCTTCTCGATGGCAGCGAACTGCGGGATTTCGCCGGGCTCCAGGTCAGCCTTCCACGCCCTAAGCAGACTATCGACCTCTCTCATGCGGGCGTCCATAGCGGCTATGCGCGCTTCAAGCTGTTCCGGTGTCTTGGCGATGTAGACGTTGCGAACTGAAATGACGCCCTTGGACAGCAGCAGATTCAGCTGCTCGGCGCGGAAGGCGTTGTTGGATGCACGCGTATAATCTGCGATCACCCTGTCATAATGCGCCATGGTCAGCAGGCTAAGACCGGTTATGGCCATGGCCATCACGGCGAAAGCAGCGACAAGCGACAGGATCTTGGCTTTGATGGTCATCATGTATGCAACAGGGGAATGCTGAACCGGGGTGTCTGAGCCTACAACTCTTTGATTAATAACCCGTCTGCGGTAGCATGTGGCCGTAACGCCGCTATGGTGTTGACGCGGGAAACGCATCTGCCTAAGCCTGACATCTCTTACAAAGGGAAATGCCATGAAGACCCGCGCCGCTGTTGCTTTCGAAGCCAAGAAACCCCTGGAAATCGTCGAAGTCGACCTGGAAGGTCCCCGTGCCGGAGAGGTTCTGGTTGAGATCAAGGCCACCGGCATATGCCATACCGACGCCTACACGCTCGACGGTCTCGACAGTGAGGGCCTGTTTCCCTCAATTCTTGGCCACGAAGGCGCGGGCGTTGTCGTTGAAGTTGGCGCCGGTGTAACCTCGCTCAAGCCCGGCGATCACGTCATCCCGCTTTATACGCCCGAATGCCGCCAGTGTAAGTCGTGCCTGTCGCGTAAGACAAACCTGTGCACCGCCATCCGCGCTACGCAGGGCAAGGGGCTGATGCCCGACAATACCTCGCGTTTCTCGTACAAGGGCCAGACGATCCATCACTATATGGGCTGCTCGACCTTCGCCAATCATACGGTGCTGCCGGAAATCGCCCTGGCGAAGATCCGCGACGATGCGCCCTTTGATAAGGCCTGCTACATCGGCTGCGGCGTGACGACGGGTGTCGGCGCGGTGGTCAATACAGCCGGTGTCGAACCGGGTGCCAACGCGGTCGTCTTCGGACTCGGCGGGATCGGCCTCAACGTTATCCAGGGCCTGAAGATGGTCGGCGCCGATAAGATCGTCGGTGTCGATATCAATGACAGCAAGGCCGAGTGGGGTAAGCGCTTCGGCATGACCCATTTCGTCAATCCGACCAAGGTCTCCGGCGATCTGGTCGCGTACCTGGTCGAACTGACCGGTGGCGGCGCGGACTATACGTTCGACTGCACCGGCAACGTCGATGTCATGCGGACGGCGCTTGAGGCTTGTCACCGTGGCTGGGGAGAGAGCATCATCATCGGCGTGGCGCCATCGGGCACCGAGATCAGGACACGTCCGTTCCAACTGGTCACTGGCCGAGTCTGGAAGGGCTCGGCATTCGGCGGAGCGAGGGGCCGCACGGATGTACCGAAGATCGTCGATTGGTATATGGACGGCAAGATCGAGATCGATTCGATGATCACCCACACCTTCGCCTTGGAAGACATCAACAAGGCGTTCGACCTCATGCATGCCGGCGAGAGCATTCGGTCAGTGGTGGTGTTCTAAAGAGGCCCCGCCCAACATCTGCTCCGCAGATGCCCCCCTTTCCCATTTATGGGGAGGGGGGCCGCCGAAGGCGGTGGGCGAGGCCTACTGTCGGGTGACCAAGCTCTGGGCGCGTTGCCTTACTGAAAACTTGCGGGTTTCCGTTCGATTTCCGCTGACATTTCTGCGCCTTGCCGTGTAAGCGTGTCAGGCGCATTCTGAAGAGGGCCGGCCATGTCCGAGATCGAGATCACCGAACAGCACCGCACGCACGGCGGCACCCTCTATTTCGTCAGCCACAAGAGCGCGGCGGTCACCGGCCAGATGGCCTTCACCATCTTCGTCCCCGATGCCGAGGGCAAGCTGCCGACGCTCTACTGGCTATCGGGCCTGACCTGCACGGCCAACAACTTCACCGAAAAATCCGGTGCCTACCGCAAGGCCGCCGAATTGGGCCTGATCGTCGTCGCGCCGGATACCAGCCCGCGCGGATCGACCCTGCCGAACGATCCAGCTGGTGACTTGGGCCAGGGCGCCGGCTTCTATGTCGACGCCACCCAGGGCCCATGGAAGAACAACTTCCAGATGGAAACCTATGTCACCAGGGACCTGATCGAGACGGTCGAGGCCAACTTTCCGGCCGATCCACAGCGCCGGGGCATTGCCGGCCACTCGATGGGGGGCCATGGTGCGCTGACCATCGCTATGAACCACGCCCATCTCTTCCATTCGGTATCGGCCTTTGCGCCGATCAGTTCGGCCATGCGTGCGCCGTGGGGCGAGAAGGCCCTGATCGCCTATATGGGCAGTGACCGTGTCGCCTGGGAACGCTATGACGCGGCCTTGCTGATCGCGGAAGGCAAGGGTAAAGCCTATGACACCATATTGATCGATCAGGGCCAGGCCGATCCCTTCCTCGACAACCAACTGATGCCGCAGTTGCTCGAACAGGCCGCCGCAGCTTCGGGGCAGGGGCTGACCCTGCGCTATCAGCCTGGCTACGACCACTCCTACTACTTCATCCAGAGCTTTATCGACGATCACCTGGCCTTCCACGCCGAACGTCTGAAGGCGGCGGCCGCAGAGGAAGTAGACGCATGAAACGGCTGATCGCTATCGCCTTCCTAGCCGTGATGCCCTGCGGGGCTTTTGCCGACGACGCGGTCAAACCCGTCTGTTCGACCGCGCTGAACTCGGCCCTGCCGGCGGCCTGGAGCGACTGGGCGACGCCGGAAACCGTGCCAGCCGCGGTGACACCGGCCACCCAGCCGGAAATCCGGCTCGGCCAGGCTTACAACGCCCCGCTAAAGGCCACAGGTTCAATAAACTATAGCGTCCAACCGAAGAAGGTCACAGGTGGCACCTTTGGTGGCCTGTTCATGCTGACTGTCGAGAAGGCCGGCGTCTACACGATCGGGCTCGATCAGGCCGGCTGGATCGACATTGTCCGCGACGGCAAGGTTGTTAAATCGTCGGGCCACGGCCACGGCCCCTATTGTTCGACGATTCGCAAGGTGGTCGATTTCCAGCTCGATCCTAGCCACTACACGGTGCAGATATCCAATGCCCCAAAGGCCACGGTCGTCATCGCCGCGGTAGCAAAATAACGCATAAGACCGCGTTTCACGCAGTTGTGACAAGGGATCGCGTGCGATTCCGTTAACCTGTGTCTCTCTGATGCGTATGCATCGCCTTGGACATCTTTAATGCTCCTCTTCGCCTGCGCTGTTGTGCTCGCGCTTATATTCCTCAATGGCATATTCGCCATGTCGGAACTTGCGGTCGTCTCTTCCCGCCGCGCCAAACTCCAGACCCGTGCTGACAAGGGCGACCGGGGCGCCGAAAAGGCGCTGCAACTGGCCGAGGAGCCGACGCGCTTCCTGTCGGCCGTCCAGGTTGGCATCACCCTGATCGGCATCCTGGCTGGCGCCTATGGCCAGGCGACGATCGCCGGGGAACTGGAAAAGATAATCGTCACGACGGCTCACATAGGCGAGGATACGGCCGAAGCCATATCGACCGGCATCGTCGTCGTCCTGCTGACCTACCTGTCGCTGATCGTGGGCGAACTGGTGCCCAAGCGCCTGGCCATGCTGTTCCCGGAAACGATCGCCGGCGCCGTATCACGGCCACTGTCCTTCATGGCCTTTCTGCTGACGCCGTTTGTGAACCTGCTGACGGGTTCGACCAGCCTGGTGCTCAAGATACTCGGCATTCGCGACAAAAAGGGCGATGCCATCACCAAGGAAGAGGTCGAAAGCGCCCTGGCCGAAGGCACCAGCGCAGGGGTCTTCGAGCCCGCTGAGCAGGCGATGATGACCGAGGTCCTGCGCCTGACCGACCGCCAGGTCCGCAGCGCCATGACCCCTCGTCCGGAGGTCTACTGGGTGTCGCTCGACGATGCGGACGGCTCGGTGCGCGACGAAATCCGCAACTGTCCCTATTCGCGCCTGGTCGTCGTACGCGGCAACGACCTGGAAACACCGGTTGGTATCCTGCACAAGCGTGACGTCGCCGACGTCATTCTCGCGGGCGAAGCGTTGGACATCGCGGCCCTGACCCAGGAGCCGATCTTTATCCCGGAAACGACGTCGCTGCTCCAGGCGCTTGAGACCTTCAAATCGTCCAAGATCCACATGGCCTTTGTGGTCAACGAGTTCGGCGGCATCGAAGGCGTGCTGACGCCCACCGACCTGCTGGAAATGATCGCAGGTGACTTCAACGAAGAGCACGACGACGACGATCCGATGATCTTCCGGCGCGAGGACGGTTCCTTCCTGATCGACGGCCGCACCGACCTGTTCGAGTTGGGGGAGACGATTGGCGACCATTTCGAGACCTCGGGCGGCTATCATACGGTGGCCGGCCTGATCCTCCACCGCCTAGGCCATATCCCCAAGGCGGGCGAGAAGGTGCGGCTGGGGCATTTCGACGTCGAAATCGTCGATATGGACGAACGTCGTATCGACAAGCTGTTGTTCACGCGGCGCGTTGAAAAACCCAAGGAAGCCGTGTTCGACAACGGTTGACTCGTGCAAAGCTTTTTGCCATAAGCCGCGCTTCCTCTTTACAGGGGATGATTACGGGCCATTCCGCGCTGCCGTTGCGATCGCAATCCTTATGGGGTTGCCAGCTGGAATAAATTTATAAGGTACGACATGTCAAAGCGCCATAGCGCCAAGTACAAGCTCGACCGCGTCATGGGTGAAAACCTGTGGGGCCGTCCCAAGTCCCCCGTCAACAAGCGCTCGTATGGCCCCGGCCAGCACGGCCAGCGCCGCAAGTCCAAGGTTTCGGACTTTGGTCTGCAGCTGAAGGCCAAGCAGAAGCTGAAGGGCTACTACGGCAACATCACTGAAAAGCAGTTCCTGCGCACCTACGAAGAGGCCGATCGCCGTAAGGGCAACACCTCGGAAAACCTGGTCGCCCTGCTGGAATCGCGTCTGGACGCCGTTGTTTACCGTTCGAAGTTCGTGCCGACCGTCTGGGCTGCCCGCCAGTTCGTCAACCACGGCCACGTCCTGGTGAATGGCAAGCGCGTCAACATCCCTTCGTACCGCGTACAGGCTGACGACGTTGTCGAAGTCCGTGAGCGTTCGCGCAGCATGGCCCTGGTTCTCGAAGCCCTGCAGTCGCCGGAACGCGACGTGCCGGACTATATCGAGCTCGATGCCAAGGGCATGAAGGCGCGCTTCGTTCGCGCCCCGGGCCTGTCCGAAGTGCCGTACCCGGTGAAGATGGAACCGAACCTGATCGTCGAATATTACTCGTCGTGATGCTCTGACGGGCTGCAAATGCCCGTCTTTCTGCGATCCGATGCTCACGTACTCAAGTACGCTCCGCTTCGGGTCTCGAAAGCCAGACATTTTCGCCACATCATAGCAACACGAGCTATCGTGAATATAAAAACCCCGGAAGCCTGGCTTCCGGGGTTTTTATTATTGTTCGAGAGTGCGCATGGCTTCGTGGGTTGGCTTGCCCGCCTTGATGGCGTCTATCGCTTTCTGGAAGCGTTCGGCCTGTGCCCGGTCGTGCGGATTGCTGACGAACGGGGTCAACATGGCTACGGCCTCATCGCGCTTGCCGTTACTCAGATTTGCGAAGGCGGCGAAGACAGCGTAATCGGGCACGCCCGGTGCCAGGATATGGGCGCCATTGGCGGCATTGAGCGCGTTAGTGTCAGGAAAGCCCGGCTGGTTCTCAAAGCTTAGCGCCACAGAGTAAAGGTTGGGCGCATTCAGCTTGTTGACCTTGTAGGCCGTCAGGAAAAATCCCCGGGCGGCATCGATCAGGTCGTTGCGATCCTGCCCTTTTGCGGTCTGGGCCATGCGGTAATAAATCCGGCCCATCAGATAGTTGGCCTCGAAATTGTCGGGATGCGTGTCAATCAGCGGACCGATTTCCGCTTCCGCATCCGTCACATTGCCATAGAGTAGATGCGCCCTGACCAAGGCGAGGCGATAGTCGATATTGCCGCCCAGCTGCGCTTTTTTCGCGCTCAATTGGGCAAGGACCGCCTTGCCCTGCTCCGGCGGCATGCAGGTGGTAAGCAGGGACCGTTGGAGAATGAAGTTGTCCGTGTCGGCAGGAAGCTGTGTGGTCTGGATTTTCGCCTCGGCATAGTCTGCCATGGGCAAGCTCATATAATACATCTTGTCGCGATAACGCTGCAGCGTCGTCCTGAGTTCCTTGACCTTGAGGCCTGTGCGGCTTTCAAAACTCGTTACCGGATCGCCGCCCATGCCCAGGTCGGCGAAATAGGCGTTCAGCATCTTGGCCCGGTTGGAATCACTCAGCATGTAATGGGTCAGCAGCCACGACTGGGCATAGAAACTGGAAATTTCCCATTCGTTGTTGCTGCGGTCCCCGGTAAATCCGAAGGTCGGTTTCAGTACCTTTTCGAAGCCGATCCACCGGTCTTCCGCCAGGGTCCACGTCCGCATTCGCGAGGCTTCGCCAATGGTAATATTGCCCTTTTCCGGCGCCGCAGTCGCCAGGAAGTCGGCAAAACCTTCCACATACCACGCCGGATAATAGGATTTGGCGTGCTGAGACATTATGTAGTGGCTGTATTCGTGGAAGAGGACGACGAGGCTTTGGTCCTGCTCGTCCAGCAAATCGCCATTGCTGGATTGTAGTGCGCTGAAGGCGCTGTTCCCTTCGCCGCAGGAAAAATAAACGCCCGCGACATGCTTGGAGAAGTTAGGCCGGACCAACAGCATCTGGTCGTCATTGTTCAACAGAATGATATCGAACTTGACCTTGGCCGATTTATCCGCGGACCCGAGCAGAAGATTGGTCAGTCCCCGGAACGCTTCCAGTTTCTTGGCATAGTCCCGGGTCGTTTTCTCGGACGCGTTGCTGTAGATGATAAAGTTGTCGGATTCCGTTCGTATCCATTTACTTGCGGCGGTTGCCGGCGCCGTCAGTGCAGACAGGCAAACGGCCAGCATCAAGGTGCCGGCCGTTACAATAGATCGTAATCTTAGAGTCATCCCGGTTCCCCCCGCTACGGCGCGTAGCATATGACAACTCGCGCCGTCGGGAAAGAGGTAGGATCAGGCCGGCAGCAGGCCCTTTTCGTCGAGCGCTGTCTTCAGTTCGCCCGACTGGAACATCTCACGCACGATATCGCAGCCGCCGATGAACTCGCCCTTGAGGTAGAGCTGTGGGATGGTCGGCCAGTCGCTGTAGGCCTTGATGCCTTCGCGCAAGCCTTCGTCCTGCAGTACGTCGACGCCGACATATTCGACGCCGAGATGGTCCAGGATCTGGACGACCGTGCTGGAAAAACCGCAGCGCGGCTGCTCGGGCGTGCCCTTCAAGAACAGGACCACATCGTGATCCTTGACGGCCTTGTCGATAAAATCGTGAACTTCGGTGCTCATCGCCGGTACTCCTATAGAATATCGAAGCATATAGGGCAGGCGGCACGGGAAATCCAGCCCGACCGTTCAAGCAGATCGTTCAGTTTTGGGCGCTTTTGGGGATGTGCGCCGTGAAACGCGCCATTTCGATCTGGGCGGGGACCGAGGAAGGCAGGTGCCGCTCGGGCACGATGGCCAGAGTTTCCAGTTTTTCCGGTGTTTCAGGCTCGATCAGGATGCACGAAAGCGACGGCAGGGACAGGGCGTAACCGAGACACAACTCCTCAGGCGTCCAGTCGGAGGTCTGGTGCAGGAAGGCGTGCGTGCCCGCGCCAGCCAGCGGATTGGCGGGCTTGCCGCCGAAGAATCCACGGCGCGCCGGCTTCGGGACGACATCGGACTCCTTGCGATAGATGTCCGGGAAAAAGTCGGAACCGATAATGCACATGTCGTGGCGGATGGCGTAATCAATCTCGTGGCGCTTTTCCCACGTCGAATCGATATCGAAGCCTGTCTGGATGACATTGAAGGCGCCGCTTTCGACCACAGGGCGGATCTCGCCGACCCCCGCCGTGGCGCCGAGATGGCGGACCATGCGCGCGCGCTTGAGGTCCTTGAGGAAACGGAGGCTGTCGGCCGGCAGGTAGTTGACGCCGGGCTGGCCGAACGTCAGGAGGTCGAGCCACTGAAAGCCGGAATCCTTGATGGCGCCGCGCAGATTTTCTTTCAGGCCCGGCATGGTGTAGTCGGCGATGTCACCAGGTGCGCCCGGCGTGTCGGGCGCCAGGCTGATAAACAGCAGCTTGCGGTCGACCAGCGAGAAGATGGCGGCCATGCGGCGCAGGAATTCCAGGTTCAGGCCGTCGAAATGGTAGATATTGATGCCATTCTCCAGGCCGCCCATGACCAGCTTTTCGGCCAGCCCGAGGTTGCCGGCAAGCTTTGCCGTTGACAGCCGCAGTCCCACGGCCGACAGGGCAATCCCGGAATGTCCAAAGGGGCGATAACGCATGCCTTTCAGATGGCCCGACTTGCGTTAAAAGCGCATTAATAACGATCCGGGCGGTCATGGAATTTTAACGGTGAACCTTGAGTCTCTCACCCTGACCGGAGTTTCCCATGGCCTATGACATGCAGCAGCAAGACGATCATGCGCGGCTCGACACCCTGTACGACCGCTTGTTTCCGCTTATGCGCTCGATCACGGGTGAAGGTATCGAGCAGTCTTTGGCGATCATGGCCGAGGCCATGCCGCTCGACATTTTTGGCGTTGCGTCGGGCACGAAAGTCTTCGACTGGGAGACGCCGCAGCAGTGGAACTGCCGCAGCGCATGCTTGACGGGGCCGGATGGCGAGGTGATCTGCGACATCGGCCAGTCCAACCTGCACGTCGTCAACTATTCCGAAGGTGTTGATCGCCAGCTAAGCCTGGATGACCTCCAGCCGCACCTGCACAGCCTGCCGCATCTACCGGGCGCCGTGCCCTATGTCACCAGCTATTATTACCGCACCTGGGGCTTCTGCCTGAGCCAGACGCAACGCCAGGCCCTGAAGCCCGGAACCTATCGCGTGCGCATCGATGCCGACTTCAGCCAGGGCCGCGTGCCATTGGCCCATAGCTTTCTCGACGGCGGCAGCGACCGCGAAATCCTGATCTCCAGCTATCTGTGTCACCCGTCGCTGGCCAATAACGAGCTTAGCGGGCCGCTGGTCCTGCTGGGCCTGTATCATCGCCTCAAGGCCTGGCCGCGCCGCCGTCATCGCTTCCGCTTCGTGCTCAACCCGGAAACCATCGGCAGTCTGTGTTACCTGCACCTGCACGGTGACGCGTTGATGACGCGCATGGATGCTGGCTTGGTCCTGACCTGCCTCGGTGGGCCAGGCAGCCTGACCTACAAGGCGAGTCGCCGCGAAACGGCGACTGTCGATCGCCTGGCGCGGCACTGGCAGGGACGGGGGGAGCCCCTGCGTTTAAGGCCCTTTACACCGGTCAGCGGATCGGATGAGCGGCAATACTGCTCGCCCGGTTTCAATCTGCCGGTCGGCCAGTTTGCCCGCTGCGCCTATGGCGACTATGACGGCTATCACAACTCGCTCGACAGCAAGGATTTCATGACGATCGAGGCGCTGGTCCAAAGTGTCGACGAGATCGAGGCCTTCCTGAAGGAGCTCGACATGGTTGGGCCCTGGACGAATCTGTCGCCGTATGGCGAGCCGCAACTGGGGCGGCGCGGGCTCTACCCCAACATTAATTCCGCCGCGACCTGGGCCGCCAGCAGCGACGAGGTCTTCGACGGCCGCAAAATCCTCGAGCGCATCCTGACGGTGCTGAACTACAGTGATGGTGCGCATGACCTGATCGCCATTGCCGATAAGGCCGGCTGTAGCGTCCGTGATCTTCTGCAGGTCGTCGCACGGCTGGAAGATGGCGGGCTGCTCAAGTCCGCATTGGAAACTTAGCGGTTCATCCGCCACAAACGCGCCGAGAACAGCATATTGAATCCGCACATGAAAGTCGTCTTTTTAACGGGCTCGCATCCGCGTCACGCCTTCATGGCGCGCAGCCTGCAGGCCGCCGGCGTCCTGGTCGGACTGGTCATCGAACAGCGCGAAAGCTTTATTCCGGAGCCGCCGCTCGACATTCCGCTCGAGACGCGCAGCCTGTTTCGCAAGCACTTTGCCGCACGCGACGATGCCGAGCGGCGTTTTTTCGGCGGCACGGTCCTGCCGAAGGCGGCACAACGCGATGTCACCATCGATGCGCTCAACACGCCGGAAACCGTCGCCTTTATCAACGATCTCAAGCCCGATCTGGTGCTGTCCTATGGTGTTCATAAACTGACGCCCGAGACGCTGAACGGCATCTCGTGTCCGCGCAAATGGAATATCCATGGCGGGTTGTCGCCGTGGTATCGCGGCGTGACAACGCACTTCTGGCCGAGCTATTTCCTTGAACCCCAGATGACCGGCATGACGATGCACGAGACGACCGAAGCCATCGATGGAGGGGCGGTCGTCCACCAGAGCGTGGCTGGACTGGTCCGCGGCGATGGCCTGCACGACCTGGCCTGCCGGGCGGTTACGGCTTTGGGGCAGGAAATGCCGCAACTGATGCGCGTTGTGTCCGACGGCAACACAAGAGCGCCGCATAAACAGGGGACGACAGGGCGTATCTGGCGCTCGGTCGACTGGCGGCCTGAGCACCTGCACCTGATCTATGAGGTCTACGGCGATCGTATCGTCGATCACTACCTCGATGGCCGGTTCGGCCATACCGAGCCGAAGCTCACCCGCCAGTTTTAATCCCTTTGTTCATCGCCGGTTCAAGCGCTGTGCCGTATGTTTTGACGGTGGCGCAAGCTGCGCTATAGTTAACCGACGCAGCAGGGGTGACAAGATGGACAGCAAGCTGAAAACAGGAGCGGCCATGGGTATCGGGATTGTTCTGGCCATGTCGCTGATCACCCAGGCCAACGGCCAGACCTGCGATCGCAATTACGATGCATCGCTGAAGCGCACGGTATCATCGACGATTTCGGCCGTGTCCGGCAACAATCCGTCGGCCCTGCTGAACCTGATCAGCCACGATGGCGTGACCATCGGCGCGGATGGTGCGTTTGTGTCGCATGCCGCCCTGTCGAGCCAGTTTGCCAATAAGACCGGCTATTACTGCGATCTGTTTTCCTGCGGCAACAAGGCCGGTCCCTTGCGCCACTTCTTCCGCAGCGGGCCGACCGACGCACAACTGGACGAACGCAACCTGCGCGCCACGGTCTTCGTCAACGCCAATACCAATGACGAGCTTCAGCTGAGCTTCAGCTACACGACCCGATGCAAGTGGGAAATCACGGGCATCGGGACGCTGTAAGGCGTTAGGCCTTGCCTGCCATATAGGCCGGCAGCCAGTGCTCGTTCGTTTCACGCAGCTTTGTAAGGCTTAAGGACAGGCCGGCATAGGTCAGGTCCGAACCCGTGGCGACGCCGATGACGGACGCCTTGACGTCGGCTTCGGCGGCCTGGGCCGTCACCAGATGCGCGGCGGCTTCATCGACGGCGATCAAGTAGCGCGCCTGGTCCTCGGCAAAGCCGAAGACGTGGTCGGCGAGGTCTGTCGGGTTCTTCAGTTCCAGGCCGACTTTCGAGGCCAGCGCCATATCGACCGCGGCCGACAGCAGGCCGCCGTCCGACAGGTCGTGGACGCCCTTGGCGACGCCGGACTTGATCAGGCGGCGCACTAGGGTGCCGTTGGCCTTTTCGTCTTCCAGATTGACCTTGGGCGGGGCGCCGTCTTCGCGGTTCAGCACTTCGCGCAGGTAGAGCGTCGAGCCCATCTCACCCTTGGTCTCACCGATCAGGATCAGCACCTGGCCGTGACGAACGGCGTTGAAGCCGACGCGCTGGTCGTAGTCCTTGAGCAGGCCGACGGCGCCGACGGTCGGCGTTGGCGGAATGGCCTGGCCGTTGGTCTCATTGTAGAGCGAGACGTTGCCCGACACGACCGGGAAGGACAGCTCGCGGCAGGCTTCGGCCATGCCGTCGATGGCGCGGACGATCTGGCCCATGATCTCGGGCTTTTCCGGATTACCGAAGTTCAGGTTGTCGGTGATGGCGATCGGCTCAGCGCCGACGGCGGTCAGGTTGCGCCAGGCTTCGGCGACGGCCTGCTTGCCGCCCTCATAGGGGTTGGCCTTGACGTAGCGCGGCGTGCAGTCCGAGGTGACGGCCAGGGCTTTCTTGGTGCCGTGGACGCGGACCATGCCGGCGTCGTGGCCGGTCGAGCTGTCCGACAGGGTGTCAGCCATGACGTGGCGGTCGTATTGTTCCCACAACCAGCGCTTCGATGCTTCGTCGGGGCAGGAGATGACCTTCAGCAGGGCGTCGTTCAGATCGTGCGCCGGGACATCGCCAGCGTTCAGTTCAGGTTCCTTCGCCGGCTCGACCCACGGACGGTCGTAGAGCGGGGCGTCGTCGGACAGCGGCGACAGCGGCAGGTCGCAGACGACCTCGCCCTTGTGCAGCAGGACGATATGGCCCGATGTATTGGTTTCGCCGATGACGGCGGCGTCGAGGCCCCACTTTTCAAAGATGCGCTGGCCGTCGGCCTCGCGACCGGGCTTGAGGATTGCCAGCATGCGCTCCTGCGATTCGGACAGCATCATCTCGTAGGCCGTCATGCCGGTTTCGCGCTGCGGCACCTTGTCGAGGTCGAGCGTAATGCCGAGCCCCCCCTTGCCGGCCATTTCGACCGACGACGAGGTGAGGCCGGCGGCGCCCATGTCCTGGATGGCGGCAACCGCGCCCGAAGCCATCAGCTCCAACGTCGCTTCGATCAAAAGCTTTTCGGCAAACGGATCGCCGACCTGGACGGTCGGGCGCTTCTCTTCGGAGTCTTCCGAGAATTCCGCCGACGACATGGTCGCGCCGTGGATGCCGTCGCGGCCGGTCTTGGAGCCGAAATAGACGACGGGCAGGCCGGGCTCGGGTGCGGCCGAATAGAAGATTTTGTCGGCATCGGCCAGGCCGACGCACATGGCGTTGACCAGTATGTTGCCGTTATAGCCGCTGTGGAAGTTGGTCTCACCGGCCACCGTCGGCACGCCGACGCAATTGCCATAGCCGCCGATGCCGGCGACAACGCCTTCGACCAGACGACGGGTCTTGGGGTGGTCTGGATCGCCGAAGCGCAGGGCGTTGAGCAGGGCCACCGGGCGCGCGCCCATGGTGAAGACGTCGCGCATGATGCCGCCGACGCCCGTCGCCGCGCCCTGATAGGGCTCGATATAGGACGGGTGGTTGTGCGACTCCATCTTGAAGATGCAGGCCTGGCCGTCGTCGATATCGATGACGCCGGCGTTTTCGCCTGGACCGCAGATGACGCGCGGGCCGGTTACCGGGAATTTGCGCAGGTGCATGCGCGAGGATTTGTACGAGCAGTGCTCCGACCACATGACACTGAAGACGCCCAGTTCGACGTCATTGGGCTCGCGGCCGAGGCGGTCGAGGACGACCTGATACTCGTCGGACTTCAGGCCATATTCGGCGGCCTTTTGGGCCATGGTTTTTTGCGCGGGGGCGGTGCTTGTGGTCATGCGCGCGCATGTAGCGGATTCAGCCTGTCGTGTCAGCCGAAAAGACGCGGCTTACGGCGTGATATCGAACTGAATGACGAGATCCTGATTTTGGCCGCCGGTTCGCGATTGCTGATAGCTCGCAACGCGCAGCAGGGGATCAGTCCCGGAGGGACTGCGCAATTGCCTGAGTTCCGGTGCCACGGCAACCAGGGCGTCGTGGAAAGCGACCGACCGTTGCAAGGCCAGGGCGGACGCAGCACGGCCTTCGGCGGTGAATGCGTCGAAGCTGGCGTTGATCTGAATATTGACGCTGTTCATGCGGGCAGCGTTGCTGCAGCCGCTCGCTGACACCGCGCCTTCTGCATAGCACGGTAATTGCGTCTTCAGGCTTCGGGCGACCTGCGCCACGGTTACCTGGCCTTCCGGTGTGAGTGTGGCGCTGTTGGCGGCAAACACGCGGTCCGCCGGCATGACCATGGTCGCATTGTCGATGCCGACCGTAGCCGGCACGCTTGAACCGCGCATGTCGTTGTCGATGGCCCCCATCAGTGACGCCCGGTCGGCAGCAGCGATCTGCGTCTGACGGTCTGCGGGGTCGGCCGCGACCGGCTTGTCGCCGGTATAGGCAAAGCACCGGCGCGTCTCGCCCGAGCCCGTATCGCCGAACAAGGTTCCCGGCAGGCAGACCACATGCGCCTGGCGGTCGATTTCGGCCCGGATCGTCTCAGGGCTCAAGGCGTTCGCCGTCTGGAGCAGGGCCGTCGTCTGGGCATCCTTGGCGGTGGTCAGCGTAGCGGTCGTCTTTTTGTACTGGAGTGCGAAGAAGCACAGCATGATGATGAAGATGAACAACACGCCGACCATCATGTCGGTCATGGCGATATAGTCGCTCTCCGGCTCGGTGGTTTCCGTGCGTTGAGCAGACACTCGGCGCAGACGCAAACTCATGACGCACGCGCCTGCAACGCCGTCTCGATGCGATTGAGCGCGCTCAGTTGCTCCAACAGGGCCTTCTCCGGCGGCAGAAAGACGACGCCAGCGTCGAGCTGTGTAAACAGCAGGCGCGCGTTCAGCTCTATGCGGCGCCGCCAGTGGCGGGCAGTAATGCGCAGCAGGATCGAGCCTGCCACCCCGGCGATCGACGTCCAGAACTTGGTGGCAGCCACTGCCAGCAGACCGAGAAGGGCGCCTTCGGCCACAGCGCCCTGGCCGATCGTGGCTGTCGCTTCACTCAGCGCGGCGACGATCCCGAGGAAGGTCACGACAAGGCCCGTGGCGACCAGGATGTTCGACCACCATTCCAGTGTCCTGGCCGGATCATCGAGATGGTCGAATGCTTCGGCGGCGTGGATCGAAGTGGCATAGCGCCCGTCGGGCTGGAGCGTCAGCAGGCTGCGGTAGTGCAGCCAGCCTTCGGTCAATTCGGGCACGTCGGTGCTTGAGAAGACGCGGTCGACTTCCGGGAACTGCGTTTCGTCGAGATGCCGCAGGTTCAGGGCCGACAATTTGTTCCAGCGGTCATTAAGCGCCGAGCGCAGGGGGCGATAGCCGATCCATCCGCTCCGGACGATCAGACCGACGGCAAAGGCGAGGAGGCCGCCCGCCAGCCACAGGGCCACGCCGGGTGCGGAAAACAGATGGACGACGAGCGACGTTATCGGGTCCTGCATACAGGGTTCCTGAATGAGCCTGGACCGCCCCCGCGACAGAGGGAGCAGTCCTGACGGCCAATTATGGAATTATTGCGGCGCGATAAGGGTTTTTCACAGGTACGAAGCGATACGCCGAACGTGTGAGCGGTTTCGGTTTAAGTATCGCGACAAAATTTAAATCGTCTCAGCTCTTGTCGTAGATGAACGGAAAGGTTGGTCGATCGTCGGCCATGCAGCTGGCATCGACATTGGGATCAGCGGTCTCCAGGAACTGCGCGACCATGGCCTTGGCGCAGTCGCTGCCCTGGATGGTGTGCATGCGGTTCCTGAACATGTAGTTCTTGCCCTTGCTGAGGCGGGTGACGACCTGTTCGGACATCTCGGCCGGACAGCCGGCATCGATGTCGGCCGACAGCATGAGCGTCGGGATAGCGCTGGTCAGGGGCTGGTTCTCGACAGCCGCGCCCTTGCCGGTCGCCCAGCCTTCGCAGGCCGGGAAGAAGCGCAGCGTGTCGCGCGACACCGCGACGGCGATTGGATCGGTGCTGTTCAGCGCGGCGGTCACGGCGGCTGGCGTTTCGAAGGAAAACTCTTCGTTGCACAGGGTTGTCAGGAACTGGCCTTCGGTATAGCCGGCGTATTCCGTCTTGAATGCAATGAGGCTGGCGTAATCGCCTTTCAGGATATCGTCGAGCAACATGGGCAGGCTGCGCGCGCCGCGGTCGCTGTAGATGGTCTCAAGCAGGAAGGCACCCATGTCGTCGGCCGTGTGCGTCTGGCCATCCTTGCTGACCGGGGTTTTCAGCCACTCGGTCATGCGCGTGTCGAGCCGGCGCTCCAGATCGGGATACTTGCCGTTGCACGTCGCATCGGCAGCGCAATAGGCCAGGACCTGACGGACCTCCTGCGACACCAGGCCGGGCAGGGGCGCGGTGGCTATGCCTTCCGGCGACCAGGTCGAGTTCAGCACGGCGGCGCGCAGGCCCTCAGGGTCGTGCTGCATGACGGCCATGGCGACGCGCGTGCCGTAGGAGCCGCCGTAGAGGTTATAGGTAGTGATGCCCAATGCCTTGCGCAGGTCGCGGATGTCCTTGACGATGACTGCGGAATTGTACTGGCTGAGGTCAACGCCTTCGGCGGCCCATTTTTTCCCGCAGTCCTGAAGCGCCTTTACGCCTGCATCGCTGGTGATGCCTGCGTCGGACAGCGGCGCGGTGCCGCAATCGAGCGACGGCGTCGACTGACCCGTACCGCGGTGGTCAAAGAAGATCCAGTCGCGGTCGGCGGTGATGACGCTGGGCGTGCGTGCCAGGCGGCGCGGCAGGCCTGCGATCACGCTGCCGCCCGGGCCACCGTGCAGGAAGATGACCGGATCGGCCTTCTTGGTGGCGGCGGTGGCGCGGATGATGACGACGGGCAGGGTGACGGTGCGGCCATTATTGGCGCCACGTCTTTCCTCAACGACCAGCTTACCGCACTCGGCGTTCTTGACGTCGGTCAATGTCGCGGGGCAGGCTTCCTTGTGGTAGCCGAGCGCCATCGTATCCGGCGCCTTGTCCTTCTGGGTACACCCCGTCACAGCCAGGGTTGCGATAACTGCCAGTCCGATACGACGCCACATAAGAAAATACTCCGGAAGTAATTCCGGAGATGCTTTCATTGTTAACGATCAAAGTCAATTCTCGGGCGGTTGGTCATTACGCATCGGCCGGCGAGAATAAAGGATGCCAAAGGCCGCAAAGGCCGGCATTACCACCAGGATCCAGGCCAGCCAGACAACGGGAAATCGCCAGCTGCCGGGTTCCTCATTCGCCGAGTTCTCCGGATCGGTGCGCGCGTACCAGATGTCGATCTTGTCCCCGATCCGTGCGTCCCCGCATGAAGCGCCGATGCCGGTATAAGGCTTCCCGTCGGCATCGTACGCGTATTTGCAGGTGTTATGATTGTGGGGGATCAGGCGAACGATGGTGCCTTCGGCTGCGACGGCTGACTGATCCAGTGCTTTCTCATCCTGCCAGCGAAGCCAGGTGGGAAGGCCAAAGACCAGAAGCCCGATGGTGAAAACTCCGGCCCCAACAAGTCCCGCAGCTTTCCACCGTTTCATCGTGTCAGGCGGTCTGCAGCGCGCTGACCAGGCTGTGGAACATCGGCGCGCCGTCGGCCGACCCCAGGGCCGGCTCGAAGGCGCGGTCCGGGTGCGGCATCATGCCCAGCACATTGCCGCCCTTATTGACGATGCCGGCGATGCCGTTCAACGATCCGTTGGGGTTTTCGACGTAGCGGAAGACGACCTGGTCGTTGTCTTCGATGGCCTTCAGCGTATCGGGATCCGCGAAGAAGTTGCCGTCGCCATTGCCCTGGGTCATCCAGACGGTCTGCCTGTTGCCATAGGCGCTGGTGAAGCGCGTATTGCGGTTCTCGATCGTCAGCTCGATCGGCTTGCAGACATATTTGAGCTGGGCGTTGCGCAGCAGGGCACCGGGCAACAGGCCGGCTTCGCACAGGATCTGGAAGCCGTTGCAGATGCCGAGGACCGATACGCCGCGTTCAGCTTCGGCCCTGACGGCCTGCATCACGGGCGACAGCGACGCCATGGCGCCGCAGCGCAGGTAGTCGCCGTAGGAAAAGCCACCCGGAACGACGATCAGGTCCAGGCCTGAAGGCAGGGCGGTTTCCTGGTGCCACACCATTTCGACCTTGCCGCCGACAGTGGTTTCCACGGCCGTCTTGCAGTCGCGGTCGCAGTTGGAACCGGGGAAGACGAGGACGGCGGCTTTTAGGGCCATTACGCCACCTCGACCTTGTAGGATTCGATGACCGTATTGGCCAGAAGCTTTTCGCACATGGCCTTCAGCTCGGCCTTGGCGGTGTCCTGGTCGGCGCCGGCCATGTCGAATTCCAGCACCTTGCCGACGCGGACGTTCGAAACGCCATCCCAGCCGAGACCGTGCAAGGCGCCTTCGACGGCCTTGCCCTGGACGTCGAGGACGCCGGGTTTCAGGAACACGTGGACTTTCGCTTTCATTACTGCATTCCGCCTTCAATGACCTTGGGCATATCGCCCATGATGCCGAGACGCTTGGCGACCTCGGTATAGCTCTCGATGACATTGCCCATGTCGCGGCGGAAGCGGTCCTTGTCCAGCTTCTCGTTCGTCTGGGCATCCCACAGGCGGCACGAATCCGGGCTGATCTCGTCGGCCAGGATGACGCGCGAGAATTCGCCTTCGAACAGGCGGCCATATTCGATCTTGAAGTCGACCAGGGTGATGCCGACGGCGGCGAACATGCCGCTGAGGAAATCGTTGACGCGCAGGGTGGTCGCCAGGATGTCGTCGATTTCCTGGGTGTTGGCCCAGTTGAACGCCGTCACATGCTCTTCGGTGACCATCGGGTCTTCGAGGGCGTCGTTCTTGTAGTAAAATTCGATGATCGAACGCGGCAGCTGCTGGCCTTCCGGCAAGCCGAAGCGCTTGGCCATCGAACCGGCGACGACGTTGCGGCAGACGACTTCCAGCGGAATGATCTCGACTTCGCGGATCAGCTGCTCGCGCAGGTTCAGACGCTTGATGAAATGGTTCTGCACGCCGATATTCGTCAGCTTGGTCATGACGAATTCGGAGATGCGGTTGTTGATCACGCCCTTGCCTTCGAGAACGGCCTTTTTCTGCGCATTGAACGCAGTGGCGTCGTCCTTGAAATACTGGACGAGCGTGCCGGGCTCAGGGCCTTCATACAGAATCTTGGCCTTGCCTTCGTAGATTTTCTTGCGGCGCGTGGTGGTCATGTGACCTGACTTCCTTGAGCGGAGGGCGACGCTTGAATTGACGATTCGCGCCGCGCTGGGGGCAGCGGGCGCAAACATAAGGCTCTCAAAGCGTTGGGGCGGGCCCGGGCCATCCGTGATTTGACCTAAAGCATCATAGGGGATGCCGTTCGCCGCCGCAAATAAACAAAAACTTTTGCCATGTAAATGACACTTCTTGTTGCGCCGGAGGCTTAGGAGAATTAAAACAGAACCCTGCCTGAAAGGTTTGCCCAAAATGTCCAGTATGAACGAGCGTATTTCCGAAGTGTCACCGGCCCCAAAGCCGGACGATGCGGCGAAAGGGTTCGAATTTCTGGCCGCTGAACGCCGTAACCGGCTGATCGGTCTCTGGGCTGGCGAGAAAATGGGCCTGAGCGGCGAATCGATCGAGAGCTATGCTCTGGCGCTCGGCAAATCGACCAATGCCTCCGAAGAAGACGTAATCCGCAAGATCGTGGGTGATCTGACGGCTTCGCGCATCGTGATCCGTGAAGCCGAGGTCCGCGTCAAGGCGGCCGAATTCCTGGCCCAGTCGCGCGAAGCGATCAAGGCAGGCTCGTAAGCGCCACCTTGGCTGGAGCGCCCGTGCCCTGGGTTTTGCCGCTGAGGGGCTGCTGATGACAGTTTTAAACGTTGCGATCCTGCTTGGCGCTCTGATGATGCCCGCGACGGCAGTGAGCGGCGCGTCCGTGCGCGTCAACAAGGATGACGTCAGTAACCACGAAGATATGAAGCTTCGGCAGTCACATCCGCACCTCTATCTGTTTGATGAGGGCGATTATGATGGCGACGGCGTCAAGGACAGTGCCGCTTTTATCAAGACGTCGAATGCGCACGCAGAAGCAATCGTGACCCTGGGTGGCGCCGGACGGGTTTATCAGCTGGAGGCAGGGCTCGACTTGCGGACGCAGATGCCGCGCATGGGGCTCATGACTGCCGGGCCTGCAACATTTCAAACGGCCTGCGGCAAGGGAAGCGGTGACGATAGCGCGCCGTGCGAACCGTCGATAACAACCACACGTGACACGGTTCTGGTTGTTGTCTTTGAGGCAGGCGCCATCCTCTATGCGTGGGACGGCAAGGGTTTCAAAGAGACGATTATTTCGGATTAGGCAAAGCGCCCGACAATGGAAAACCTGGGACTGCCGGCGTAGGCCGCGATTGAAGCGATCGAGCGCGGCTGGTCGCCGGCATAGAGCGACAGGTCGTTGAGGCGAGGAGATATACCGCCTTCGATATCGCCCGATGGGGAGTGAAATAAGACCTGACCGCCCCAGTCGGCGCGCCAGTCGCGGCTGAAATTCCATTCGAAACACAGGCGCGCGGCCAAGTCGGTGTGCTGAGTGAAGAAGTCGCCAGGACGGTAACAGACGGCGGACAACTCGGTCAGGGTCAGGTCGGACAGACCGGTCAGATCGCCACAGAACTGCGCGAATTGCGACGATTTTAACAAGCTGGCGAAACGCGTTAGCGGAAAGTCTTCATCTGACTTGTCAAGCAGGTTCACGCCCAGACGCAGCCACGACAGACCCGATTGCGCACGCTCGGCGGCGTCCTGAAGCCTCTGCTGGATTTCCGATTCGGGCAAGGCATTGAGCTCGCGCCGGTTGATGATTTCTGGCCGGCCTTCCTTCGACACCAGTTGCAGTTCCCACGGCGTTTCCTGCTCGAGCGCGTGGTGGATGGCGTCGGCGTCCGTCGCGGACACAGCGCCTTCGAGGCGGACGCGCCCCTTGTTGGTAAAGCGGCTGACATAGCCGGCTATGTCGAAGGCGTCGGAGAGGAGGGTAATGGGCATGGTTCACTCGCGTGGCGTACCCCTCCACCGCTATGCGGTCCCCCTCCCCATGACATGGGGAGGAGAAGGGGAGAAATCTCCTCCCTATCGAAGATGGGGAGGTGGCGAGCTTGTCTCGCCGGAGGGGTAGTACTCAGCCAAACACGCGCTGGAAGATCGTGTCGACGTGCTTGGTGTGATAATCAATGTTGAAAAATGGTTCCAGCTCGGCGCGCGTGAAGAATTTCGACACGTCTTCGTCAGCGGCCAGGAAGTCGAGGAAGTTGCCTTCGCCGCGCCACACCTTCATGGCGTTGCGCTGGACCGCCGAATAGCTGTCTTCGCGCGACATCCCCTTTTGCGTCAGAGCCAGCAGGACGCGTTGCGAGTGCACCAGGCCGCCCAGGCGGTCGAGGTTCTTCTGCATGTTTTCCGGATAGACCAGCAGGTTCTCGATGACATTGGCCAGGCGGCGCAGGGCGAAATCCAGATGCACGCAGGCGTCCGGCGCGATGCCACGTTCGACCGAGCTGTGCGAAATATCGCGCTCGTGCCACAGGGCGACGTTCTCCATCGCCGGCACGACAGCCGAACGCACGAGGCGCGCCAGGCCGGTCAGGTTCTCGGTCAGGACCGGGTTGCGCTTGTGCGGCATGGCCGACGAGCCCTTCTGGCCGGCCGAGAAGAACTCCTCGACTTCCAGGACTTCGGTGCGTTGCAGGTGGCGGATTTCGACAGCCAGGCGTTCGATCGACGAGGCGACGATGCCCAGCGCCGCAAAGAAAGCGGCGTGGCGGTCGCGAGGGATGACCTGGGTCGAGACGGGCTCGATGCTGAGGCCCATCTTGTCGGCGACATAGACTTCGACTTCGGGGGAGACATTGGCAAAGGTACCGACGGCGCCCGAAATGGCGCAGGTCGAGATCTCTTCGCGCGCGACTTCCAGACGCTTACGGGCGCGGACGAACTCAGCGTAATAGCCGGCCAGCTTCAGGCCAAAGGTCACCGGCTCGGCGTGGATGCCATGGCTGCGGCCAACCGTGGGGGTGAACTTGTGCTCTTCGGCGCGGCGCTTCAGGCCCTTCAGGACCAGATCGACGCCTTCGATCAAGAGGTCGGCCGAGCGCTGGAGCTGGACGGCGAAGCAGGTGTCGAGCACGTCCGACGACGTCATGCCCTGGTGCAGGAAGCGGGCTTCCGGGCCGACGATTTCCGAGACGTGGGTCAGGAAGGCGATGACGTCGTGCTTTACGGTGCGTTCGATCTCGTCGATGCGGTCGGAATCGAACGCCGCGTCCTTGCCCTTGGCCCACAGGGTTTCGGCAGCGTCGGTCGGGATGACGCCGAGTTCGGCCATCTTGGTCGCGGCGTGTGCCTCGATCTCGAACCAGATCTTGTATTTGGTGTCCGCGTCCCAGATGGCGGCGGCTTCCTTGCGGGCGTAACGGGAGATCATGATCGGGGACCTTGAAGCGGGGAAAACGAAAGTTGGCGCTTGATTGGGAATGTGGGGGTGGAAGTCAAGCAGGAAAACGCGTTTAATTTACCCGTCTCAAGCGAGAGGGGTTGGCGTTGCGGTTTAAAAAGCGTTAAAATTTGACCATTGTGTTTAGTCATACTGGGGTTGCTGCTGTGTCCACGTCCTTGCTGCGTCACGAATTGAAATCGGGGGCGGCCTTGCTGGTCGTTGTTGCGCTGGCAGGTTTTGGTATCTCCGCCGATGCCTTCGCAAAACCCGCCAAGCCGGTCGTCAGCGAGACCTTCAAGAAGGACTCCAGGAACGCCGCCAAACAGACTGGCAAGGTTTTCGCGACCGGTACCAGCACGGCGGCGCCCGTTGACGCGCGCGATAATCCGCTGCCTGCGGTAAAGCGCGATATCGACGGCAAGATCATTGCCTGCGACGAAAAGGATGCCGCCTGGCGGGAACTGCCCGAAGACGTCCGCCGCGCCGCCAAGCCGGGTGAGTGCTATGCCCGCCTGCTGCTGGGGCCACATAGCGAAATCTATAATGAGCGGGTGCTGGTCACGCCCGAACGCGTTGAGAAGCGCACCCTGCCGGCCGAAGTCCGTATGGTCCAGAAGGACGTGCTGGTTAAGCCCGAGCGAATTGAGAAGCGCGTCATTCCGGCCGTCGTCACGACGCGCGTGGAAACCGAGGTCGTCCGCGAAGCTGGCTTCCGCGAGGAAGTGATTCCCGCCCGCTACGAAGTCCGCGTCGAGCAGGTCATGGTGTCGCCGGCCCGTCAGGAGTGGGTGAAGACGGTGGGCGAGCCTCTGGATGCGCCGCTGGTTACGCCGGGCGATCACCGGCCGGTGCGTTACCGCGAAGACGGTTACCTGGCGTGGCCAGGCAAGGAGCCGGTGCGCGTCGAAGCCGATCGCGAAGGCCGCCGCTATCTCGAAAGCGGCAATCCGCCGGAAGTGTGGTGCCTGAAGGACATTCCGGCCGAATATCGCGCGGAAAAGCGCAAGGTCATGGTCGAGCCCGAGCGCGTCCGCCGCATTGAGGTGCCGGCCATCACGCGTCAGGTCACGCGCCAGGTCGTCGAGCGTCCGGAGCGCGTCGAGGAGTACACCGTCCCGGCGCTCTATGAGAAGCGCACGGTCAAGGAAGTTGTCGCCGAGGAACAGGTCAAGACCTACACGGTTCCCGCGGTCTACAAGGACGTCGAGAAGACCCGCATCACTGGTCGCGCCGAAGGCGTCTGGCGCCAGGTCCTGTGCGACCGAAATGCGTCGCCCAAGCTGATCATGATGGTCCAGCGCGCCCTGGCCGCCAAGGGCTACAATCCCGGTGGCGTCGATGGCAATCTGGGACCGGCGACGGTCGCCGCCATGCAGAAGTTCCAGGCCGACAATGACTTGCCGCAGGGCCAGGTCTCGATCGAGGCCGTGCAGGCGCTCGGCATCGATCCGGTGACGCGCAACTGACATATTCGTGCTGCCGAGCGTATAGGGTTTCGTGATCCTGTAACGGAGGCATGACATGTACGGACTGATCGGAAGCTTCAAGGCGCATCCGGGTAAACGCGATGAATTGATCGCGCTGATGACGGGCAGTGTTGGCGATATGCCGGGCTGCAAGAGCTATGTCGTGGCGAAGGATCCGCAGGACCCGGATACCGTCTGGGTCACCGAGGTCTGGGATACGGCTGAAAGCCATAAGGCCTCTCTGGCCATGGTCGCGGTGGCCGAGACGATCAAGTCGGCAATGCCCTTGATCGCGAGCTTTGGGCAGCATACGGTCACGGAACCCATCGGCGGCTACGGGTTGTAATGCCCGGGCCGTTGTCTTTCCCGAAGACCACGCAAGAGGCTCTCAATGATCCGGCATATCGTTCCGTTCCGCCTGAAACACGCCAGCGGCTCGCCCGAGGAGGCGGATTTTCTCAAGGCGCTGGCGAAGCTGGCAGATATTCCAGGCGTGCTGAACCTCCAGGTCATGCCGCAGATCAGCCGCAAGAACGAGTTTACGCACGGCGTCTCGATGGAGTTTGCTTCGAACGACACCTATCAGGCTTATAATGACCACCCCGATCACGTCGCTTTCGTGCAGGGCCGGTGGTTGCCGGAAGTTGTGGCTTTTACGGAAATCGACTTCGTCTACTGAGGCGAGACCTTACATCACGCCCAACTGCTGGAGGCTGGTAACGCCTTCGCGGCCGACGATCAGGTGGTCGTGGATAGTGATCTTCAGCGGCTGGCCAGCCTTGACGATCAGCCGCGTCATCTCGATATCGCCCTGGCTGGGCTGAGGATCACCCGACGGGTGGTTGTGGACCAGTATGATATTGCTGGCCGACAGCTCCAGCGCCCGGCGCATGATTTCGCGCGGATAGGCCGGAGCATGGTCGACCGTGCCAACCCCCATGACCTCATCAGCGATCAACTGGTTCTTCTTGTCGAGAAACAGGACGCGGAACTGTTCGCGCGGTTCGTGGGCCAGCGTTACCCGGAGATAGGACACCAGCGCGGACCATGAGGCGATGACGGTCGTGCGTCTCAAAGGCTCGGCGACCAGGCGCCGGGTCGCTTCGAACATCAAGGCTAAGTCAAGCGCGATATCCGGCGTGACCTTGAGCGCGCGGCCCTTGCCGTCGAGCGCCGAGACCTGAAGCATGTCTTCAAGCGGCGCCGACAAGGCCGCGGACAGCGAGCCAAAGCGCGCAAGCAGGGCCTTGGCCAGCGGCTTGACGTCGCGCTGGGGGATCGAGCGAAACAGGAAGAGTTCGAGCAGTTCGTATTCCGGAAGCGCTGACACGCCGCCTTTACGCGCCCGGTCACGCAGCCGCTGACGATGCCCGCCGTGATCGGGCAGGGTGGGTGCGCTGTCTTCGGCCAAGGTTATCTCCCCCATGCCTCGGGAACCTAACCTGAGCCTGCGCGGAAAGCCAGCGCTTCCTCAGGGTTGTGATTTTCTCAGGGGCGGAAGCGGTCGGTCTGCGAGGCGGTAAAGATCTCGACGCCCGTATCCGTGACGCCGACGCTGTGTTCGCACTGCGCCGTCAGGCTCTTGTCGCGGGTCACAGCGGTCCAGCCGTCGCTGAGCACCTTCACATCGGGCTTGCCGAGATTGATCATCGGTTCGATCGTGAAGAACATGCCCTTTTCCAGGCGTGGGCCTGTGCCGGCTTTGCCGAAATGCAAGACATTAGGGTTGTCGTGGAAGACGCGGCCCAGGCCGTGGCCGCAGAACTCACGCACGACCGAGCAGCGCTGGGCCTCGGCGTATTTCTGGATGGCATGGGCGATGTCACCGAAGGTGTTGCCGGGTTTGACCTGTTCCAGGCCGAGGCGCAGCGATTCGTAGGTGATGTCGACGAGGCGCTTGGCCTTGGGAGCGACCTGGCCGACGTCGTACATGCGCGACGTGTCGCCGTGCCAGCCATCGATAATGGCGGTGACGTCGATATTGACGATGTCGCCATCGCGCAGCGTCTTTTCCGAAGGAATGCCGTGGCAGACGATGTGGTTCGGCGAGATACAGACCGTGTGCTGATAACCGCGGTAGTACAGGCAGGCGGGCAGGGCGCCATGGTCGTAAATGTATTCCCGCGCCAGGTCGTCGAGATGCGAGGTGCGCACGCCCGGCACGACGTGGGGGATCAGCATGTCGAGACAGCCGGCAGCGATGCGGCCGGCCTTGCGCATGCCCTCGAAGTCCTCGTGCGTATGGATGCGGATGGATTCGGCGCGGACCAGGTAATCGGAATCTGTGTTCATGTGTGACAATATAGCCCTACCGCCTCGCGGGCGCTAGAGGCGGGCGCAAGTTTGCCGCCAGACTTACCCACGTGGAATTGCCAGGCACGCTCTGGCAGGCCTGGGGCCAAGCGCCTAATTAGCATCTGTCCCGTGAGTCGTGTATGACAGGGCAGGAGTTCGGAATGTCCAACGCGCGTATTCTGGTTTTCGGCAATGAAAAGGGCGGGGCCGGCAAGTCCACCGTCGCCATGCACGTGGCCGTTCATCTGCTGCATCAGGGCCGGCGCGTCGCCTTTATCGACCTCGACCTGCGGCAACGTTCGCTGGCGCGGTTTTTCTCGAATCGCCTGCAATGGTCGGCGGCTAATGAAAAGGCCCTGCCACACGCCGTCGAGCCTTTTCTCGCCGATAAACCGGCAAAGTTGCTGGAGGCGCCCGAGGCGGACGCCAGGCGCGCTTTTGACCGCGCGCTCAATGAAGCCTTGGACGCCGACTTCATCCTGATCGACACGCCGGGCGGCGATCACGTCCTGTCGCGCCGGGCTCACGCGGCTGCGCACCTGATCATTACGCCGATGAATGACAGCTTTATCGACTTCGACCTGCTGGGGGAGATCGATCCGGTGACGCTCGATATCCGCAGGCCGTCGATCTATGCTGAAACCGTGTGGAATTCACGCAAGCAACGCGCGTCCTGGGATGGCAAGTCGATCGACTGGATCGTGCTGCGCAACCGTCTGGCCGCCACCGAGGCGCGTAACCGGCGGCGCGTCGACGAAAAGGTCCACGCTCTGGGCCGTCGTGTTGGTTTCAGCGTCCTTTCGGGCCTGCGCGACCGCGTTATATACCGCGAGCTGTTTCCATTCGGCCTGACGGTCGCCGATCTGTCGGCTGATGTGAAGCCGGTGGCGCTGACGATGAGCCATGTCGCCGCGCGTCAGGAGCTTTTGGCCCTGATGCAGTCGCTTGGCCTTGAAAATGCGACGACCGAGGCCGTGGCGTGATCTGGCTGGTTGGGGCAATCACCGTATTCCTGTTGCTGGCCTGGCTGGGGCGTGAGGTACGGCTGGGCAAGTTGAAGTCCGGACCATGGTTCCAACAGTTCCGGGCGGTGCGCGGAGTCATCGGCTTTGTACTTATGACGCTGGCGATTACACAGTTGGCGCGCGGCGCCTGGGCCGTCGGTCTCGCGCTGGCGGTCGTATCGCTGATGGTTTCCAGCTCGGTGCGCTTCGCCACGCCATTCCGGCCAGCCCAGCCGCAGTCCGCCAGCAGCTTCACGCCGGAAGAGGTGCGCGCCTATCAGACGCTCGATCTGCCCGTTGGCGCCGATCGCCGGGCGGTCAAGGAGGCGTGGAAACGACTGATGAAGTCTGCGCACCCGGATCAAGGCGGCGATGTCAAACGCGCCAGCGCATTGAATGCCGCGCGAGACCTGCTGCTGCGCCGGCGCTAGAGCATGATGCGTTTAGGTCGAACCGCCATCATGCTCTAGGTTTTTGTTTTGTCGCGATATTTAGCCAAAAACCGCTGCACACTTTTTGGCATATCGCTCCAGCTTGACATAACGGCGTCTTGCGCGTGTTCTGTCGCGGTTGGGAGGCATCGATCATGATCCGCAAGCTTATCCTTGTATCTGTAATTGCCCTGTCTGTGCCTGTGGTCGTCTGGGCGCAACCCGCGCCCTTGCCTGAAGCCATGAGTGGCTGGGCGGCCTATGCGCCGTTCGAGCCGATGGTCGGCAAGACCTGGCGGGGCCAGGGAACAAAGGATGCCAAGACGGAGGATATCCAGCGCTGGGAATGGGCGATTGGCGGGCACGCCATACGCATCGTGCACTCGGTGAATAACGGCGCCTATGCCGGCGAGTCGCTGATCTTCCGCGACAAGGATAGCGGCGACTATATCTTCCATTATTTTACGACCGGTGGGTTTCACACGACCGGTACGATCCGTCCGACCGGGCCTGCAGCCTACGAGATGGAGGAGGCAGTCCATGGCGTCAAAGGCCTTGCCGCGCTGCGATCAACAGGCGTCCTGGGCGCGGACGGCATTTACCGGACCCGGGGGAAGAGGGAGAAGGACGGCCAATGGGTCGAAGCTGGGGGCTTTGACTATCGCGAAGACGCGACGGCGAAGGTGGTTATGCAGGCGCCTTAAGTTACGGGGTGTGGGGGCCGTGCCTCCACAAACCTTGTTGATACCAAAGAAAAAGCCCGGCCTTTTGGGGCCAGGCTTTTTCTTTGGTATCAGCAAGACTTGGGACCGCAGGTCCCAAACCCCATAAGTTTTACGCGTTGGGCTTGATCACCATGCAGTCGAGCCTCTTGGCGCTCATGCTCTTGCACGCCTTTTCCGCCTGTTCCTTGGTCAGGTCGGCGAAGCGAGTGCGATACCAGCCATTTTCGTTCTTCGACACCTGCGACGTGCCGTCGGCCAGGGCGTCGTCAAAGCGCATCTGGACGCTCTTGACCCAGTCTGACGCCATCGACTTGTCCTTGAAGGCGCCGACCTGAACGGCCCACTGCGCCTTGGCGTTTTTCTTGGCCTTCTTACCCTTGGCCGTTTTGCTGTCGTCTTCGTCGTCGGCAGCCGCCAGCTTCGTCTTGGCATCGGCCTTCTTCTTCTCAGCGGCAGACATTGCCTTGTCAGCCGTTTTGCTGGTCGAAGTTTTGTCGGCAAGCGCTTTGCGGTTGGCCTCGATGGCCGCCGCCTTGTTGGCTTCCGACTTGTTGACGGCCTTCACCGGCTTCGGCGCGTCTTCGGTGGCGTGCGCCACCTGCGGGATCGGCTCATAAGCAGGGGCGGCGACAGCGGCCTTCAGCGCCAGATAGGGCTGCGGACCGGCGGCATCCGAGGTGTTGTCCTGGGTCAGGGCCTGGACCACATCCGGCGCCTTGACCATGGCGCTGACGCGCTGGACGTCGATATCCGTGGCATTGGCTTCTTCGCTGTCCTCGAGTGCTTCACGCAACTGCGAATCGGTCAAAGGACTCTTGTTGCTGGCCAGCAGGGTGTAGGGGGTCGGGCCATCCGTTGTCTTGGCTTCGGGTTCCGGCGCGCGGCGGGTGAACTCGGCCTGGGCGACGGTGATGACCTCGCCGCGGTCGCGACGTTCCATGACGTCGAAGCCGACCGACATCAGGTCGGAGACGTGCTCACGGCGCTGCACCTTGTTGGAGCCGCCCAGCATGACACTGATCAGGCGGTGATTGCCCTTCACCTGAGAGGCAACGAGATTATAGCCGGCGGCGTTGGTGAAGCCCGTCTTGAGGCCGTCCACGCCGGGCAGCCCCTTCAGCGGGTTGTGGTTGACGTAGGTCCGGCCACGATACTGCATGCTCTCGACATTGAAGTAGCTGTAGTATTGCGGATAGTCGCGCATCACGGCGCGGGCCAGGATCGCCATGTCGCGCGCCGACGACAGCTGACGGGCGTCCGGCAGGCCATTGGCGTTGACGAAGCGGGTATTGCTCATGCCCAGCGACTGGGCGCGAATGGTCATCAGGGCGGCGAAGCGCTCTTCGGTGCCGCCGATCTTTTCGGCCAGGGCGACGGCGAGGTCGTTGGCGGAATAGAGCGCCGTCAGGCGCATGGCGGTGTCGACGTCGATGGTGTCGCCGGGCTTGAGATACACCTTGACCGGCGCCTGCGAGGCGGCCTTCTGGCTGATGGTGATCGTGTCGGTCGGCTTCAGCTTGCCCTGGGCCAGGGCATCGAACGCCATGTACAGGGTCATGATCTTGGTCAGCGACGCCGGGTAGCGCACGGAATCGGCGCGGTTGGCGTAAAGCACTTCGCCCGACTGTGCGTCGACGACGATGGCGGCGTATTTGCTGTTGGTTGGAATGTCCTGCGCCTGGACGGCTGCGGGGACGGCGGTCAATGCAGCAGCGGCCGCCAGAAAGGTCATCAGACCGTTACGGACGCCAAATACTGCCTGGCGCGTAGATGCACCAAGACCGGTTTGCTCCCCCTGCCCGATATCGCCTGCCTGCCGGATTTTACCCATCAAAGCTGTCCTCAAACTCATACAAAAAACCTGCCCGTTCTGGACGTGGGAAAGGCGTTTGTTGCGTCTTTCCGGTTACCTTACACCCAGAATGTCGGCGGGTCATTAAGCAACCCTTAAACCCCATAAAGAACATATAAAGGTGACCGCAATGCGTCCACTCACACTTTGCCCAGGTTCCTGACACGAAAAGGTCATTGACCCTTGAGCTAGCGCTAACACAGACAATCACTATGCGCGCCGTTGCGATAAGAATCTCCCATATGGGGCGAATATTGCCTTCACGATAATGTTAACGTTTTGTGCGGTGCACAATAAAGCTTGACCTCTTGCTGCACCTGCGATATATGATAACCAAGTTACCGAGGCGCCCTGGAGGTTGAGGCCGGTCGCCACGGATATTGAGTGCCAACAAAACCAAACCGGAGTTCTGCTATGGAAACGGGCGAAGACACCATCAAGAATACCGTCGAGCGCATGTCGCTGGCCGGCAACCAGGCTTTCAAGGATTCGATCGAGAAGACCCTTGGCGCTCTGAACGAAGTTAACTCGCTGTCGAAGGGCAATGTCGAAGCCGTCGTCGAATCGCTGACCGCCGCCACCAAGGGCGCGGAAACGATCGGCGCGCAGACTGTCGCCTTCGCGAAGAAGAACTGGGAAGAAGCCGTCACCGCCGGCAAGACCCTCCAGGGCGCCAAGAGCGTCCAGGAAGTCCTCGAGCTCCAGTCGCGCTACGCCAAGTCGTCGATGGAATCCTATGTCGCTGAAATGAACCAGCTGACCGAGACCCTGTCGACCTCGTTCAAGGACACCTTCAAGCCGATCAACGCGCGCATGACCGCCGCCGTCGAGAAGTTCCAGTCCTACCGTTAAGATTGGGCCGCTAATCCGGTTCGACACTTGAATTGAAAAGCCCCGGACGGAAACGTCCGGGGCTTTTTATTGGCCTAAAGCGAGCTTGATTACCATCGCGACCGCCCCCACAGTCGCCACGCCCGCCAGCCACAGCCCGGCAAACCACATAAGCTTCTTTGTCATCAGTGATAGCCCTCGTTCGGGTCGATCTTGCCGCGGAACACCCAGTAGGCGTAGGCGGTATAGGCAAGGATCACCGGGATGAGCACGGCCGCACCGACCAGCAGGAAGCCCAGCGACTTGTCCGGCCCGGCCGCCTGCTGGAAGGTCAGGGCGCCCGGAACAATGTACGGGAAGAAGCTGATACCTATGCCGGCATAGCTGAGGACAAACAGCCCAAGCGCCGCCAGGAAGGGCTGCAGGTGCTTGCCGGTTTTCAGGCCATGCCACAGCAGGAAGGCGCAGATCGCCAGCAGCAGCGGCACGAAGGCCGAGAAGAAGGCGGTTGGCCAGCCGAACCAGCGCTCGAAATAGAGCCGGTTGATAAACGGCGTCCACAGGCTGACCACGCCGATGAGCACCAACGTCCCGACGGCGGTGATCAGCGCCCATTTGCGCGCCTTCACCTGGACGTCGCCCAGCGTCTTCAGGTTAAGCCAGGTCGCGCCCAGCAAGGTATAGCCGACGACAACTGCAACGCCTGTCGTCAGGCTGAAAGGCGTCAGCCAGTCCCACCAGCCACCGGCATAGGCGCGGTCTTCGATACGGATGCCCTGGATCAGTGCCCCCAGGGCGATGCCCTGTGTGAAGGCGGCGACTGCGGAACCCAGCATGAAACCCATGTCCCAGACCGGGCGCCAGCGCTCGGTCCGCCAGCGGAATTCGAAGGCCACGCCCCGGAAAACCAGCGCCAGCAACATGGCGATGATCGGGGCATACAGGGCCGGCATGACTGTGGCGTAGGCGAGGGGGAAGACGGCCAGAAGCCCGCCGCCGCCCAGCACCAGCCAGGTTTCGTTACCGTCCCACACGGGTGCTACCGAATTGGTCATCACATCGCGGTCGTGCCTGTTGGGGAAGACGGCGAACAGGATGCCAACGCCGAGGTCAAAGCCGTCGAGCACGACGTAGGCCAGGACGGCAAAGGCGATCAGGCCTGCCCAGATGGTGGGAAGATCAAAGGCCATCGTGGTTCTCCGGGTGCGATCCTTCGCCCTGGGCCGGGCCGGGCGCGATGCCGCTGGCGCGAATCGGGCCCTTTTCCAGTTCGTGGACTGGCGTGTCGGTGTCGCGCGGCGTCGTGCCCATCAGGCGAAAGATGTAAAACGTGCCGGCGCCGAAGACGAAGAAGTAGACGACGACAAAGGCGATCAGCGAAGCCGCGGCCGCCGGGGCATCGATATTCGACAGGCTGTCCGATCGCCTGAGCAGGCCGTAGACCGTATAGGGTTGGCGGCCGACCTCTGTGGTCACCCAACCCGCCAGGACGGCGATAAATCCGGCTGGACCGGCAAACACGGCGGCCTTGTGCAGCCAGCGATCGCTGAACAGCGTCTTGCGGTAACGCGCCCACAGCGACCAGAGCCCGACCGCCAGCATCAGCAGCCCCAGCCCCACCATTATGCGGAAGGCGAAGAAGGGAATAAGCGCTGGCGGGCGGTCCTCACGCTTCCATTCCTTCAGGCCCTTGATTTCGGCGTCCGGATCGTGGGCCAGGATGAGCGAGCCCAGTTTCGGCACCTCGACCGCATAGTGCGTTTTTTCTGCATTGTCGTCGGGGATGCCGAACAGAATCAGCGGAGCGCCCTTGTGCGTCTCGTAGTGACCTTCCATCGCCGCGATCTTGGCGGGTTGATGCTCCAGCGTGTTCAGCCCGTGCAGGTCGCCGACAAAGATCTGAACCGGCGTGACGATCGCCGCCATCCACATGGCCATCGAGAACATGATGCGCGCCTGGCGATTCTCCTTATCGCGCAGCAGATGGCAGGCGCCGACACCACCGACCGCAAACGCCGTCGTCAGATAGGCGGCAATGACAGTGTGGGTAAGGCGGTAGGGGAAGGACGGATTGAAGATGATCTCGACCCAGCTCTTCGGCTGGAACAGGCCTTCCGGCGTCAGGACGTGGCCCTGTGGCGTCTGCATCCAGCTGTTGGCCGCCAGGATCCAGAAGGCTGACATCAATGTGCCGGCCGCCACCATGCAGGTCGCGAAGAAGTGCAGCTTAGGGCCAACCCGCTTCAGGCCGAACAGCATGATCCCTAAGAAGCCGGCTTCGAGGAAGAAGGCGGTCAGGACTTCGTAGCCCATGAGCGGGCCTATCACGGCGCCGGCCTTGTCCGAGAACGCGCCCCAGTTGGTGCCGAACTGGTAGCTCATGACGATGCCGGACACGACGCCCATGCCGAAGGTCACGGCAAAGATCGTCTTCCAGAAATTGAAGAGGCGCAGGTAAACCGCGTCCTTCTTCCACAGGAACAGGCCGTTGAGCACGGCCAGATACGAGGCCAGGCCGATGGTAAAGGCGGGAAACAGGAAGTGAAACGAAACGGTGAAGGCGAACTGGATGCGCGCCAGCATTTCGGCGGTAAGATCGAGATCGGGCATATGCTTGGCTCCCCGTATGGGACGCGGTTTGCGAATTATAGGGCAAAAATAGCCACGCGGAAGGCTTTATGCGTTGTGGCGGCATGCCGCGCGGCCGCTTGCCGCAGGGATGCCGCGATTGCGATCGACAGTTCGTCACCCTTCTGTCACGTCTCATAAAAAACTGTGATCACCCGGATTGGCGATTTCCTATTTGCAGCGTCCCGGTTTGGGCTATCTTGTACTTCGCATGCAGCGGCCTATCTATAGGATCACCCCGGGACGCCGGGTCATTAGATGGCCGAAAAGGTAAGATGAGGTTTCGATTGTTGCGCGCTTGGCTATCTGAAGACTTAAACGAAGACACCTATTTGGGCATTACGGCAGCGGACAAGGGATCGACCCGTCCGGCCGGCGCACCACTGGCTGTGGTTGAGGCCAAGCCGAAGCCCCAAAAGCCGTCTCTTTATCGTGTGCTCATCCTCAATGATGACTACACGCCCATGGAATTTGTCGTCTATGTCCTGGAGCGCTTCTTCAACAAGTCGCGCGAGGACGCGACGCGGGTGATGCTGCACGTCCATCAGACGGGTGTGGGCGTATGCGGTGTGTACACCTATGAGGTCGCCGAAACGAAGGTGGCGCAAGTGGTGGATATGGCCCGTCGCCATCAGCACCCTCTCCAATGTACCATGGAGAAAGACTGATGATGGCGACAAAACAAGGATGCCGCCATCAGCACCCTCTCCAGTGCACCATGGAGAAAGACTGATGGGGGTAAAGGGTTAACTATAATTGCGCCGGAGAGCGCGTTTGTTAATTCTTGAGTCAGGAAATAGGGCGGATGATGAGGGCTATCGTGAAGTTTGGGTTCAGGTCGGGTTCAGTTTGAACGAGGTAAAACGTCCTAAACCGTAAGTTAGAGTTTTTGCCGTATACAGTACCGTAGGCTTGAGGTTTAGGAGGTCGTCATGCCATCATTTTCCAGCGCATTAGAAGAGACCCTGCATCGCGCAGTCGGTCACGCCAATGCCCATCATCATGAGTACGCCACTCTTGAGCACCTCCTGCTGGCGCTGATCGACGATGTCGATGCCGCCGCCGTCATGAGCGCCTGTAATGTGGATCTGTCCAAGCTGCGGACCGCGCTTGACGCCTATATCGAAACAGACCTGAAATCGCTGGTCGAGCCGTCCTCGGAAGAGGCCAAGCCGACCGCCGGCTTCCAGCGCGTCATCCAACGTGCCGTCATCCACGTCCAGTCTTCGGGCCGTGACGAAGTGACCGGTGCCAACGTCCTGGTCGCTATCTTCTCCGAACGCGAATCGCACGCCGCCTTCTTCCTGCAGGAGCAGGAAATGACGCGCTACGACGCGGTCAACTACATCGCGCACGGCATCGCCAAGAAGCCCGGCGCCTCTGAGCCGCGTCCCGTTCGTGGCGCGACCGACGAAGGCAACACGCCGTCTGGCGGTGGCAATTCCGAGGAAAAGGGTGGCAAGGCCGGTTCGACCGACGCTCTGGCCGCCTACTGCGTCGACCTCAACGAAAAGTCGCGTCACGGCAAGGTTGACCCCTTGATCGGCCGCGGTCCCGAAGTCGAGCGCGCCATTCAGATCCTGTGCCGCCGTACCAAGAACAACCCGCTGCTGGTCGGTGATCCGGGCGTCGGCAAGACCGCCATCGCCGAAGGTCTGGCCAAAAAGATCGTCGAAGGCGATGTTCCGGAAGTCCTGGCCGGCGCCACCATCTACTCGCTCGACATGGGCACGCTGCTGGCAGGCACCCGCTATCGCGGTGACTTCGAAGAGCGCGTCAAGCAGGTCGTCAAGGAACTGGAAGCGCACCCCAATGCCGTCCTGTTCATCGACGAAATCCATACGGTCATCGGCGCCGGCGCCACGTCAGGCGGGGCGATGGATGCCTCCAACCTGCTGAAGCCGGCCCTGGCCGCGGGCACGTTGCGCTGCATGGGCTCCACCACCTACAAGGAGTACCGCCAGCACTTCGAAAAAGACCGCGCTCTGGTCCGCCGCTTCCAGAAGATCGATGTCAATGAGCCGACGCTCGACGACACCATCAAGATCCTGAAGGGTCTCAAGCCTTACTATGAGACCTTCCACCACCTGAAGTACACCGACGCCGCCATCAAGACCGCCGTCGAGCTGGCGGCGCGGTATATCACCGACCGCAAGCTGCCGGACAAGGCGATCGACGTGATCGACGAAGCCGGTGCGCTGCAGATGGTCCTGCCGGAATCGAAGCGTAAGAAGATCATCGGGCCCAAGGAGATCGAATATGTCATCTCCAAGATCGCCCGTGTCCCGTCCAAGTCGGTGTCGCGCGACGACACCCAGTCGCTGCGTGATCTGAAGACCGACCTGCAACAGGTTGTCTTCGGCCAGGACGAAGCCATCGACCAGCTCTCGACCGCCATCAAGCTGTCGCGGGCCGGCCTGCGCGATCCGCAAAAGCCGATTGGCTGCTACCTGTTCTCCGGCCCGACCGGCGTCGGCAAGACCGAAGTCGCCAAGCAATTGGCGGTGACCCTCGGGATCGACCTGCTGCGCTTCGACATGTCGGAATACATGGAACGCCACACGGTTTCGCGTCTCATCGGCGCGCCTCCGGGCTATGTCGGCCACGACCAGGGCGGCCTGTTGACCGACGCCGTCGATCAACAACCGCACGCGATCGTCCTGCTCGACGAAATCGAAAAGGCGCACCAGGATATCTACAACATCCTGCTGCAGGTCATGGACCATGGCCAGCTGACGGATGCGGTGGGCAAGAAGGTCGACTTCCGCAATGTCGTTCTGATCCTGACGACCAATGCCGGGGCTTCGGACAACCAGAAGAACTCGATCGGCTTTGGCCGTGAAAAGGTCTCTGGCGAAGACGAACAGGCGATCAAGCGTCTGTTCACCCCGGAGTTCCGCAACCGCCTGGACGCCATCGTGACGTTCAAGCAACTGAAGCCGGAAGTCATCTCGAAGGTCGTCGAGAAGTTCATCCTGCAGCTGGAAATGCAGCTGGCCGACCGTCATATCTCGATCGAGCTGACCGAGGATGCGGGTAAGTGGCTGGCGGAAAACGGCTACGATGAACTGTATGGCGCCCGTCCTCTGGCGCGTGTCATCCAGGAAAACATCAAGAAGCCGCTGGCCGACGAAATCCTCTTCGGCAAGCTGGTCAAGGGCGGCCATATCCTGGTCAAGCTGGTCGACGGCAAGATCGCCTTCGACATCACGCCCTCGAGCAAGGGCCGCGTTGACAACGCCGGCTCCAAGACCGAAGCCGTTGATTAAGATTGCAGGGGACATGGTCCCCTGCACCCCGTACGCTGACGGTGCAGATTGAAGCGCCGGCGGCTTAAGATATACAAATGAAAATCCCCAAGGCTTCAGGGCCTTGGGGATTTTCATTTGTGCAGCCTGGGCTGCGATATTTCAGTCTTCACTACCAAAGTATCGAGGTGGAGGAGGCTGGTGCTCTTAATCACGGCTACAGAAGAGGATAAAGGTGAGCTTCTGAGCAGGTATCCGTTTCTTCTTCGGGCAGTACGAGCTTTCCAGCAAATTCAAGCGCCCGCCACTTCGCCGGTTTGAGCGCAACCTTCATGTCTTCAAATAGTGCCTCGACGCAAACTGAGTGATTGTCGATCAGGTGCCATGCGCCTTTCTTTTCCATAAGAAGGCTTGCGACGCGGTATCTTTCCCGAACGCTACGTATATCTGCGTCCAGAACAATGACATCCTCACGGCCGTCATGATCAAGATCTGTGATAAGGAGCTTGCATTGCCGGGCAGCAGTGAAACAAGGCGGAAGGACTTTGAAATCCGGTCTGTAGGCCTTACCCCGCTCTTCCAGCTCCATCCGGATAGGGGCTCCGCCTGCGCGTGGCAACACGATTGACCGGGACAGAATGGCCGCCTTGAGGGACAGGGGCAGGGGTTTAGAAGACGGCAAAAGTGGATAGGTTTCGATAGCCTTGATATTGCGGGCCGCCAGATCGTGCTCTTTGGTTGGGACTTCGGTGGATTGCGATGAGAAACACTTTCCGCTGAAGAAATTGACGGCGTGTCCGTCGATCCAGAGCATATCGAGTTTTTGGTCGGACGGCCTCATCTTGCCGTCGGTCAGAGACTGTTCAACTTCGCACGGGTAATATTTCGCGACGAGCGTCCATTCATCGTCTGTCCGTCCGAAGACATCCCAAGCCACCTCATATACGGGATTGGCATAAAAGCGCGTGTAGGTCCCTGCATATCGCCACTCGACAATCACTTCCGGCTTTCCGTCGCCGGTGATGTCCGCCATGCGCAAGGTGCAGTTGGCCGGTTCGAGGTCGCAGGCACGAAAGCGTTGATCGCGCCAGAAGCTGGCCGGGATGGATTGGCCGGTGTCAGGAGCTTGCGGGAGCTTCCGGGCGTCCTGTGGCATGACGAGATCTTTGAAAGTGGTTTCCTTCTCCTGCGTGGTATCGCCAATCAGATGTCCGCCTTCAAAGACGTGGCCAGCTTCGAACCATTGATTTTGGACGGCGACGGAAACCTGTGCGGTCTTTGGATCGCTGTTGCGTTCAATCCAGCGCAAAGCCTTGGTTCCGTAGTCTGCGGAACGCAGCTTGAGATAGCCCCAGTCGGCGGACTTGACGTCTACAAGTCCGAGGTGAATGGCGAGCGCATAGATCGGTGCGCATACCGGCCCGAGGCGCGCGGCGGGAACGAAAAAAGCTGTTGTAAGATAGATGATCGCCAGCGCGACGACGGCGCCGATGCCACGTATGGCGTATTTCATTCCCACCCCCTGTTTGCGCAAAGGCTATCACAGGAGGCGGGGATTACAAAATATCAGCCTACCACTGCGTCGGCTTGGGATTTCGATCATTGTAACCCGTCTGGTGCCAGTACGGGTAGGGCGGGGCTTTGCGGCTGACGGCATCGAGGCGCGCGACCTGATCCGCCGTCAGGTTCCAGCCGACGGCGCCGAGGTTCTGGATCAGCTGCGCTTCGTTGCGAGCGCCGACAACGACATTGGACACGGTCGGGCGTTGCAGCAGCCAGTTGAGCGCCACCTGCGGGATCGTCTTGCCGGTTTCGCCCGCGATCTCTTCCAGCACATCGACGACATTGTAGAGGGTTTCGTCATCGACTGCGGGGCCACCCCCTTCGCCGCCCGAGGCAATGCGGCCTTCGCTTGGCACCTGGCCACGCTTGATCTTGCCGGTCAGGCGCCCCCATCCCAGCGGCGACCAAACCATGGTGCCGACGCCCTGGTCCTGGGCCAGCGGCATCAGCTCCCATTCGTAGTCGCGGCCGATCAATGAGTAATAGCCCTGATAGGCGACATAGCGCGCCAGGCCGTATTTTTCGGAGGTCGCCAGTGCCTTCATCAGGTGCCAGCCGGAGAAATTGGAAACACCGATATAGCGGACCTTACCCGAGGTGATCAGCGTATCGAGCGTATGCAACACTTCATCGACAGGTGTCAGCGCATCGAAACCGTGCATGAAGTAGAGGTCGATATGGTCGGTGCCGAGGCGCTTCAAACTGGCTTCGGCCGAACGGATCAGGTGGTAGCGCGAAGAGCCCTTGTCGTTGGGGCCATCGCCCATAGTGAAGCTGGCCTTGGTCGAGATCAGCGCGTTGTCGCGCCGGCCTTTCAGCGCCGCGCCCAGGATTTCCTCGGAGGCGCCGCGTGAATAGACGTCGGCTGTATCGAAGAAGTTGATGCCGTGGTCGAGGCAGATATCGACAAGCCGGGTCGCCTCGGCGACGTCGGCATTGCCCCACTTCTCAAAGAAATCGCCCTTGCCGCCGAAGGTGCCGGTGCCGTAGCTGAGGACGGGGACTTTTAGGCCAGACCGGCCAAGCTGACGATATTCCACGGGAGGCTCCATCGGTTGATTGCGCTTTGTATTTGGGAAGGCAATTTCCAGGGTGCAAAGGACTGGCGAGTATTTCCACGGCGCGATAACGCTTTCCTGTTGATAATTTCTGCGTCTGCATCATGATGGATATGCAACCGAGGGGAGTGTCATGGCGAAATCGACCACTAAGCGTGCCTTTCCGTTCATTCTGACGGCTTTCTGCCTGTTATGGATTATGCGCGCCTTGTTTCCTGACTTCTTCATCGGCCTGGGCGAAGGTTTCACTGACGGCCTCCGCTAGCCTTACAATCGTAACCGGATCACCTACATAAGCGGCATAACTTTCATCAGGTGCCGCCATGATCCCGTTTTCCATCCTCGACCTGTCGCAGATTTCCGAAGGCGGTACGGTATCCGATGCCTTGGCCAATTCGGCGCGGATGGCGCAGACGGCGGAAGCGCACGGCTATGACCGTTACTGGCTGGCCGAGCACCACGGCATGCCGGCCATTGCCTCGGCGGCGACCTCGATCGTCATCGCCCATGTCGGCCAGGCGACAAAGACGATCCGCATCGGCTCTGGCGGCATCATGCTGCCCAACCATTCGCCCCTGGTGATCGCCGAGCAGTTCGGCACACTTGAGGCGCTGTTTCCCGGCCGGGTGGACCTGGGGCTGGGGCGTGCGCCTGGCACTGACATGATGACCGCGCGAGCGCTCCGCCGGAACATGGGAGATGGCGTCGACAGCTTCCCGCAGGATATTCTGGAACTTCAGGCCTATTTCGGTGCACCCGACGACAACCAGCGCATTCTGGCCGTGCCTGGCATGAATGCCAATGTGCCGATCTGGCTTCTGGGCTCATCGCTCTACAGCGCGCAACTGGCGGCGCAGCTTGGCCTGCCTTACGCCTTTGCCTCGCACTTCGCGCCGGAGCTTCTGTTCGATGCGCTTCACATCTATCGCAGCAATTTCAGGCCGTCCGAGGCGTTGAAAAAGCCGCACACCATGGTCGGTGTCATGGGCGTGGCGGCCGACACGGACGCCGAGGCCGAGTTCCTCTATACCTCGATGCAACAGTCCTTCGCCAATCTGCGCCGCAATGTCCGCGTGCCGTTTCCGAAGCCAAGTTACGATGCCGTCGCCGATCTGAAGCCGGAAGAGACGGCGATGATCGATCATATGCTACGCTACGCCATGGTTGGCTCGACAGCGACGATTTCAAAGCGCCTGGGTAACTTCCTCAATCAGACCGAAGCCGATGAACTGATCGTCTCCGTGCCGATCCACGACATCGCCGCCCGGCTGAAGTCCGTCGAGTTGTTCGCTCAGGTGCGCGACGGCATGAAGCTGGCGGCCTGACTAATTTGCCGACTTCATATCAAACATCCGCTCTACGCGGGCGTCACCGACCTTCAGGTCGTCGAACTCAGGTTGCTGCGTTGCAAGCTTACCAGCTTTGAAATCGGCTGCCTGCGTATCCGACAGGATTAGTGTTCCAGCCTTCTCCCAGGCGAGCGCTTCGCGCGTAAAGACGGTCACCTGAGTCTCGTCAAGGACGAGCATTTCGGGCTTGCCATCGCGTGACAGGTCGATCAGCGCTACGAAGCACGACGGGGTTGCTGTCATTTCTGTCGCGCAGTCAGGCAGGGTGTACAGACGGAACCGTTGAGCAAAGAACTCCTGCGGTACGGCCACGCCTTGGGGGAAGACGACCGTGAATTGCTTGGGGGACGGCGTTTTTAGTGCGGTGTCCGCAGGGGCGGAGTTGTAACGGTCGTCGGCCTTAAGTTGGCTGGCCGTCAGCGCCGCGGCGCGGATGGCTTCGGTCTTGCCGGTCGTGGCCAGCGTTTTCAGCGCATCGCGGCCATAGGCGCCGGTATTGAAACGCAGGAGTTGCCAGTCGAACTGATCGGTAGTGACCTTGCCGGATTGGACACGCGCCACCTGGCTTTCGACGCTCAGACGGTTCGGATCGGCGACCGGCGTCAGCACCGCCAGAAGCAGTACGGCCTTGATAAAGGCCAGGCCGATATTGATCGGCTCCAGCAGGTTCAGCCAGCGGTCCTTCGGCCAGACGGCGGCAATCGTATAGCCAATACCATAGATGACGGCGACAATGACGCCAACGCCGGCCAGGACGCGTTCGGGCGTCAGGCCATATTGCCCGACACGGAGGGCGAGGCTGAAGGCGGCCAGTACCGAAAAGACCAGCATCAAGCCGCAGGCCAGCCGTGCCGACCACTTCATGATGGTGTGAACCGGCCGTTCTTCATCGCCTTGCTGATAGGCGGCGTTGATCAGCAGGACGAGCGCCACGCAGGCGGCGAGCAGCGACGCTGTCGCGGCCTTGGTCTTCCACAGCGGCTCAAGTCCGCTGACGCACAATGAGGCGGCAAAGACGACGCCTATCAGGGAGATGACCGGCAGGAGCCACGACAGGACGCCGAGGACGAGGGCGCGGAAGCCGGCCATAAGCTTGGGCTGGACGTCACCGAGATGCACAGCTGCGGCAAAGGCGAGGCCCGTCATCGGCCACGCGAAGTACGACTCGCTCAGCAGGTCTTTCAGCCAGTTGAAGCCTATAAAGCCGAGCAGCGCCGCTCCCAGCCACAGTATGGCCCAGAACAGTGCGGTGAACAGGATCGACAGAGCCAGTTGCACACCGCGCTTCCACGCTTCGTCGAAATAGGTCGGATAGGGCGCGATGATTTTCCGCGCTTGGTCGCCGCTGCTGACCAGTTCGTGCATGATGAACAGGAAGGGGTAGATCAGGAAGCTGCTCTGGCTGAAGAAGGCGGCGTAAGTGGCGTCGCCGGCAGCGTGGCTCCAACTGATAAAGGCGATAAGCGCCAGGGCGGCCACGCCCCACACGGTCAGGCTCAGGCGGCGCATGGCGCCGGCGCCGGCCCAGAAGATGAAGGCGCCTAGGCCAAGCGTGGAGGTGGCGGCGATGCGCCAGGTTTCGGGATGCCAGTTTTCCATCCGCGCAGCGCCGGGCTGATCGGTAAGCCAGGCAAGCCCGAGGCCGAAGACAAGACCTACCGCCAGCCTGAAGATGAAGGCCTGTTGCGGTGTAAATGTGCTGTTGGCCGGCATGTCATCCCCCTGATTTGGGGGAAAGGTTAACACACTATAGGTGACAGTTAAATCCGTCCCATGGTGGTCTGGGCATTGTAGATCTGCTGGATCGGGGCATTGTCGGGATCGAGCGCGACCATGCGCCATTTGCCATCTGCATCATCGAACATGACCGGCGCGCAGTTCGGGCTGGAATACATGTCGTCGATGAACTTGCGCGAAATGGCGCGGAACGGGATGCCGTGGCAGACGAACAGGCAGGTGTCGTCATGGCGGTAGGCGTTGACGCAGTCGAAGACGCGATCGATGACAGACGCCAAGGATTCGGCATTCCATGGATAGTGCTTACCGTCGATGTCCGCCGCCGGGTTCATGTGCTCGCGCATCTCTTCGCGGTGCTGATGAACTTCGTCGATCGTCATGCCTTCGAACTGGCCGAAATTGCGCTCGATTAGCCGGGCGTCGATGACCGGTTCCAGGCCCAGTTGCTCGCCGACCAGACGCGCCGTTTCATGGGCGCGGATCAGCGGGCTCGCAACGATCTTCGTCAGGCCTTTGTCGGCGAAGAAGGCCGCAGCGGCGCGCGCCTGTCTGCGGCCCGTCTCGTTGAGCGGAATGTCGGTCGAGCCCTGAAGGCGGGCTTCGACGTTCCAGTCGGTCTGGCCGTGGCGAAGAACGAAGAACATCTTACAGCTTGGCCCTGATCTGTTCGGCCAACGCGTTCAATTCCCCCAGGTCGGCCATCTTACCCGAAGCATGCTTACCGTCGGCGGTGTCATTCCACACCGGCAGGATATGGAAGTGGAGGTGGAAGACGGTCTGCCCCGCTGCCTCACCATTGAACTGCATGATGCGCACGCCGTCGGGCTCAAGCGCATCGCGAACGGCACGGGCGATCCGCTGCGTCTTGCCGACCAGGTCGCGCAGGTCTTTTGGCGAGATGTCGAACAGGTTGCAGGCATTGACCTTGGGGATGACCAGGGTGTGGCCCTTCGCCTGCGGAAAGGCGTCCATGAAGCTGAGCGTGCGATCATCCTCGTGCACCTTTGCGGACGGGATATCGCCGGCGATAATCTTGGCGAAGATATTGCCGGCGTCGTAGGTCAGATCGAGGCTCATGGGTTGCGTCCTTCATTTTAATATTGGCTACTTAGTGGACTATGCACCCTGGGCCAAGAGGCGTAATACCGCCTTATGCTGAATGTTTTTCTTGTCATGATAGGTGGCACCCTTGGATCGGGGGCGCGGTACGGCCTGGGACGCTGGCTGAACGGCAGTTGGCCCTACGGCACCTTTGCTGCGAATGTGCTGGGCGGGCTGCTGATGGGGCTGGTCATGGGCTTTATCCTGCGTAATCCCGGGGAAGGCGAACGCATGCGTCTGCTGCTTGCGACGGGCGTGTTGGGCGGGTTTACGACCTTTTCGTCGTTTTCGCTGGAGACGGTCCAGATGCTGGAGCGCCGTGAGTATATGCCGGCGTTACTTTATGCCGGTCTGTCGGTGGTATTATCGGTCTGCGCGGTTGCGCTGGGGCTGTTCATCGTGCGAAAGGTTGCCGCATGAGTAAAGAAGTCAAAACCCTCTACGTCACGGACGGCGAGGACGGGGTACGCCTCGACAAGTTTTTCAAGCGCCGCTGGCCGCATATCAATCACGTCGTACTGAACAAGCTGGTCCGATCGGGGCAGGTGCGTGTCGACGGCGGCCGGGTCAAGGCCGATACCCGCCTGACCACGGGCCAGACCGTGCGCGTACCGCCGCTGCCGGACGCGCCGACCGAGGACCAGCAGAAGCGCGAGCGCGCGACGCTGAGCCCGCAGGAAATCAAGTTCGCGCGTTCCATGGTCATCTACGAGGACGAGGACGTCATCGCCCTCAACAAGCCGTCGGGCCTGGCGGTCCAGGGCGGAACCAAGACCAAGAACCATATCGACCGGCTGCTGTCGGCGTGGGGCGAAGGGCTGGAACGCCCGCGCCTGGTCCACCGTCTCGACCGCGATACGTCGGGCGTGCTGCTGCTGGGCAAGTCTCCGGCGGCTGCCGCGCGCCTGGCCGGCGCGTTTGCCAAGCGCCGGGCCAACAAGACCTACTGGGCTTTGGTCGTCGGCAACCCCAAGCCGGAAGATGGCTATATCGACGTGCCGCTGGTCAAGAAGGGCTTCCACGACCGTGAAATCGTCCAGGTCGCCGACCCGAAGGAACCGGGCGCAGAAGTGGCCGAGACCGAATACGTCACCATCGGCCGCGCCGGTCCGCGCGTGTCTTGGATGGGCTTGCGCCCGCATACCGGCCGAACGCACCAGCTGCGGGCCCACATGCAGGCCGTGGGTCACCCCATTCTGGGCGATCCGAAATACGGCACCGAGGCGAGTGGCGACCTGTCCCAAGGTCTGGGGCTGCAACTGCATCACCGCCGTATCGAACTGCCGCACCCGACGCAGGGCACGCTGATTGTCGAAGCCCCGCTCGATCCGGTTATCAAGGCGGGGTTTGAACGCTTCGGCTTCGACTGGCATGATGCCGAAGCCGATCCGTTTGTGAAGAAGAGCAAGAAGAGCCGTAGATGAGACTAGCCGTTTGGGATGTCGATGGGACGCTGGTGGATAGCCGCGCCTCGATTCTGAAAGGCTTGCAGGAAGCAGCAGCGATACTTGGTCTTTCGGAGCCGACTTACGAGGACGTCCGCCAGATTGTCGGCCTGTCCTTGCTGGAAGCGATCCAGAGCATGCGGCCTGATCTGGCGCTGGATGTCGCCGAGCGCTACGCCTCCGAATACAAGCAGTCCTTTATCCGCGCGCACGCCCAGCCCGATTTCCATGAGCCGCTCTATGATGGCGCCGATGCCTGCCTGCGTCGCCTGAAGGCCGAGGGCTGGCTGATGGGCATGGCGACGGGTAAGTCGCGCCGCGGCATCGAGCGCAACACTGCGGTCTATGACTGGCACGGCATTTTCGACTGCAGCTTCTGCGCCGATGACGGCCCAAGCAAGCCGCACCCGCATATGCTTGAGCGCAATCTCGATCATGTCGGTGTCGATCCGCATCAGACGGTGATGATCGGCGATACGTCGCATGATATCCGCATGGGTTTGAGCGCCGGCGTCCATACCATTGGCGTGTCGTGGGGCTTTCATACGGTCGACGAGCTGAAAGCCGCCGGTGCCCACATCATCGTCCACGATTTCGACGAACTGAACGCTGCGCTGGATGCGTTTGTGCCCGAAGATGTAAAGGCTGCGACATGACCTACAAGGCCGAAGCCCCTTCGAAGAAGAGTGACCAACTGGGCCACCGCCCCAAGCGCTTCTGGCACGAAGCTGTGCCTGCCCAAGTCGCGGAAGAGTTCGAAATCCACCTCGATGGCCGGGCAGTCAAGACGCCGCAGGGCCACGTGCTGCGCTTTCCGACCCTGGCTGTCGCCGGGCAGGTTGCCGGGGAATGGGCCACTGTCGGTGAATATGTCGGCTATGAAGACATGCCATTGACGCGCCTGGGCTTTGCCGCAGTCGATCGCATGGATACGCTGGTAGGTGAAACCGTCGCCGAGGTGTTGCGCTATACCGAGACCGATCTGGTCTGCTATCCATCGGAATATCCAACGGCATTGACCGAACGCGAGGATGCCGCATGGCTGCCTTTGCTCGGTTGGGCCAAGGAAGAGCTTGGCCTCGAATTTCACCAGAACCGCACCCTGATCCATAGGCCGCAGCCGGCGGAAACCGCCACGCGCATTGCGGCGCTGGTCGAAAACGCTTCGGCCTACGAGCGCGCAGGCCTGATGTCGGCCATTCCATTGTTTGGTTCGGTCGTGCTGGCCCTGGCTGTATGGAAAGGCCGGATCGACGGCGAGGCGGCCTTTGCGGCATCGCGCGTTGGTGAGGATTTTCAGACCGAGACCTGGGGCCGCGACGAAGAAGCCGCAAAACGCGCGGCATCGATGCAGGTTCAGGCGAAGAGCCTCGATGTCTGGTTCAGGGCGCTTTAGCGCGGGCCATGCGCTTGCCAAGCTGACCGGCCAACCACAGGAAGAACATGTGGTAGTCGCCGATAAACGACCACATCGGATATTTGAACGTCGCCGGTCTGTTGTGCTCGACGAAAAAATGCCCGATCCAGGCGCAGCCGTATCCGGCCAGCAGCCCCGCCAATATCCATAAAGGATTGCCAGTCCATACGGTGGCGATCAGCGCCGCGATGCCGCAACTCGAGCCCACATAGTGCAGGGCGCGCGTCAGCGGCCGGCTGTGTTCGCCGAGGTAGAAGTCGAAAAAGGCCGAATAGGTGCGGTGGCGGTCCATTCGGCGATCATACGCCCTTATTCGCCTTTTTTGAATGGCGAGGCTTCGGCCTCCATCAGTTCCATCTGTTCGACGACGGCGACGCGTTCGCGTTCCAGGTAGTCGGCGACCGGCCGGCGCAGGCGGGCATCGCGGATATAGTGGGCGGAATAGACGGGGTGGGGCAGGTAGCCGCGCATCAGCTTGTGTTCGCCCTGGGTTCCGGCTTCGACGCGTTTGAGGCCGTGGGTGATGGCATAGTCCATGGCCTGGTAGTAGCAGACTTCGAAATGCAGGAAGGGGACATCGACCGTGGCGCCCCACTGGCGGCCATAGAGGATATCGCTGCCGATAAAGTTGATGGCGCCGGCGACGGCTTGTTCGCCATCATAGGCAAAGACCAGAAGAATGCGGTCGCGCATCCGTTCTGTGACGACCGAGAAGAAGGCGCGCGTCAGGTAGGGCTGGCCCCATTTGCGGTCATAGGTGTTCTGGATGAAGGCGTACATCTCGTCGAGATGGCCTTCGGTGATGTCGTGGCCGGTCAGCAGTTTGAATGACAACTGCGCCTGGACGTCGCGGCGTTCGCGGCGGATGACCTTGCGGCGGTTGGACGACAGGGCGGCCAGGAAGTCGTCAAAGCTGCCATAGCCAGGATTGTCGAACCAGAACTGCTGGTCCTGGCGCAACAGCATGTTCTGTTCGCCCGCGCTCAGCCACTCGTCTTCAAGCGGAAAGGTGATGTGCAGCGACGACAGGCGGTTCTGATCGCAGACGCGCACGGCGGCGTCGAGAAGGGCTGCGCGTGTCGCCGCATGGCGGCTGAGCAGACGCGGACCGGTTACGGGCGTAAACGGAATAGACGATTGCAGCTTGGGATAATAGTCACCGCCGGCCTGTTCATAGGCCTTCGCCCAGGCGTGGTCGAAGACATATTCGCCCATCGAATGATACTTGATGTAGAGCGGCATGGCACCGATGACGGCCCCCCCGTCACGCAAGGCCAGGTGCGCCGGCTGCCATCCAGACTCTTCACCGACGCAGCCCGTGCTTTCCAGCGCTTCGAGATAGGCGAAGGTGGTGAAGGGGTTCTGATCGGGCAGCAGGGCATCCCACGCGGCCTCACCGATATCGGCGATGCGGTCGTGCAGGGAAAGGACGGGGGAGCTCATGTGCCGACAATAGCCTTGTCGTTCCACAGGGTGAAGGGCCTTTACGTGATAAGCGGTAAACTTATCCGGTGGCTTTGCGCCACGTGTTGTACAGCGCCAGGACGGAGTTTAACGCGGCCCACAGCAGCAGGACCGATCCGGCAAAAGCCAGAGTCATCATCTCACCGCCTTGCGTACGCGCGATAAACAACACGCCGTAGGCGACGACATAACGAAAGCCGGCCGTCCAGTGGGCTATGGCGAGCGTTGGAACGCGATGCAGCAGGACCATGATGGCGGCGCAAGCGAAGGCAGGCGTCTTCCAGTCGGCAACGGCGTAGCTTTGCCACAGCAGAAGAATGGCCCCGGCTATGGCTGCCATCAGGGCGACCAGGATGACTCGCTGACCCCAGGGATGGATTATCAACCACTTGTGAAATAACGGCATGCGACCGAAGCCGCTGACCAGGGTTGCGGCAATGACAGGTGGTGTCATCTGCACGGCGGCGGCCATTGGAACGTCCCACAGCGCGCAAACCCACCAGGCCACAAGGAAAAGTTCGGCAACGAAGAGGCGGATTTGCCAAGGCCAGGAATGTTGGCTCTTGTCGGGATCCCCGACGATCGCGGCCCACAATGCGACGGTAACCGACAGGACGGCAACAATGGCGGTCAGCCAGATCGATGCCGGTGCGGCTGCCAGACACAATATCGCGATAAGCGCCGGTCCCCAGCCGAACACCAGAAAGCCGTTCCGTTGCAGGCGCCAGTTGCCTGCCCACCACTGACGTGTGCGGCAATAGCCGTACTCAAAGATCAGGACGCCGCCGACTGCCAGAAGTGGGATTGTCACGGGAATGGCGATCAGCGCTGGATGCAAGCCCCAGCCCAACCAGACACACAGCATGGCGCAAACGCCGATTGGAAAAAGGACCAACAAGCATATGCGAACCTGGTCGAACAGGTCGCGTGTCTCTCCATCCTTTTCCCACCTGCGGATGCTGTCCGCGTTGAGGTCATCGATAACCGTCGGATGATCGTTGCGGATGCGGTCAAGGAAGTTTTTGATTTCGGATCGGGATACCTTTGGCCATAGCCGGCGCCACAGCGTTGGTGGCTCCGGGGGGCGGCTTAATATCTGCCACGCGTCGGTGTCGAGGTCGGTCCCCCGCCTGACGGCGCGTAAGAAGACGAGATCGGCCTCGCGCTGCAAAACCTGGAGGACAGCATAGGCCCGATGACGATCGATGCGGCGATTGTTCCAGCCGAAGCGTTCTACCAGACCTGGAATCAGCGCATCGGATCTTGGCTGATTGCGCGACACCAGGTCGGCCAGCCACATCTCCGCTGCGCTGCGCGTTTCAATATTGTCGAGCATGGGGGAGGACAGGATCAGGGCGAGAGACGCCAGGCGGTCGTCCTCACTCGCAGCCGATCTAGCCTGCAACTGGGTTTCCAGCGTTGCGCGGGCGGCGAAAAAGCTGTCCGTGACCTCATCGACGACAGGCGTCGTGTAGGTCTCGGCCGCGTCGGCGCGCAATGGTACCTGGCCGTCGTGCGTGTTTGTGTCCGTCGCCGCAACTTCGTCCTCTGTCTCGTCCAGATCATGCGTCACAAAGCGGTTGTCGGCGTAGTCGAGCGCCTCTTCGTAAGCGGCGCGCAGCACCTTGAACCCTTCGGGATCGTCTTCCGGATTGGTGACTTTCAGTTTTTTGGCATAGGCGCGGCGGATTTCGGTGCGGTCCTGGCTGCGCGATATGCCGAGTGTTTTCCAGATCGACGGGCGACTCAAAGGAAGGTCTCGCCTTCGAGCCGGTCCAGCGCCTGTGTGAGTTCAGCGCGGGCACGTTCGATTTGGCGCGGATCCTGGGCGTCGAGAACGGTCTCGAACTGACTGATCAGATGGCCGACCATTGCGCGTTTGTCGCCGAGGAAATTTTCGTAGCAGCGGTTGGCGCGTGCCAGCGCTGCGCGGGAGGCGTCGCTTTCGCGCGGATGGACCTTCAGCTTTTCCAAGGCCTTGCGCTGCTTTTCCAGGTCGGCCCCGGTCGGCCCGTCATCATCCACAATGACAAGCTGGCGTCGTTCTCCGGTTAAAGGCACGTGGACATCGATTTCGATCAGGCCATTGATATCGTATGTAAAGCGGCACTCGATCTGGACCTCTCCGGCCGGCCGTGGCGGCACGGGGACAGAGATATTTCCCAGCTTGATGTTGTCCGCGACGTAGCGCGACTCGCCCTGATAGATGGCGAATTCGACGACGGTTTGGCCGCTCTGCATCGTCGAGAAGGTTTCCACCCGGCTGGCCGGGACAGCAATATTGCGTTCGATGACAGGCGCGAACAGCCCGCCCCGCATATTGCCGTTGTCCAGCCGTTCCGAAATATCGACGCCCAGGCTGTAGGGGCAGACGTCGGTAACCGCGACTTCGCGAAGGGCGGCGTCGCGTGCCTTCAAACCGGCCTGGACTGCGGCGCCCAAAGCCACGGCTTCGTCGGGATTGACGGCGTGCGACGGGAAGCGGTCGAACATGCGCGTAACAGTGCGTCGAACCAGCGGCATCCGCGTCGCGCCGCCAACCAGGACGATCTCATTAAGGTCGGTAGGACGCATATCGCTGTCTCGCACCGCCCGCAGCACCGGTTCTTTCAAGCGTTCGAGCAGAGGAGCGGCCAGGCTCTCGAACAGGTCGGCCGTGATTTCGTGACTGTAGGCCTTGTCCTTCCAGACAAGGTTCAGCGAGGCTGTGGATTCCGAGGAGAGGGCGCGCCTGGCACGTTCGGCGGCGGCGCGCACGATCTGGGTGAGCGCTTCCTCTTCGGCCGCGTTGACGAAGGTCAATTCCTTTGCGAACCTGGTGCGGGTCGCCCGGACAAGCAGGTCGTTGAAGTCTTCGCCGCCCAGGCGGTTATCGCCGGTCGAGGCACGCACTTCGATAACGCCTTCGAAGATTTCGAGAATCGACACGTCGAACGTGCCGCCGCCGAGATCGAAGACGAGGAGACGTGATTCGTCCTCAAGATTATGAATCCCATAGGCGAGCGCGGCGGCTGTCGGTTCATTGAGCAGTCGCTCGACCTTGAGACCTGCCAACTCACCCGCCCGTCGCGTGGCCTTGCGCTGTTTGTCATTAAAGTAGGCCGGGACGGTAATGACAGCCTCGGTTACCGGTTCAGCGAGAAGAGCTTCGGCGTCGGCTTTCAAGCTGCGCAATACCATGGCCGACAGTTCTTCAGGCGCATAGACGCCCTTGCCCAGACGGGTCGCGCGCTGGCTACCCATATAACGTTTGAAGGCCGTTGCCGTCAGTTGGGGGTGCGTGGACTGGCGTTCGCGCGCAGGCAGGCCGACCAGCAATTCGCCGTTGTCGTCAAGACCCACCGCGGACGGCGTGAGGTAGTGCCCAAGGCTGTTCGGAATTAATTCCGCCTTGCCGTCACGCCAGACCGCCGCGGCCGAGTTTGTGGTGCCGAGATCGATGCCAATTATCACGCTGATACCCCCCTGTGACCTTATATTAGCGCCGGTCAGTGACTTCGATGAACGCATCGATCTCGACGGCGAAGCCAAGCGGGATCTTGTACATGCCCACGGCCGAACGGGCGTGGCGGCCGGCATCGCCCAGGACGGCGACCATCAGGTCCGAGCAGCCATTGATAACCTGGGGGATGTCATAGAAGTCCGGGCCCGCCTGGACGAATGCATTGAGTTTGACAACGCGGACGATGTTTTCGAGATCGCCGCCGGCGGCTGCCTTCATCTGCGCCAGCAGGTTCAGGCCGCACAGGCGCGCCGCTTCCTGGCCTTCCTCGATCGAGACGTCGACGCCCAGCGTGCCCTTGATCCGCCCCGTGCCGTCGTTCGACAGCTGACCGGAGATGTGGACGTAGTTGCCGGTGCGTACGAACGGCACATAGTTGGCAACGGGAGAGGTCGGGGTCGGCAGAGCGAGGCCGAGGGCGCTCAGACGCTCTTCGCATTTGGACATGAGGGTCACCTTTTCGGGCTGTAAGATTGGCACGCTTATAGCCGAATCTGCCGCCTTGTCGAGGAGCGGTAAACATATCCCTAATGGACGTGAAAAAGCCTTATATACTAACGTTTTGCTAAGGAATTAACTACGCATTTTTACCTCTCGTTAGCTTCCCCTTCACCTGCCTTTAAGAGACTCCCTGCTAAACATTCTCAGAAGACTTACGGAATCCGGCTGCGCCCCGATTCGACACTTGCTTAAGGTGGCGGTTTAGATGTTCGAGGGCACAAAGGTTGTCGATATGACCAACAAGAAGGTCCTCATCGTTGAGGACAACGAACTGAACATGAAGCTGTTTCATGACCTGCTCGATGCGCAGGGCTATGAGACGTTTCAGACAGGTGAAGGTCTGTCGGCCCTGACGCTTGCCCGCCTGCATCGTCCGGATCTGATCCTCATGGATATCCAGCTGCCCGAAATCTCCGGCCTCGAAGTCACCAAGTGGCTGAAAGAGGACGACGACCTGTCGCATATTCCCGTTGTGGCTGTGACCGCCTTCGCTATGAAGGGCGACGAAGAGCGTATCCGTGACGGCGGCTGTGAGGCCTATATCTCCAAGCCAATCTCGGTTACGCATTTCCTGGAAACGGTTCGCCGCTATCTCGGCTGAGTTTAGATTATGACCGCGCGCGTTCTGATCGTTGACGATATTGCCGCCAATGTGCGCCTGCTCCAGGCCAAGCTGGAAGCGGACTATTATGAGGTCCTGACGGCAGCCGACGGCCTGGGCGCCATCGAAACCGCCATACAGTCGCAACCCGACATTATTCTGCTCGACGTCATGATGCCCGGCATCGATGGCTATGAGGTTTGCCGCCAGCTCAAGGATAATCCGGACACGCGGCACATTCCGATTATTCTGGTGACCGCGCTCGATGGCCGCGAAGATCGCCTGTCGGGCCTTGAGGCCGGCGCTGATGACTTCCTGACCAAGCCGTTCGACGACATGGTGCTGATGGCGCGTCTGAAAGCATTAGTGCGCCTGAAGCAGATGGTCGACGACATCCGCCTGCGCGAAGCCTCGTCGCGGCGGGCGGGACTGAGCGATTCGGAACAATTGCAGCGCCATATCTCGGCGACCGGCAATGTGCTGATTCTGGATGATAATGAACGCCAGGCCGAGAGGCTGATGCTGCAACTGGGCCAGGATCATCGCTGCGCCTATCTGACGGATACATCGCACGCGCTTCAGGTAGCGGCCGGCCGGGTTGATCTGGTCGTGCTCAACATGACCGCCAAGGCTTTCGATCCATTGCGCTGGGTGGCGCAGTTGCGCTCACAGGAAGCAACGCGTCAGCGGCCGGTGCTGGGGATTATCAATCCCGACGACCGTGACAAGCTGCTGAAATGCCTGGAACTGGGCGTCAATGACGTTATTGGCAAACCGCTCGACATGCAGGAAATGCTGGCGCGCGCTCGCACCCAGATCCGCCGGAAACGCTATAGCGACTTCCTGCGCAACTCGCTGGACCGTAGTCTTGAATTGGCGGTAACCGACCCGCTGACGGGGCTGAACAATCGCCGTTTCCTGGATCATCAGCTCAATCTGTTGATGGCGCGCCACTTCAAGGGCAGCCAGGCGCCATCGCTGCTGGTGCTCGACATCGATTTCTTCAAGAAGGTCAACGATGGCTATGGCCACGACGCCGGCGACGAAGTGTTGAAAGAATTTGCCCGCCGGCTGGGGCTTAATGTTCGCGCGATAGACATGCCGTGCCGGTTCGGCGGCGAAGAGTTCGTTGTCCTGATGCCGGAAACCGACGGCACGGATGCCGCGCATATCGCTGAACGGGTGAGGGCGCAGGTCGCCGATTCGCCATTTGTCCTGGGCGACGGCCGGGCGTTGAATGTCACGGTTTCCGTAGGTGTCTCGACATCGCAGGGCGTCGGCGACTCGCCCGAGGCTTTCCTGAAGCGCGCCGACGAAGCCGTTTATGAAGCCAAGCAGGCCGGCCGCAACCGGGTCGTCGTCCGCGCCGCGGCTTAACTTCCCAAACTCCAGGCACGAAAAAGCCGCGCCGAGTTAGGGGAACTCAAAAGGCGCGGCTTCCGCAGCCCTTGAACGAGGGGGGGAATGTTCAAGGGCAATCTAGAATGAAAAGCAGATTACTTAATCTTGCCTTCCTTGAATTCGACGTGCTTGCGGACGACCGGGTCGTACTTTTTCAGGACCATCTTTTCGGTCTTGGTACGGGCGTTCTTCTTGGTGACGTAGAAGAAGCCGGTGTCAGCCGTCGAGTTCAAACGGATCTTGATTGAAGCTGGCTTAGCCATGACGGGTGTCCCTAACAGTACGGTTTTGGCGCGCGCGGCATGATCCGGCGCGAAGAATTGCGAGGCGCGGAAAATACTCACCATCCGCCCAAAGTCAATGGTCAAATGGCAGGAAGTCGCGCTTTTTTTGGCGAGAGCGCGACTTTATGGTTTGGGGCTGCGAGTCTCACAGGAAAACATCATGCCCGAAGCCAAACCCATTGCCGTCATTGCAGCCGAGGTTGCGCCGCGCGTCAAGCCTTCGGTCTATCCGGAGCCGTTCTTTTCGATGATGAAGAGGCGGGAAAAGCGCACCCTGGGCGACATTTTCGGCCTTAGCAACTTCGGCGTCAACCTGACGCGGATCCTGCCGGGCGGCCAGTCGGCGCTCAGGCATTATCACTCAAAGCAGGATGAGTTCATCTATGTCCTGAGCGGGACCGCAAGCCTGGTCACGGACGCAGGCGAGACGATTCTGACGCCCGGTATGTGCGCCGGTTTCAAGGCGGGCGTATCGGATGGCCACGTGCTGATCAACCGGGGGCCGGAAGAGGTTGTGTATCTCGAAGTCGGGGATCGTGCGCCGGGCGATACGGCATCCTATCCGGACGATGACATCGCCGCCGAAATGGTCGATGGTGCCTGGCAGTTTTCGCACAAGGACGGAACACCCTATCCATGAAATATGAGGAGCGCGCGCCGTCGCCCCAGTTCGCCCCGTTCATCGAGCGGTTCTGGGCATTCGAAACCGATGCAGGCGATCCCGAAAGCTATGAGCACGTCATCGTTCCGGACGGTACGGCCAATATCGCTGTGATCGAACCCATGCCCGGTGGCGCCTTTGTCAGCGTGGCGGGGCCATCGCCGGCGGCTGTGCGCGTGCCTGTCCAGCGCGGACTGACCTACAGCGGCGTGCGCATTCGTGCGGGCGCCTGGCGGGCCATGCTTGGGTCTGAGGTGGCGGGGCTGGTCGGCCAGAAACTGCCGATGGCGATGCTGTCGCCGGAACTGGGAAGGGCCATCCAGTCGGCGTGCGCCGGGGCTAACAGCCTTTCCAGCTTTGCCCAGGGGTTTGAAGCAGCCTTTTCCGGGCGTTTTGACGAAGGTTTGCTCGATGTCGAGGTCTGTGCGTTGGCGCAGAAGCTCATTGATAGCGACGGCTTTGCGGTCATGACGGACCTGATGGCCGGCAGTGCTGTCGGCGAGCGGCAGTTGCGCCGCCGTTTCCAGCGTGAAACCGGATTGTCGCCCAAGGTTTTCGCCCGTCTGAGGCGTGTGCGACGGGCCTGCATTGACCTGGCCTATCAACGGCCCGGCAATGTCGCGACCATCTCGGCCGATCATGGCTATGCCGACCAGCCGCATTTTACGCGGGAATTGAAAGCGGTGTATGGCATGTCGCCGCGCCAGTTGCGTGCCTATCTGGACCAGATACGGCATTTTAATCTGCTTGAGTTGAGCTGAGCATTCCAGGAAAAGTGGCCACCGGTTCGCCGTCTGGAAATGAGACAAGCGCTCGGATGTCCGAAATCTTCAAGCCGCGATTCCGGCGCCATGTTAGTCTGTTTCATCGAAGAGGGAGACTCACATGCTGAAGACCGTACTTGCTGCTGGCGCGCTTATCGCTGCCCTTGCCATGCCCGCGATCGCCGCCGAGCCAGCCGGCCCATTGGCGAAATTCGACGCCATGAAGGGCGTCTGGAAGGGCGAGGCCAAGGGCTTCGGGCCGGGCGGTGCGCCGTTCACCGTCACCCAAACCGAGCGTATCGGCGCACTTTTGGGCGGCGATGTTCTGGTCATCGAAGGCACCGGCTATGACGCGGGCGGCAAGGTTGCCTTTAACGCCTTTGGTGTCATCTCTCTGAATGCGCAAACCCAAGGCTACGAGTTCCGCGCCTATACGGGCGGGCGTTCGGGCACTTTCAAGATGACGCCGACCGATACAGGCGCCGTGTGGGAAATGCCGGCAGGTCCGAACGCCAATATCGTCAGCACCATCACCATCAAGGACGGCACCTGGCACGAGGTCCAGCAGTATGTCATGCAAGGCCAGCCAGCGCGCACTGTCGTCGAAATGAATCTCAAGCGCATCGGCGACAGCGAATGGCCGGCCGCCGGCGCGATCAAGCCGTAAGATCGGTGTGCACGAATTGAAATAGCCACCAGCCGATAGGTTGATGGCTATTTATTTCAACGCTTCTTCTTTTTCTTCAGGTTCTTGACGCCGGTGCGCGGTCCGCTCTTCGGACCTTTGGGGCCGCGCGGCTCATCGCGGAAGCCCGGCTTCTTGGGCCCCTTGCCGCGTGGCTGGAAGCCGCCGCCATCGCTGCGTTTGCGGACGCCCAGGCGCGGACGCGGGGCATTCGGATCGGCCTTTTCCGGCTCGCTCAGCATCTTGAACACCAGCCCGCCGGTCATCGGCATGGCCTCGGCCAGTTCGACCTCGACCAGGGCCCCCAGCCGCCAGCGCGCGCCCGTGCGTTCGCCGATCAGGGCGTGCTGGACATCGTCGTGGATATAGTAGTCGTTGCCGAGGCTTGAGACCGGCACGATGCCGTCGGCGCCAGTGTCGGTCAGCTTCACGAACAGGCCAAAGCGCGTCACGCCGCTGACCCGGCCTTCAAATGTTGCGCCGACCTTGTCGTGCAGGAAGGCGGCGATATAGCGTTCGATGGCTTCGCGTTCGGCCTGCATCGACCGCCGTTCGGTCTGGGTGATGTGGTCGGCCGTATCGGCCATGGTTTTGACCTCATAGTCGGTCAAACCGTCATCGCCCAGTTTCAGCGCGCGGATCAGCGCCCGGTGCACGACCAGGTCGGCATAGCGGCGGATCGGCGAGGTGAAGTGGGCGTAGTGGTCGAGATTCAGGCCGAAGTGGCCGTAATTCTCGTTGCTGTAGTGCGCCTGCATCTGAGTGCGCAGGACGACTTCGTTGATGATCTCGGCGTTTTCCGTGTCCTTCTGGCCTTCCAGAAGCTGGTTGAACCTTTCGGTGCGCGGGGGCTCGCCCTTGTTCCACGGCAGGCCCAGCGTGCCGAGGAAGTCGGCCAGGCTCTGCACCTTTTCCATCGAAGGCGCTTCGTGGACGCGGTAGATCAGCGGCGTGCGATGCTTTTCCAGTTCCTCGGCGGCGCTGACATTGGCCTGGATCATCATCTCTTCGATGAGTTGCATGGCGTCGAGGCTGACGCGGCGCTCGATCGAGACGACATTGCCGTCGGCATCCAGCTTGACGCGGCGTTCCGGCGAGTTGATCGCCAGCGGCTGACGGGTCTTGCGGCCCTTGCCCAGGCAGGCGTGCGCCGCCCATAAAGGCTTCAGCAGGGTTTCGAGTATCGGGCCGGTCTTGTCGTCGGGCGTGCCGTCGATGGCCGCTTGTGCCTGCTCATAGCTAAGCTTGGCGGCGGAGCGCATCAGTCCGCGGACGAACTTGTGGCCGGTCTTCTTGCCTGAGGCGTCGAAGACCATGCGCACGGCAAGCGTCGCGCGATTCTCGCCTTCCTGCAGCGAGCACAGGCCTGATGACAGGACATGCGGCAGCATCGGCTCGACGCGGTCGGGGAAGTAGGTCGAGTTGCCTTTGTCGCGGGCATCGCGATCGAGCGACGAGCCCGGCGTGACGTAGTGCGCGACGTCGGCGATGGCGACCCAGACGACAAAGCCGCCAGGATTGGCCGCATCGTCGTCGGCATGGGCGTAGACGGCGTCGTCGTGATCCTTGGCGTCGCTGGGGTCGATGGTGATGAAGGGCAGGTCGCGCAGGTCGGTGCGCTTGCCGAGGCTGGGCGCCTTGGCGGACTTGGCTTCGTCTTCGGTCGAGGTCTGGAAACCGGTCGGCAGGCCGTGGCTATGGATGGCCATGACCGAAGCGATGCGCGGGCTGTCCTCCTTGCCGACGACCTCGACGACGCGGACGGGCTTGGGGCCGAAGCGGTGGTTGCCGCCTGCGGGCGCCGCCACGATGACATCGCCGTCTTCCAGCTCTTCGAGCTTGGGGCCGGTCAGGATGAAGCTGCTCTTTTCCTTGCGGTTGACACTTTCTAGGCGCAGTTCCTTGCGGCCCTTACGCACCACGCCGACAATGCGCGGCGCGTCCTCGTCCAGTATTTTGACGAGATGGGCGATCCAGCCGTCCGATGCTTTTTCAAAGCGGACATAGAGGCGGTCATAGAGTTTCGGCGGTGTCTGCTGCGCACCTTTCTTAAGCGGCGCCAGGCGGGCGAGCGGCGTCTTGTTCTCTTCGGGTTTTCCCCACTTGACCCACAACTCGCCGTCGATATCGCGCTCAACGACTTCGGCGACGCCGGTTTCAGGCAGCTGGCCCATGGCGCCAAACGTCTTGCGGCCGCGCTTGTCGAGCTTGCCGGCTTCGGAGAGGGCTTTAAGGCGATGGCGCAGCAAGCGGCGGTCTTCGCCCTTGAGGCCATACATGCGCGCAATGTCGGAAAGGTCGAGTTCGCGGTTTTCCTGCAGGGTCTTCAGAAGGGTTTGATCGTCGGGCAGCCCCTGCGGCAGCCGGACCTTCTCTGTCTTAATCTTTTTCATCATTCGCCCTCTTACATGGTTTGGCGAGTCGAAGAAAGCAAGGCCGTTACCGATCCAACCAGATTGCGGGGACGTAAGCATCAGATTGCCGGGAGAAACCGATGCATCGCCGCTATCTTCTGTTCACACTCGCCGCCTGTCTTTGCACGGCACCTGCGCTGGCCGACGTCCCGCAGCTTCCGGATGCCCAAAAGGTCGGGGCAGGGCGGATGACCTACCTGACCCTGCCGGTATTCGACGCCACGCTCTACGCGCCGGGCGGTGTCTACTCCGCCGCCAAACCGTTTGCGCTCAAACTCTCGTATCTGCGCACGCTCAAGGGCCGGGATATCGCCCGGAATTCGGTCGAACAGATGCGCCGGCAAGGTGGGCACAGCGACGCCCAGCTTGCGGCGTGGGGAGAGGCGATGATGGGTATCTTCCCGGACGTGACCAAGGGCGCGACGCTCACCGGTGTCCGCGAAGCCGATGGCGCAACGGTCTTCTATCGCGGAACAGCGAAAATCGGCCGTGTCGCGGACCCGGCCTTTGGCCGTGCCTTCTTCGACATCTGGCTGGGCGCGAAGACTTCGCAGCCGGCCCTGCGTCAGAAACTGCTCGGGAAGGGCTGATGACCAATACGTGGATTATCGGGGCATCGAGCGGTATCGGCGAAGCGCTGGCCGTTGAATTGGCCAGGCGCGGTGAAACGGTCTGCGTCACGGCCCGCAATGCGACGGCACTTGAAGTGGTGAAGGCGCGTTTGCCGGGACATGGTCATGTCGCCCTGACGGCCGACGTCACGGACGTGTCTGCGTTGATGTCGACGGCGCAGAAGCTGTTTCACGCCTGGACGCAGATCGATCGCATCATCTTTATGGCAGGCGCCTATACGCCGATGAAGCTTGGTGAGCTTGATCTCAAAGAGACACGCCAGATCATCGATATCAATCTGGTGGGCGCCTTTAATACGGTTGAGGTGGCCCTGAGCCTTTTGAAGTCGCAGACCGGCGGGCAGATCGTCCTGTGCGGCAGCGTCGCCGGCTATCGCGGCCTGCCCAATGCCCAGCCCTATGCCGCGACCAAGGCTGGTGTCATTTCGCTGGCCAACTCCTTGCGCGCCGAGTGGGGGCACAGGTTCGATATCAAGCTGACCAATCCGGGCTTTGTCACTTCGCGGCTGACCGACAAGAACGACTTCGACATGCCGATGAAGATAACGGCGAAGAAGGCGGCGAAGATCATCGCCAAAGGTCTGAACAGCAAGCGTTTCGAGATTCACTTCCCGGTGGCGTTTACGCTGGGCGCCAAGCTGTTGGCGATCCTGCCCGACGGCCTGTTCTTCAACGCGGTGAAAGGGATGAAGACATGAGCGATATGCCAAAAAGTGTGAAGCGGTTTTTGGTGAAATATCGCTACAAGCAAAAAGTTAGCGCATGCGCGCTCTGCTCCACTCGGACAGCACAATCCCACTGATGACCAGTCCCATGGCTGCAAGATGGAAACCCTCGAGCGGGGCGCGCAGGATGATGACCGACAGGATAACACCGAAGACTGGCAACAGGTTGATGAACAGCCCGGCGCGGTTGGCGCCGATCAGCTCGACCCCGGCGACATAGGTCCCCGACGCCACCAGCGACGCAAAGATGCCGGCATAGACAATCACGCCCCAGCCGGTCGCATCCGGCCACACGAAATCCTGATGGCTGTAGGTCCAGATCAGGAAGGGAATGCAGGCGATGACCGCGCCGATGCACGGAATGGCGATCAGGGTCTGCCAGTGGACGGGCGGCTTCCATTTCAGGCCGACTGTATAGCCGGCATAGATGACCGCCGACAGCAGCATCAGGGCGTCGCCGATATTGACCTCCAGCCTGAGCAGTCGCGAAGGATCACCGTGGCTGGCCGTCACGAGCACACCAGCCAGCGTCAAGCCGAAGCCCGCCAGTTGTGCGCCTGTCGCCTTGACCCGGAACAGGGCGAAGTTGCCAAGAAAAATCATCAGCGGAATGGCCGCCTGTTCGATCATGACATTGACGACGCTGGCATAGTTCAAAGCTGTATAGAGCAGCAGGTTGAACAGACCGAAACCAAACAGCCCATAGACCATCAGCAGTCCCCAATGGCGTTTTATGACTGGCCAGTCGCCTTTGAGTCTCGGCCAGGCCAGCGGTATGATGATAATCACGGCCAGTGACCAGCGCAGGGCGGTCAGCAGGAAGGGATGGACGTGTCCGGCGCCGATCTTGCCGGCGACGCTGTTGCCCGCCCAGATCAGCGTGGTGATGCTCAACAGGACGTAGGCGCGGCTGGAGACACTGAGACTGGGCATGGTGTGGATATGGCGATAGTTGCGAGGCGGGGCAAGATTCTTCTTGGCCTTTCGGCGAAAGTCTTATAGCGACCAGCAACAAATCTCGGGGAAATGCATGTCCATTCTCGTCGTCAAATTCGGTGGTTCGGTCCTGGTGTCGGAAAGCGCTCTGCAGCGCGCCGTATCGGAAATCTACCGCTATGTCCGTGATGCCCATAAGGTCGTCGCCATTGTTTCGGCCTTCAAGGGCGAGACGGATCAGCTGCTGCGCCTGGCCGGCGCCTATACGCAGGCCTCGACCAGCTCGGCGACGCCGCACCTGGTGGCCGGTGGTGAGATGCGCGCGGCGACCCTGTTCGCCATGGCGTGCGAGCGTTCGGGCATCGTGACCCAGTTTCGTTCGGCCTATGAGATCGGCCTGACCGCTGATGGCGAACACCTCAATGCCAATCCCGTTTCCGTAAAGCCGGAAGTGTTGACGCGCGATCTGGAGCGCGTCGACCTGGTCGTCGTGCCGGGCTACGTTGCCGAAAATGCCGAAGGCGAGCCAGTGCTGCTCGGCCGCGGCGGCTCTGACCTGACGGCCGTCTATATCGCCAAGGCCTTGGGTGTGCCTGTGCGCCTGATCAAGGATGTCGATGCCGTTTACGACGCCGACCCGGCGACGGTTGGCGAATCCGCCAAGCCCTATGAGAGCCTCGACTGGGCGGAAGCCATCAAGATTGCCTTCCCGGTCGTGCAGTCGAAAGCCATGCGTTATGCCTCCGACAATGGCGTGACCGTACAGGTCGCGGGTCTTGCCAAGGGCTACGAAACCGTCCTGGGTGGCCAGACAACCTATCGCAAGAAGCCGGTCCTGAAGCGCAAGATCCGCATCGCCGTCATGGGCGCTGGTGGTGTCGGTTCCAAATTTCTGGAAAGGTGCCAGGAATGGTCCGACCTGATCGAGGTCGATCGCATCCTGGTCCGCGACGCCGGCAAGCGCCGCGATCATCCCTTGGCTTCGAAGTTCACCTCGGACGCGCGCACCTTCGCCCGCCCGGACGTCGATGTCTTCGTCGATATCGGCACCGGCGTGTCGCCCTCGGCCGAACTGCTGGAAGGCTTCCTCAAGGCCGGTGTCAGCGTCACCAGCGCCAACAAGCAGGCGGTCGCGGCCGCCGGCGACAAGCTGCGCGCGGCTGCCAAGGCGTCGGGCGCAAAGCTGACCTATTCGGCCAGCGTCGGTGGTGGCGCCCCGGTCATCGAAGCCCTGACTCGCGCGGTCAAGTCGCATAAGATCAAGGCCTTCTGTGGAGTGCTCAATGGCACGTCCAACTTCGTCATCGACCAGGTCGAGTCGGGCAAGACCTTCGACGCTGCCATGGACGAAGCGCGCCGTCTGGGCTTCGCCGAACCGGATTCGACCGCGGACCTCGACGGCACGGACGTTGGTGCCAAGCTTAAACTGCTCCGTGAAATCGCCTATCCGGGCGAGACGCCGAAGCATATCGAAGTTGGCCAAATCACCGAGGATTCGCTGGTCATCCCCGAAGGCAAGGGCCTGCGCTACGTCGCCCGCTGCTTCCGTACCGATGACGGTTTGCAAGCTTCCATGAAACTGGAAGTGCTCGACGCCAATCACTATCTGGTCGGCGCGCGTGGCGAGCAGAACCGGGCCATCATCGATCTCGACAATGGCGAGACCTGGTACGTCACCGGCAAGGGCGCCGGCGCATGGCCGACCTCCGAAGCCTTGCTGGCGGACGTCCTCCAGATCGCGCGCGAGCACCCGCTCCAGACATAAGGCAGGGCATGAACTACCGCCACGGATATCACGCCGGCAACTTCGCAGACCTGGCCAAGCACGCCGCGCTGCTGGCGTGGCTGCGCATGTTACGGGCGCAAGACGCGATGGTGCGCGTCGTCGATACCCACGCCGGGGCGGGCTTCTACGACCTGTCCAATCCGGACTTTGCCCGATCGAAAGAGGCCGAGGCCGGGATCAAGTACCTGTTGGGCAAGGACGTTCCCGAAAGCCTGAAGCCTCTGGCGCAATATGTCCGCGCCAAGAACGCAGGCGCGGGTTTCAAAGACTATGTCGGCGTTTATCCGGGCTCGCCCGTACTGGTGCTCGATCATAGTACGCCCGACGACGCCTATGTCGGTTGCGAGTTGCGCAGCGACGATTTTACCCTGCTTCAGCACCGTATCGCGCCGCGCGGCAAGGCCGTGCAGTCCGACGGCTACGCAATGGCGGTTGAAATGGCCGCCGACGGCGACACCCGCAAGCAGCTCTATCTGATCGATCCGCCGTTCGAGCTGCCGGGTGACTACGCCGCCATCGTCACCACCTTGCGCGATGTTCTGGCCATGCAGCCGGACGCCGGTGCGCTGGTCTGGCTGCCGCTGAAGGATCTGGAAACCTTTGATGGTTTTCTGCGCCATCTGGAGCGCGAACTGCCGGAAACCGACGTACTGGTAACCGAGTTGCGCCTGCGTTCGCTTTCGAACCCGATGAGGATGAATGGTTGCTGTCTGGTCGCCGTCAATGCCCCGGAGGCCTTCCAGGCCGTCATAACTGCCATCGGGCGCGACGTTGTTGCCGTTTTCGGCGAAGGCAGCGGGCAGGCCAGGACTTGGTTCCTCTAACGTCCTCGTGATTGGCCTTGTCGTGATTGGACAAGGGCAAAAGACATGTTATGCTGCGATGCAACATTTTCGCGAGGCTGAACATGTCGACCTTCACCGATACGTCTGTACGCATTTCCCTGGCAACGCCGGAAGATATCCGCGACCTGTCGCAAAAAAGCCTGCACCTGTGGGTCGGGGCAACGTCTCCATTGTGGGCGCCGTTTTGGGCCGCGGCCAGTTTTGGCGTTGGTGCCTGGGCGCTGGGACAGGGGGCTGCCAAGGTGCTGGGCGGTACGCTTTATGACAAGGATTTGCCGCTGGCTTTGAAATGGCCGGGCTTCGCAGTGCTTCCCAAGCACGTTGAGGCGTTAAGTCCGATCGTGGAAAAGGTAACGGACGAAGTCGCAACGACTGCAGAGCAAGCCGTGGACGCGACCGCTGCCGTGGCCACCGAGGCAGTCGAGACCGTGGCGGAGACGGTCGAAACCGTTGCCGCAGCGCAAACAGAGACAGCATCCAAAGTCGAGGCTGTGGCAGAAATCCCTGTGCCGGAAGTCCCCGTAGCAGACATTCCCGTAGCAGAGATCCCGGTAGTGGCGACCAAGGCTGTCGAGACGGCGGCCGAGGCAACAGACGCCGTAGTCACCAAAACCGCCAAGACGTCGGCTGTTTTGGCGAAAAGGGCGGCGGAAGCGACCCTCGACCTGCTCGGGAACGGAGCAACGGCAAAGCCCGGCGGTGATACACGGCCGCTCATCGATCCGGTAACCGAAGCACCCGTTATCCCGGCTGTCGTCGAAGCTGTGGCTGAGCCCAAGCCACCGCTGGCCAAGCCCGCGCCGCGCCGCCCGCGCAAAGGTTAAGGTTTGCCCGTCTTTGTCGGTCTGATCTCGACGAAGACGGGGTTGTGGTCCGAGCCGGTGCTTGGGCCCACCTGACGGTTGGACAGGTGCAGGTCGCGGCTGACCAGCACATTATCGATCGTCACCCGTCCGATGGCCGGCAGAATGGAATACCACGTCCCGGACAGCCCATAGGCCAGCGACATCTCGCGGCGCTTGGCGAAATCGCGCAGGTGGGCGGCGTAGGGCGATGAGTTGAAGTCGCCGACCAGCACCATCTTTTCGCGCGGCAGATATTTCAGCCCCTCATAAAGGTGTTCGAACTGATAGGGCTGCTTGCCCTCGGCAGTATAAGGCCATGGCCGCGCCAGGTGCGCCGCCACCAGTGTAATCGGCCCTTTGGGAGTCCTCACCGTCATGCTGTAGGCGACGAAACCCCGGACGCGGGCTGTTGGCGGCGTCACGGGATATCGCGAGGCTATAATCATGTCGTTCGACCGGATGACGTACGGATAGGCCTCTTTCAGCATATCCGCCATCGCCTTGCGCTGCGGATAGGTGACCTCGACCAGCACGACGATGTCCGGCTGCTTGCTGGCGATCCAAGGCAGGATCTTCTGCGGCACCGGGTTCTGGACGAACATATTGCTCCACATCAGGGTGATGGGGGCGGCGTCGTCATCGACCGGTGCCTGATCGGGCAGGGTCTGAGGCAGGATCGACACCAGCATGAGGGCAACGCCCAGTCCGCTCAAAGCCGCGACCCTATAACGGCGCAGAAGCAGGATGGCGATTGTCAGCAGCACTGAGGCTGTCAGTATGGGCTGGGTGAAAATATCGATAAGATACAACAGCCCGTCGAGCGGATTGCTCAGGCAGATAACACCGGCGACGACGACCGGCAACGCGATGGCTACGCATACCGCGGAAATGAACTTGCTAATGCGCACGACCCCAGCCTTAACCATGTTGACAAGGCCGCGGTTCACGGCCTTACTCGCTCCTCCATTAAGGATAAAAGCTCTGACGCGGGGGGACAAGGCCGATGTTTGCCAGGACGCACGGAGACCTTCATAAAATTCGCGACTCGATCGAGGCAGTGAAACGACTGTCGGACCGGGTCATCGGCATTGGGCCGTTCAACATCATCGGCCTCGACGGTATCCTGGCGCTGTTGCCGATACCGGCGGTCAGCATGGCCTATTCGGTTATCGCCGGTGGGTTTCTGCTCATTCAGGGCATGCGCGCCAGGGTGTCGCCCGGGACCCTGATCATCTGTCTCATTATCCTGCTGATCGACAGCGGCATTACGACAGTCGAGGAACTGACCCAGCTTATTCCGCTCGCCGGCCCCTTCCTGGCGCTTTTGCCGGGCGCGGCCGACCTTCTGTTCCAGGGGCATCTCTATGCCGCGCACATGATCCAGAAGGATATGGACAAGACCCATTACGTGCCGGGCAGCGAATCCGCCGCACGCCAGTCGGGCGAACACCACGGCCATCTCGAAGACATGCGCGCCACCAAGGGCAAGAAGCGCCTGGTCTATCTGGGCTAGTTTTTTTGGAAGGCAGATAAAGGTCGGGCCCCGCATCGTTTCCGACGGGGGCCCGGTGGTGCCGTATGGCAGGATTGAACTGCCGACCTCAGCCTTACCAAGGATGCGCTCTACCACTGAGCTAATACGGCCCGGTGTCCGCATAAGCGGTCCGAGGCGTGCGGCTATAGCCAAACTTTTCTGAAAGACAAAGAGAAAAATCGCGCCGCTTGCATTTATCCGCTGCTTTTTTTATCCGTCACTCCATGAGCGATCCAGAGCCCCCCAAAGAGACACGCCCGCACCGGGCTGCGCGCAAGAGCCATAATGACATCCGGGCGGCGGCGCTGGAGAAGGCGCTGCGCGAGAACCTGCGCCGTCGCAAGGCCGCGAACGCAGAAGCACCGGCTTCGGCCGCATCTCCCGAAACTCTTCACGAAAAAGCGAAAGAAAACCCCGGAGAGGGCGCATAAAGGCTGTTGCACGCGCAATCAGGTCATGTAGAACCGCTTCTCCGCATGTGGCGGATTTTGATTACGGACGCATAAATGGATCGCATTGCCATCGAGGGCGGTAGCCCTCTGTTCGGGGACATCCCTGTCTCGGGCGCGAAAAACTCGGCTATCAAATTGATGGCGGCTTCGCTCCTGACCTCCGAACCAGTGCGCCTGAGCAATATGCCGCGTCTGGCCGACACCCGTCTGCTCAGCCGCCTGTTGCAGCGCTTCGGCTGCGGCATCAGCGAGACCGACGAAGACGGCCAGGTCATGCACCTGCACACGCCGGAAATCACCTCGTCCTTTGCCCCTTACGACCTGGTCCGTCAGATGCGCGCCTCGTTCAATGTGCTGGGGCCGCTTCTGGCGCGGACCGGCCACGCCAAGGTGTCGCTGCCGGGCGGCTGCACCATCGGCGCGCGTCCGGTCGACCTGCACCTCAAGGCGCTTGAAGCGCTGGGTGCGCACATCGACATGCACGAGGGCTACGTCTTCGCCCAGGCACCGCGTGGTCTGAAGGGTGCCGAGATCGACTTCCCGTTCGTCAGCGTTGGCGCGACCGAACACGCCCTGATGGCGGCGGTCCTGGCGCAAGGCACGACGGTCCTAAACAATTCGGCCTGCGAGCCGGAAATCGTCGACCTGGCCGAATGCCTGAACAGCATGGGCGCCAAGGTGTCGGGCGCTGGCACAAAGACGATTGTCGTCGAAGGCGTTACCAGCCTGCACGGCACCGACTGGGCCGTTATCTGCGACCGTATCGAAGCCGGCACCTATGCCGTCGCGGCTGCCATGGCCGGCGGTGAAGTCCGGCTGACCAAGGTGCGGCCGGAATTGATTTCCATCCTGCTCGACAAACTGGTCGACGCGGGTTGTGAGGTGACGCACGGCGAACAGTCGGTGACGATCAAGCGCAATGGCACCAAACTGAAGCCGGTCGATCTGACGACCGACGTCTATCCGGGCTTTGCCACCGACCTGCAGGCGCAGTTCATGTCGCTGATGACCCTGGCCGACGGCGAAAGCGTCATCCGCGAGACGATCTTCGAGAACCGCTTCATGCACGTCCCGGAACTGGGCCGGCTGGGCGCGGACATCTCGGTCAGCGGTGGCGAGGCGCGCGTGCGCGGCGTCGAGGCCTTGCGCGGCGCCCAGGTCATGGCCACCGATTTGCGCGCCTCGGCCTGCCTGGTTATTGCCGGTCTGGCCGCCAGGGGCGAGACCGTCGTCAACCGCGTCTATCACCTCGATCGCGGCTTTGAGAATCTCGAAGGCAAGCTGTCGGCTTGTGGCGCGAAGATCAAGCGTCTGAAGGGCGACGCGCCCATGGACGAAGAGGAATAATGTTCGGGTTCGGCAAACCTCCGGCAAAGCCTTTGCGGCTGATCGCCAACGAAGCCGACGACCTGCCGCCTCTGGCCGCGCTGGTCCAGGATGCGGCGCTGCGGGCAGGGGACCTGTCCTATGTGCCGGGTGAGCGCCATTTCACGATACGCATGAACCGGTTCTGCCATGAGGTCGCAAGTGCGACGCCGTTGCGCGCGCCGTCGGTGCTGCGTATCAACTGCGTTAAGGCGGTCAAGGTCCGGGGCATTGACCCGGCCCGCAAGGAGCTGCCGCTTAGCCTGCTGTGTGTCTCGGCTGAGGCGCTTGATGCGCCGGCTTACGCGCTGACCCTGCAATTCGCCGGCGGTGGACGCGACGTCCGACTCGAGGTGGAATGTATCGACGTCCTGTTGCTGGATCTGGCCGCGCCTCGCCGCGCGAAGTCCCGCCCGAACCACCCGGTGGATTAGAACAGTCCCCCCTTCCGTCACGGCGCAAGCGCCGCGACACCTTCCCCGTAAACGGGGAAGGAAAAAGCCCAACTCATTCCTTCCCCGTTTACGGGGAAGGCGGACGCGAAGCGGACGGAAGGGGGGGCTTGGTCTAGGACCAAAGCATAAGAAATTTGATTTAAAGTCATCATACTTTAGAACTCAGAGAAACATATATGCGCATTGCGAAAATCGATATCGACGACGCCTCCCTGAGCGCCCCAACTGACCAGATCGAGCACGAGCGCAAGATCGCCATGTTCGACCTGATCGAGAAGAACAGCTTTACGCCCGAAGGCGCGGCCGAGGCGGGGGCGGAAGGTCCCTTCGACCTGCGCCTGGCCTATGAGGACAACCGGCTGATCTTCGACATCACCGGGGCTGGTTATGCGCGCAAGATCATGCTGTCGCTGGCGCCGCTGAAGACCATCCTGCGCGACTACAAGATGATTTGCGAAAGCTATTACGACGCGCTCAAGAATGCGACGCCCGGCCAGATCGAGTCGATCGACATGGGCCGGCGTGGCGTTCACAACGAAGGCGCCGAGCTGCTGACGGAACGCCTGGCCGGCAAAGTGGCGATCGACCATGAAACCTCGCGACGCCTGTTCACCCTGATCAATGCGCTGATCCGCTCTTAGGCGAATTGCGGCGGACGTCTGATCCGGGAACGGATGAACGCTAAAGAACGTGGATACGGCAAAAATTGCCTATCCTTATGTTTTTCTTACAGATTTGTAATCTGACGCCATTCATCCGAGGTTCATCATCGCGGCCATTTCGCGACAACAATGGGGCCATATAACGCGGATCGCCATAGAGATGGCGGCCGTGTGACCCTATCGCCTTATTTGCCCGCAATTACCCCAAAACGACCCAGAAACGGTCCCACGATGGCCAGTTGTACTGCCCATATTGGTCTCAGGCGACAATGAGCGCCTTCCCGGCATCTCCCGAGTGCCTTGGACAAAAGACTATATATGGAGCACTAAGATGAAGACCTTTGTTATCGCTGCTGCGACCGCTATCGCCCTGACCGCCACGGCCGGCGCTGTTTCTGCCCAGGATACGGGCCGCGTATACGGCTCGGTCGGCGTATCGGGTCATGACAATGACACGACCAATTCGAAGCTGGGCAGCGTCAATGCCCGCGTCGGCACCAAGATCACCCCGCACTTCGGTGTGGAAGGCGAAGCCGCTTTCGGCACCAATAAGGACACTGTTGCCGGCAGCGAGTATCGCCTGACCAACAAGGTCGCGGCCTACGGTGTCGGTTACCTTCCCGTCAGCCCCAAGGTTGACCTGATTGGCCGCGTCGGCCTGTCGGATACCGACCTGAAGGCGCCTGCCGCTGCCGGCAAGTTCGAGCAGGGCACGGCTGTCGATTATGGCGTTGGCGCCCAGTACCACTTCAATAACGACTACGCCGCCCGCGTCGACTATACCAAGTCGGACTTCGTCGGCGACAAGGGCGAAAGCGCCGCCACCACGGTCAGCCTGGTCAAGAAGTTCTAGCCGAACGCCCCCGCTATCTGTAATCAGCGCCTCTCCGGACCACCGGGGAGGCGTTGCCGCGTTTTAACGCTTTCCACTTAACGGCTTTAGGTATAAAGGGCGCAAACCTCGTTCGCGCGATGACGATTCCGCGTGCGCGTAACCCTTTTGAGAGTCTGCATGGCCAAAGAAGAATTGCTCGAGTTTCCGGGCACCGTGATCGAACTGCTGCCGAACGCCACCTTTCGCGTAAAGCTTGAAGACAGCGGGCACGAGATCATCGCCCACACCGCCGGAAAGATGCGCAAGAACCGCATCCGCGTTCTGGCCGGCGACCGGATCATGGTCGAAATGACGCCCTATGACCTGACCAAGGGCCGCATCACCTACCGCTTCAAGTAAGCCAGGCGGCGCATGGCGGCCCCGCTTATCCTAGCCAGCGCTAGTCCGCGCCGCCGCGATCTGCTTGCCCAGATGGGCATTGCACCCGATACGATCGCCGCGGCCGATATCGACGAAACGCCGCTTAAATCCGAAACACCCAATGCCCTGGCCCTGCGGCTTGCGGTCGAGAAAGCGCAGGCCGTCGCGGTTTCGCACCCCGACGCCTTTGTGCTGGCCGCCGACACCGTCGTGGCCGTGGGGCGCCGCATCCTGCCCAAGGCCGAAAGCCGGGAAGAGGTCGCGGCCTGTCTCGATCTCTTGTCCGGCCGTGGACATCGCGTCATCACCGGCATCGCCGTTATCGCACCCGGTGGCAGGCTGTCGTCGCGCGCGGTCGAAACCCGGCTGTCGGTCAAGCGCCTCAGCCGTGAGGATATCGCCACATACCTCGACAGCGGCGAAGGCATCGGCAAGGCCGGCGGTTACGGCATCCAGGGGCTGGCCGGTTCGTATATTATCCGCCTGGTCGGCAGCTATTCCGCCGTGGTAGGCCTGCCGCTTTATGAGACGCGCGTCCTGCTGGATGGCGCGGGCTATCGATGATCACTCTTCATTATGAGAGCCGGTTCGGACTGGCGCGCGGGGCGGTCTATAAGGACGGCCTGCCGCATCTGTACGCCGAAGGGCTTGAGCACGATCCATCCGTTGGTGTTTTAGGCACCCGTTCGGTGGCGCGGCTGAAGACACGTGCTGGTGGCATGTTGTTTCTGGCCTTGGCCAGTGGCGAAGACGCTGTGCTGGAAGGTCCGCAGAGTGCGCTCGATAAGCTGGCGGAAGGGGCGGCGGTCGAAGTCGAGATCATTGCTGAACAGCGCGGGCGCGAAAAACTGGCGCGTGCGCGGTTCGTGGATCTGTCCGACGGCGAGCCTCGCCGTCTCTTGCCCCCGGTAAGCCTTAGGGATCGCCTGCTGTCGCGGGCGCGCCGTGTTTTTGGCGAGGCGCCCGTGGCCATCTGCAGCGATCGCGAGGCTATCGTCGAGGCGCGCGGTCAGGCGTTTGATGCCAGCGGGCCTCTCCCGAACGGCGGTTTTCTGTCGATCGAGCCGACGCGGGCCCTGATCGCCTGCGACGTCGACAGTGCGCAAGGCGAAACCTCACTGGCCGCCACGCCGAAATCGCTGGCGAAAGCCTGTAACGAGCTGGCCGTCCGTGACCTGCCGCGTCGCCTGCGCCTGTCGGGCCATGCCGGCCTGGCCGTGGTCGATCTGATCGGCAAGCGCCATGATTTCGAGCGCCTGAAAGGTTTGCTGCTCGAAGGCTTTGGTCAGGAGACAGGGATCGTCGTGGCGACGATCGGCAAGTTCGGCACGCTGGAATTCGTCCGGCCGTGGAGCATCTGTCCCTTTAAGGGCGACTTTCAAAAGACCGGAGACGTCCTATATTGGCTGTTCAAGGCGATTGAACTGTCGGAACAGGATCACAGTCGAATTATCGTCATGCGTCTGTATGACCGCGATATTAAAATCCTGAAGCCACTGATCGCCGGCGCTCTTGACCCATTGGCGCCGATGCTGCGCCTTGAAGCCACGACCACCAGACCTGAGGTTCTTGCCCTGTGACTGTCCGCTATTGCACCCGCTGCCGTCAGCCCTATGGCGAGGCCATCGAAGGCGTCGCTAATGTTGCGCGTGGCTATGCGCCGTTCTGTTCCAAGCGCTGCGCCGATGTCGACCTGGGGCACTGGCTTAAGGGTGACTATGTCATCGACGGGGAGGGAGGCCTGGCCGTGGGTGAGGACGAGGCGCCGGAGGAAAAGTCACCTCAGAGACACACGCGTCTGTCCAACGACGACGAAGCCTAGACGTGCTGCGTTTTTGCAGGAAATGCAGCATGGTTCAGGAATCCTAGTGGTCGCATGCTTGACGCGGAAAACCGGGTTCGACTTTTTCGAAACATGCGCCAAAGCCTTCCACCAAAAAAATATTTCGTTGCGCCATTTCGGCTGGACAAGGACAAAAGCCTCTTCTATAGACCTGCCTCCTTCCGGCGCTGGGATTATGACTGGTGCGAAGACGAGGGCCTGGATAGCTCAGTTGGTAGAGCAGCGGATTGAAAATCCGCGTGTCGCTGGTTCGATTCCGGCTCCAGGCACCATTCTCTTTCCGATACCTTGAAATGCCGGTGCCAGGCCCCATCTCTGCGGCGAGTCGGTGATCGCGTTTTTACGGCCGTCTCCCGTCTATGGGTTGCAATGCTCATTGCTTTTTCGCGCCTAAAGAGTCCCGCGCAAAAAAAGTCGCCGGGCACAAATTTTTTTTTAACTGCACCGTTGGGGCAGGATTTAAGGTGGCCGAACATTAACTATCGGACATGTTTGGATTTTTAATTCATAATTTCATAAAGAGTTGCCTGTAGAAGCGCTTGCAAGCGTGAATTCTCTGTAACAGACACCTTGACGTTTCAGGTCGCGCCGGATCATTTAGGCCCAAACCTGTTTGCTTCTGGCATCCCGCCGGAAACAAAGAGGTCGCCTTTTGTACCGTCGTGGTCCATATTGGCTTGGTTTGTGCTTCGGCACGGGCATCATGCGGTCGTCAGAAACCGCTCTGTCCGGACCGGTGCGCGCAAGATTCGTTCATGATGCAACAGGCGTGAGGTCTGAAGTGTCGGGTACGGGTCTATTGGCTTTAACTGGGGTAAACGCTTCCCCTTCAGTCCTTGGTCGGCCCCGCCCGGGCGTAGTCCATATTCAGGAATTGGCGAAAAATGCTCGAACACAAGAAACACAACCCGCTCATTGCTCTGCTTGGCGCCGCCGCGCTGCTGCTGAGCTCCCCGGCGATGGCTCTGGCCTCCGCCGCTCCGGCTCCGGCCGCCACGGCCCCTGCCGCTGAAGCTGCTCCGGCTCCGGCCGCTGCTGATTCCGAAGAAGCTCCTGCCGCTAAGCACGGCGCTTCGGACGTTAACTTTGCCTCGATGTTCGCCGGTGCGACCATCGTCGTTAAGGTCGTCATGATCGGCCTCGGCCTGATGTCTGTCATCTCGTGGATCATCCTGATCATGAAGATGATGGATTTCGCGTCGCTGAACCGTGTCACCTCGAACTTCCTCGAAGCCTATCGCTCGGCGAAGTCGATTGCCGACATCAACCGCATCGCGGTTTCGGACGAGTTCGCCGGTAACCCGCTGGCCGACATGGCCGCCGTTGGTACCGAAGAAATCCAACTGTCGAAGCAAGCTGGCCTGCAGGTTTCGGGCGAGCACCGCGACTCGACCCTGAACCGCGCTTCAGCCTCGATCGCCGCCGTTCAGGCCGGTCTGGCCAAGCGTCTGTCGGGTGGCCAAACCTTCCTCGCTTCGGTTGGTTCGACCTCGCCGTTTATCGGTCTGTTCGGTACGGTTTACGGCATCATGAACTCGTTCATCGGTATCGCCAACTCGCACACCACCAACCTGGCCGTCGTTGCTCCGGGTATCGCTGAAGCCCTGATGGCGACCGGTATCGGTCTTATCGCCGCTATCCCGGCCGTCGTGATGTACAACCTGTTTAACACCAGCATCTCGCAGTACGGCACGCGCTCTGAGCAATTCGTTTCGGAACTGATGAACTCCCTGTCGCGTCAACTCGACAAAGGGGCGTAATCACGATGGGCGCCAAGCTATCAGGTGGCGGCGGCTCGAAATTCCACGTCGAACAGAACAGCGAAATCAACGTTACGCCGTTCGTCGATGTCATGCTGGTCTTGCTTATTATCTTCATGGTGGCGGCCCCGCTCGCCACTGTGTCGATCGAAGTAAGTCTTCCGAAAGCAACCGTACCGCCGCAAGACAATCCGCCGAAACCGGTTTACATCTCGCTGCAGAAGAACACGAACCTGTACATCGGCGACAAACCTTCGTCGCTCGATACGCTAGGTGAAGATCTTCGCTCCTCCATCGGCGCTCGCGACCCGAACAACGAACGTATCTTCATTCGTTGTGACAAGGGCACGCGCTACGCTGAGTTCATGAAGGTGATGAACGCGCTGCAGGATAATGGTTTCTACAGCGTCGCGCTGCAAGGCGAAGATGAAAGCTAGTAAAGGGTCTTAATATGGACGAAACACCCCATAGAAAACGGGACCCTATCCTTGACCCGCCGCCGAAGAAGAAATCGGCTTCGCTGGCAGTCGGGGTTACGGTTGCAGCCGTCGTTCACATCGCCGTCGCCTACTATTTCGTACGCGCGAAATTTGAACTGCACGAGGTAGCGTTCTCGGATGAGAAGGTTGAGGTCGACCTGGTCGCACCGCCACCGCCTCCTCCACCGCCACCACCACCTCCTCCGCCGCCCGATCGGCCGCCTCCGCCAGTGGTTCAGCCACGCGTGACGCCGCCGACCGACGTGGCTCCGCCCCCTCCGATCCCGGTTCCGCCGGTTCCGAAGGAGCAGAAGCAAGAATACACTGAGCCACCGCGCCAGATGAACACCGGTACACCGCCACCCGTGGCGCCTCCGGCTCCGGCGTATGTTTCGGCGAAGTGGTCGAAGTTCCCGAACCTCGACGACTACTATCCCGAGCGCGCCTCGGAAGATGAAGTCGAAGGCTCGGCGACCATCGAATGCACGATCTTGAGTGCAGACGGTAAGGTGAAGTGCACGCTCGTCAGCGAAACCCCAAAGGGTTACGGTTTCGGTCCTGCAGCTATCCGCGCCATCGAAGCTCGCGGTCGCGTCGATACTGGCGGTGGTCAGGTTCAACCTGGCCAGAAGCTGAAGCAGACCTTCCGCTTCCAGCTCGGTTAACCGGCCTGAGAATGCAAAAAGTAAAACCCGGAACTTCGGTTCCGGGTTTTACTTTTTGTGGTGTTTGGTTGGTCGTGATGGTTCGTGGACTGCGCCTGGCGGTCAAAAATGACGGTTGCGTCAAAAATGATTTGAGCATATCGTCGTTCTCAAGAAGAGGCCGCTACAAGAAAACATATTGCCGACTTTTTGATGCAGGTGATTACCGCCTCATCGTTTTCGGACCCGACCCGGTAACCTTGCGGGCTGTTGTCGCTTCTGCGTGATTTTCAATCATGTAAGGAGACCGAAAACATGGACAACCCGGTCCATAACCGCCGCTCGGCTTTGGATATCCAACCCAGCAAACGCATACCCCCATCCTTTTACGCGGCCGTGGCCATTGCCGTCGCCGTACACGCAGGCCTTGCCTACTATCTGGTTGCGCAACGCTTCGGAGATGGCCTGATCGACACTTGGGAGCGGCCTCAGGAACCGCCGACCATCCTGGTGGAGATGCCGACGCCCGCCAAACCTGAACCCGTGAAGACCGAGACGATACAGGTGCACAAGCCGGTCATAGTGGACGACACAAGGGTCGAGACGACGCCACTCATTCCGGTCGACGATCCGAAGCCAATCCCCGACACCGTGACCGAGGGACCACCGCCGCTGCCGACGAGCGGGGGAGGGACGAGCGCCGGCGCAGGGACGTCTGACGCTCCGGCTCAGCCGGTTGTCGTTGCTGCGCGGTGGAGCCGTTTTCCGGATAGTGCGGCGCTTACCCACTACTATCCACCGCGTGCGGAGGAAGACGAGGTCGAAGGCTCCGCCACGGTGCAATGCGTCGTGCTGGACACTGCTGGCCGGGTCTCATGCACGGCCGTCGGCGAAAAGCCAGGCGGTTACGGCTTCGGCGCTGCGACCGTTCGCATGGTCCAGGACAAGGGGCGCGTCGACATCAGCCAGGGCAATGTCCAGGTGGGCTCCGTGCTCCGCCAGACCGTTGCCTGGCGGATGAACTGACAGGCTGAACAGTTCTGTCTGGGGCACTCCGAAAGCAATTTCGGAGTGCCTTTTTATGAACGCTGCGCTATTGCCTTGACGATATTTACGCCAAAAGCCGCTTACACTTTTCGGCATATCGCTCTAATGTCCGGCACATAACGTTCAGGACGATCGACGGGGGAAGTCTCGATGAAGCAACACATAAGCAAGTTTAAGGCAGGCGCGGCGCTGGCCGCCGTTTGTGTCGCAGCCGTGGGGCTGACCGGCTGCGAAAGCAATTCGGCCCTGGGCCGGTCGCAATTGATCCTGTTCGACGAGCGCGCGCTTGAGCAGAGCGCCCTGGCCGGCTGGCAGGAACAGCTCAGGACGGCGAAGGTGTCGCGCGATCCGGTGTTGAACGCGCGGTTGCAGAAGGTCGGCTCCCGCATCGTCGCGGCCGCCGGTATGGGCGGCTCGCCGTGGGAATACGTTCTGTTCGAAAACGACCAGCCGAATGCCTTCGTCATTCCGGGCAACAAGGTCGGCGTCAATACCGGCCTGTTCAAGGTGGTGAAGAACGACGACCAACTGGCGGCGGTTATCGGCCATGAAACCGCCCACGTCATCGGTCGCCATGCGGCGGAACGCGCTTCGCAGCAGGCCGCCACCCAGGTGGGGCTCGAAATCGCCACCCGCACGACCGGCGGGCGCGTCCAGCAGGCCGTTGCCAACTATGGTGGGATGGGGGCGGCTCTGGGCTTCCTGCTGCCCTATTCGCGCAAGCACGAATCGGAGGCCGACAAGATCGGCGTCGACCTGATGGTCAAGGCCGGCTATCGCGCATCCGAGTCCGTGGCGCTATGGGAGAACATGTCGGCGCAGAAAACCGGCGCGCCGCCACAGTTCCTGTCGACCCACCCGTCAGACAAGACGCGGATCAACGACCTGAAGGCCTATATCGCTGAGAAGGGCTATAACTGACCTGTCTTTGCATAAAGGCAAATTCGGGCTTGATCGCTGCGCCCTCTCGCGTTAGAGACACGCTCCTCGCGATGACGTGCCGTCTTAGCTCACTTGGTAGAGCGCCAGATTGTGGCTCTGGAGGTAGCTGGTTCGAAACCAGCAGACGGTACCATCGCCAGATTGGCGGCCCCTCGGGCCCAAGATTATTCTAGCCGACATGCCGTATGACTGCCTTCGCCGGATTGTGTCAGGCGACGGCAGGTCCTTCATTTGCCGGCGCACTCCATGGCGATTTCCGAAACATCCCTGATCATCGTCGGTGGCGGCATTACCGGCCTGTGCCTTGCCGTGGCGGCGCAGGCGAGGGGATTCAAAGTCCGCGTCGTTGCGCGCGACGCCAGCGGCGATACGGCATCGGGGATTGCCGCCGGCATGATCGCGCCGGCGCTGGAAGCTCTGGGTGAGTTCGAGCCTGACGTCGCCTATGTCCGCCTGCACAGGGCGCAGCAGGCCTGGATCGACCTTATGGAGGTATGGCCCGTCGACGTTCGCGCTGCTTTGGAAAAGACGCGAGATGACGCGCGCAGCCGCTACGTCTGGTACCAGAGCGACAATTTGAGCGACATAACCACGCCGCGCCTCAAGGCCATGGGCGTACCGTTTCACGCCCTGACCGACGACCAGCTTAAAGGTATAGCCGGCGATATGGACGGTGTCGAAGTGACCGGCGACTGGCTCCTGTCGGGACACGAGGTGCTCGAAAGCCTGAAGGCGCATGTCCTCGCCCAGGAGGGCGAGATATTGCCTGCGGAGGTCACTGCCGTATCCGCGACGACAGTAAGACTGGCGACGGGCGATGTCCTGACGGCCGACCATGTCGTTGTGGCCGCCGGGTTTGGCGCCAAGGCACTCGCGGCTTCAGTGCCTTCGTTGAAAGTGCTGGAACCGGTAAAAGGCCATCTGCTCGACCTGAAAGGCCAGGGCGGGCAGGGGACCTTGCGCTGGGCGGGCGGATATCTGGCCGACCACGTCACCATGGCCAAGTTTGGCGCAACCATGCAGTTCGGCCAGGAGGACCGGGCGGTTGAGCCTGAGGTTGTAGCAGATCTCAAAGCGCGGGCGACGGGCATGTTGCCGTCTATAGATCTGGGCGTTGCCACGCCGAAAACCGGCGTCAGGGCTTCGACGCCGGATTCGTGGCCGCTGATCGGGCGCGATACCAGCGGGGTCTATGTCGCGGTTGGTATGCGGCGCAATGGTTACATCTTCGCGCCCTACGCGGCGCAGCTGTTGCTGGCTTTGATCACGGGCGAGCCCCCCGACCCGGACGCTGTCCTCTACGACCCGAACCGATTTTAAAGCCATATTAACCATGCATGGGGCAAAATTTGCCCATGCCGTTACCGAGTAGCCCATCCGTTATGAGTCAGCTTGGGCGCGCCGCGGAAGCGGGCGCCAGTGGAATCGCGTCAGGTGTGATGGGCTCCCTGCAGCGCGCGGCTGAGGCCACTGGCGTAGATTTCAGCTATCTGGTCAAGACCGCCAAGCGCGAAAGCTCGCTCAATCCGCACGCCAAGGCACCGACCTCTTCGGCCGCCGGCCTGTTCCAGTTTATCGAACAGACCTGGCTTGGCGTCCTGAAAACCAAGGGCGCCAAGCACGGCTATGGCGGCTTTGCCGAACACATTACGCGCGGACGGGACGGTCGCTTCCACGTTGCCAACGATATGCGCAAGCAGGTGCTGGGGCTGCGCTATAATGCCGACGCCAATGCCGTCATGGCGGCGGAAATGACAGCCGGCCACGCCGCCTATCTCAAAGGACGGATCGGCCGGGATGCAACGCAGGGCGAGCTTTATGTCGCCCACTTTCTGGGGCCCGATGGCGCGGCGGACCTGATCACTGCCAATGCCAATCGCCCCGGCGCTTCGGCGGCGGCGCTGTTTCCGGCGGCGGCGCGCGCCAACCCGACCATTTTCTACCGCAAGGGCAATGCCTTGAGCGTCGCCGAGGTCACGGCGCGGTTGACGAAGACCGGCGGTAGCGAGCCCATGACGCTTCAGGCCTCCACCGATCCCCGGCCGGCCAATGAAGCCTTCGGCAACCCGCAGGTCGTGGCGCGCCTCGACAAGCTGCGCGCCGATTCCGCCATCATGCAACTGGTGTTCGGCAATGGCGAGAACGAGCCGGGCATGCTGTTCAACGCCCAGCTCCTGTCGGCCTTCGGGCCGGAAGACGAGGGCGGTGAGGGGAAGCGTGAGGCGCTGATGAAGGCGTTTGGCGGGACCGGTGGATACAGCGGTTAGCCGTAATGCTAAACCCAGGAGTGCAGTGGTTCTTAAGCATTGCGCCCAAATCAGTCCGATGCCAGGGCGCGGTACAGCCCTTCGCGATTGTGCGGCAGCAACAGTGGCTTGACGCCCAGCATTTGCAGGTCCTCAGCCTGGTCGCCGTTCGGCAGCAGGGCGACGATCCTGAGCCGCGCCTCTTCCTGCGTCGCGCGCAGCCCGCCCAGGAAAGCGTCGAGCGTTTGCCGGTTGGCATCTTCGTGCAGGTTCTCGAAACTGCCGGTCGCGATGATGCAGGCGTCCAGCCCGCCTTTTTTCGCCAGGGCCAGGGCGCGCTCCCGCGAGGTCGAGGTCAGGCAGCGGTGGCCCATCTCCTCGAGTTGGTCGCGCAACTGCGCCGCACGCAGGGAATCGTTGGCAAGCAGCAGCACGCGCAGGAAGCGTTCAGTTTCGGTGGCCTCGGCCTCGGGCTCGACCGGACGGGCAGGCGCGGTGGCCAGCGCGTCGTAAGGCAGGTCCAGCCAGAACTTCGAGCCGACGCCTGGGGTCGATTGCGCGCCCATGTCGCCGTCCATCAGCGTTGCCAGTGAGCGCGACAGGCTGAGGCCCAGACCGGCGCCGGGGCAGCCTGCGGAGGTGCGGGCGATGCGTTGATAGGGCGCGAAAGCCTGTTCGACCTCTTCGGGCGACAGGCCGGGGCCGGAATCGACGACTTCTATACGTACGGCATGTGTGCCTTCGGGTTGGCCGAGGCGAATTTCGACGCGGCCAAGCTGCGTATACTGCAAGGCATTGCTGACGAGGTGTTCCAGGATTTGCTCTACCCGATGGGTATCGCCGAGCGCACTGCCGGATGCGGGCAGGTCCGCCGTAAGGGTAAGGCTGAGCTCCTTGCTCTGGGCCAGGGCGGTGAACCCCGCCATGACCCGCTCGCAGATCAGTTCGATATCGAGCGGCAGGCGCTCGACGGCGATGTGCCCGGCTTCCGCCTCGTCATTGTCGAGTGTCGTCACCAGGATGGTCTGCAGACGCGCCACCTCATCCAGGGCCGTTTCGACCAGGCGGCGCGGGGCAGGGGCACGGGCCAGGCTGGCCGCGCCTTGCGTCAGGTGATGCGCGATGCCGTTAAGGCCGGTCTTGACCTCGCGCGACAGGGTTTCCATCAACGCCACACGGGCAGCCGTCGCGTCTTCGCGGTCGCGGGCGGCGTCGAGCGCGCTGACCTGCAGAATATAATGTTCGCGCATATGGCGGTTGAGCACCAGCGACATGGCGAAGGCCAGGATCAGGCCGCCGGTCATCAGCGGCGCCGAACTGGTATCCGCCCGGGTGCTGTAAAGAACAAGAATAGGTCCCAGAAGCGCGGCCGGCCCGATGATCAGCAAGTGAAGCAGGACAGGCGTGCAGAAAAAGATGATGCTGACCGCCGCGCCGGCGCAGATCATCATCATGACGTCGGCGCCGGGACTGTTGCCGCCCGACGTCAGGCTGATGACGGTCAGGCACATGGCCCACAGCCCGCCACCCAGTCCGTGACGCAGCAGGCGGGCCCGGACATTGACTTCGGTGCGCGGCGCTTCGGCCAGGGCTTCCGAGCGGTTTCGCAGGACCATAAAGGCCGGCCAGATGGCGCACATCAGCAGGATGTAGATGGTCATCAGCCACGGCGAGACACTGGTTGCCGCAGCCCATATAAACAGGGGCAGGCCGACGCCGAAAAAGCCGAGGGTGTAGGGGAACATGCGGGCCTGCGCACGCAGGCCGTAGTCGAGCAGGACGGTATGAGGAGATACTGAGGACGCGGTCATGTCCGCACTCTACCAGACAGAGATTGCCGCCGGGTTTACCTTTTAAAGATTTTGGGCGCGAATATTCACATGTCGTGCCGGAAGCGTGATCACACGAGTAAAGGATTCGTTAGTCAAAACGCGCGAAAATTGGGGGTCCCGGAAAGGACCCGCCCCGAAGGATTCGCCAATGAATGCGCCATCTGTCCAAAGTTCAGCGTCCCAGGCTCGCAGCCCCCTGTCGCAGACCGACATCCAGCGTCTGGTCAAAAGCGAGAACGCCGACGATCGCGCCGTGGCAACGCACAAGATCTGTCGCGTCATAGAGCGCGCCGAACTGAATGACGGCGATCGTGCCGCCGCTCAGGAAATAATTCGCATGATGGCGCATGATGCCGCCGAGCTGGTACGCCGCGCCCTGGCGGTGACCCTGCGCACGTCGGACCTGGTGCCACACGACGTCGCCATGACGCTCGCCCAGGACGTGGCCAGCGTCGCCGTGCCGCTGCTCAGCCACTCGCCTTTGTTCACCGACAAGGATCTCAGCGAAATCATCCGCAGCGGCGGCGCCACGCGCCAGATCGCCATCGCCAAGCGCGACACGCTGTCGGAAACCGTGACGTCGGCCCTGGCCGAAAATGCAGTCGAAGAGGCCGTGGTCATTGCCTGTGCCAACGACAATGCGCGCTTCTCGGAAAATAGCATGGGCAAGGTCGTCGACCGCTTTGGCGAGTCCGAAGTCCTGCACAGCGTCCTGATCAACCGCGCCACGTTGCCGGTGGCGATCAGCGAGCGCCTGGTGCACATGGTCAGCGCCGCCATGCGCGAACATCTGGTGACGCGCCACGCTATCAAGCCGGAAACGGCGGTAGAACTGGTCAATGCCGCCCAGGAACGCGCCACGCTCGACATGGCCGATGCCTCGGGCGCCAGCCGCGACCCGTCCGAGCTGGTCAAGCATCTTTCCGCCAATGGGCGTTTGACGCCGTCCCTGATGCTGCGTGCCCTGGCGCGTGGCCACATGCCGTTCTTCGAACACGGCCTGGCCGAGCTGTCGGGCGTGTCGCACGACCGGACCTGGCTGATGGTGCACGACGCCGGATCCTTGGGCCTGCGCGCCATCTACGACCGGGCGGGGATGCCGGCGCGGCTGTTCCAGACCTTCAGGATTGCCGTCGATACCTGGCGCACCCTGCACGCTGAAGCCAACCATCTCGACGCGATCAGCTTCCAGGAGCGCCTGATCGAGCGCTTCCTGACCCAGGTGCCGTTCGCACCACGCGAAGATCTGATCTATCTCTATGAGCGCCTCGACCGCGACTCCAAGGGCCGCAAGTGGGGCACGCAGACGCCGGAACAGACTTCCGGGCCGGAAGCCGCGCTTGTCAAGGCGGCTTAAAGGCGCACAAGAACAAAAAAGCCGCCGGGGTAACCGGCGGCTTTTTTCTAATTCACTAGAGGGAAGGGATCAGGTGTTGCGACCGATCGAGTCGAGGTGTTCCTTGACGCGCACTTCCAGGGTTTCAGCCAGGATCTTGCCCATCGGGTGATTGTCAGCCTTGATCTGGTCGCGAACGATGGCACGGATGGTGTCGAGGTGGGCATCGACCAGCCGGCGCGGCGCCAGCTTGCGCTTTTCATCTTCGTCCAGCATCTTGCACAGTGAACCGGCGATGCGGGTAATGAATGGGTAGCCGTAGGTCGTGCCGAGGCCTTTAAGATCATGAGCGCGATAAAAGAGCTGCTCGCTGTGCGCGTCGGTATAGCCTTCGGACTTGATGAGTGCCTGAACGTCTTCGAGCTTGCGAATTTCATCCATCAGCCAGTCTTCGAAGTGTTCGGACAGATCGGCCAGGGCAGCTTCGGCCTTGGCAATGGCGTCGGCGTCGATCCCGCCCAGGCGGCCGCCAACCTTGGCGCGCAGGGTGTTCGGGACCTGGATGATTTGGGCTTTTTCCGGCATTGGCATGGTACTGTGACCTTTGGACGCTTGTCTTGTCGTGCGACCTTACTGCTGCCGGGTTTAAGAAGAGCTAATAGTTAGCGAAAAATTGTACATTTCGCATGACGTAAGCGTTTACGAGGCAAATTGCTCGGCCATGACGCGTTCGTCGTAGCCGTTGCCGGCGTCGAACAGCAGGGTAGCCTTCAGGTTATCGGCCTCGGAGATGTCAACGGAGACGACATTGCGCACTTCGAACGTATCGGCCGTGGCGCTGATCGGGCGCTTGTCGACCTCCAGTGCCTCGAAGCGGACCTGCGCCGTGTGCGGCAGGATGGCGCCGCGCCAGCGCCTGGGCCGGAAGGCGCTGATCGGCGTCAGGGCCAGGGCCTTGGCGGTCAGGGGAATGATCGGGCCGTGCGCCGAAAGGTTATAGGCGGTCGATCCGGCGGGCGTGGCCACCATGGCGCCGTCGCAGATCAGTTCATCGAGGCGGACGGTCTCGTCAATGAATATGCGCAGCTTGGCACCCTGGTGGGTCTGGCGCAGGATCGAGACTTCGTTGAAGGCGAGGGATTGGTGGTCACGGCCATCGCGATCGCGCGCCGTCATGCTCAACGGGCTGATCAGGGTGCTTTCGCTCTTGAGGATGCGCTCGACCAGCGCGTCTTCGGAAAAGTCATTGAGCAGGAAGCCCACGCTGCCCCGGTTCATGCCGAAGATCGGGATCTGTTCACGCAGGTATTTATGCACGGTCTGGAGCAGGAAACCGTCCCCGCCCAGCGCGACCACGACATCCGGCTTGGCCGCCGATCCATAGAGCGCCTTGAGCCTGGCGCAGGCGGCCTGGGCTTCGGGGCGGTCGGAGGCGGTGAAGTCGAGACGAAGGGACATGACCAAGGTCTAACCCGGTTTGTCGGAAAAAGTCTAAGGAAAATCAACTCAGGCGATATGAGTTGTGCCTGGAGCGTGATGCGTTTAGGTCGAACGGTAATCATGCTCTGGTGTTTTGTTTGTCGCGATATTAAGCCAAAGAACCGCTGCACGCTTTTTGGCATATCGCTTTAGGTTTTGTTTTGTCGCGATATTAAGCCAAAGAACCGCTGCACACTTTTTGACATATCGCTCTAGGCAGCAGCGAGAAGCTTTCGCTGTGCATCGGCCGGAGACAGGCCGAAAATCGACAGGATCAGCGGCCTGTGCCCGGCATTGCAATCGGCATCGCCGGGATGGGCTGACTGCCAGTGCGGCAAAAGATTGAGGAAGATCGCTCGATCGAGGCCAAGCGCACAGCACAGCAGCGCTAATGGAGCGGACGATGACCCGGTGAGGGCGCGCTGCAATTGCGTCGCTTCGCAGTCGAGCCGGCGCGCGCTTTCGAGGACAAAGCGGTCGGAACGGCCGGCGCGCAAGATTCGGACAAGCTTCAGATTGTCTTCGCTCAGGCCGTAGCCGGCGACGAGGCGGCGGCTGACGCGCGACAGGGCGGGATGGCGCAGCAGGGCGGTCCGCAGTTGCGGGCGGTCGTGGGCCAGCCGTGCCAGTGCGGTCTGATCGTCGTCGCCGAAGCGCAAGGCGTGGTTTTCCGCCAGCGCCACCAGCACAGCGTCAGAATTGGCGCGGATCAGGGCCTTGATGACACGGGCGTCCAGATCGGTGCGGCGGGCGACCAGCAGATGGTGAGACTCGCCCGTCGCGGCAATCAGCGCCAGCAGGGCCGAGGTGTCGAGCGATGGCAACTGGCCACCGATCAGCGGCGCGGCGAGGTCCACCGGCATTTGGCACAGCTGGACGACCAGGTCCTGAAGCGACTGGATAGACTGGGGTGGGCCGCTTATGCGCTCAACCGGACGCGCCTGGCTGTGCGCCAGCCAGATGTGCCTGGGCGGGGCGTGGAAGTCGCGGGCGTGAACAGGCGGGCGCGCTATGGTGAGCGGCGCGGCGGCGGCGGCAGGGGAGAACTCGGATACGGTAAGGGGTTGCGTGCGCAAGGCGTCTCTGACCCGACAGGCGGAAATATCTTTAACGGAATCTGACAGGGCATGGTGAACACTTGTTTAATGCCGCGAAAGGTTTGAGTTGTATTTGCCGAACCTACAGTTTTTCAGATTTTTGACGCGGTTGTTAATCTTGTTTCAATTGACCCGTCTTAGGGTGGCAGATTGTTGTTAGTAGTCCCCACAAGGGCGTTGCATGTCCGATACTGATCCAGCTGTTCCCGCAGACCTGGCCGCATATGCGTCCGGCGCCGAAAAGTTGCCGCTGGTCCGTGAAGACGCGGTGGTCATCGTCGAGCGCCTTCGCGAAACCAAGGTCGATATCACCGGCCGGGCCTTCCTGCTGAAGCTCGACACGCTGATCGTGCGCCTTGGCGCCAAGTGGGACTCCAAGTCCGAATTTGTATTCCAGCACCTGAAGACGACATTCGAACGGCAGTTTGAAGAGCCGAACTGGTGCATCAAGATCAATGACGACGCCTGGATGGCGCTGATGCCATCCGTCGGTTCGCGCAAGGGCGCCCTGGCCGTTGCCGATATCTGGCGTGACCTGTGCGGCTTCTTTGTCGGCGATATGTCGTCGCTTGATGTACCGATCTACGAGGTTCACGTCGAAGACGTCGATGCCTTCATGCTGAAGAAGATCGATCTCAACACCTGGTTTGGGCCCGGCGAGGCCGATCAGGGTCCGCTCAAGACCCGTAGCGGACAATTCAGCCCCGAAGCGGGCGGCGATGCTGCCGGCGGCGCTGGCGCGCAGGCGCAGGCCGCCAATCGTCCCGTCATCGTCGCCGCGACAGTGACCTATGGCGGCCGCAACCTCAAGGTCGCGAGTGCCGTCGAACCCCTGTTCGAGATGAAGAAGATGGTCATGATCGGCCATCGCCTCGAAGCCATGGTGATGGAGAATATCGACAACACCCTGCTGGACCGCAAGGGGTTGGCCAATCTCGACTGGAACCTGCGCGAGCACGTCGACCTGACGAATATCGACCAGGGCCTGAAGTTGCTCAAGCTGAAGACGGCTGAACAGCGCAAGATGATGATGGTCGTGCCGGCGGCGTTTTCGACCTTTGCGTCGGCCCGGGCGCGTCAGAAGATCACGACCGAGGTGGCGCGCGCCGCCGCCGAACTGGGCCTCAAGGTTCTGTTCGAGGTGCGTGGCCTGGACGGCGTGCCGCCGCACCGCGTGCTTGAAATCGTCTCGATGATCAAGCCGTTCTGCATGACGGTGGTTGGCTCCGTCAGTCCGGATCGCAAGGTTATCTCGACGCTCAACAAGTGCGGCCTGTCGGGCGTCTGCATCGAATATGACGGCGTCAAGCGCGACGAAGACGCGTTGAAGGACTATCTCGGCGCGCTCAGTACCGCCGCCAAGGCTTCGGCCGGCGCCTGCATGGTCCAGGGTTTCGACAACTATCGTCAGATGGCGGTGGCACGCCTGGCCGGCGTGACCCACGCCAGCATGAAGACGGCGGCTTTGATGTCGCCCAAGGCCGCAGCCCATGTCGCCAAGTCGGCGGCGGAAGCGCTGCGAGACACTGGCGCCGCACTGAACGCGGCGCTGCCGGAGTCCTAGCGTTACGCCCCGAATGTATCGCACATGGCAGGATTGCCGCTGTCGTAACCGGTCTTGAACCATTTCATCCGGTCGGCTGAGCTTCCGTGCGTGAAGCTGTCCGGCACCACCATGCCCTGACCGCGTTTTTGCAGCGTGTCGTCGCCGACCGCCGCTGCGGCCTGCAGGCCTTCCTCGACGTCGCCAGCTTCCAGCCAGTTCAGCTTGGTGTTCGATTGCCTGGCCCAGATGCCGGCATAGCAGTCCGCCTGGAGCTCGAGCCGCACTGACAGGGCATTGCCTTCGCGTTCGCTGAGGCGCTGCTGGGCCGCCTGGACCTTCTCGCTGACGCCCAACACGTTCTGGACGTGGTGGCCGGCTTCGTGGGCGATGACGTAAGCCATGGCAAAATCGCCCTGCGCGCCCAGGTCCTTTTCAAGCGTATGGAAGAAGGTCAGGTCGATATAGATGGTGTCGTCGGCCGGACAGTAGAACGGTCCCATGGCCGACTGGCCCATGCCGCAGCCGGTCGGCGTGCCACCGGTATAAAGCGCGATCTGCGACGGACGATAGGTTTGGTTACGCGCCTGGAACAGGGGCTTCCAGGTGTCGATAGTCGAGGTATGGATGACATCGGCGAAGCGGCACGCTTCGTCACCTTCCGGGCACGCAGCCTCCTGGACCGCTTCCGTGCGGCTGACGGATTGCGTGGTCTGCGCTGTGTCGAGGAAGGTGCGTGGATCTATTCCGAACACGAAGTAGCCAATAAGGGCCACGACGATCGTAACAATTCCGCCGCCACCGGCAATGGCGCCCGCACCCATGCCGCGCCGATCCTGCACGCCGCTGGTGCGGCCCAAATCCCATCTCATCCAGAGCTCCTGATCCGTGACGCACCCCAGTTTCAGGGTAGGGCGAATTAACCCTTTGTTCAAGAGTGATGGCGATGTGGAAAGATCGTCAAAAATGAAACCTTTCCGTTTGTTAACTATTGTTCACAAAGGCCCCGTGTTAGGCCTGACCAGATTTTCTGTTCCAGGATTTTGTCATGCGTTCGTTCCTGCTTGCCACTGCCGCTGCGTTTATCCTTCCGTGCGTGGCTCTCGCCGAGACACCTGCGGCGCGCGCCGCGCCATCTGCCCAGGCCCTGCCGGTCGATATTCCGCTCGGGAAGCTGCCGGACACCGCAACGCCCCTGGACTATCGCATCGACCTGGTGGTCAATCCGGACACGGAACGCTTTTCCGGCCATACCGAAATCGACGTCACGCTGAAGTCCGCCTCGGCCTCGCTCTACATGCACGGTCGCGATCTTAACGTCACCAAGGCCGTTGCCGTGCAGGACGGCAAGGAGATTGCCGTCACCTGGCAACAGCTTGAGCCGCTGGGCGTAGCGCGCGTGACCTTCGCCACGCCTCTCAAAGCCGGAAAGGTGACGCTGAAATTCGATTATGACGCGCCATTCGGCGACGGTCCCGCCGGCCTTTACCGCATCAAGGTCGCCGACCAATGGTACGCCTGGTCGCAGCTCCAGTCGATCGATGCCCGCGCCGTCTTTCCCTCATTCGACGAGCCCGGCTTTAAAACGCCGTTCACCGTCAGCCTGACGACCAAGGCGGACGCGGTCGCTGCCTCGAACGCGCCGGAAACCGGCAGCGTCAAGGTTGGTGATATGGTAAAGCACACCTTCATGCCGACTGTGCCGCTGCCGACCTATCTGGTCGCCTTCGTCGCCGGCCCGTTCGCGGTCGCCGAAGGCAAGATCCCGCCGACGCCGCAGCGCGCCCACGAACTGCCAATCCGCATCCTGGCGACCCAGCCCGGCAAGGACAGGCTGAACTACGCGCTGGAAGAGACCAAGCCGATCATCAAGCACCTGGAAGCCTATTTCGACATGGGTTTCCCGTATCCCAAGCTCGACCAGATCGCGTCGCCGGTCATGCCGGGCGCCATGGAAAATGCCGGCGCCGACATCTATGGCGACAATATCCTGTTGCTCGACGACAATGCCTCGACGACCCAGAAACAGACCTTCGGCATGGTCGTCGCCCACGAACTGGCACACCAATGGTTCGGCGACTATGTGACGCCCGCCTGGTGGGACGACATCTGGCTGAACGAGAGCTTCGCCAACTGGATGGGCTACCGCATCGGTGACGAATGGCGGCCGGAGCTGAACATCGGCATCGGCGCGACCAATGAGGGCTTCGTGGCGATGAACACCGATTCGCTGAAGATCGGCCGGCCGATTCACCAACCGATCGCCAATAACGGCGACATCGACTCCGCGTTCGACACCATTACCTACGGCAAGGGCGGTCACGTCGTCGCCATGGTCGCGGCCTATCTTGGTGACAACACCTTCCGCGACGGCGTGCGCCTGCATATGTCGCGGCATCCGCACGGCAATGCCACGACTGAGGAGTTCTTCGGCGCCCTGGCCGACGCCGCCAAGGAGCCGCGCGTCCTGGCGGCCATGAAGAGCTTTATCGGCCAGCAAGGCGTGCCGGTGGTCGATTTCCGCCATGATGGCGGCAAGGTGATCGCCACCCAGTCGCGCTACAGCAAGCTTGGGACGACGCTGCCCGCCCAGACCTGGATCGTGCCCCTGTGCATCCGCCAGGATGCGGCGCGTGCCTGCACCCTGCTCGACAAGACGACGCAGGAAGTAAAGATGCCGGGGAAGGGCGCCTTCATGCCCAATGCCGGCGGTACGGGCTATTACCGCTTCAACCTGACACCGGGCGACTGGGACGCCTTGATCGCGACGGGCGCGAAGCTGCCGGCCGGCGAGGGGATTGCCGCAACCGACAGTTTGTGGGCACAGTTCAATGCCGGCCGCATCGACACCGGCCACCTGATCGCCGCCGCACGGGTAATGGTCGATAACCAGGACTCCAACGTCGCCGTCGATGGTGGCGACCGTCTGGGCTATTTCCGGACCAGAGGCTTCCTGGGCGCGGCGGAGCTTGGTGATTATCGTCGCGTCATCGGCGGCATCTATGCCCCGCGCCTCAGTGCCATGGGCTTTGACCCGAAGGCCGGCGCGCATAAGGCCGACACCCCCGACCGCCAGAAGCTGCGCCAGTCGCTGGTCGGCCTTGTCGCCGACGAAGCACACGATCCGGCCGTTCGCAAAACGCTGAACGCCGCCGCCGTGGCCTACCTGGCCGGCGACGCCTCCGCGCTTGACCAAGCCTATACCTTCCGTGCCCTGGCCGTATACGTCGAAGAGGGCGGGTTGCCGGTCGCCAAGGCGATGCTGGAGCGTGTGCTGACCACCAAGGACGAGCTGTTCCGCGCCCGCGCGCTTGGGGCGGTGACCGCCGGGGCCACAAAGGCAACGGCCGACTGGCTGCTGGACGGCGGGCTCGACGATCCGCGCCTGCGCACCCCGGACAAGCTGGCCCTGATGGGCGGGCTGTTCGCCTACGATACGACGCGCGACCAGGCATATGACTGGCTGAAGACCAATTACGAGGCGTTTTCGGCACGCACCGGCATTTTCGCGGCGGGCAAGGTGGCCTCGCTGCCAGGCACCTACTGCTCGGCGGAAAAGGCGGATGAGATAGAGCGTATCATGCGTCCCAAGGTTCAGGCCGCGGGCCGGGGCGAGTTGTCCTTCAACCGGATGCTGGAAAACATGCGCAACTGCAGTGTCCTGAAGGACGCCAAGGGCGCCGAGGTCAAGGCGGCGTTCAGGACGGTCAAGTTCAAGGCTGCCAAGTTCAAGGCTGCCAAGTAGAGCGGTGCCAGGTAAAGGGGTAAAATCAGCCTGAGGGGCGGTGAGCGCCATGTCGGCCGACCGCTTTTATAAGCCTGCTGACAGATATGGGCTTGGGTGTCTGTGACAGTAGGTGTGACATTTCCATGCGACTTCGCAGGAAATATTTTCGTAACGTGGGTCTGCCGCACTTCCCGTAAGGCGAGTTTAGTGGCAAATTAAGTCTTGCGGTGCAATATGTGCACCTTTGTTGCATTGGGGTAGGCTGCATCCATGAAGGGTGTGGCGCGTTTTCATGGGCGATTCGAAGACTGGCAGTGCTCCCGATTCTGCCCAGCTCGGATTGATAACGAAAAAAACTGGGATCGATGGTATGTTCATGGGGTTGACTAAGGGTAAGGGCCCGCTGCTGGCGGCCGGTCTTTGTGTTGTGCTTGCTGGGGGGCTGTCCGGATGCGAGCACAAGGATGAGGCCAAGGCCAAGTCGGTGGCGCCGGCGAATGCCACGCTTGTGAACTATGTCACGGCCGGCCAGGATACAGCACCCGTCGCGGTCAGCGGCTCGGGCACGATCAGCGCCTGGCAGGAAGTGCCGATCGGCGCCGAAACCGGCGGCCTGACCGCCGTCGCCCTGCTGGTCGATGAAGGCCAGAGCGTCGCCAAGGGCCAGCCCCTGCTGAAGATGAACGACGTGCTGCTGCAGGCCCAGGTCCGCCAGGCCAAGGCTTCAGCCGACCAGGCGAGCAAGGCCTATGCGCGCGCCAAGGAACTTCACGACAAGCAATATCTGTCGGCCGCCGCTCTGGATCAGGCCTTCGCCAACCAGGAAACGACCGCAGCCGCTCTGGCGACTGCGCAGACGCAGCTGTCTCTGGCAACCGTGCGTGCGCCGGTCGCAGGCGTGATCTCGTCGCGCAAGGCCGTTCTGGGCCAGGTCATCCAGCCGGGCGCGGAACTCTTCAAGATTGTCCGCGACGGCCGTATCGAACTGAATATGGAAGTCGTCGAAAGCGAACTGGGCATGATCAAGGCCGGCATGCCGGCGACCGTGACGACCAACACAACTGGCGCGGTTACAGGCTCGGTCCGTATCGTTACCCCCATGGTCGATCCGGCGACCCGCCTTGGCTACGCCCGCATCTCGGTGCCGTGGTCGTCGGGCATGCGCCCCGGCATGTTCGCTTCGGGTCAGATTAATGTTGGCACGCAAAGCGTTACGACCGTTCCGCAGGTGGCTGTGGTCTATTCGGAGAACACGCCGGGCGTCTTTGTCGTCGGTGCCGACGGCAAGGCCCATCGCCGCAAGGTTGCCCTTGGCGGCCAGGCCGGCAAGAACGTCATCGTCCGCGAAGGCTTACAACCGGGTGACCGCGTCGTCACCACGGGCGCCGGCTTCCTGAACGACGGCGACAAGGTCAAGCTCCAGGCGGCCGCGGCTCCGGCCGGCGCTACGGGAGCTTAAGCCATGTCGGCAGGCAATCACTACGAAAACGCCGCGAAGGCGTCCACGGGCGGCTTCCAGATATCGTCCTGGTCGATCCGCAACCCGATCCCGACCATCGTCTTCTTTCTGATGATGACGATTGTCGGCGCAATGGGCTTTAGCTCCATACGGGTCAACAACTGGCCCGACGTCGACTTCCCCATGGTCGTGGTCACCGTCATTCGTTCAGGCGCAGCGCCGACCGAACTGGAAAACCAGGTGACGCGCATTGTCGAGGATTCGGTCGCGGGCCTCGGTGGGGTGCGCCACAGCCAGTCCTACGTCAATGAAGGGGCCTCAACCACCGTCGTTACGTTCCAGTTGGGCGTCGACCTTGAAAAAGCAACGAACGACGTCCGTAATGCCGTCGCGGGCGTGCGTGGCAACCTGCCGGCCGACGTTCAGGATCCGATTGTCTCACGCGTCGAGAACGCGCAAGGCCAGGCATTGTTGACCTACGTCATCCGCGCCGACAACATGACGCCGGAGCAGCTGAGCTGGTACGTCGACAACGACGTCGCCAAGCGCGTGCTGGCGGTCAAAGGGGTGTCGCAACTGAACCGGAAAGGCGGCGTGAACCGCGAAATCCGTATCGAACTCGATCCGTCCAAGCTGGCGGCGCAAGGCGTGACGGCAGCGGCAATCAGCAATCAGCTGCGCTCCGAGAACGTCAACATGCCGGGCGGACGCTTCAATGTCGGTACGACCGAGCAGAACATCCGCACGGTCGGTGGCGCCAACAGCGTCGCCGAACTGTCCAACCGTCGCATTGCCCTGCCGAATGGTTCCAGCGTTCGCCTGGGCGATCTCGGCGAGGTCGTCGATTCATGGTCCGAACCGCGCGCCCGTGCCCGCTATAATGGCGAGGAAGTGGTTGGCTTCGACATTCAGCGGACGCGTGGCACCTCTGAAGCGCACGTCGCCAAGCAGGTGCGTGAAGTCATCGCCAAGCTGAAGACGGAAAACAAGAACCTGCGCATCGAGCAGGTGGCTTCGTCGGTTGACGAGGTCAATCAGAGCTTTACCTCGTCAATGGAAGCCCTGCTGATCGGCGCGCTTCTTGCGGTCGTGGTCGTGTGGCTGTTCCTGCGCGACTGGCGGGCGACCTTTGTGTCGGCCATGGCGATGCCGATGTCGTTGCTGCCCACCTTCTTCGTGATGCTGGCGACGAACCAGTCGTTCAACGTCGTGACTTTGCTGGCCCTGGCCCTGACCGTTGGTATCCTGGTCGACGATGCAATCGTGGAAATCGAAAACATCGTCCGCCATATCCGCGAAGGCAAGCCGCCCTACCAAGCGGCTATCGAAGCCGCCGACGAAATCGGCCTGGCCGTCGTGGCAACGACCGCGACGCTCATCGCCGTCTTCGCGCCCACCGGTTTTATGCCGGGCATTGTCGGCCAGTTCTTCAAGAGCTTCGCCATTGCCTGCTGTGTCAGCGTCTTCTTCTCGCTGGTCGTGGCGCGGACCCTGACGCCGCTCATGGGCGCTTATCTATTGCGCGACAATGGCAAGCACAAGGAAGACAAGCCATTCTGGATGGACACCTACCTGAAGAGCCTGCGCTGGTCGCTACGTCACAAGTTTGTGGTGGTTCTGCTCAGCTTCGGCTTCTTTGCCAGCTCGATCGCCATGCTGGTCATGATTCCCAGCGACAATATCCCGGCGGGCGATGTGTCGATGTCGGTCATGAACGTGTCGCTCCCGCCCGGATCGACCTTGCAGGAAACCGATGAGGCTGTGAAGAAGCTGAGCGCCGATCTCCGCAAGCGGCCAGAGGTCGTCGGCACCTTCGCCACCATGGAAATGGAAAAGGCAACGATTATCGCGAACCTGGTGCCCCAGGACAAACGCGATGTCAGCCAGGCGGAATTTGAACAGGCCGTCTCCAAGACCCTCGGCAACTATCCGGGCGTGCATGCCAGCTTCGGTTCCGAAGGTGGCGGCGGTACCGGCGCGGCCTACATCCTGGTGTCTGAAAACGCCCAGAGCCTCACCCATGCGGCCATCCAGCTGCAACAGGAAATGGCGGCGCTGCCGGAACTGACCAATGTGTCATCGGACGACAACCTGACCCGGCCGGAAATCGTCATCACGCCCAAGCCTGAACAGGCGGCGCTGCTGGGCGTATCGACCGCCGACATCAGCTCGGCCGCGCGCGTGGCGACTATGGGCGATATCGATCAGATCCTGGCCAAGTACAACGAAGGCGACCGTCAGATTCCGATCCGGGTCATGCTGAAATCGGACGCCCGGGCTGAGGTCACCAACCTGTCGACCATGATGGTGCCGACGCGCGCCGGCACATCGGTGCCGCTGAGCGCGGTCGCCGACATTCATTTTGGCGCCGGTCCGATCCAGATCAACCGTCTCGATCGCGTCCGGTCGGCGACCGTCAAGGCCGACCTTAACGGTGTGCCGACCGGCGTGGCCGACAAGGCTGTCGAGAATACCCAGGTCATGAAGGATATTCGCGCAGGCATGGCCAACCCCGACAAGGCGAAGTATCCGGGCGTCCGCGTCCAGGTGAACCCGAACGTCGAGGACTTTGCCGACATGGGCAAGAACTTCGTCATCGCCATCCTGACAGGCATCGGCCTGATGTACGTCGTTCTCGTGCTGCTGTTCGGATCGTTCAGCCACCCGCTGACCATCATCCTGGCCCTGCCGCTCAGCTTCGGCGGCGCCTTCATAGGACTGATCCTGTGCGGGATGAGCATGTCCATGCCGGCCTTTATCGGCCTGATCATGCTGGTCGGTATCGCGGCCAAGAACTCGATCCTGCTGGTGGAATATGCCATGGTTGCGATCAAGGGCGGCATGAAGCGTGAGGAGGCCCTGGTTGAGGCGTCGCGCAAGCGGGCGCGCCCGATCGTCATGACGACGATCGCCATGGGCGTCGGCATGATCCCGGTCGCGGTCGGTATCGACAGTTTCCGTCAGCCGATGGCGGTCGCCGTGATCGGGGGTCTGATCACCTCGACCCTGCTGTCGCTGCTGTACGTGCCGGTCGTCTATGTATTGATCGACAAGGTATCGAACTTCTTCGGCAAGCTGATCTCGCCGCTCTTCCGCGCTCAGGGCAAGGACGAGGTCGAGACCAAGCCGGCGGAATAATCCGCAGGCATCAGAAACAAGAAAAGCCCCGGTTCATCCGAACCGGGGCTTTTCTTTTAATCCGCTTAGAGCATGCTCCGAAAAAGTGGAACCCGGTTTTCGGTCCAAGCATGCGGCCGCTAAGGAATCTGGACCATGCTCTGTTTCCTTCAAAACAGAGCATGGTCTAGTCCTCCGAGCGGGGCACGGGGGTTATCTTCAACGCCGTGATCTGGTTGCGCAGCTTACGCATGATCTGGAACTTGCGGTCGTAGAAGATGAAGGTCTGGCCCGGTTCCGGTATGGTGCGGGCTTCATGGATGACCAGCCCCGCCACCGTCACGGCGTCGTCGTCGGGCAGGTTCCAGTCCATGGCGCGGTTGAGATCGCGTATCGGCATGTCGCCGTCGACGTGGATCGAGCCGTCAGACTGCTTGCGGATGGCGGTGAAAACGGCATCGTGTTCGTCGTCGATCTCGCCGACGATCTCCTCGAGAATGTCCTCTAGCGTCACCAGCCCCTGCAAGGCGCCGTATTCGTCGACGACCAGGGCAAAGTGCATCTTCTGGCGCAGGAAGGCTGCCAGTTGATCCTTGAGGTTGGTCGTGTCCGGAATGAACCACGGCTCACGCGTGATCGCGGCGATATCGAGCTTGTTGGCGTCGCCGCCGACCCGGGCCATGGCGACCATCAGGTCACGCGCATGCAGGACGCCGATGATGTTTTCGGAGTGGTCACGATAGAGTGGAATGCGGGTATGGCTATAGCCCAGAACCGTTTCCACAATTTCGGAAATGGGCAGGTCGGCGTCGATCATGTCGATCTGCTTGCGGTGGACCATGATCTGGCTGACGTCGAGTTCCTGCAGGTCGAGCACGCCGCGGAACATGTTCCGGTCCTGGCTTTCGACCGCACCTTCGTCGTGATGGTATTCGACTGCGCCGCGAATCTCCTCGTGGGCCGCCAGCACGTCGATCTCCATGGACATCCTGACGCCGAACAAACGCAGGGTGCCGCGCACGAACCACTGCACCGCCTGGACGACCGGACCGAAGACGTAAACGGTCCACATGACCAGGCGCGACATGCCGCGCGCCACGTCGTCGGGCTTCAGGATCGCCAGGGTCTTGGGCAGGACTTCGCCGAAGACAAGGATCAGTACGGTCATGATGGCGGTCGATGCAGCCACGCCGAGTGCGCCGGGAAACAGGCTGCCCAGGACACTGGTCGTCAGGGCCGACGCACCGATATTGAGGACATTATTGGCCAGCAGGATGGCGCCGATCATCTTTTCCTGATCGGAAAGCAGGATGTTCACCCGTTTGGCGGCCTTGTCACCGTCGCGTTCAAGCTGATGCATGCGCCCGCGTGACGCGGCGGTCAGCGAGGTTTCGCCGGCCGAGAACAGGGCCGAGACGAACAACAGGCAGATAAGCGATGGCGCTAGAACGAGCAGAGTGGCGATCAGCATGGCTGGTCCTCGGTCATCTCAGCGCCGTCCATGATCAGGAAGTCGCAGACCGAGCTGCGGCCGACCTTCTTGGCGATGTAGGCCTCGCCGATACCCTTGACGAGGACGAAGGTCAGGTTGCCGCCCTCGGCCTTCTTGTCGGTACCCATGTGCTTGATGAGGCGGCCTGCTTCGAAGGGTTCATTACGGACCTCGGCCATGGTTGTCGGCAGGCCGACACTGGCGATCGCCGCGACGGCGCGTTCGCGCGCGGCATCGCTGCATTCGCCGATCATCTCGCTGTAGCGGAAGGCCTGGGCCATGCCGACGGCGACGGCTTCGCCGTGCAGCAGCTGATCGCCGAAGCCGACCTCGGCTTCGAGCGCGTGACCGAAGGTGTGGCCGAGATTGAGCAGGGCGCGCTTGCCGCCTTCGCGTTCATCGGCGGCGACAATCTCGGCTTTCATTTCCACACTTCTGGAAATAGCTTTCAGCAATGCTTCCGGTTGAAGTGAAATGACGTCGCCGCCATTGGCTTCCAGCCAGTCAAAGAAGGCGTGATCACCCAGCAGGCCGTACTTGATGATCTCGGCGTAGCCGCAGCGGATTTCGCGTTCGGGCAGGGTCTTCAGGATATCGAGGTCGCACAGGACCAGACGTGGCTGCCAGAAGGCGCCGATAAGGTTCTTACCCTTTTCGTGGTCGATGGCCGTCTTGCCGCCGACCGACGAATCGACCTGAGCCAGCACGGTCGTCGGCAATTGAATGAAGTCGATGCCGCGCATATAGACGGCGCTGGCGAAACCAGCCAGGTCGCCAATGACGCCGCCGCCCAAGGCCAGGACCACGTCCTTGCGGTCGAGGCCGATCTCCAGCATCTCTTCCAACAGGTATTTCAGGCCGTCGAACGACTTCGATTGCTCGCCGGCCGGGACGACGATCTTGTGCGTCTTGTGGCCGGCGGCTTCAAACTGCCTGAGCAGCGCGTCAGCGTGGAGCGGATCGACATGGCTGTCGGTCACCAGCACGGCGCGCTTATTGGTCAGGAAGGGGCCGATCCACTTTTCCGCTTCGTTCAGCAAGCCCTGGCCGACAATGACTTCGTAGGGCTTGAAGCCCTGGCCATCGACCGCGATGCGCCGTATCTCCGTCATGTCCTGTCTCCGTTGACGTGCGCAAACAGCGCATCGAGGACCATTTCGGTGGCCCGGCCGTGGGAATTGTCGCCGGTATCGACGACGACGTCGGCCATCTCATAAAGAGGATAGCGCTTCTGGACGTGGTCTTTGAGAACGTCCATCGGATCGCGATCTTTCAAAAGCGGCCGGTGCGGCTTATTGGCGACGCGCCGGGCCAGGACGCGGAGATCGGTCTTCAGCCAGACCGTGATTGCCTTCTCCTTAAGCCGCTCACGCGTCAGGGCGTTGGTCAGGGCACCGCCGCCGGTCGCCAGGATCTGCACGGGGGCGTCGAGCAGCCGGGAAATGACCTTCTGCTCGCCATCCCGGAAACCTGTTTCACCATAGTGGGAGAAGATGTCAGCGATACTCTGGCCGGCAGCCTTTTCGATCTCTTCGTCGGCGTCGACGAACGGCAGGCCGAAATGATCGGCCAGGCGGCGGCCGATGGTCGTCTTGCCGACGCCCATCAGTCCGACGAGCGCCACGGTGCGGGGCAGGGTGAATTGCGGGCGCGGAGTGGCCTCGCCAGGATTTGTGGGCGCGGTCATGGCTGGGTTGCCATGTCCTGGCCAAAGGGATGAAGTGTCATAATGGCGGCTTTTACACGATATTAGGGGGGCTTTGCCAGACTCGGTGCGAATTTCCTTTGAGCACCCCTATGTCGCGCCCCACATTCGATCCCGTGAACCAGTTTCTGCAGATGATGGCGGTCGAACGCAACGCCGCGCGGCCGACGCTCGACGCCTATGGCCGCGACTTGAGTGACCTCGCCGAGACTTTGAATGTCACGCCCTCGGGCCTGCTCGGTTTGGGCGAAGCAGACATTGCGCGATACTTCGCGATCCTGGATGAACGCGGCCTGGCATCGAGTTCCATGCAGCGCAAGCGCTCGGCGGTTCGCCAGTTCTATCGCTTCTGCGTGTCGGAAAACCTGACCGCACACGACCCCAGCCGCAAGATAGCAGCCGCACGCAAAGGCCTGAAGCTGCCCAAGATCATCAGCCGCGACGAGATCGAAGCCCTGTTGGAGGCGGCGGGCGTCAAGGATGTCACCCAGGCGATCCGTCTGCGTTGCCTGATCGAAATGGCCTATGCCTCAGGCATGCGGATTTCGGAACTGGTCTCGCTCAAACTGGACACGGTCCAGCGTGATCCGGCCTTCCTGATCATCAAGGGCAAGGGCGGGGTCGAGCGGCTGGTCCCCCTCAATCCGCCGGCGCGCGAAGCCATCAAGGCCTATCTCGATATTCGCGGCGCGTTTTTGCAGGCTAAGGACCAGGTCAATCCCTTCCTGTTCGCCTCGCGCGGCGCGGATGGTCACCTGACACGCCGCCGCGTCGGGCAGTTGCTCGATGAAGCAGCGATGAATGCCGGTATCGATCCGGCGCGGGTGTCGCCGCACGTGTTTCGCCATGCCTTCGCTACGCACTTGCTGGAAGGCGGTGCGGACCTGCGCGTCGTCCAGACCCTGCTGGGCCACGCTGACATTTCGACGACGCAAATCTACACCCATGTGGCCAGCGAACGCCTGCGCGAGGTCGTGGAAACGCATCATCCGCTTGCAAAACTGCGTTAACCTAATGGAGGGAAACCGGCCAAAAACGGCTTTGCCTTCTCACGCGCTTGCTGTTAAACGCCAATTCCCTTAGTTTTGCGAACTTTCCGGCAGCCGAGAGCCAATTTAGATGCGTCATTATCTTGAATTCGAGCGCCCCATTGCTGACCTGGAAGCCAAGATCGACGAACTGTCGGCGCTTTCGGCGAGCGGGACCAACCTCGATGAGGAAATCCAGGCGCTGCGCGACCGGAGCCAGCGCCTGCGCAAGGACGTCTATGCCAAGCTGGAGCCATGGCAGAAGACCATGGTGGCGCGCCATCCCGAACGCCCGCACCTGGTCGACTATATCAATGGGCTGATCGAGGATTTCGTCGAGCTGCGCGGCGACCGCAAGTTCGGTGACGACCAGGCGATCGTCGGTGGCTTGGGCAAGTTCCGCGGCCAGTCGGTCGTCGTTATGGGCCATGAAAAGGGCCACGATACCAATACGCGCCTGAAGCACAATTTCGGCATGGCCCGCCCTGAAGGTTACCGCAAGGCGGTGCGCCTGATGGAGATGGCTGAACAGTTCGGCTTGCCGGTCCTGACCTTTGTCGACACGGCCGGCGCCTATCCCGGTATCGGCGCCGAAGAACGTGGCCAGGCCGAAGCCATCGCGCGTTCGACCGAAAAGGGCCTGATGCTGAAATCGCCATTTATCGCTACGGTGACGGGCGAGGGTGGTTCGGGCGGCGCGATCGCCCTGGCGGCGGCGAACCGGGTGCTGATTCTGGAGCACTCCATCTACAGCGTCATCTCGCCGGAAGGTGCCGCGTCGATCCTGTGGAAGGACGGCGGCCGCGCCAAGGATGCGGCCGACCGCATGAAGATCACCGCACCCGATCTGCTGAAGATGCGTATCGTCGATCGTGTCGTGGAAGAGCCCGCCGGCGGCGCGCACTCCGACCGTGAAAAGATGATCGAGACGCTTGGCGACGTGCTTGAAGAAGAACTGAAGGCACTGAGCTTCCTGACGCCTGAGCAATTGGTTGCCCAGCGATCGGAGCGCTTTTACGATATCGGCCGCAAGGGGTTGTAAAGGCGGCAGGCGGGGGATTTTTGAGCGACCACGTATTCAAGCCTTTGAAGGCTTTGACCAAGGCCAACCAGGTCCTGATTGGCTTGGCTATGCCTGGCGTACTGGCCTACGTCGTATGCCTTGTCATGCAATTGACCACGGGCGAACGGGTCGACTTTGACGCCGAAGAACTCAGTGTCCTTGGGAGTGTCGCCGCACTTGTCAGTCTCTATGTGATCATTGCCTGGGGAGCGGCGGGGGTAACCAGCCTCTTCTGGATTTACGGCGCGGCACGCAATGCCGCAGCGTTGCAGCCGGATGTCGAGCTGTCGCCAGGATGGGCCGTCGGCTGGTACTTTGTTCCTTTTGCCCTGCTGTACAAGCCATACCAGTATATGGAGAAAATCTGGAACATCAGTCTTGATGTCGCAAAAGACACTGAAACTACGCGACTGCTTGGTTATTGGTGGGCAGCGCACGTTCTTGGCGGAATTCTGACCCGGATAGCCGAGCGAACAACCAATTTCGCAGTCGAGAGCGGGGTTATGTTTGATCTCGCGATGGAAGCGGCGGGATATAGCTTGATATTGGTGAGCATGGCGCTCTTCTTCCGGATATCTGGCGCGGTTCACAAGAACCAGATGAAGCTCCGTGGTGGCGACGCGGCAGCTTCGGTTTTCTAAGTCGGAAATTTAACCGGTTACCTTTACGGCGCGCTGACTTTTCTATCCGCCAGTCCCCTTTGTTTAGCTATCCCGGATCGCACATAGGCTCTTGAAACCTTGGAGCTAGACCATGCGTATTGCCCTTCTTACCGCCACAGCCCTTGCAGCTTTCCTTCCTTTGGGCGCCCACGCCGAACCGGAATATGTCGGTGCCCGCGCCAGCACGCTCGGCCTGGGGCTGGAATATGTCCACAGGTTCACGCCGCACATTTCCGGCCGTGCAGTGGTGAACAATTACAATTACGACGACGATTTCGAGTCCGACAACATCCAGTACAATGGCGAACTGGAACTGGGTTCATTCGGCGGCCTTGTCGATTTCCACTTCACGGAAAACAGCCCCTTCTTCGTCTCGGCCGGCATCTACAAGAATAATAACGAGATCAAGGCAACGGCCGATCCGGCGCAGCAGACCGACATCGGGGGCATTCCCTTTACGCCCGAACAGATCGGCGTGCTGACCGCCAGGGCCGATTTCAAGGACACGGCACCCTATCTCGGCCTCGGCTGGCGCTGGGCTGCCGGCCATGTCGGGTTCAGCCTGGAAGCCGGCGCCTATTTCCAGGGCTCGCCCAAGGTCTCCCTGACCTCGAATGGCACCTTGGCCAGCGATCCGGCCTATCAGCAGGCGCTGGAAGTCGAGCGCCGGGACTTTGAGGACGAACTGAAGGATTTCAAGACCTATCCGGTCGTATCCTTTGGCGTCGGCTATAAGTTCTAAGCCCTGCAACCTCAGCCATTGCGTTCGATCGCCACCTGATGCGGGTAGGGGATTTCGATCCCTGCCTTATCCAGAGCTGTCTTGACCGCGATGATCCACTGTGTACGGGCCTTCTGCGCATTGCTTGGCAAGGTCCAGATCCACATGCGCACGATCACGCCTGAGGCGGCAAATTCATGTAGGTGGACTGCGACCTCGTGCGCCGACAGGTGCTCGGCCTGGGCCTTGGCAACCTCGGTCAGCAGCTGAACGGCAGCGTCGAGGTCGGTGTTGTAGCCAACCTCGACGCGCAGTTCGACCTTGGAGGCGCCATTGGTGGTGAGATTGGTGATCTCGTTGGAGAAGACCTTGGTATTGGGGACGTAGACCCGGACATTATCGACATTGTCGATTTCGGTGCTGAACAGTCCCAGCCGGTGCACCTTGCCGGACACATCGCCCACCCGAATGGAATCGCCGATGCGATAAGGCTTGGTGAACAAAAGCATCAGGCCGGCGGCAACATTGCTGAGTGTCCCCTGCAGCGCCAGGCCGATAGCCAGCGAAGCGGCGCCCAATACCGTGATCAGCGATGCCGTCTGCACCCCCAGGCGATTGAGCACGGCGACCAGGCCGACCAGCAGAACCAGCCAGCGCACGACCTGGGAGAAGAATTCGGGCAGGGTGCGGTCGGCGTCACGGTGGACCAGGCGGCGCGACACCCGTTTGACGGCATCGCCGATCAGGGTCGACAGGATCATGGTAACGGCCAGCAGTGCCGCCGCCCAGCCGATGTTCGACATCATTTCCGGCTTGGCGGTCAGCTGGTGCCACAGAGCGTTGGCGTAGGTGCCAATCTCGTTCAGGAAGCCGTTGAGCGGACCGAGGTCCAGTTTAAATCCGGATGTGATCATGCGCCCCCGTTAAGCGATATGCCGAAAAGTGTGAAGCAGTTTTGGCTGCGCCGAACGTTGTTTCAGCTGGATATCGCGACAAAGCTAACCTTTGCGCCTTGCCCTGAAGAAGTCTTTCAGCATAGTCCCGCTCTGTTCGGCTAGTATGCCCGAGGTTACCTCCGGCCGCCAGTGGCAGGTCGGCTGCGCAAAAAAGCGTGGGCCGTGATCGATCGCGCCGCCCTTGGCGTCGGGCGCGCCGTAGATCACCCGGCCAATGCGGGCGTGGCTGATCGCACCGGCGCACATGGCGCACGGTTCCAGTGTCACATAAAGCCAGAGGTCGGTGAGACGATAATTGCCGATGGCCGCGCCTGCCGCGCGTATGGCCAGTATTTCCGCATGCGCCGACGGATCATTAAGGCTAATCGGCGAATTTCTTGCGACTGAAACAATGGTTTTACTTGACGGATCGTAGATTAAAGCGCCAATCGGCACTTCGCCGGACCGGGCAGCGGATTGCGCCTCGTCCAAAGCGGCCTGCATAAGGCTTTCGTCGTTGTGAACCATGCTGCCACAAGCCGAAACATGCCCGCCGCGTCAAGCAAAAAGGCCTAAGTGCCGCGTTTTAAGAAAGTCATCGTCGTGACCGATAACAGTAACGCTGGAGAGCGTGACATGCCCAATGAAGATGGAACCCCAGAGACTCCTGAGACCCAGCCCACTGAGATTCAGGCGCCCGCGCAGATCAGCCAAGACGAACAGGACATGGCCGATGGCCATCGTTACCAGAGCCAGGAATTCCGAGACGCGCGTGAAGCCGCCAAGCCGGCGAGTGATCGCAAGCGTCCGGCCAGAGACGGGAAGAGCGACGCGAAAAGCGACGCCAAAGGCCCCAAAAAGGGTGGCAAGGACGGCAAGGATGCCAAGGCGCCGGCCAAGACCGAACGCATCGCCAAGGTGCTGGCGCGCGCCGGCCTGGCCTCGCGACGCGAAGTCGAGCGCCTGATCGGTCTCGGCAAGATCGCCGTCAATGGCCGTATTCTTGAGACGCCGGCAGTGCTGGTGTCGTCCACCGACGTCATCACCGTCGAAGGCCAGCCGATCGGCAAGGCCGAGCCGACCCGCCTGTGGCGCTACCATAAGCCCGTCGGCCTGATGACCACCCATTCCGATCCGCAAGGCCGCCCGACCGTTTTCGAGCAGCTGCCGCAGCCCATGCCGCGCGTCATTTCTGTCGGCCGCCTCGATCTCAATTCCGAAGGTCTGCTTTTGCTGACCAATGACGGTGAACTGGCGCGCGCGCTGGAAATGCCGTCGACCGCGTGGGTGCGCCAGTATCGTGCCCGTGCCCTTGGGAATACGACCCAGGCGCAGCTTGACCGCCTGAAGAACGGCACCACCGTCGAAGGCGTAATCTACGGCCCGATGGAAGCTTCGCTCGACAAGCGCCAGGATAAGGCCGATGGCCGTGCCAATCTGTGGCTGACCGTTTCAATCACCGAAGGCAAGAACCGTGAAGTCCGCAAGGTGCTGGAATCGATCGGCCTGAAGGTCAATCGCCTGATCCGCCTGGCCTATGGTCCCTTCCTGCTTGGTAACCTGGAAGCGGGTGAGGCCGAGGAAGTCGGCCCACGCGTTATTCGTGAACTGCTGAGCGACAAGATCGATCCGCGTAACCTGCCGCCGGAAGGCGCCAGCCAGACGCGCGACCTGCCGCGTGCCCGCCCGACCGACGAAGGCCGTCGCAGTGGCGGCGATCGCTTCGGCAAGAGCGATGCCCGGCCGCCGCGTGAGCGCAAGGTCGGCGACGGTCCAAAAGTCCGTCGTGAGTTCGAGGACCGCCGCGAGTTCAAGGACCGCGACTTTGATGAGCGTCCGCGCTTTGAAGGTGACGGCGAGGCCCGCAATCGTCGTGCTGAACCTTCCTTTACGCATGGTGGCGAGCGGTCATTCGACAAGAAGCCGTGGACGCCGCGCCCGGAACGCAGCAGCGAAGAGCGCCCGCCGCGTTTTGACCGCGGAAACAGCGAGCGTCCGTTTACGCCGCGTCCGCCCCGTGAAGGTGGCGCCCATGAGGGCAGAGACCGTCCCTCCTACGGCAAGCCGCCTTTCCGTCCACGCGAGGATCGTGCGCCGCGTGACGGCGCGCGTCCGGCGCGGGCCTATGGTGCGAAACCTTACGGCCAAAAATCCGATGGCGTCCCGGCGGGTGAGGCCGGCGCTTACGAACGCGCCAAGCGTGAGTTTGGCGGCGGCGATCGTGCCCAGGGCGATAGGCCTAAGCGTGACTTTGATCGCCCGCGCAGCGACCGTCCCTATGGTGATCGCCCGGCGCGCGGCGGCGAAGGTGGTGATCGCAAGCCTTACAGCAAGCCTTTCCGCTCGGACCGTCCGCAGGGTGAACGCAGCTTCCGTCCGCGCGAAGACCGTGCAGGTGGTGGTGCCTATAGCGGGGAACGCAAGAGCTATGGCGACAAGCCGCGCTTCGATCGTCCGCAAGGCGATCGTCCCCAAGGTGAGCGCAGCTTCCGCCCGCGCGAGGATCGTGCAGGCGGCGGTGCCCATAGCGGGGAACGCAAGAGCTATGGCGACAAGCCGCGCTTTGATCGTCCGCAAGGCGACCGTCCTCAGGGTGAGCGCAGCTTCCGTCCGCGCGAGGATCGTGCCGGTGGTGGGGAACGCAAGAGCTATGGCGATAAGCCGCGCTTTGATCGTCCGCAGGGCGACCGTCCTCAGGGCGAGCGCAGCTTCCGTCCGCGTGAAGACCGTGCCGGTGGTGGGGAACGCAAGAACTATGGCGACAAGCCACGCTTCGATCGTCCGCAAGGCGACCGTCCTCAGGGTGAGCGCAGCTTCCGTCCGCGCGAGGATCGTGCAGGCGGCGGGGAACGCAAAAGCTATGGCGATGCGCCGAACCGTGGCGGTTACAAGTCCGACCGGCCGTCTTCAGGGCCACGTCCCGGCGGTAAGCCTGGCGGCTTCGGTGGCAAGCCTGGGGGTTTCAAACCGCGTCCAGGCGGGGCTCCCGGCGGGCGTCCCGGCGGCTTTGGCAAGCCGCGCCGCGAAGATTAAGCTATGCGCATAGTCGGGGGCGACTTCAAGGGCCGCACCATCGCCACGCCGGATGGCCGCAATACGCGGCCGACTTCGGACCGTGCGCGTGAGGCCATCTTCAATGTCCTGGCCCATGCCGAGTGGGCGCCCGATATCACGGGCGCCCGCGTCATGGACGCATTTGCCGGCTCCGGCGCGCTGGGTTTCGAAGCCCTGTCGCGCGGTGCTGCGTCCTGCCTCTTTGTTGAAACGGATGAAGGGGCGCGCGGCGCCATTCGCGACAATATCGAATCTTTCGGATTGTTCGGGAATACCAAGATCCATCGCCGTGACGCCACGCAACTGGGAACACGGCTTGGATCCGCGGCCGAAGCCTACGATCTGGTGTTCCTCGACCCGCCCTACCACAAGGGATTGGGCGAGAAGACACTCGACTGTCTCATTTCGGGTAACTGGCTGTCAGAAAATGCGACAGTGGTTTTCGAGCGCGGCGCGGACGAGGGCGATTTTGCCACAGACCTGTGGGAAATAAACAACGCGAAAATCTACGGCGCAGCGCAGGTTTTATTCCTTAAACAAAAAATTTATCGTAAATAAATTATTGATTTTTATTACAATAAAAATTCAATCACGTTGTCCAGTGGTATAATTAGCGCAACAGTTAAAAAAGTCTATTGACGGTCTGCCGATCTTATCCCCAATATGTCCTTAACAAGGCGTAAATATGAAAGAGGCACGCAAATTGCCCGTCTACGCCTTGAGATGAGGTTATCAAACTTAGGGGTAAGTGATGGACAATCAAGCTATGTATACAGGGAAGGTGCGTGCCGCACGCGGCCGTCAGGACGCTTTCAAGCTGCTTCTGGTCGCCGGTCTGAGCGTTCAGGCGTGGGGTGTCGTAATGGGCCTCGGTCTGCTCATCCTGAATTTCGCACATTGATGCGGTGTCTGCCTGGGGTCGTCTGACCGCAGGTTTTTTTATGACTGAAACCATACGTCTCACGTGTGGAATGGTTAAGGTCGAGTATCACGTCAAAACAAAAATATGCCCCGACTCTGCAGCGGGGCATGAGCCAGACTGATGTGCGCAGAGGCAGTTTCTGTCCTGGCGCTAGAGTACGATGGGTGGGGTGTGACAATGGCGAGCGCAAATGGGTGCGCTCGCCATTGTTGTTTCAGCAACGGATTTCTTGTTACCGCCGGCCGAACAGGCGCTCGATATCCTTGAGCTTAAGCTCGACATAGGTCGGGCGTCCGTGATTGCACTGGCCGGAGTGCGGCGTGGCCTCCATCTGGCGCAGCAGGGCGTTCATCTCTTCGCCGGTCAGACGGCGACCGGAACGTACGCTGTGGCGGCAGGCATGATCGCCGCAGATTTCCGCCATACGCTCCTTCAGCGCCAGCAACTGGCCGTGTTCGGTCAGGTCGTCGACCAGGTCGCGGACGAGGCCGGCTATATCGCAATCGCCTAACAGAGACGGGATGTGGCGAACGAGCACGCTGGTTGGGCCGAAAGCTTCCAGTCCCAGGCCCATGGCTGTCAGGTCGTCGGCGCGCGCCATCAGTCGGGTGACCTCTTCGCGCTCAAGATCGACGATTTCAGGGATGAGCAGGTTCTGGCTGATGACGTGGCCCTCGGCCATGGCCGCCTTCATCTGCTCGTAGACCAGACGTTCGTGAGCGGCGTGCTGATCGACGATGACCATGCCGTCCTGGGTCTGCGCCAGGATATAGGTTTCGTGGATCTGGGCGCGTGCGGCGCCCAGGGGAAAGGCGATGGCGTCAGGCGCCGAGTGTTCGGCCGGCGCCCACGTTGCAACTTCGGTGATGACGCCATCCATGTCAATGAAGGGCGCTTCGGCGACGCCCGGCGCCAGGTCATAGGCGGGGGAGGGTTCGACCCGACCGGCGGGCACGAACGGCGAAGGCTCAGGACTCAGCCACGGCCGCACGGCAGCGATCTGCGACGGCGTCGGGCGCTGGTCATAGGCTGGGACAGCAAAGGCGCGGTTGAGGCTCAATTGCGGCTGGACCGGCGATATCATGCCCTCGGGGCGGAAGCCGCTCAGGGTCTGGGTGGCGACGGTTGTCGAGGCGCGGTGGCCGGCTGAGGCGAGCGCGTGTTTCAGGGCGCCGATGATCAGGCCGCGCACCAGGTTCGGGTCGCGGAAGCGAACTTCCGTCTTGGCCGGATGGACGTTGACGTCGAGCTCTTCGGGCGGGATTTCGATGAACAGCGCCGCCAGCGGGTGGCGGTCGCGCGCCAGGAAGTCAGCATAGGCGGCGCGTAATGCGCCGGCCAGCAGGCGGTCGCGCACCGGGCGGTTGTTGACGAACAGATATTGATGCAGGGCATTGCCGCGCGAGAAGGTCGGCAGACCGGCATAGCCCGTCAGCCGCACGCCTTCGCGGTGCTGGTCGATCAAGAGGGCATTCTCGGAAAAGTCCGCACCGAGCAGGGCGGCCAGGCGTTTCAGGCGGCCTTCGAAGCCGTCGGGCTCGCGATAGAGCCGCAGCGACTTCTTGCCGTCGAGCTCGAGCGAAAAGCCGACCTCGTGGTGCGCCATGGCCTGGCGCTTGACTTCTTCGGCGATCGCCATGTTTTCCGAGCGTTCGGACTTCATGAATTTCAGCCGCGCCGGCGTGGCATAGAACAGGTCGCGCAGGTCGACGCGCGTGCCGTGGTCGCGGCCAAACGCAGCGGGCTGCAAGGGCTGGATGGCGCCGCCGTCGACCGTGATGGTCAGGGCATCGCCGTCTTTTGGCTTCGACGTCAGGCTGAGGCGGGCGACCGAGCCCATGGAGGGCAAGGCCTCGCCACGGAAACCGAGGGTCTGGATGTGCAGCAGGTCCCAGCTACCGTCGTGTTGCGGCTTCAGCTTGGATGTGGCGTGGCGTTCGATGGCCAGTTGCAGGTCGTCCGGGCCCATGCCGCATCCGTCGTCTTCGATCAGGATGCGCGACAGGCCGCCCAGGTCGCAGCGAATGTCGATCTGGCGGGCGCCGGCGTCGATGGCGTTTTCGACCAGTTCCTTGACGGCCGACGCCGGGCGCTCGACGACCTCACCGGCCGCGATGCGGTTGATGGTATCTTGGGGGAGACGCTGAATAACGGACATGGCGGCAGAATAGCCGGAGTCGGTTGGGAAGTCAGCAAGGGTTTAACCACGTGAGCGCCGCCGGGATACATTCCCGGCAAGCGCCGTCACGAACATCGCGTCTCTGCGTTCGTGTTCGTTCGTGTGGTTCGTGGTTAAAAAGCCTTACGGCTTAGGGCTTGCGGAACACCAAAGCCATCCGATCGGTCTTGCCGCGGATCGCCGGGTCGAAGACGTTCTTCGTGTGGTCGTCGCCGCTATTGGCCAGCACGGCGCTATCCTCGGCGACGGTAAAGCCGGCAGCCTTGAAGTCGGCCAGGACCTGCGCCTTTTCGATCCGGTGGGTCGTGTTCGTCTCGCTGAAGCCCTTGCCGGCTGCCGTGTCGTGGTCCGTAATGACCACCACGCCGCCCTTTTTAAGCGCTGCCTTGAGCGAAGCCGTCAGTCTGGCCGTGTCATGGTCTTTTTCATTGTAGGTGTCGTGGTAGACCATACCCATAAAAATGACGTCATAGGGCTTTGCAGGCACAGGGATCTTGTCGAAGTCGGAGGTCACCAGGCCTATATTCTTGCGCGCGGCTATCATGGCGTCGCGTGCCGGGCCCATCTTGAAAGCGTCGACCCAGCCCTGAGGGTTCTGCGAATCGACGTGACCGTCGCAAACCGCCGATGACAGCAGCCATGAGGCATAGCCCTGGCCGGCGCCGATATCGAGCACGTTGGCGCCCGGCTTGACGTGAGACACAAGGAAGGTGACTTCGGGTTTACGGACCGCGTCGCGTTCGCGCTGGTTGGCGGGGCGGTCGGCCATGGCCAGGGCGCTATCGACGCGCTGTTCAAGCGTCTGCTTGGCGCAATCTGCGGCCGGTGCGGCGAGGGCGGTCGTGGCCATTGGCACAACCAAGATCGCGGACAGGGCGATCAGGGACTTCAGCTTCATCTTATCCTCCGGGATTGAGGTGGGAAAGAAAAAGGCGTCCCGAATGGAACGCCTCGATACTTTTTAAACCTACTGTCCGGCCTTAGAGGCCGGGCAGCTTGAATTTCTGGTCTTTCTTCTGGGCGATGATGATCGGCTGGTCGCCGGTCAGCGCCGTCAAGCGGGCCTTTTCAGCTTCGGCATCGACCGGTGTCGCTTCGGACGCCAGCTGCGCATTGGCATTTACCGCAGCCGGCGCTTCCGGCTTGCGCCAGAACAGCACCTTGTCGGCGAAGCTTGCGTCCTTGTAGGCGAGGTCGCCGAATTCATCGTCAACGACGTAGCGGGCCAACGGATCGGCCTTGCCGGCGCCGGCCTGGGCGACGAAGAGTTGTTCGCCCTGGGTACGGCTGACGGCGTCGCGTTCACCCAAAAGGGCCTGACGCGCCACGCTGTCGGGTTGCAGTTCCTGCGGACGGGGCTCACCCGGCGCAGGCGGACGCAACGCAAAGTTCGGCGGCACGACCAGCGGCGCCTTGGTCACGACGCGGAATTCGTCGGGTACGACCTTGTTGAGGCCCAGCGCATTACGGGTCGACTCGCACCCCGACAGGGCAAACCCTGCCAAAATCACCAAACCCGCGATCTTTACCGACTTCATCAATTCGCTCCAAATTCCCCTGTCCAGCGGACAAAGATGTGTACTGCGTTTGTCGTCACCTGCCAAGCGGCGTTCTTAACCTTGCACATCAGGCCCCGGTTGCGGCGTCTTGGCTGTGTCCTCGGACTTGAGGAAATGCCAGGCCAGAAGCGCGACCCCGATGCAGATGGCGCTATCGGCGACGTTAAATACCCATGGGAAGATATGCGTCCCCGAAAAATCGAGGAAATCGACCACGAACCCGAACCGGATACGGTCGATGACATTGCCTATCGCCCCGCCTGCGATCAGGCAAAGTGCAACGGCCGGAAGCCGTGTCACCTGCTTGAGCGTCAGGAAGCCGAGCCCGATCCCGGCGCTAAGCTGGAACAGTGTCAGGAACCAACGTCCGAACGCCGACCCACCCAGCAGGCCGAAGCTCATGCCCGTGTTGTGCACCAGAGTGAAGGAAAAGAAGGGCAAAATCTTGACCGGACCATTTTCGATCCGCAATCCGTACAGCATCCATGCCTTACTGGCCTGATCGAGCACGACGATAACAATACCGAGCGCCAGAGCCGAAAGGCCAAGACGCGTGACCGGGGCGTGCCAGGCCTTTTTAAATGCGCTCAACAACTCACCCATGCTGGGCGTCCCACTCGGCAACGGCTTCGGCATCGCGCAAAGACAGGTCCGGATAGCGCGGATCATCGCCGACTTCGGGCAGGATGCGCCACGAGCGCTGGCACTTTTGGCCGATGGCGAGGGCAAAGCCGACCGCGACCATATTGACGCCTTCGACGCGGAAGGCGTCGGCAGGCGCGGTTTCATAGGTCAGCGTGGCCTGCGAGGTGCGGAAGACCTCAGCGGCATCGATGCCTTCGAACGCCTCATAGAGACTGTTGTCGGCAACATAGACGACGGGCGCGGCTTCCAGCGCCGAGCCGATGACCTTGTCGCGGCGCTTGCCTTCGAGCGAAGCGGTCACGACCCCAAGGACGGTTTCGATCCGGTTCCAGCGGTTTGCCTCGGCTGTGCTGATCCAGCTGTCGGGCGCCGCTTCCAGCACGCGGAACAGGTTCTGCTGGCTGTCGGAATTACGGCTGGCCCAGGCCTCTTCCATGGTGAAGGTCATGATCGGCCCCAGCCACAGCGTCAGGCGCTCAAACAGGATGTTCATCACTGTGCGGGCAGCGCGGCGTTTGAGGTCTGACGGCTTGTCGCAGTAGAGGCAATCCTTGCGGATATCGAAATAGAGGGCCGAAAGGGTCTGCGAGCAGAAGTCGCTGACCGGGCGGATGACATCGGCAAAGTCGTAGCGCGCATAGGCGTCGCGCACCTGCTGGTCGAGGCGGTGGACCTCATGCAGGATATAGCGTTCCAGCGACGGCATGTCCGAATAGTCGACGGCTTCGGCATCAGTGTAGCCGTTAAGCGCGCCCAGCAGGTAGCGCACCGTGTTGCGCAGCTTGCGATAGGCGTCGACCGTCGTCTGGATGATCTGCTTGCCGATGCGCAGGTCTTCGGAATAGTCCGACAGGGCGACCCACAGGCGCAGGATTTCGACGCCCGATTCCTTGGCGATGTCCTGCGGGGCAACGACATTGCCCTTGGACTTCGACATCTTCTCACCCTGTTCGTCGAGGACGAAGCCGTGGGTCAGGACCGCCTCATAGGGCGCACGGCCACGCGTGCCGCAGGATTCCAGCAACGATGACTGGAACCAGCCGCGGTGCTGGTCCGAGCCTTCAAGATAGAGGTCGGCCGGCCAGTGCGAATCAGCGCGGCCTTCGATGGTGAAGGCGTGCGTACAGCCCGAATCGAACCAGACATCGAGGATGTCGGTGATCTTCTCAAAATTCGCGGCATCATAATCATTGCCGAGGAAGTCGGTATCCGGCCGGGTGAACCAGGCATCGGCGCCACCTTCGCGGATATAGTCGATGATGCGGGCATTGACCGCTTCGTCCTTGAGCGGCTGGCCGGTCGTCTTGTCGACGAACATGGCGAGCGGCGTGCCCCAGTTGCGCTGACGACTGATCAGCCAGTCCGGGCGGCTTTCGACCATGGAACCAATGCGGTTGCGGCCCGAATCCGGGAAGAACTGCGTCGTGTTGATCGCGACGCTGGCCTTGTCACGCAGAGCCGTTTTACCGTCCATGCGGATGAACCACTGCGGCGTGTTGCGGAAGATAACCGGCGCCTTCGAGCGCCAGGAGTGCGGATAGGAGTGTTCGACCCGGCCGCGCGCCAGCAGGTTGCCGGCCTCGATCAGCTTGGTCATGACCGCGCCATTGGCCTCGCCGAACTTGCCGGCCTTCTTGCCTTCGGTTTCCAGCACCTTGAGGCCGCCGAACAGTGGGACGTGCGGGTAGTAGGCGCCGTCAGGATCGACCGTGTCGGGGATGGTGTCGAGCGAGCGGCCCGACGACAGCCAGACGATATAGTCGTCGGCGCCATGGCCGGGCGCGGTGTGGACAAAGCCCGTACCGGCGTCGTCGGTGACGTGATCGCCGGCCAGCATGGGGACTTCGAAGCCGTAGCCATCATCCATCGCCGCCAGCGGATGGCGGAGTTCCAGACCGGCCAGAACGGTCGGCGCCAGGTCGATCAGCTTGGTCCAGGCGGTCGCATTGGCGGCCTTGAGCACGTCCTCGGCCAGCTTGTCGGCCAGGATCAACTTGTCGCCGGGCTTGGCCCACGGCGCAAAGCCCAGATCTTCTTCCGTCTTCATGGCCGTGATCTGCCAGACGCTGTAAGCGACCTTTGGGTTGAAGGAGACGGCGCGGTTGGCCGGGATGGTCCACGGCGTGGTCGTCCAGATAACGACCGATGTGTCGGACATGATCGTGTTGAGATCGTCGGCGTCCTCGGCCGAATCGCCGATGACCGATGAGGTCGTGGCATTGGCGACCGGGAAGCGCACCCAGATGGTCGGTGAGACGTGCGGATGATATTCGACCTCGGCGTCGGCCAGGGCCGTGCGCTCGACCGGCGACCACATGACGGGTTTTGAGCCGCGATAGAGCTGGTCCGACATCAGGAACTTGTGGAACTCGGCCGTCACCTTGGCTTCGGTGCCGTAGTCCATGGTGGCGTAGCGCTCTTGCCAGTCACCCAGCACGCCCAGGCGCTTGAACTCTTCGCGCTGGATGTCGATCCATTGTGCGGCATATTCGCGGCAGGCCTTGCGGAACTCGGCAGCCGGCACCTCGTCCTTCTTGCGGCCCTTGGCGCGGAACTGTTCTTCGATCTTCCATTCGATCGGCAGGCCGTGGCAATCCCAGCCCGGCACGTAGTCGACATCATAGCCCATCAGGAACTTGGAGCGGACGACGAAGTCCTTCAGGATCTTGTTGAGGGCGTGGCCGATATGGATATTGCCGTTGGCGTAGGGCGGACCGTCGTGCAGCACAAACAGKGGTGCATTCGCCGCCTGACGGGCCTTGCGCACGCTGTGGTAAAGTTGCGCCTCATCCCACTTTTTCAGCATTTCGGGCTCGGCCTTGGGCAGGCCGGCGCGCATGGGGAATTCGGTTTCGGGCAGGAAGACGGTTTCGCGGTAGTCGCGGCCGGTGACGGTAGTATTTTGGGAATCGGACATGGGGACTTTGCGTCTGATAAAAAAGTGTCGGGAAGAGGGCGCGTCTTGGTGACCCGGCAGGGCGCACTCAGGCCCGTGCCGGGGCCATAATTCGTATAATGGCGCCCGTTTTCGACATGGCCACGGCTTTATCAGAGCGTCCGTGTCATGCCTAGTGTCCTGATTCTGAAATTCGCGCGCATTTGATATCGACCTCAGGCGAATTTCAGAATCAAAAGGACACTAGCAACTCCTAGATTCCAGTGTCGTTCTCGATTTCGAAGTTCGTTTCGGAGGGCGATATCAAAATCGTACGAACTTCGAAATCACGACACTGGAGCATGCAGCGAAAAAGTGGAAACCGGGTTTTCGTGACAAGCATGCGATCAACAACGCTAAACCTTCCATATTGCATCAGACGGAAAACCTCCTGTAAGTCCGTTTCACCGACTAAGGACGTACCGCGTTCGCCCGCCTTTCCGCTGCAAAGGAACCCGATCCATGCGTAAATTCCAACTGATGTTCACCGCCGCCCTGTCCGCCCTGGCGATCACAGCTTGCCAGCAGACGCCGTCCGTCGCCGCCGATGGCGCGCCGTTCACCATCACCGAAGTCGCGAAGTTCGACACGCCGTGGGCCATGACCTTCCTGCCCAATGGCGACATGCTGGTCACCGAAAAGTCCGGCACCTTGAAGTGGCTGTCCAAAGGCGTGTCAAAGGATGTTGCCGGGACGCCCAAGGTTGACGACAACGGCCAGGGTTCGCTTGGGGATATTCTCGCCGCGCCCGACTACGCCACGACCGGTAATGTCTTCTTAAGTTTCAGCGAACCCGGCGATGGCGGCAATGGCGCGGCGGTTGCCCGCGCCAAACTGGTCCTCGACGCCAATCCACGCCTGGAAGGCCTGACCGTGATCTGGCGCCAGGCCAAGGTTGCCGACACCGACTTCCACTATTCGCAGAAGCTGGCCCTGTCACCCGACAAGAAATACCTGTTCGTCACTGCCGGCGAACGCAACAAGAAGGACCCGGCCCAGGACGTGAAAGTCAATCTCGGCAAGGTGCTGCGCCTGACGCTCGATGGTAAACCGGCGCCGGGAAATCCCTTCGCGGGTAAGGGGGGAACCGCTGATGAAGTGTGGAGCTACGGCCACCGAAACCTTTATGGTTTGGCGTTTGCGCCCGATGGCCAGTTGTGGGAAGACGAGATGGGCCCCAAGGGCGGTGACGAGTTGAACCTGATTGTCGCCGGCAAGAACTATGGCTGGCCGGTGGTATCCAATGGCAGCGGTTATGACGATGCCGACATTCCCGACCACCCGACGCGCCCGGAGTTCGAAGCGCCTAAGGTGTGGTGGAATCCGTCGATCTCACCATCGAGCCTTATCTTCTATACCGGCGACAAGTTCCCGCAGTGGAAGGGCGACGCCTTCATCGGCGCCATGTCCGGCCAGGCCCTGATTCGCGTCGATATCGACGGCGCCAAGGCGACCAAGGCCGACCAGTGGGATATGGAGACGCGCATCCGCGACGTCGAACAGGGACCTGATGGCAATATCTACCTGCTGGAGGACGGCGAGGGTCGTCTGCTGAAACTGTCCCCCAAGTCGTGACGCGATCCGAATCGCTATTTTTGCTTCGACCGCGATATTCCGCCAAAAACCGCTACACACTTCGGCGGATCGGCCTTCCCAAAACGGCCGGGAGTTAATATGCTCCCGGCCATGATCAAGTCCCTGCCGGAGTGGCTGCAGCGCGCCTTGCGCAACCGCGTCTTTCTGTTGTCGCTGGCGCTGGCCGTGATGATTGTGGGAATGGCATGGTCTTACCTGCAGAATGACTTCCACCGCGGCCAACTCGACCCAAAAATTCCATTCCAGATCTACGTGCCGCCGGAAGCCCCGGATTACCGCAAGGCGGAAAGCTGGTTCCTCAACCCGGCCATCGCCAAATATTCTGCCGATCCGCGCAAGGTCGACGTCTTTTTTATTCACGCCACCAGCTATGATGGCGGCGGTGGCTGGCTTGGGCCCATCGACAAGGGCTCGGCTATTCGTGAGGTCGAACAGATCCAGTTGCCCAACTATGCCGGGCCGTTTGCCGTCGGCGGCAACATCTATGCGCCCAAATACCGCCAGGCCAGCCTCTTCACGCAGTTGACCGGCCGCGAGGATGCGCGTCAGGCGCGGGAGTTCGCCTATACCGATATCGAGGCCGCCTTCGCTCGCTTTCTCAAAAGCCGCCGGGGCGGCAAGGGCTTCGCCATTGTCGGACTGGAACAGGGCGCCCTGCTGGCGCAAAAACTGGTCCGCACGCACATAGCTTCCGATCCGGAGCTTAAGGCACAGCTCGTCGCCGTCTACCTGCTCGAAAGCCTGGTGCCCGAAGAGATCAACGGTAAGTCCTATCTCGACCTGCCGACCTGCGCCGCGCGGGTACAGACCGGTTGCGTCATCGCCTACCAGACCGTCGCCTCGGAAGAGCCGGAAAGCCTGCTCCTGCTGCTGCGCCGTGGTGTCTACTGGAATGACGCCGGCTATCTGGACGCACTCGACAGTCGCCCGGCTATCTGCGTCAACCCGTTAACCGGCGCTGCCGGCGGTGGCGGCATCGACGAAAAAGCGTCGCTGGGTGCGACCAACGCAACTGGCCTGGAGTGGGGCACGCCGCCGCCGCTTATTCCGCACAAGGTGTCGGCGCGGTGCGTGCGCGGACTGCTGACCGTCGATAAGCCGTCCTCGCCGGCCTTCAAGGCGGCCGACACCTGGGAAGGCGCGCGCAAGGTCAACAGCTATAACCTGTTCTACGGCGACCTGCAGGCTGATTTCCAGGCGCGGGCCGACCTGTTCCGGGCAACACCGGAAAAAAATTGACTTGGACGGATAGCGCGGACTAACTGCCCGCGAAGCATGTGAGGCACCATGGCGGAACAGACGGATCAGACTCCCCGGGCGATTCCCGACAGCGTGACGATCTGCATCACCAGCTGTGGCCGTCTGGATTTGCTGGAAAAGACGCTCCAAAGCTTCCAGCGCTATAATACTGGCGGCAAGTACATCGTCTCGGAAGACTCGGCCGATGAGGGCGTCATCAACGCCGTCAAGACGCGCATGCCGTATGCCCAGGTACTGACAGGTTCGGGACGCACGGGCCTGATGACCTCGATCGACCGCATCTATTCGGCGGTCGAAACGCCCTATCTCTTTCATCTCGAGGACGACTGGGCGTTTGATGGTCCGGTGGACTGGGAAGGCGCACTGGCGGCTTTTGATGCCAATCCGCAGATTGCCAATGTCACGGTTCGCGCCTTCGAAGAGATCAAGGGCAAGTACCGCAGGCGTTCGACGCCGGAAACCTATGCCGGGCGGGAATTCGCCCATATCAAGCCCGATGCCCATCCGGAATGGTTCGGCTGGTCGCCCAATCCCGGCCTGTTCCGGACCGAGATCTATCATCGCTACAAGCCATTCAACCGCGTGACGCCTGACCGCATGTCGGCCATCATCAAGGAGGTCGGCACACAGGCCTTTCTGTTGCCTGGTGTGGCGCGCCATATCGGCCACGGCCGCAATGTCTCGGACCCCGGCACGGCGCCGCGCCCCAAGACCAAGATCGGCAAATATATCCGCTTCTGGAAGTATCAGCTCTACTATGCCGGCATTCTCAAGTCGCCGTTCTAAACGGTACTGCCGGAATTTGACGGCATGCCGGGCAGACTTGAGGCTAGTTTAAGCTGCCAAAGGATGCGTCCATGTCCAAGATCGATTTCAAAAACGAATACAAGTCCCTGTATAGCGCCCCGTCGAAGGACTTCGTCTTGGTCGATGTGCCGCCTTTGACCTACCTGATGTATGATGGCGCGGGCGATCCGAATACGGCGCCGGAATACAAGCAGGCGGTCGAGGCGCTCTATTCGCTGTCCTATACGTTGAAATTCATGTCGAAGCGTGCCTTCGACCGCGACTATGTCGTGGGGCCGCTGGAAGGCCTGTGGTGGGCGGACGACATGAGGACGTTTGCGTCCCGGCAGAAGTCGAAATGGTCGTGGACCATGATGATCCTGCAACCCGACTGGATCACTGAGGATCACGTAAGGGCTGCGCTGTCCGAGGTCATGATGAAGAAGGGGCTGCCCGGCGTCGAACAGGCGCGGCTGGAGGTGCTCGATGAGGGGCTGAGCGCCCAGATCCTGCACATCGGTTCCTATGACGATGAAGGGCCCACCTTAAAACGGCTTCACGAAGAGTGGCTGCCGGCGAACGGCCTCAGGGAAACCGGCAGGCACCACGAAATCTATCTGGGGGATCCGCGTAAAACGGCGCCGGAAAAGCTCAGGACGCTGCTCAGGCAGCCGGTGGCGAAGCTTCAGTAAACCAGGCGCGCGCCTTGGCGGCATCTTCGGCGATGGCGGTCTTCAGCGCATCGAACGAGGCGAACCTGGCTTCGGGGCGGACGAAGTGCAGCAGTTCGGTTTCGACGATCTGGCCATAGACCTCTTCGGCGAAATCGAACAGGTATGTCTCCAGCAACTCGATATCACCGCCAACGGTCGGACGGATGCCGATATTGCTGACGCCATTCACTATACGGCCGTCGCCGAAGTGCGTTCGCGTCACGTAGATGCCGTAGCGCGGGCGCAGGTAGCTGCCGAGTTTCAGGTTGAGCGTCGGGAAGTCGATCGTGCGGCCTTGCTTGGCGCCGTGGATGACTTCACCGAGATAGGCTTGCGGGCGGCCAAGAATCTGCGTCGCGCGCTCGACCTCACCACCTAGCAGCGCCTCACGCACGGACGATGATGACAGCTTGTTGCCGGTGTCGTCCATCTGGCAGGGGACGATATCGGTTGTGTATCCGAAGCGCTGTCCGAACGCCGTCAGGTCCTCGGCTTCGCCCTGGCCGCGCAGGCCGAAGCGGAAGTCGAAGCCGGCCGAGACGTGGCTGAGGCGCAACTGCTCGGCCAGGATCATCCTGGCGAAATCCTCGGCGCCCAACTGCGACATGCGCCGGTCGAAATCGAGCACATAGGCGTAGTCGACGCCGAGCGTCGCGAACGCGCGTAGCTGCTGCGACAGGTCCATCAGGCGGAAGGGTTTGCCGTCGGGATGGAACAGGCTTTGGGGGTGGGGTTCAAAACAGATGACGGCCGACGGTTTGCCATTGGCCCTGGCGGCGGCGACCGCTGTGGCGATGACCTGCTGATGGCCGGTGTGGACGCCGTCGAAACTACCGATCGCCGCAGCCGCGCCGTCGGGCAGGTCCGAGGCGCTGGGCTCCGGGTCGTCCTGCACATAGCGTTGCGCATCCAGACTGAGGTGGTGAATCTGGATTCCGGCCGGACGCAGGGCAGGGGGCAGGTCAGGGAACATAAGGCTACTGTGGGCGTTTCGGTGCAATAACAACGGCCGTGCCGTCAACGAAGGTCTTGTTGCGTACCTTGACGACGGTCGACAGGGTGACATGGCCCGACTTCGGGTCAATATCGGTAATGGTGACGATGACGGTCGCTTCGTCGCCGGGACGGACGGCGCGTTTGAAGTTCAGCGACTGCGAGACGTAGATGGCGCCCTGGCCCGGCAGCTCACCGGCCAGGGTCGCGGAAATATAGGCGCCCATCAGCATGCCATGGGCGATGCGCCCCTTGAACGGGGACGCGAGCGCGAAGGCTTCGTCGACATGGACCGGGTTGTGATCGGTCGACACGTCGGCAAAAGCGTTGATGGCGGCGTCATCGACGACAAATAGGCGCGACGCTGTCTGCTCCAGGCTGAGTTCGTCGAGGTAATAGGCTTTGCTCATAAGGCGTCCCGCTGGTTTCACGTTCATCTAGAGCGATATGCCGAAAAGTGTAAGCGGTTTTCGGCAAAAATATCGCGACAAATAAAAACCCGTCTTTGTCCGGGGGAGTAAGCTACAAAGGGAGCTGTACCGGGCTTGAGCGCCAACTTTCTTTGTGCCGAATGCCGATTTACAGACAGCTTTCACCATATTTCGTGGTTAATATAGCTTATATCATTGAAATATATCAATAAATTTCAAAAACGACCTTAACCTGATTTTATCCACTTTGCTCCATATTGGCTCATATCTTATCCGAAGGGCCCGCACGTTGTGGGTTCACTTAGAAAAAGTGGGGCGTTCACTCATGGCCATCGATATGTCCATGCCGGTCCTGGTAGTCGACGATTACAAGACCATGCTGCGGATTATCTCAAACCTGCTGAAACAGCTGGGTTTCGAGAATGTTGAAGAGGCTTCGGATGGTACCGAAGCGCTCGAAAAAATGAAAAAAGGCTCCTATGGTCTGGTCATCTCCGACTGGAACATGGAACCGATGACGGGCTACGAGCTGCTGCTCAAGGTCCGCGCCGATGACGGCCTGAAGCGTACGCCATTCATCATGGTCACCGCCGAAAGCAAGACTGAGAACGTTATCGCTGCCAAGAAAGCCGGCGTTAACAATTACATTGTTAAGCCTTTTAATGCCGCGACTCTCAAGCAGAAGATCACGGCCGTTCTCGGCGAGTTCTAAGTCTCTTTTTGGAATACAACATTATGGCCATGCCAGCAGAAAAACGAGACGCGATGGATTCGGGGGATTTCGATCCCGCGATGGTCGGCGAACTCGAACCCAAGCTGATCAATTTGATGCAGCAGTCGGAAGCGCTGGTCGCCCTGATGCGCGGCTTCTTTCAGCAACTGGACAAGCGCCGGTCTGATGAATTCAGCATCATTGCCGGCTATATTGCCAAGGCGAAGGAAGAGATCCGCGAAATGCGTCCGCACGACATTTCGCAAGATCGTATCCCGACCGCTGGCGCTGAGCTGGAAGCGATCACTCGCGATACCGAAAACGCGACCCACAATATCATGAACTCCGCCGAAGCCATTATGGGCTTCGGTCCGTCTGACCCCGATTACAAGTCGAAGGTCGATGACGAGGTCATGAAGATCTTTGAAGCCTGCTCGTTCCAGGACATCACCGGCCAGCGCGTGTCGAAGGTCGTCAATGTTCTGAAGCAGATTGAGGAACGTGTCGGCAAGCTGGCCAACACGCTGGGTATCGATGACAGCGCCCCGTTGGAAATGACGGCCGAAGAGAAGCGCCGTCACGACCTGCTGCTCAACGGCCCCGCCATCGGCGGTCCGGAAACCAAGCAGGATGCCATCGACGCCATGTTCAACGAGGATCCGGTAGCCCCTGCCGTGATGCCCGATGCCCTGGCAGCCAAGGCCCCTGCGCCCGCGCCGGTTCCGGTTGCGAAAGCTCCCGAGCCTGCGCCTGCCCCCAAACCGGCTCCGGCGCCTGTCGCCAAAGCCCCTGAACCCGCTCCGGCGCCGAAACCCGCTGCCCCGGCACCCGCGCCAGCCCCTGCGCCGGCCGCCGAGGAAAAGAACAGCCAGGAGGATATCGACTCCATGTTCGACATCGCCCCCGAAGACATGGGCAAGACGAACAGTCAGGACGATATCGACGCCCTGTTCGACTAAAGCGACATAGCTAGAGCCAGGAAACGCCTGAATAATAAGCAAAGACGCTGACAAGCAGCCTTAGAGCTGCAAGCGGATATATTGCGATGGTGCGAGAACGCGGTGGTCGGAATGGCCACCGCGTTTTTGCGTTACCAGCGCAAGGCTTCGGCGACGTAGCGCGCCTGGGCGGCCTGGACATCCAGCAGCTTCTTGAGCAGCAGCGGATCGAGCTTGCCCGCATCGTCGGTGGCTTCGAGCGCATGGATGCCGGCGGCGATGAACAGAAGGTCCAGGCCCTGGCCGTTGGCACCCAGCACATCGGTCGGCAGGCCGTCGCCGATGGCGAGTATCCGCGACTTGTCGTGCGCGCGGCCCGTCTGGCGGTCAAGCTCGGCGTAGCACATGTCATAGATGGGGGCATATGGCTTGCCCGCCATGATGACCTCTCCGCCCATGGCGGCGTACAGATCGGCCAGCGAGCCGGCGCAGATAATGATCTTGTCGCCGCGCTGGACGACCTTGTCGGGATTGGCGCAGATCATGACCTGGCGGTTCTGGATGGCGGCTTCGAAGTCGGTGCGATACTGCTCGACCGTATCGGTCTCGTCGTTATAGGGCGAGGTACACGAGATAAAGGCGGCGGTTTCCGGCGTGCCATCGAGGTCGATGTCAATGCCTTCGTAGAGCGACTGTTCGCGCGGGTCACCGATGCGCCAGGCGGGGCCGGTCGGCGCGAACTTGCGCAGATATTCGCGCGTGGCGTCGCCCGACGAAATGACAGCAGAAAAGCCGTCTTCCATGATGCCGAGGCTGGCCAGTTGCGCGACCAGGCTGTCACGCGGGCGCGGCGAGTTGGAAATCAACACGACCGGACCACGATCGGCCTTGAAGCGCTTCAGCGCCTCGTAGGCGGGCGGAAAATGCTGGCGGCCATTGTGGATCACGCCCCAGATGTCGCAGAAGACGGCATCATACTGATCGGATACAGCCGACAGACCAGACAGCAGTTCGGGTTGGGACATTCCACACTCGCAATAGGCGCTACAGTTGCCGGTTGTTTAACGAGTGCGCTGCGGCAGGGGAAGGGGCCTTTATTCTATAACCCGTGCGTCAGGCAAAGAATTTCGCCGTTTGGGTTGGCAATCATTATGCCTGTGCCGCCTTTTGTGCCTGCCGGTTCATTCCAGGTACTTTGGATGACCCAGTTACCATTGTAGCGCGTCACGCCTGGGGGATCAGCGTAAGGGTAATCCAGCCGAACGATACGCAGTGGCTGTTGTCTTTGCATACTTTCACGACCGTAGACCTTGTCGAAGGTGTCCGATGCAAATTCTAACGCCGTAGCCTCATCCGGTAAGGGGCGGGCCTTGATATTAAATGCCGGCAATGCCGAAAGATTGGGCCGTGAGCACATCAAAAAGATGTCTTCGCCCAGCCTGTTGAGTTCATCTTCGCTGGGCAATGACGTGGCAGATTGGCTTTCTTGCCTCGCTTGTTGTGCTGATGGCGAACAGGCACACGTAACCGCCAATAGGGCTAAGGCGATACAAGGAGGCCCCCACCTCATGCCCGGCGACGGACCTGGGGCAGGGTGGACTTGATAAAGCCGGCCGGCGGATCGGTCTCGGCCAGGACCTGTTCCTTGATGGCGCGCGGTTCTCCGAACAGATGCCCCTGGGCGTAGCCGATATCGAGGTCGAGAATGTCCACGACCTGCTTTTCGTTCTCCACCTTTTCAGCCACGACTTCGATCCCATAACGCGCCAGCATCGACGCGTAATCGCCGGCGTGGATGTCCTTCATGAACTTCAGGGCCGGCTTGCCTTCGATGTTCAGCAACTGGTCGAGCAGGATGTTGGCGCCGACCTTGACGAAGCGGACGTCCGAACGATGCAGGTCCTGCAGGTCGAAATCGATGCTCGCGACCTTGTCGATCGAGAAGCGGAAGCCGAGATCGGCCAGCTTGGCCATGTTTCGTGCTTCGACCGAGCCGCGCGAAGCGAACGCGTCCTGACCCAGCTCGAAGATCAGCGCGCCGGCCAGATCGCGGTTCTCGTTCAGGAATTCCAGGAACTGCGGGAAGAAGGTTTCGTCGCGCAACGAGGTCAGCGAGATGTTGCAGAAGATGCCGATGCGGCGGTCCTGCTTGGCCAGGCGGCGGACGATCTGCACGCAGCGGAACAGCAGCAGGTTGTCGATCGACGGCACAAGGCCTTCGGCATCGGCGACGTTGAGATATTCCGCCGGCATCAGCACGCGGCCGGAGACGTCGCGCAGGCGTGAGAAGCTTTCGTAGAAGATGGTCTTGCGCTGGGGCAGGCTGACGACGGGTTGCAGGTACAGGTCCACCCGGTTCTGCGTAAGGGCTTCGCGGATGGTCTCGATCAGCGCCAGGGCCTGGGCTTCGCGCGCATTGCGAGGCTGGGCCATGACGGCCGGCGCCGCTTGCCAATCAGCCAGGCGGTCCTCGATGCTTTCCCCCAGCTTCTTGACCAGGTCTTCGAGCATCCGGACCTCTGAGGTCAGCTCTTCGGATCGCGAGGTACGCTGATGTTGGACGCGGTCGGCCAGTTCGATCATGTCCTTCTGCGTCGAGTCAATGGCGTCGACCATCAGCCGGTGCGCTTCACGAACCTGTTCGATATCGCGTGTGACACGCATCTCGACCAGCCGCTGACCGACAAAGACGTGGAAGGCAACGCATACGCCCAGGCAACCGAGCACGGCAGCCAATGCGGCGCCCGGACCCGACGCGCCATTGTAAAGGGTCGCGCCCAGGCTGGCGGAAAGCAGGAAATAGGTGCCCATCAGCAGGACTGGGGTGAGTTTTCTCATCGAGGCTTCCGTGGCCACAGGTGGGGCGCAGATAGAATCACCAAACTACTATGGGACGATTTGCCTGCCTCGCAAAGAGGCTTGTTAACTATTGCGCGGGCCCGAAATCCGCGTCTAGATCATGCCGTCGGTTGATCGCCGGAACGGACCGGCATAGGCCTGGTCGGCAATGCGGCGGCGGTCCGGGCCGAAATAATTCCGGCAGCGAATAAAGGGGCGCGGACGCATGATGACGCTGTCGAGCCGGCCGAGCAGGGCGCGCGCCGTCAGAGGCTTGACGACGAATTCATTGACGCCGGCATCGCGCGCCTGAATGACACGCGAACGCTCCGAATGGCCGGTGATCATGATAATCGGCAGATAGGGGTTGGAGCTATCCTGGGCATTGCGCAGTAATTTCGTAAATTCAACGCCGTCGATCGGGTCCATGTTGAAGTCGACGAGGGCGATGTCGGCGGGAAACTGGCGCAGCAGATCAAGCGCCTCCGCGCCGTCGCGCGCTTCGCGGACATTCCGGATGCCGGAGCCCTTAAGAATGGCGCCAACGATCGATCGCATGTGCTGGTTGTCTTCAACCAGCAGGATTTTCAAACTGCTGTAATCGGCCATGTTCCTGGACGAAGATGTGCGGTGACGAGCGCCATGGATTTGATTTTATGATTGGGCGCAATTCGCTGTTATGAAGAACAGCGTAGCAAATTCAAGCGAATAATTCGCCTGTCGGTAAAAAGACACGTCATTTGCGGCACACCGATACCGTTGGACTTATAGAAGTGGCGCAACGCAAAAGAGCGGCAACTTCAGGTTGCGACCATCAGGCTGGGGTCCATGCGGCGGTCGTTCCACTTGAGGCGCCAGCATAGGTGCGGCCCTGTAGCGCGGCCCGTGGCGCCGACCTTGCCGATGATCTGACCCGCAGAAACGCGTTGGCCGGTTCGGACGATGACCTCCGACTGATGCAGGTACATGGAGATCACGCCCTGGCCGTGGTCGATGAAGACCAGGCCGCCTTCGTAGAACATGTCGGACTGAGCCAGCACGACCAGGCCAGATTGCGGGGCGCGGATCGGCGTGCCCGTCGGCGCGGCCATGTCAAAGCCGTAATGCGGGGCGCCGGGTGTGCCGTTCAGTATGCGCTGATTGCCGAAACGGCCGGACACGCGGAAATCGCTGAGCGGAAACTGGAAGGGCTTGCGAAAGCCTTCCTCGACGGCACGGCTGGTAAAAGCCAGGTTTTTCAGTTCGGCGTCGCGCTTGATCCGTTCCAAGACCTGGGGTTCGGTCGGCGTCACCGTCTGCTGCGGCAGGCCGTCGACTCTCTGGATATCGTAAAGGGTTGGCGTGATGGCCAGCATGACGCTGGTCGTCCTGCCGTGATCCTTGACGCTGATCCGGCAGGACTGGCTGCTGTCGCGATCGAAGCCGACATAAAACCAGCCATCGGCCGCGGTGCGTCCGCGCAGGTTTCCATCGACCCAGAGTTCAGCGAAAGGCGCGCCATGGCCGACGCAATAGCCGCCTTGCACGAACCGTCCCTTCAGGTCGAAAGGCAGCAGGGTGTCGAATTCCGGTGTCGCGGCAGCCGGCCAGGCGGCGGCGATGCCGAGCCCCCCCAAGGCTGTCAGAAGATGTCTGCGGTTCAGGCCGTCTGGTTTTTCCATCGGGCCGTGGCTTCCTCGGGGCCTGCATAGGCCTCCTGCGTGCGGGGATTCCAGTATTTCAGCGCCTCCAGCGGAATCTGGCGGCCGGAGACGGCGCAGATGACGAACTTGCCGGGCCGCATGACATTGTATTCGCCGTCACCGTAGTGAAGGACGGCCTGGCCGGGCAGGAGGGGCTGAGAGGCATGCATATTCATAATCTAAACATATGCCGCGCCCTGATGCTAATCAAGAGGGCCCGGATCAAGAAGAACAGTCAGAACAGGCTGCCCTGTTGCGGCGGCAGGCCGCCCGGCTTTTTGACGGCGAGTTTGGGCGCGGGGGGCGCACCTTCGCCGACGGTGACCTCGAGTTTGCGGTTGCCCTTGAAGGTCAGCTCAAGCCCTTCGCCGGCCGACACCATGTCGGGCGTGGTGACAAGTTGGCCGTCCTTGCGGTTGACGCGGGCAAAGCCAAGTTCCAGCGGCCGGTCGGGATCGAGGCTGGTGCGCAATTGCTCCAGGCTTCTGAGCCGGTCGGTGCGCTGGCCGAGGGCGCGCGTCATGGCTTCGGAGAGACGGCGCGTCAGTTCCGGCAGGCGCTCGCCCTTTTGCGTGACGGCGCGGCGCAGGATTTCATCCAGGCGGCGCGACAGGTCGGGCAGACGTTCACCCTTGGTCGTGGCAATGCGCTTCAGTCCGTCGTCCAGGCGCGTGGCCAGTTGCGGCAGGCGGGCGTGGCTTTCAGTCAGGGCCAGCTTGCGCGTCACGGCACCCGCCAGGCGTTGCGATAACTGCGCCAACTGGTCGGTTTTCAGGCGCTGTGGCTGCTCCAGCAGGCCCGGCCGGAAGCGCGCCGAGGTCCGTTGCAGCGCCACTTCGTGGGCGTTGAGATTCGCCGTCAATCCGCCACTCAGTCGATGCGCCACGAAATCGAGTCGCTGCTGCGCCGTGTCGATCAGTTCCTGCGGCTTGGGTAAGGCGCGGCTCAGCAGGACAACGCGCTCACGCCGCACTTCCAGTATTCTGGAAATAATCGTCTGGCGGCGGCGCTCCAGATCGGAAACAAAGGCGCGCAGTTCGCCCAGTACAGGCGTCGCCATTTCGGCTGCGCCGGTCGGCGTGGGCGCGCGGCGATCCGAGACATAGTCGATCAGTGTCGTATCGGTCTCGTGACCGACGGCCGAGATCACGGGGATGGTGCAGGCCGAGACGGCGCGCGCCAGGCCTTCATCGTTGAAGGGCCACAGATCTTCGACACTGCCGCCGCCGCGTGCCACGATGACGACGTCGGGGCGGGGCAAGCCGTTCTCGCCGGCTTCAAAGCCTTTCAGGGCGCGGATGACCTGCGGCGGCGCAGCGTCGCCCTGCACTACGACCGGCCAGACGATGACGCGGCACGGCCAGCGGTCGCGGATGCGGTGAAGGATGTCGCGGATGACGGCGCCTGTCGGCGAGGTGATGACGCCGATGACCTTGGGGGCAAAGGGCAGGGGGCGTTTGCGCTCCGGCGAAAACAGACCTTCGCCATGCAGCTTTTGCTTGAGGCGTTCAAGCTGGGCCAGCAAGGCGCCGACGCCCGCCACTTCCATCTGCTCGATAACGATCTGATATTTCGATGAAGTCGGAAACGTCGTGATGCGGCCGGTGACGATGACTTCGAGGCCGTGGTCGGGCTGGGCCTGGAGACGCGACACCTGGCCCTTCCAGATGACGCCATCAATCGCCGCCTTGTCATCCTTTACCGTCAGATAGACGTGGCCTGATGAATGGCGCGTGACCTTGGAAATTTCACCACGCAGCCGGACATGGTCGTAGGTTGTCTCGAGCGTACGCTTGAGCGCGCCCGCCAGTTCCGAAACGGAATAGGGAGCGGCATTGGATGATTCGGTCAGCAGATCGGCCATGCCTACTCATTAATCGGCATGGCCGGCACTGTCCATTAGCTTAGGCGGTAGAGCGCACTGCCGTGCGCTGGAAGGTCGGCGCTGACACGGCCAGACACGCTGCCCAGGTCCTTGTGCGTCCACAGATCACGAACGCGCGCTGCCTTAAGGCCGAGGTTCTTGAGATCGAAGCCGACCGCCTTGGTCTTGTCGGTGGTGTTGAACAGCGCCAGGTAGGCGTCGCCATTCGCTGCCTTGGCTGTCCAGATGCGCATGCCATCGGCCATGAACCATGGTTTCGTGTCATGACTCTTCTGGTTGACGGCCAGGACTTCCGCATTGGTAAGCAGCGCCAGTGTCGGCGCGTCGAGGTGACGCAGGTCGCCGCCCATGATCAGCGGCGAGCGCGCGATCGACCACAGCGTCATCAGGGTCTGCTGCTCATCTGGGGTGAACTTGGTGTCGCGATTGCCGAGCGCCAGGCGGCCGAGCGGCAGCATGTCGGCATCCGGCCAGTGGCCGGGCAGGCGATGTTCATTCCAGTTTTCAAGGCGCGTGAACTGCTCGTCGAGCAGGCGCCATTCGTCCCAGAAGTCGTCGCTGATCCGCCACATCTCGGCGTACTTTGCCACGTGGGCGTGGCTGGGCACAGGTGTTTCACCGGGGGAGAGGCTGAGGATAATCGGTCTGCCGGTGGCGACGATCGCCTTATGCGCCGCTTCGATTTCGGGGGCATGGGCGTCGTAAGGCCGGCTCATATCGTCCATCTTGACGAAGTCGACACCCCACGAGGCGTAGAGCTTGAAGACCGAGTTGTAGTAGGCTTGGGCGCCCGGCTTTGACATGTCGACGCCGTACATGTCGGGGTTCCATGGGCAGGTGCTGGAGGTGTCGGCGATGTCACGCGCGTGATATTGGGTGCCGAGCACGGGCAGGTTCTTTTCAACCGCCAGGCGCGGGATGCCACGCATCAGGTGGATGCCGAAGCGCAGGCCAAGCGCATGAACCTGCTTGGCGATCGCCGTGAAGCCTGAGCCATTCGCCGACGACGGAAAGCGGTTCGGTGCGGGGATCAGACGGCCGTAGCCATCCATGGCGGGCATGGGGTGGCTGTTATAGGTGTAACTGACGGCTTCGGGCTCGTACCACTGGATGTCGATGGTGAAGATGTCGTAGCCCGATGGCAAGAGCTTGTCGGCCATGATCTTCGCAGTCTCCAGCGACTGCGCTTCGGTAATGGTCGTGGCAAAGCTGTTCCAGCTGTTCCAGCCCATTGGGGGCGTTGGCGCCAAGAGCTTGGCCTTGGCGGCGGATGCGGATTTCTTGGCCGCTGCTGACGCCGGCAGGGCGGCTGCCAAGCCCCAAAGCCCCGTCGCCGTCAGGGCGGCGCGGCGGTTCAAGTCGGTCATATGACGTTCCTAATAATAGTGTTTCACAACAAGCGTTGAAAAACGCGCTGACTTTTCCTCGTCTTTTCTTATTGTCAGACTATTGCAGGTTTCGTCAGGAATGACAAACCTCTTGACCTGTCCGTCCACATGAGGGAAGCGAAGCGCCCATGAACATCCTGCTGATCGGCTCGGGCGGCCGCGAACACGCCCTCGCTTGGAAAATTCGTCAATCGCCATTGTGCGAGCGTTTGGTCATCGCGCCAGGCAATCCCGGCATGGCGGCCCTGGGGGAATGCCATGCGATAAAGGCGACTGATGTCGCCGGGCTGACGGCCCTGGCGCAGGAGATCAGCGCTGACCTGGTCGTGGTTGGTCCGGAAAGCGCCTTGGCCGAAGGTATCGCTAATGCCTGCGCCAGGCTGAATATCCCCTGCTTTGGCCCAATGCAGACGGCGGCGCAGCTCGAATCGTCCAAGGCCTTCACCAAGGACTTCTGCAAGCGTCACAATATCCCGACGGCTGCGTCGGAGACCTTCACCACGGTCGCCGAAGCGCGCGATTTCCTGAAGACCTATCAGCCGCCCTACGTCATCAAGGCCGATGGCCTGGCCGCCGGTAAGGGCGTTGCCATCTCGCCCGATTATCCGGACGCGGTTGCCGAGATCGAAGCTATGCTGGGCGGGCGTTATGGCCCTGCCTCGAGCCAGATCGTCATCGAAGAGTTCATGATGGGCGAAGAGGCCTCGATCTTTGCCATTTGCGACGGGGAAACCGCGTTGCTGTTCGGCTGGGCCCAGGATCATAAGCGCGCTTTCGACGGCGACACCGGCCCGAACACCGGCGGCATGGGCACCTATTCGCCGGCGCCGATCGTCACACCGGATCTGCTGAAGGTCACCCAGGACGAAATTCTCGATCCGACCATGGCCGGTATGAAGGCCGAGGGTAATCCGTATACCGGCGTACTATATGCCGGGCTGATGGTCGAAGACGGCCGTCCGCGCCTGGTCGAATACAATGCCCGTTTCGGCGATCCGGAATGCCAGGTGCTGATGCTGCGCCTCAAGAGCGACATCGTGCCCTATCTGGTGGCTGCGACCAAGGGGGGCCTGAAGGCCATGCCGGCGCCGCAATGGTACGACAACGCCGCTGTCTGCGTCGTCTACGCCGCCAAGGGCTATCCGGACAGCCCGCTGACGGGCTCGCTCATTCGCGGCGCCGACCAGGACTTCGGCGATGATGTCACGGTGTTCCACGCCGGTACGGCGCGCGGCGATGACGGCGCGCTTAAGGCCGCCGGCGGGCGCGTGCTGAACATCTGCGCGCGCGGCAAGACGATCCAGGAAGCTCGCGACAAGGCCTATGCGGCCATCAATCAAATAGACTGGCCAGGTGGGTTCTACCGAACCGACATCGGCTGGCGCGCCCTTTAAGCGGCGATCTTTGGCCGCCTAATACGCAGTCTGCGCTTGCAGGTACTTAAGTACCTGCGGCGCTTGCTGGCTATTATGCGACTCAAATCTCTGGCTTAAAGGCTGACGCAGCTAGAGATGGATGCTTGAGTAAAGCTCCTGCGTCCAGGTCACGAGGCCGTCCAACAGATTCGCGTTGATATAGATCGACAGCAGCAGGCCCAGCGTCGCGATCATCAGGTGCAGCAGGATCCAGAAATGGTTCAGCCGCACGCCGCGCAGCCAGTGCCCGCGGCGCTTGTGCGCGGCCTTGGCGGCCGTGAAGATATTGTCGAGCGGCTCACCGGGCAACAGGCGGTCGAGATAGGCCTGGCTTTCGCGGATGATCTCCATGTGCAGTGAGAAGCGCTCATAGTGCTTGGCGCAGAAGGCGGCGCCGAATAGCCCCAGGAACATCAAAAACAGCGTCAGCGGCAGGTCGGCCTGGGTCAGCTCATGACGGGTGATAAAGCCGACGACTGCCGCTGAGATGGCAATGATGGCGCCCGAGACAGCCGAGCGCTGTGTCTCATTGTGCCGCGCGTGCAGCCAGCTTTCGCGGCTGTATTCCCGTACGGTTTCGCAGAGTTCGTGCTCGGTATCCATCGCGCCCCCTTTATCCTCGGAGCCTAACACAGATCGGTGCGGCGGCTACACCTTACCCCAATGATCACGCCTCGATCATGTAGGTGAACGGTTTGCCGCGCGATTCGGGCTCCCAGCCAGCTTCGATCGCCTTGCCGATTTGAACGGCGACGTCGTGCTTTGAGACCTTGGGGCGCTGGGCGTGGCGGCTGGGCTTGGGGAAGGGATATTCCAGCAGTAGCACCTTCTGCGGATTCTCTTCGTGCTGCACCGAGATGCACAGCCCCTTGCCGCCATCCACCGTCGCCCATTGCGGCTCACGGTGGATCTGCCAGCGGTATTTGACGCCGTCGACAGTCGCGACATCTTCCATCGAACGTTTGGCCTTGGCGACCATGCTATTTTCCTTTGGGAACCAGTGCATCGCGGATCGGCTTGACCCATTGACGCTTATCCTGGTCCCATACGCCAAAGCTGGTTTCACCGCCATCCCAATACCAGTAGGCGCGAGCAAAGCCACGATCGTCGGCGGCTTTCGAGACAGCCTTGGTCCACGCGACGCGGTCTGCCATGCGCGCGTTCAGGCCGTATACGCCGTATTCGCCCAAAAGCATCGGACGGTTATTGGCCTTGGACCAGGCAACGGCCCGGTCGAAATCGGCATGGACGGCCGCGACCTCTTCCGGCTTGCCTGTCCAGCGCACGTCCTTCATGGCCATGACTTCCGCACCCGCCCACGAAGCGCCCTGATGCGTGAAATGGAAAGGCGAGTAGTAGTGGAAAGTCGCGATCAGGTGCCGGTCGGTCGCCGGCAGTTGCAGGACGGCCAGCTTGTCGATGCTGTTCCACATGGTCGGGCCGACGACGACATTGCGCGTCGGGTTAGTCTCGCGGATGATGGAGATCAGGTCCGGCACCCAGGCGTTCCAGATGGCGTCATCGACCAGGCCATTGGGTTCGTTCAGCAATTCGAAGACGACCGAATTCGGTGCATCCTTATAGTGCTCAGACAACTCGTACCAGGTGGCCGCCAGCTTCTCGGCGCACGAATCGACGTTCTTGGCGCAATACTCGAACATGTGCACGTCAAGGATGACATCGAGGTTTTGCGCCGCCGCCAGATCGATGATTTCATCGACCTTCTTGAGATAGGCGGGCTTGAGCTTGCCGTCCGCGGTCAGGTGGTCGAAGGTGAACAAGGGCACGCGAATATGGGTGAAGCCGGCCTTGGCGGCCTCCTCGATATCCTTCTCGCGGAACTTGGTCGTGCCGCCGTTCCACCACGGATCGTAGCCGCCGATGATGTTGATACCGGCACCCAGGCGCGCGACCTGGGCTTCGGGCGTGATCTCGCTGTAGGCCGTCTTGCCCTTATAGGCGTCGGCGAGGGCGGCAAAGGGCAGCGCCATCAGGGCTGCGGCAAAGAGAAAAGCTTTCATCACTTGGTCTCCGGGACGAGCGCCTTCAGGATCGGCTTGACGAAGGACTGTGTCTTGAAATCGTAGAGCAGGAAGTCGCTGGAAAACTGCCAGTAGCCGAAGGCAAAGCCGTATTTTTCAGCGGTACGCGCGACGGTCGAGGTCCAAAGGATGCGGTCTTCCATGGCGGCCGCGTCATAGGCGCCGAATTCGCCCAGGAAAACAGGCCGGTCATTGGCCTTGGCCCAATCGGACACGACTTTGAAGTCGGCGTCGATCTGGGCGATCTCTTCGGGTTTGCCGAAACGGATGTCCTTCAGCTTGGTGATTTCCGGCGGCGCCCACGCTGCGCCCTGGTGGGTGAAGTGGAACGGGTCGTAATAGTGGAAGGTGGCGATAAGGTGCCGGTCGTCCGCCGGCAGGGCCAGATCCTTCAGCGTATGACGGCTGTTCCACTGCACGCCGCCGATGATGACATTGCGCTTGGGGTTGGTCTTGCGGATGATCGCCAGCACTTCCGGGAAGGTGGCGTTCCACTTGGCGGCGTCGAACTGGCCGTGCGGTTCGTTCATCAGCTCGAAGACGACCGTGTTGGGTTCGTTCTTGTAACGCTCGGCTAGTTGCGACCAAACGGCCTTGAGCTTGGGCGTACAGACAGCGATATCCTTCGAGCATTGGTCGAAATCGTGCTCATCGAGGATGACGGTCAGGCCGTTTTTCTTGGCGTTGGCGACGACCCAGTCAAGGCGGTTCAGCCACTTCGAATCGAGCGTGTTTTTGTCATCGAGGAATTTGAAGGTGAACAGCACGACGCGCACGGTCGAAAAGCCGGCAGCCTTGATCTCGGCAAAGTGCTTTTCGCTGTAATTGCCCTTGCCACCGTCCTGCCAGAATGGGTCATAGCCGATGATGTTGACGCCGCGGCCCATCTGACGGACCTGGTCGTGGGCCGAGATTTCGCTGAATTGCGAGGTTGCGGGCGGCGGATTTGGTGCGGGATTGTCGGCCAGGGCGGATGAGGCCACGAGCGCGGCGGCAAGGCACACGCCGGTCATCAGGGATTTCAGCAAGGTATCCTCCGAATTCTTATATCGATTTTCGGAAAGCCTATCGCGCTGAATGACCCTTGTCGAGCGCCCTCGAAAGTGCCGATTTGAAACCGACTTCGTTATCGAAGCGCGCCGTGATCGGTAACGGAGTAATGCGCGCACGCCAGGCGGGCGATAGCTTGATCCAGTCCTTTTCGGTTGTGATCAGTTGCGCGTTGCCGGCGGTGGTGGCGAGGCGATTGAGTGTTTTCTCGGACAGAGCGGCGTGGTCGGGAAAGCCTTCGAAGCCGGCGACGGTCAGCCCCAGCGATGTCAGTGTCGCTTCGAACTTCCACGGCTTGGCTATACCGGCAAAGCCATAGACCGGGCCGGTGAGGGACGGCGTCTGCGGCACCAGGCGGGCGATGAAGACCGGCCGTGACGATAGAAGTGCCAGCAGGCCTGCGTCGGGCGCCGAACCATCCGGCATCCACAGGACGACGACGTCGGCGCGGGCCAAGCCTTCGGTGAACGGTTCACGCAGAGGGCCATAAGGGCAGATGCCGCCGTCGCCGAACGGCCAGGCGCCATTGCGCGTATCGCCGTCAACGACCAACACGTGCAGGTCCTTGGCGATCTGGAGATTCTGGTGCGCGTCATCGACCACGGCGACCTGCGCCTGACCTTCCAGCGCCTTGAGACCGGCGGCGCGATCCCTGGCAATCATGAAGGGCGCGTGCTGGGCCAGCATCAAGGGTTCATCACCGACTTCGGCGGCTGTATGCCTTGCCGGATCCACGCGTGCCGGGCCTTCCAGCGTACCGCCATACCCCTTCGACAGGCCGAACGCGCCGTCCAGCAGGCGCAGAATCTCAGCCGTGATCGGCGTCTTGCCGGAGCCGCCGAGCGTCAGATTGCCAACGCTGATGACAAACACAGATGAACGATAGGGATTGGCGCTGGCGCGCTTGGCGTCGTTGACAGCCCGCCAGATCAGCGACAGCGGCCAGAGTGCCGGACGCCACCACGGCGCGCCTGCTGCCTTGCGCTTGTACCACCATGTGGGCGTATTGAGCGCCATGATCAGGCGTCTCCTGGCAAGAGCGGCGACAGCGCCTGCCAGACGCGATCGAGCATGCCGGCCTCGGCCTGGCTTATCTCAAGCGCGCGGGCGTCGGCCGCTTTGACCGCCTCAGGGGCGCGCAGCAATTCGCCGCTCAGGAAGGCCAGTTCATCGCGTCCCTGCACGCGCCAGCCCGCGCCTTTGGTCAGGAGGGTATCGAAAATGCCTTCCCAGTTGCCGATATCGTCGCCGGTGATGACGCTCTTGCCGAGACGTGCGGCCTCCAGCGGATTGTGGCCACCTATGCCGTTCAGGAAGCTTCCGCCCATGATGACCAGATCAGCCAACGAGAAGAAAATGCCCAATTCTCCCAGGGTATCGGCCAGATAGACATGTGTTTCTGTCGTGATCGCCTCATCGCGCGAACGTTGCGCGACCCGGAATCCCAATGCTTCGAGATCGAGGCGGATGTCTTCGGCCTTGATCGGGTGGCGCGGCACGAGGATCAGCAGGTCACCGTTGTGGAGCTGAGGCCCAAGCGCACTGACGACGATATTGTCCTCGCCATAGTGGGTGCTGGCGGCGACGATCACCCGTCGCCCCGCCAAGGTCTCCCGCAGGGCAAAGAGCTGTGCTGAATCGACCGTAAGCGGCGCGCCGATGGTCTTGAGATTGGCCTGGACCGCCGGGGTCACCTGCATGGCGCGCAGGCGCTGTTCTGAGGCGTCGTCCTGCGCCATGACCAGCGCATAGCCCTTGAGCAGGGACTGCATGCTGCGCCGGAAGGTCTGCCAGCCACGAAAGGTCTTTTCGGTGATGCGCGCGCTCAGCAGCGCATGCGGGACATGGCGCTGCGTCAGGGCCTGCAGCAGGTTCGGCCAGATGTCGCTTTCGATAAACACAGCCAGGCGCGGCTGCCAGTGATCGAGAAAGGCCTCGACCGCCTGAGGCGTGTCGATCGGCGCATACTGATGGATGACGCCTTCAGGCAGGCGGCGGCTCAGGATTTCAGCAGACGTCGTTGTCGCTGTGGTGATCAGCAGGCCGAGGTCCGGGCGCTCGGCCTTCAGGCGCTCAAGGATCGGGATGGCCGACAGGCTCTCACCGACGCTGACGCCGTGAAACCAAATGACAGGCTTGTCCGGCCGGGCCTGCGTAGTCTGGCCCAGCCGCTCGGTGAACCGTGCCGGGTCTTCCTTGCCCTTGGCGACGCGGTCGCGCAAAAGCTTGGGCGCAAACGCGTGAAAGGTTCGTGCCGCGCCGCGATAGACGGCCAGAGGCAGGGTCATTGTACCCTGTCCGCGTCAGCCAAGGTGTCAGTGTTCTCAGCGTCCTGGCGTTCCAGCCAGCCCAGCTGACGTCCGCCGCCGCTGCCGCGTTTGGCGCCGATCAGGTCGTCGGCACGGTCGGTAGCTTCGCTTAAAGTGCTTTCGGCCTGGACGCGCAGGCGTTCGAATTCCGCCTCGTCGATCCTGGAAGAGACTGCCGGCAGGACGCGCCACACCATGGCGCCGCGGTTGAACGGCAGGGGCAGGCGCATCTTGTCCCAGGTGTTGAACTCGACGTAGTGCTTCGCCGATTGCCCCAGGCAAACCAGCACCGCGCCGCTCATCTGCGACAGCTTCAGGCTGCCCTCGGTCATCGTCCGGGCCGGGCCGCGCGGGCCGTCAGGCGTTGTTGCCACGCCCTTGCCGTCGCGCAGCCAGCGCAGCATATCGCGGAAGGCCTGGGCGCCACGCTTGTCCTTGCCGGGATTGGACTTCTTGGCCGAAGACCCACGGATTGTATAGCGGCCGAAATCATCGGTAACCTTGGTGATGACGTCGCCGAATTTTGAGGTCGAACTCAGCACCGCGATTGGCTGGGCGTTTTCCAGCGGCCAGCTCGAATGGCCGAAATGCAGGCGCTCGTGCCAGAACATCAGCACGACGGGGCTGTCGCTGGCCCACACGGCCTCGACCTCGGCGCGGCCTTCGCTCCGCCAGCGCGTCGTGGCGTAGCAGAACTTGAGGTAGGCAGAGATCATGCTGCCCAGGATGTTCTGCATCTTGCGGCGTTTCAGGATGTCTTTCATGCGGCCTCCGGGGAGGTGCCAAGTTGCGTTGCCGCCAGGCGGCTGTAGAGCCCGCCCGAACGCATCAGGCTGTCATGCGTGCCATGCTCGCGAATCTGCCCTTTGTCGAGCACGAGGATCAGGTCGCAATTGCGTACCGTCGACAGTCGGTGGGCAACGACAAAGGTCGTGCGGCCCTTCATCAGGCGTTCTAACGCTTGTTGAACCAGCGCTTCGGACTCGGTGTCTAACGCCGATGTGGCCTCATCCAACAGGAGTAAAGGGGCGTTCTTCAGGAAGGCGCGTGCAATCGCAATCCGTTGTTTTTGTCCGCCCGAAAGCTGAGAGCCTGCCTCACCGGCACGGGTGTTGTAACCTTTCGGCAGGCTGCGAATAAAGCCGTCGGCGGCAGCATCGCGCGCGGCCTGTTCGATCTCGGCGGTGGTGGCGTCCGGGCGGCCGTAGGCGATATTGGCGTGAATAGCGTCGTCAAACAGGAAGGGGTCTTGCGTCACCAGGGCGATATTGTCGCGCAGTGAGCCGAGCGAAATTTGGCGATGATCGATGCCGTCGAAGCGGATGGCGCCGGACGTCAGGTCGAAGAAACGCGGGATCAGGTTGAGCAGTGTCGACTTGCCCGAGCCACTTGGGCCAACAAGGGCAATGCTCTGTCCAGCCGAAACGTCGAAGCTGACTTCATTCAGCACAGGCGCCTCACCATAGGCAAAGCTGGCCTTGTCGAAACCCAAGCGCTTAAAATCGCGCGGCAGGGCTACGGCGTCGGCGGCCGAGATAATCTCCGGTTTGATATCGAGCGCCGCGAACAGGCGCCTTGCGGCGGTCATGCCCTGGCTGAATGTGCCTTGCAGGCCGGTCAGTTGCCGCAGGGCCTGACTGGCGATGCCCAGCGCCGTGACAAAGCCGAACAGGTCGCCAGCCGTGATAAAGCCGCCCTGGGCGCGCCAGCCGGCATAGGCCAGCAGGCCCGCCAGCAACAGGCCGGTCAGCAATTCGGTAGCGGGCGCGGCCATGGTGCGGGCATTGGCGCCTTTGATCATATGGCCCTGGCGGCGGTCGATGACATCACCGACGCGTGCCTCTTCGGCCGCTTCCTGGTTGCTGACCTTGACGACCTTGATGCCGTCGAGGCTTTCCATGATGGCAGTCGACAGGCTCGACGTCTCGGCCATGGCGCCCTGCGCCGCCGTCCGTGTGCGCTTCAGGTATTTGCCCATGACCAGGCCGATGACCGGCGCGATCAGCAGCACGGCTAGGGTCATGGTCCAGTCGAAATAGATCATGTTGGCGATGGCGCCGACAGCGATCAGACCGCTCTGGACATACTGCACCATGCCCGTCGAGGCCGCGTCGCGGACGAGGTCGGCGTCGTACAGCACCGACGACAGGTGCTGGCCGGAATGGGCCTTTTGCAGGCGGCCAAGGTCGGCGTGGACAAGGCGGGAGAACAGATCGCGCTGGATATTGCCGACCAGCCGGTTGCCGATCGTATTCAGCGATACGGTGAGGCCGCGCTGACCAGCGAAGCGGACAATGACGGCGGCGATGATGATCAGCGGGATCATCAGCATCGGATTGGCGACGATGGCGGCGACGATTTCACCAGGCAGGAAATCAAGCGACTTGCCGGCCGACGATGTGCGGAACAGAAGATCGACAGCCGAGCCCATCAGCACGCCAAATAGGGTCGTAGCCAGGGCGACGATGACCGCGCATACCAGAGCAATCCCGAGAAGGCGTTTTTGGGCCGCCAGGTACTGCGTCCAGATCCGGCGGGCGATCGCTTTCGCGGGCATCTCAGCGGATGGCAGGGATTTGGGTTCGAGCGGCATTCGGTCTGGCAAACGGTTTGTCAGTGTTTATATAGGCTTATGCGTCATTTCCGTAAGCCTGTCGCGCGCTTTTGTGTTAATGGCGGATTCCTTGCCGCTCGAGCGCCGCTGGGCTCCTCGCATACGCTCGGGCGCACAGTCGTGCTTGCCGAAGCCATGGCTTCGGAAGATTGTTTTGAGGCCGTTTTTGAAGCTGTACCCAAAGAAATTTCGCCAGACCAGGTTTCCGACGGAAACGCGTGCCCAGCGGTTCGGCACCTATCTGCACTATCTGTGGGGTGACCACGCTTACTTGCGTCTCGGCTTCACCAACGCCCACTGGATCGACGACAAGATGCTGCGGACCAACCAGCCGTGGCCGTTCCAGCTGGCGCAATGGCAGAAGAAGGGCATCAAGACCGTCATCAACCTGCGTGGCGGGTTCGGATCTTTCTATTACCTGGAAAAATACGCCTGTGAAAAGCTGGGGCTGAAGCTGGAGAATTTCGGCCTGACCTCGCGCAGCCTGCCGACGCGTGATGAAATCTTCGCGGCAAAGGCGCTATTCGACCGCATCGAATACCCGGCGTTGCTGCATTGCAAGTCGGGCGCGGACCGCGCCGGCATGATGAGCGTCCTCTATGCCCACCTGCATCTCGGCCAGCCGATTGAACAGGCGCGTCAACAGTTGAGTTTTAAATATCTGCACATGAAATCGGGGCTGACCGGTGTGCTCGACTACCTATTCGAAGTCTATCTGCGCGATATCGAACCCAGGGGCATCAGCTTTCTGGAATGGGTCGACAGCCCGGAATTCGACCCCGCCCGCATCAAGGACGATTTCAAGGCGTCCTGGTGGGGGACGATGATGACTGAAAAATTCCTGAGGCGTGAATAGTGCCTGTCGAGAACGAACGCAAATACGTGCTGGATATCGACTTCGACGCCGGGCATTTGAAGGGCTGGACCAGGCACGACATTCGTCAGGCTTATCTCGACGACGGCCCGCGTATCCGCCAACGCGATGCGGACTACATCTTCACCTACAAGAAGTGGGTGCCGCACGCCGGCGAGCTGGTCGAGATCGAAACGCCAGTTTCACAAGATGATTTCGATTTGCTGTGGCCGCTGTGCGTCCAGCGCATCGCCAAGACGCGGTACGTCCTGATGCAGGATGAGGTCGAATGGGTGGTCGATTTTCTGCGCGACGATAACGGCCAGGTGTACTTCGTTCTGGCCGAGGCTGAGCTGCCGCGCGGTCAGGCTGCGCCTCGGCATATCCCGGCGGAAATAGAAAACGGCATCCGCCATTCGGTGGATGCAGCTGACAATCGCTTTACCAACAAGAAGCTGGCCGACCGCGACTACGCCGCCGGCATCTATCAGCTTGTCACGGGTTGATTATTCGCCTTCGGTCGAAGGGTCGATCAGCTTGTGGGCGTGGATGACGAAGTAGCGCATCAACGCGTTGTCGACGGTCGATTGCGCCTTGGTTCGCCACGCCTTGACGGCTTCGGCATTGTTGGCATAGGCGCCGACGAACTCGATCGCCTTCAGGTCCTTGAAGGTTGTGCCATTCAGGTCCTGTAATTCGCCGCCGATGACGAGATGGAGAAGTTGTTTGTCGCTCATTGTAACACTCAGACTTAGGGGTTTTCCAACGTCAGCAGGTGGGCGCAGCGCCGGATGATTTCTGGGAACAGCGCCGGACCCGAACAGATCAGGCTGGGTTTGAGACTATCCTTGCCATTAAAACCGTAAGGATTTCCCAAATGATCGGACACAATCGCACCGGCTTCCTGGGCGATCAGCGTTGCCGCGGCCACATCCCAGTCGCGTTTGGGCGTCAGCGCCATGGTGAAGTCGGCGCGGCCGGCGGCGACGACACACATGCGATAGGCCACAGATGGGCGGGACTGGACGGCCATGCGCGGCCAGGCTTCGGGCCAGATATCGCGGCCGAACAGGCGTGAATCGCCGACGACTTCAGCGTCTTCCAGAGTCTGCCTGTCACGGGCACGGACGGGCTGGTCGTTGAGATTCGCCCCCTTGCCCGTCGCGGCGCTAAACAGTTCGTGGGCGTCCGGCGCATAGACAACCGCCGCAACCGGCCGGCCGGCCTCGACAACGGCCAGGGCGATCGTCCAGTAGGGGCTGCCTTTGGAGAGGCCCATCGTGCCGTCGATCGGATCGAGCACGAAGGTTCGTTGTGCATTCAGCCGTTCGGCGTTGTCGGGCGATTCCTCGCTCTGCCAGCCATAGTCCGGGCGGGCCTCGAGCAGGGCTTCCTTGAGCCAGAGATTGACCTCGGTATCGGCATTGGTGACGATGGAGCCGTCGGACTTGAAGCTGGTGATCAGACCGTGCGCCTTGAGGTGCTGAGCCAGGGCGCCGGCGCGACGCACCTTGTCTATGATCAGGTCCAGGTCGCTGAGCGTCACCGCGCTGGCCATCACTTGCCCCCGACGCTCAAAGAATCGATGAGCAGGCTGGGCGTGTCCATAGTTCCGCGGATTTCCAGGTCAGAGGCGGGGATCAGGCGCGGATACATGTCGATCAGATTGCCGGCGACGGTGATTTCGTTGACCGGATACTGGATTTCGCCGTTTTCAAACCAGAAGCCTGATGCGCCGGCGGACCAGTCGCCGGTATCGGAATTGACGCTGGGGCCGAACATCGACGTGACGATCACGCCCTTGCCCGCGTCCTTTAGCAGTTCGCTGCAGGACTTAGGGCCAGCCGACAGGACGATATTGTGCGCGCCGACGCCCGGAGGACTGGCCAGGCCGCGCGAAGCATGGCCGGTGGATGTCATGCCGAGTTGACGCGCTGCAGCGGTGTTCAGCAGCCACGTCGTCAAAACGCCGTCTTCGATAAGCGAGATGCGCTTTGTGGCCACGCCTTCGTCGTCGAACAGGCAGGAACCGAGGCCGCGCACGCGTAAGGGATCGTCGATGATCTGGATCGACGGATCGAACAGGCGCTGACCCAGCTTGTCCTTCAGGAAGCTGGAGCCGCGTGCGATGGCCGTGCCGGAAATCGCGCCCAGGAACTGGCCGATCAGCGATTTGGCGATGCGCTTGTCGAACAGGACCGGGGCCTTCTGGGTAGGTATTTTCCGGGCGCCCAGCGCCTTGATGGCGCGTTCGGCGGCGGTCGTCCCGATTTCGGCCACACCTGGCAGGTCGGCGACAAATCGCGTGCTGCGGCCTTCGCCGTCGCGTTCCATGGCGCCATCTGCGCCCGTGGCGATGAAACGGCCCGACAGGAAGAAGAGGCTGGTGTGGTGCGTCGCCTGAAACCCACCCGAAGTCAGCATGTGCCAGCAGTTCTGGCTGTAGCCCGTGGACGCGGCGTCACCCTGCAGGCGCGGATCGATCTCCAGACCGGCGGCTTCGATGGCCAGGGCCTGGTTCTGCAGGGTTTCCGCCGACAACGGCGTGTCATCGTAAATCTGCAGGCTGTCTTCGGAGCCGCCTGAGCGGTAGAGGAGAGCCGGATCGGCCAGGCTGGCATAGGGATCGTCAGGCGCCAGCGACGCCATAACGACAGCGCGTTCGACCAGCCGGTCCAGCGTCTGGGGCGAGAATTCGGACACCGAGACCACGGCCTGCTTCTTGCCGACGAACACCCGAAGGCCCAGGTCGGCCGTCTCATCGCGTTCGACGGTTTCAAGGTCACCCTTGCGGATACTGACGCTTAAAGAACGGCTTTCGGCGAACACCGCTTCGGCGGCATCTGCGCCGCGCGCCTTCGCGGCTTCGATCACGTCGTTCAGGCGTTCGAAAGGCGTCTGGGAAACGGGCTTGCTTCGCGTTTGCAACATGAAATTTGTATAGGCCCGCCCGCAGCCACAAGGCAAGTCTCGTTTGTGACAAATCGATAGGGATGGCGCCGCCTTTTAACCACATCGTTTAGCATTGCATTGACGCGGGACTGTTAGAAACAGCCCCCGTACTTTGTAGGCGTAGAGTGGTTCCCCGGTGTCGCAGCAGCAATCATCAATTGTAAGACCGCTTACAATCGTTTGCGATCAGCTTGTTATAGGCATCAAAACTGTTATCGGCAGGCTCCAGTGGCGTCGTCGTGGCCACCGTCTGGACACTGCCGATGCCGCGGTCATGCGGCGTGAGCTGGCGGCGACCATGCGTCCCGTCGTGCGGGGCTATCTCTGGGCGATTGTTGGCTACTATTTGGTCAACGGATTGACCTATCATGTGCCCGGCGACTGGGGTCTGGTGCCGGGGGCTGCCTTTGTCTCGGTCATTACCGGCGCGGTGCTGTTAAACTACACGCGGCAGACCTATTCGATGCGCCGGCTGATGGTGGCCGGGCATATCGGCAACTTCCTGCTGTTTTACAATACTGCCATCGACATCGCCATTCTCTATGATCCGTTGAAGCTGATCTATTTCGCCCTGGCCCTGCCGATCTTTGCTGTCTCAGGCGTGTCCATGCGCGTTGTCCTGCCAAGCGCCCTGGTCAGTGTCGGCACATTCGCGTTGATCGCGCTTGGACGCGAGCCGGCGCATACAGAACAATATGCCTGGATTGCGCTGACGGCTTTGATGACCGGTTTGTGCATGAGCGTAATCCTGCGGATCACGATCCTCAAGGCGGTGCGCGCAAGGGTTATGGCCGACCGCCATCGCGACGAAGCCTCGGCCCTGGCGCACAATGACGCCCTGACCGGCCTGCCCAACCGGCGCAGCTTCTTTGCAGCGCTGGAAGAGCGCATGCGCCTGGGCCACCCCTTCGATCTCGGGCTGGTCGATCTCGACGGCTTCAAGCCCATCAACGACGTCTATGGCCACGCCGCCGGTGACGCTGTGCTGATCGAGGTCGGTCACCGGTTGCAGGCCGCATGTCCCGATGACGCCATTATTGCGCGCCTTGGCGGGGACGAATTTGCGCTTATCCTGCCGTCGCGCCGCAGCCGGAGCGATCTTCTGGCACTCGGGCGGCACATCTGCGCCGGTCTGCGCCAGCCGTTCCATCTGGGCGGCGCCACGGCCAGCCTGTCCGGATCGATCGGCGTGGTGCGCGTCGGTACTGAAAAAGCCAGCGGCACGCTGCTGCTGGAGCGCGCCGACTACGCGCTATATCGCGCCAAGGCCAATGCGCGGGGCGAAGTGGTCATTTTCGACGCGCGTCACGAAGGCGAGATGCGCGACTTCAACCGCGTCGATGCCGCCCTGCGCAACGGCGACCTCAACGCGGAAATGCACGTCGTCTTTCAACCGCAATATGACCTCAAGGCCGAGCGGACAGTGGGCTTCGAAGCCCTGGCCCGCTGGAACAGCCCGCAACTGGGCGCGGTCATGCCCGACGTCTTCATCCTGGCCGCTGAGCGCTCCGGCGCGATCGGCAAGCTGACGGAAATCTTGCTGCGCAAGACGCTGAAGGCCGTGCGCGAATGGCCCGAAGACCTGTTCGTCACTTTCAACCTGTCGACACGCGACCTGCACTCGCGCCGCGCCATCGACGCCATCCGCGACATTGTGCTGTCGAGCGGCGTAGCACCCAGCCGTATCGAGTTCGAGATCACCGAAACAGCGATGATGACCGATTTCGACCGGGCGCTGAAGGGGCTGAACGCGTTGAAGGGGTTGGGCGTAAAGATCGCGCTCGATGACTTCGGCTCGGGCTTTTCCAGTTTCAGCTACCTGCATCGCCTGCCCATCGACACCCTGAAGATCGATCGGTCTTTCATCACGCAGATCGACACCAGCCAGACGCGGATGATCGTCAAGACCATGATCGATCTGTGCGGAAATCTGGGCCTGGAACACATCATCGAAGGCGTGGAGACCGAAGCCGAGTGCGCGGCCCTGCGCGAGATCAACGCCCGCTACGTCCAGGGCTACCTGTTCTCACGCCCGATGAGCCCGGAGAACGTCTCCGGTTATCTGGCCCGGGAGGTCAATATATTGCCGCCGCAGTTAAAGGCAGCAAGCTGAGGCGCGGAGGGGGCATCCTGCGCCTGGCCGGCCCCCTCCGGGAATCGACAGCGGTATCTGCTTAGCGGGTTTCGTTCCGCCATTAGGCTTTCTTTCAAGGATATGTGCTAAACAACACCTAAGGAACAAGGGGTTGGCAGTACTGTGGCAGAGCAAAAGACCGAGCGTCCATGGCGCAGCTGGGCAAACCGGGTTTTAAGTTTCTTCCGGAACCACGGTCTTGCCGCGCCGAAAGGGCTGGCGCCGGCTGATGAATTCGACGCCATCGTGCCGATCGTGCGGACCTTCTGCCTGATCACGGGCGTCTATTATGGCATCGTCATCTATAACCGTTTCCAGACGGAAACCGGGGTCAATCTGGCCATCCTGCTGGCCCTGGCCGTCCTCAATTCGGCCGCCAGCTTCTTCTTCTATTTCCGTTACCTGCGCAACACCAAGAGCCTGTTGCGTCTCGACATCGCCAGCGCGACCGTCAATGCGCTGCTGCTGATCAATCCGATCGTCTACCAGTTCATGCATTACGATTCGCAGCGGCTGGTCTATTTTGCCTTCCTGGGTTTGATTTTCGGCGCCACAAGTGTGCGGCTGCGCGTCATGCTGCCAAGCTTCGTCGTCACCCTGGGCGCCCTGATTGGCTTCGCCGTCGCGAACGGGACGATGGTCCGCAAGGATTCCGCGGTGCTGGCGATTTTGATCGTGCCGGTGGTCATGATGATTTCTGTGTCTGTGCGCAACACCCTGTTCCAGGCCATCCGCGCGCGCGTCGTCGCGGAAAAGCTGCACGCCGAAGCCTCCGCCATGGCAAATTGTGACGCACTGACCAGCCTGCCAAACCGCCGTAGCTTCTTCCGTCAGGTCGAAGCCGGTAAGGGCGCGCCGTTTGATCTCGCCCTGATCGATCTCGACGGCTTTAAGCCGGTCAATGACATTTACGGCCACTCGGTCGGCGATGAACTGCTGATCCAGGTTGCCCAGCGCCTGAACGCGCATTGCAGCGGGCAGGGCTTTGCGGCGCGCATCGGCGGTGACGAATTCGCAGTCATTCTGCCCGGCAGCCGGTCAGAACATGATCTTCAGGCGTTTGGCGCGGCCCTGTGCGATGGCTTGCGCGAAACCTATTTCCTGGGGGGCGTGGCGGCGAATATCTCGGCTTCGGTCGGGTTTGTCCGCGCGGCTGACAGCGCCATGACGACGTCCCAGTTGCTGGAGCGCGCCGATTACGCCCTCTATTTCGCCAAGCAGAACCTGCGTGGCGCGCCGGTCGTCTTCACCAAGGCGCATGAAACGGCGATGCACGACTTCAGCGTCGTCGACCAGACCTTGCGCGCCGCCGACCTGGATCGCGAGTTGTCCATCGTCTTTCAGCCGCAGGTCGATGCCGTTGTCCGCCAGACAACCGGTTTCGAGGCCCTGGCCCGCTGGAAAAGCCCGCAACTGGGCGATGTCCGCCCCGACGTCTTCATCAAGGCGGCGGAACGTTCCGGCCTGATCACCCGCGTTACGCTGATCCTGCTGGAAAAGGCACTGGCGAAGGTTTCTGCCTGGCCGTCGCATCTGCGCGTTTCGTTCAACCTGTCGGCGCGCGACCTGCGCTCAAGCCTGTCGATCAACAATATCCGCGAAGCTGTGAAGCGATCGGGTGTCGATCCACGCCGTATCGAGTTCGAAATCACGGAAACAGCCATGCTGACCGACTTCGAGCAGGCGTGCGAAGCTCTGCTGCAGTTGAAGAGCATGGGCTGCCGCGTGGCGATCGACGACTTCGGTTCAGGCTATTCCAGCTTCAGCTACATTCACCGGCTGCCGGTGGACAAGATCAAGATCGACCGCAGTTTTGTGACCCAGCTGGTCAAGCACGACGCGGCGCTCAAGATCATCAAGACGATTATCGACCTGTGCGGCAACCTGCACCTCGATTGCGTCGTCGAAGGCGTCGAAACCGAACGCGAACTGAACCAGCTGTTGCAGGTGAAGGCGCGGCATATCCAGGGCTTCCTGTTCGCCCGGCCCATGCCGGCCGATCAGATCAATGGCTATCTGCAGAAGGAGACGACCCGACCAACGGGGCGGATCGAGGAGCTACAAAAGGAAACGGCCCAAACTGAGGTTCGGGCCGCCGGGTAAGTTCGTCGGCAAAGCGCGCTACTTCTTCGCCTTGCCGTCTTTGCCGATAGAGAAGCTGGGGTGCGGCGGCTGGTTATAGGCCGTGTTCTGCCAGGCGACGGCCGCGCGATATTGCGGATCCTGCATCAGGGTCACCATACCGATCTCGGACGGAATCGGCGTCGAATAGATGCGCAGTGCCGTATTGTCAGCCTTGCGCAGGATCACTTCCTCGCGCCAGTCGCCCAGAATGTCAGCCTGCAAGGCCGGGGTCGCCTTGGTGCCATTGTTCGATGCCATGCCGTCGGCCTGGAGCAGCGGCCGGGTCTCACCGGTGTTCCAGTCCCACTTGGAAATGGTGATGTTGTCGAGCAGTTCGCGCAGGGAATCGCCGTCCCACCAGATGGCGAAATTGGTCTGGCGCGGATGCTTGTCGCCGATGACCTGGCCCTTGATATTGTAGAGGTTATTGCTGTTCGACGCCCAGGCCTCGGCGCCCGGATAGCGCGGGTCGATATCGGCCGCCAGGCCGCGGCCGGTATCTTTTTCGGCATAGGTCGTCCACAGCACCTCGCCCGTGCGGGCGTCGAGCAGGGCCGAACCCTTGTTGCCATTGGCCTTCATGACTTCGTGGGCGCCGAATTTTTCCAGGCCCGGGCGCGTCGGATCGAGATCGCCCACGTGCATGGCGTCGCCGTGGAACAGCTTCGCCGTCCATAGCGGCTTGCCGGTATCGTCGAGAGCCATCGAACCGTAGATGATCTCATCGCGGCCGTCGCCATCGACGTCGGCGACGCTGAGCTGATGGTTGCCCTGGCCGCTGAAGCCATCGGGCACACCAGGCGCGATCGAATCGAAATTCCAGCGCTGGCTCAGCTTGCCATTGCGGAAATCGTAGGCCGCCAACGTTGTACGGCCGTAATAACCGCGCGCCATGACGGCAGAGGGCAGGGCGCCGTCGAGCCAGGCCACGCCGGCCAGGTAGCGTTCGGAGCGATTGCCGTAACCGTCGCCCCAGATTTCCTTGAGGCGTTCCGGCGTCGCCGTGTCGCCTTCGGGCACGCGCGTCGGCCAGTAGGGAACGGTGTCCAGTACACGGCCGGTCCGGCCTTCGAAGGCGCTCAAATATTCCGGGCCCTTCAGGATGCGGCCCTGGAACTGCGCCATCAGCTTGCCGTCAGGTGTCTGGACCGAGCCGGTGCGGTCGGTCTGTTCGAGTTCGCCAGCTGTCGACACCCAGTCGGCACTGGCGTCGCCGATTACCTTGCCTGCCGCGTCCTTCGTGCCGTCGGCGGTTTTGACGATCAGTTCGGCCTTGCCGTCACCGTCGAAGTCTTCGACCATGAACTGGGTATAGTGCGCGCCGGCGCGGATGTTGCGGCCGAGGTCGACGCGCCACAACTTCCTGCCCTCCAGCGTGTAGGCGTCAAGCAGGACATTGCCGGTATACCCGCCACGGCTATTGTCCTGCGCGTTGGTCGGCTCCCACTTCAGGACGACTTCGTAATCGCCGTCGCCGTCGAGGTCGCCGACCGAAGCATCGTTGGCGGTATAGGTGTAGGGCTTGCCGTCGGGTGTGGTGCCGCCGGCCGGAACATCGAGCGCGATCTCGAGATAGTTGGCGCCCCACGGCTTGAAGACCGGCGTCGCCGCCTTCCCCATCTTTATCTGGTAGCTAGAGCCTGTAGCACCATCGGTATCCAGCCAGTTGCTGACGCCCTTGACCGTCTTGACCTTTTTGCCGTCCCGCCAGATGTCGAACGTCTGTGCGGTGTCGCTATCCAGTATCCGCCAACTGACCAGAACGCCCTTGTCGGCAGCGACGGCGATGGCGCCGCGATCGAGGGGCTCCATCTTGCGAGCCTGGGCATAGGCGACCCCGGCGATCAGTGCCAGGGCGGTGGTGACAAGGGCAATGCAGCGAAACGACTTGGGGCGGTAGGACATGAGCGCGGCCTCTCTGGATTATGATTGCAGAGTTAAACCGACTATGCTGCAAAATCCGTCACGACCAAACGAAATTTACGCATTATTGCGCAAATTCGATCACCTGCCCTTTGTCCAGATGGGTTTGCCGGAACCGGGCAGGCCCATCTCTGCCCACTTGGCCGAAACGCGATCGATGACGTCCTGCTCCATATAAAGCTTCTCACCCCACTCGCGGTGCGTCTCAGGCTCCCACTTGTTGGTGGCGTCCAGCCCGATCTTGCTGCCCAGGCCGCTTTCGGGCGAGGCGAAGTCGAGATAGTCGATCGGTGTATTTTCGACGACAGTGATATCGCGCGCCGGGTCCATGCGCGTCGACAGCGCCCACATGACGTCCTTCCAGTCGCGGGCATTGATGTCGTCGTCCACGACGATGATCCACTTGGTGTACATGAACTGGCGCAGGTACGACCAAGCGCCCATCATCACGCGCTTGGCGTGGCCGGGATAGGCCTTCTTCATCGAGATGACGGCAATGCGATAGGAGCAGCCTTCCGGCGGAAGCCAGAAATCAACAATTTCCGGAAACTGTTGCTGGATCAGGGGGATAAAGACTTCATTTAAAGCCTCGCCCAGCACGCTCGGCTCATCGGGCGGACGGCCCGTAAAGGTCGACAGATAAATCGGATCGCGGCGCATGGTGATGGCCGACACCTGGAAGATCGGAAATTTTTCGACGCTGTTGTAATAGCCAGTGTGGTCGCCGTAAGGTCCTTCGTCGGCATAGTCGTCGAGCAGGACGTGGCCTTCGAGAATGATTTCAGCGTGGGCCGGCACCAGCAGCGGCACGGTCTTGGCCTCGACCAGCTCGGCCTTCTGGCCGCGCAGCAGGCCGGCGAACTGGTATTCCGACAGGGTGTCCGGCACGGGGGTGACGGCCGCCAGGATCAGGCCGGGATCGGCGCCGAGGACGGCGGCGGCGGGCAGGGGCTCACGCTTGCCGCCGGCCTTCCAGCGACGGTGGTGTTGCGCGCCGCCGCGATGGGCCAGCCAGCGCATGATGGTCCGGCTCTTATCCAGCACCTGCATGCGATAGATGCCGAGATTGTAGTCGTCTTCGCGGCTGTCCGAGGGGCCCTTGGTGACGATCAGCGGCCAGGTGATCAGCGGCGCCGGCTCACCCGGCCAGCATCCCTGGATCGGCAACTTCGTCAGGTCGATGTCTTCGCCCGTTAGGACAACCTCTTGAACCGGCGCGGATTTTACGGCTTTGGGGCGCATGCCCATGATCGTCTTGGCCAAAGGCAGAAGTTCCAACGCGTCCCTGAAGCCGCGCGGTGGTTCAGGCTGGCGCAGGAAGGCCAGCAGTTCGCCGACTTCGCGCAGGTCGGCGGGCTCGCTGCGTTCCTTGTTGTCGAGCGTGACGCCCATGGCAACGCGCTTGACGTTGCCGAACAGGTTGACCAGCACGGGCATAGAAGACTTGGAACCATCCGGCATCAGGACGTTTTCGAACAGCACCGCCGGGCCTTTTTCGGCCAGCAGGCGGGTCTGGATCTCGGTCATTTCCAGATGCGTTGAGACCGGCGTCGATACGCGCACCAGTTCGCCTGCGGCTTCCAGCTTGGCGATAAAGTCTCTGAGCGATTTGTAGGCAGCCATGTGTGTTCTCAACGCGTAGATGTGCCGCTGACATAGGCGGGTTTGGCGGCCAAGGCAAATGGGCCGATCGCCGCAGCGACCGGCCCACGGACGCGATATGGCGAAAAGTGTTAGCGGTTTTCGCCTTGATATCGCGACAAAGCAAAAGCCTATCGATTATCCAACTGCGACTGCACGCTCTGCCGGCCGAGATAGGTGATGCGATACGGCGCGCCGTCCTGGGAACCAATCAGGCGCCGTCGCTTCAGTTTCCTGAAGACAGCAAGGGTACAGTCGGCCAGCAGATGGCCATCGCGGGTAAGGCAATCGGCGGCGATAATGCAGCCGTCAAGCCGCTCAAGGCGGATCAGGCCGCCCTGTGCCAGAACGTGCAGCACACGCTGCTCCGCACGGGAGATATTCATGGGAATGTCCGGGATATGAAACCACAACAAACCGCGCCGCGACCAGGTCTGCGGCGGGTGGTTCAGGTCTCGGTAGCGAGACCCTTAGCGGCTTCGCACAATCTCAGGCATAGGCAGTTCCGGAAACGCCGGAAAGGCCCGGCGCAAGAGCTGCCTCCTTAAGCTTGTCGTGGCGGCTGTCAAGCTGTTAGGACTGACCGCATGGAATCGCAGGACAATGCTTTGCTGGTCATTGGCGCCCGTTCGCTTATCGGGCGACGGCTGCGTGACTTTGCCGACCGATGGTCTGGGCCCGTGCGCTTCACTTCGCGCAAACAGCTATCTGGTCAATCGTTGATTCTGGATTTTGAGGCGCCCCAAAGCTTCGATCCTGGCATGGATTTTCTGACGGTCATCGTCTGTACGCCGATCTGGCTGCTTCAGGAAAGCCTGTTAAATCATCTGGTTAAGCTGGGTATGAAGCGTCTTGTCGCCTTCTCCTCGACCAGCCTGTTCACCAAGGGCGAGTCGGAAACGCAAGAGGAGCGGGAGGTCGTTGCCAAACTCGCTTCAGGTGAAAAATCAACAATTGATTTTTGCGAGCGGGCTGGTGTTGCCTGGACGATCCTGCGTCCGACGCTGATCTATGACGAAGGGCACGACGAGAACATTACCCGCATGGCGGCGATGATCAGAAAGCTTGGTTTCTTTCCGGTGTGCGCGCCGGCCAATGGTTTGCGCCAGCCGGTCCATGCGCGTGACCTCGCGGCGGCGGCGCTTATTTGTGCGTTGACGGCCAGGACGGAAAACAAGGCCTACAATGTGCCGGGGGGCGAGTATATGACGTATCGCGCCATGGCAGAGGCCATCTTCACAGCGCTGGGCCGCAAGCCCCTGATCGTTGATGTTCCGGAATGGGTGTGGCGCCTCGGCTTTGCTGCACTGAACCTTATCCAGCCGGGCAAGAAGCTTAAGCGCAATATCGGCATGGTCACGCGGATGAACCAGGACCTTTACTTCGACGTTAAACCCGCTGTCGAAGACTTCGGCTATGCGCCTGATGGCTTCACGCCCGATTTTAGCGGAACGGATCCAACTCCGGCACCTTCCAGCGCGCAGTGACCTGCAGCACCTTGCCGGCATAGCGGCGCGTCCAGGCGCTCTTGTTACCCGAATTCTGCAGTGCATCCGCCATGCGGATGATCGATGGCCCAAAGCCGTATCCCGGTGGGCTTTCATCAACGACGATGCAGTCCTTGAACGTGCCATCGGCTTTTATGCGACACTCGGCGGTCGCCATACCGGCCATGGCCGCTTCCTGGGCTCTCATTGGATAGATATCGAGCGACATCTGGCGGACATAGCCCTGCATGTCGAGCGTGGTGAAGCGCGGATCGTGGCTGGCCACGGCGTAGAGAATCAGGCCCGACGGGATCTGGTCCGGCGTGATAATGTTATGCACGATCTTGTTGCGCGACACGTCGGGATGGGTGGTGAACCATTCGGCGGCTTCGACGCTGCCGTGCCGCGCCAGAATTTCATACAGCCGTGCGGCTTCGTCCATGTCGACATCGGTGCCAAGGCCTGCCTCGTACTGCCGGGCCATGGCCAGGATCGACGGTACTGAACCGTAGCGCGCCGCCTGACGGTGCCAGTTGAATGCCTTGGCCTGGTCCTGCGGCACTATGTTGCCGTCGGAATATATCTGGGCCAGGCGCGTCATAGACGCCAGATTGCCCTTGGCGGCGGCACGCTGCAGGAATTGGATGCCAAGACCTGTGTCCTGGGTTGTTCCGCGGCCCTCGATATAGGCGATGCCGAGCGCGTGGTTGGCTTCGATGCTGCCCTGCGCTGACGCCTTTTGGCAGTAGGGGAAGGCCTGGGCCCAGTCCTCGGCGGAGCCGGCCAGTGCAGCCTTGGTCTGGCAGACGTGTTCCTGGACGGCCGGTACACCACGTTCGCTGGCTTTTTGGTAAAAGATCATGGCCAGAGTCGCGTCCTTGGGCACGCCCTTGCCGTCGTCATAGAGGCGGGCCAGGTCATAGGCCGCGCCGCCGCTGCCGCCGTCGACCGCCTTGGTCAGCCAGGTTACGCCCTGCGCCGGATCTATCGCCTGGCCATAGGTGCCATTGAGAAACGCGTGCCCATAGGCGTACTGGCTGGCGACATCGCCCTTTTCCGCCTTGGCCTTGACGGCCGCCAACGCCTGCGGATTGGCCCGCAAGGCTTCCTCGGACGGCGCTGCCATGGCCAGTGACGGCAGGCAGGCGAGGACTGCGGCAATTAGGAGTTTGGACGTGAGTGTCATTCCGGTTCGCAAGGCTTACTTATCCGACCATACCGCCAGTTCGTTGCCGGCGGGATCGCTGAAGTGAAAGCGGCGGCCACCGGGAAAGTCAAATATATTGCGTGTAATCTTTCCGCCGCTGTCAGTGACCGACTGCAGAGACGCTTCGAGATCGGCGCTGTAGAGGACCACAAGCGGCTTGACTTGCTCGGGCGAGGTGAAGAAACCGCCGTCCAGTCCGGCATTGGTCGGACAGGTGTAATCCGGGCCGTAGTCGGTGAATTCCCAACCAAATGCCGCGGCGTAAAACGTCTGTACAACGGGCAGGTTTTCCGCTGAAAATTCAACGTAGTCGATCGTGTGATGCGTCTTGGTCATGTGTCGAGCTTCCAGACGGCGGCAGGTTTGACGGATGCGTCTTCGATGTCGGCCGTGGTGACGATGTCGTAGTCGGCGCAGCGCCTCAGGCCTTCCTTCGGGAAGTAGCTGCGGTGCGGATCGCCGATATAGACAGAGCATTCCGCGCCAAGGCGGCGAAAAAATGTCAGCATGGCGTCGGTCATCGGCTTTTCATAACAGATATCGCCAGCCAGGAAGACATCGGCATCTGGAACGGGGCCCGCCAGCAGGTCGCCGCCATGAAACGCTATGGAAACATCGTTCAGTTCGGCATTGAGCGCGACGGCGGCTTCGCAATAGGGATCGATATCGTTGGCCAGTACCTGCGCGGCGCCGGCTTTTGCTGCGGCGATCGCGACAAGGCCAGAGCCGCAGGCAATATCGATGACACGTTTGCCGGCAACAATGTCCGGATGTTCAAGAATGTAGCGGGCCAATGCCTGGCCGCCGGCCCACGGGAAGGCCCAGAAGGGTGGCGTCAGTTGTTCGCGCACCATATCGTCTTCGGTCATCAGCCATAGCGGCGTGACCTCGCTGGCCTGATAAAGCTTTATGGGCAGGCCAGGAACAGGCTGGATCGTTGTCTGGGCAGTTATAAAGGCCTGACGCGCAATGAGGCTGGCACTCATTCTTCAGGCGCGGCTTCCGAGGCCACAGGTGGCGCTTCCTTGGCGGCTTCGCCGGCAAACTGATCGGCGAATTCCGGGTTCAGCTGGCCGCGCACCACAGTCTGCGGCACGCGGATGACGTAGGGACCTTCAGCGTAGGGCGCGACTTCGTAGGGGGCGTACAGGACATCGATCGCCCCGAACTTGCCGCCGACCGTCGAAGGAATGAGAATCAGCCGGCTGTCAGCTAGTTTGGGGCAGGTGAAACCCGAGGCGGCCTGGGTCGTCGGTTCGCCGATGCGCCTGGAACGCTCGATCTCGATCTGCTGGCAGACATAAGCGTTGGCGGCGGTCAGGTCTGCACCGGTGGTGAACAGGCGCGCCGTGTTGATCAGCTCCTTGCCCGACTTGTCCCAAAGCAACGCTTCGAAGGTGCTATTGGGATGGGCGCCGCCCTGGAAGTCGTCTTCTTCGGCATAGAGCGACAGCAGGCGCGGGTTTTGCGCCGCGATCTTCCAGTTGATCGAATGGAAATAGCTCGGCACCTCGATGCCTTCGGCGGTCTGCTCGGTGCGGGCCGTGTGGGCGGCGGTGACGAATTCCTTCAGCTTGCGCTCGCCGGTCGTATAGAGCTGGGTATGCAGCTCCGGATGCGCGCGGATGGCTTCGGGCAGGGTCAGGCGCACCTCGGCATCGGCGTCAGCCTTGGCGAAGCCCAGCGGCGCCACGGTCAAAGGCTTGTCGCCGCTCTTGGTCTTTTCGGTCTTCGGCTTGGTGTCGCAGCCCGCCATTGCCAGCAAAGCCAGTGCAACAAGCGAAAGGCGTGCAATCGTCAGTCGATTCCCCATGTCACGTCTCCCGGTCGGTCAAGCTTGCGACACTCTATTGCATCGCTGACTCTGTGTTGGTTGTCTATCGCTTGTCAGGCGAAATTTACTACGTATTTTTCACGCAATGGCGTTGGTGAGGTGGACGGCCAGAAGGCTGACCACCCACAGAAGTCCCGTGGTGCGGTTGGCTTTGAACAGCCTGAGCGCCAGGGGCCCGTCGTCGATCCGCATACGCGCGACCTGGCTGAACAGGTGCAGGGCCACAACCATCAGTCCACCGAAAAACAGCGGCGGAAGTTGGGCCAGATGTGCCGCCAGCGCGGTCAGGACGATCGCTGTGCCGTAAAAGATGCTGACACCGTTGGCGGCGTTCTTGCCTAAGCGCCGCGCGCTCGATTTCACGCCGACCATGGCGTCGTCCTCGAGATCCTGAAGCGCATAGATGGTGTCGTAACCGACGGTCCAGGCGATCAGGCCGGCATAAAAGACCAGCGCCGGAACGCTGAGTGCATTGCCGACCGTCGCATAGCCGATCAGGAAGCCCCAGTTGAAGGTCAGGCCCAGCCAGGCCTGCGGCCACCAGGTGATGCGCTTCATGAACGGGTAGGCCGCAACCAGCAGCAGCGACATGACGCCGAGCAGGATGGCCAGCGTGCCCAATTGTATCAATATGCCGAAGCTGACCAGACTGCACAGGATGATGAAGAGCACGGCCTGTTTCGGCGTGATCTGGCCGGCAGGAATAGGGCGGTTGCGCGTACGCTCGACCTGGGCATCGATATCGCGGTCGATCAGGTCGTTGAAGGCACAGCCGGCCGCGCGCATCAGGGCGGCGCCGACGAAGAACAGGATGAGCTTATAGATCGGAAAATGCTTCGCCAGTCCCTGCGGATCGTAGACTGTTTCGCCCGTCAGGGGATCGGCGGTGAAATAGGGGCGGGCGACCGCGAAAGCCAGGCCCATGGCGCACGGCAGGAACAGCAGCCAGATGCCGACGGGGCGATCGAAGCGACCGAGTTTCAGCCACGGCCGGGACTTCGGCGGGGCCAGCCTGTCGACCCAGTTCGTCCGGGCAGCGTCGGGGAGCGGGGCGGTTTTTGACATGGCGTCTTGATGGGCCGGGAGAGGGGGAAAGTCGAGTGTTATTTACCCTAAGAGCGCGGCAAGTTGCCGCCGCTTAGCTCGCACGCTTATGGAAATGGAACTCGGTATCGCGGCTACGCTTGGCTTCGCGGGCGGGAACGACGCGGGCATAGGGACGGCGGCCGAAAAGCGTGTCCTCCATGCCGGTTTCCAGCGCATCGCCCTTCTTGGGCGCCTTGAGCGGCAGGTCTTCCATCGGCGTGATGACGTACATGGCTTCCGGCGCGTAGACCAGGACCAGGCCTTCGTTACGCGGCATGACCTCCGACCAGGCCTTCAGTTGCGAATAATAGGGCTCGCGGCGCCAGGCGTCAGGGCGGTCGTGGTCGACGTCGATGCAGACAGTACCCTTGCCTTCAAGACGCATGACAAAGCCTGCATGATCCGGACGCCAGCGGCCGTCCATGTCGTCGTGCTTGAGCCACAGGCATTTGAATTCCTGGCAGGCCTTGGGGTGCAGGCCCCAGACGCCGCAGCCGCCTTCATCGCGGACATTGTGACACGTCTTGCCCGGCTTCTTTTCGAAATCCTCGATTTCGTAAACCTTGCAGCACAAGGTGCAGTCACCGCACATCTTGAGGCTGGCACGGCGGGCAGGGTTGGTGACGCCAGACGCATTCGTCGTCATCGCGGATCGGAACCTTCTGTTCGTGAGCGAACGCTTCCGGTCCGCAACTCGTGGCGAATCGTGACAAATCAGAGTCAACAATTGGTTACCGCTAGCGGCGGCGTTGACGATTTTTTAGATATATTTTTGCGCGAGCGCTTTCCAAAAAGTGTGAAGCGGTTTTTTGAGAGAAAGCGCGTCAATGATTACGCGTTGAGCGTCTTCCTGCCCGCGATAACTTCGCTGTAGTCGAACAGGATGTCGGGGTCGGGCTTTTTGACCTCGACCGAATATTCCGGGCAGCCGACCTCGCGCAGGACGTGGCGGACAATCGCCTCGCGCGCCTTGGTCTTCGAATCGGTCATGACAATGGTCCACGGTGTGGTTTCGCTGTGAGAGCGCAGGAGCATGTCGTCGCGCGCATTGGAGTAGTCATCCCAGCGTTCCTGGGCGACCGCATCGAGCCCCGAAACCTTGAGACGCTTGCGTGGATCGCTGCGCCGCTCGTCCAATCGCTCCTTCTGTTCGTCGCGCGAGATGTCGAGCCACAGCTTGATCAGGTGGATGCCGCTGCGTTCGATCATGGCTTCGAAGGCGGGGACGTCGCGGATAAAGGTTTCCTGTTCCTCTGGGCTGGAAAAGCCCATGACGCGCTCGACACCGGCGCGGTTGTACCATGACCGGTTGAAGATCACCCATTCGCCGAAAGCCGGCAGGTGTTCGGTATAGCGCTGGAACCACCATTGTCCGTGTTCGCGGTCCGAGGGCTTGGGCAGGGCGACGATGCGGGTCTGGCGGATCGACAGGACTTCGGTCAGGCGCTTGATCGTGCCGTCCTTGCCGGCGGCGTCCCGGCCTTCGAAGAGGATGCAGATCTTCTTGTTGTTTTCGGTCGTCCAGATCTGGGCGTCGACCAGGGCGATCTGAAGCTGTTCGAGGCGCGCCTCGGCTTCGGCCTTCTTGTCAGCCTTGTTGTCGTCCTTGGCCATATCGTGTCTCCGCGCATCTGATTAGGGACGGAGAGTGACGTGCGGGCCAATAAGAAATCAAGCTATCCTTTTGCCTTCGGCGGCGACAAGGCGCAGATGCGCGGCGGCAGCGCCGCGATTCGGCTCATAAAGACGCGATGAGACCAGATTATAGCGGCCGATGGCACCGCGTGGGTTTTTCGGGGGCACACTGGTTGTCTGATAGACACCGACAAAGCGATCAGCCTGGCCTGTGCGGCCACGCAGGGGGCAGAGGCAGATTTCGAAGCTCACTGTGTCAGCCTGGGACAGGTCATCGTCCAGATCAGCATCGAATGAACGCCACGGTGCCGACGCGGTCAACAAAAGCGGCTGTTCGCGGCGGCGGCTCATGACCAGGGCCGCATGCACTGTATCTATAAAGGGGGAGCGGAACAGGGCCGGGAAGGCCGTGTCCTTCAGCTCATAGCCATGAAAGGTATTCACGAACCCGCCGGCCAGGCGAAAGCGATGCACGTGGTCATCGCCGGACAGCATAATCAGTTGTGGAATAAGGCTTTTCAGCGCTGCCGGATCGAACTGCTCGCGCGCGGGCGCCTGTTCGGGCCGCATCTGCAGGCCGCGCCAGTAGCTAAGGAATGTCACTGTACCGGAATGAGCCATGGCGGCCTCCTTCGGGCGTCCCAACGCAAGAAGTTTGCCGTTCATTAAGGATACGCCTGATACGCGAATCCCTTTCCCGTAAAGACACTCATTGCGCGGCACGGTCATTGCTTACACCCTTGGCAAAACCACTTAGGAGCGTCGGAATGCGCGCATTTGTTTCGAATTGGATCGTCGCCGTACTTAGCCTGGGCCTGATGGCCTTCGCCGGTCAAGCGGCAGCAGGCTGCAACAACGGTTGTAAGCCGCCGGCACCGCCGCAGGCGCCGCAAAACCCCAAGCCCCCCTGTAATTCCTGCGGCGGCGGCGGTCATGGTGGCGGCAAGGGCAGTGTCGACGTCAATGTCAATGTTAACGTCAAGGCTGGCGCCTCGGCTTCGGGCAGCGCCTCGGCTGGCGGCACCTACTACGGCGGCGGCTACGGCAACTGGTCGCAGACGCCAGGCTATCCGCAACAGGTTGGCGGCTTTACCGTCATGACGGCTGATGAGCAGTTCGAATCCTATTCGGAAAGCAAGTCGATGACGCGCCGCATGGTCCTGCAAGCGACCTGCATCGACGACCGCGGCCTGCCGCACCCGGCTTCGCAGGTCAATGGCGACCGCGATATCCTGGATGGCTACTCCGGCGAAATCTATCGCTGCATCGCCGGCACCCGTATGCAATGGGTCTATGCCGACTATGATGGCAAGGTAAACTTCGATGGCGGCAAAACCGTCACCTGCCAGAAGGGCGACGCCCTGTGGTTTGAAAAGGGCGACCTGACCTGCCGCAAGCAGATCACAGCCCGCCAGTGCAATGAGCGTTCGCTGCTCCGCCGCTTTGGCGCAGGCATCAAGATCCTGACCCTGACGCGCAGCGAGACCATCAAGAAGGAGCGCCGCGTCGCGGCCCAGTCGAGCCAGATGTCGAGCATGAGCTTCGACGGCGGTGTTGGCGGCTTCGTCCAGTAATATAAAAAGTACCAAGCATTCCAAAACTGAAAACCCCGCCTCATCGAGGCGGGGTTTTTGTTGTCCTAAATCTTGGACGGGCCGTTTACTTCGCAGCCGCCTTGACCTGGATTTTCATAGCTTTGGCCATATCCAGATAGGTCTTGGCCAGCTTCTGGATGTCGGCCGCTGTGATCTTGGTCAGTTGATCGCGGCGGGACTGGATGGCGTCGATGCGGCGTGGATCGCGCGCCGTGCCCGGCAGGACGCGGTTCCAGTAGCCGTTGGTCTTCAGGTCGTTTTCCAGCCGGTCGAGCGACGGCTTGCGCGCGCGCAGCAGTTCGTCGTCGCTGATCGGCTTGGCCTTCAGGTCGGCGACGATCTCGCTCAGGGCATCAATAAAGGCCTGGCTGTCTTCCGGCTTCACCGACGCCTGGGCGGTCAGGTAGCCGTAGCCGGCAAAAGCGTTCGACGCATAGGAACCGGCATTGGGGCTGTAGGTCATGGCCTTGCTCTCGCGGACGACGTCAATCAGTCGCAGTTGCAGGACGTTCGACAGCAGCTCCAGCCCGCGCGCTTGGCCGGTATTGGTAAAGAAGTCTGCGCTGGGCCAGGCGATGAAAGTCATGTTCTGGTCGGCTCGGCCCTGATGCTCGAAGACCTGCGACAGATTGGTCTTGGGGAAGCTGACCTTGCCGGCATCGGCGGCTGGCTTGACGGCGGTGCGCGGTTTCAGGGTGGCGAAGGTCTTGTTGATCTCGGCCACGGCGTCGGCTTCCGGGATATCACCGACAATGGTGATTTCGACCGGCGCCGTCTTCAGTTGCGTGTCGATCAGCGCCTTGACCTGGTCATTGGTGGTGGCGAGGAACTCGCTTTGCGGCGGGATGCCGAAACGCGGGTCGCCCGAATGCAGGACGGCGTTGGCCTTGAGCTGGAAGACGCCTTCGGGCGTAGAGTTCAAAGACGTGTAGTAGTTGGGCACGAAGGATTTCAGGCGCTCCCACGAATCGGCGCGGTAGGCCGAATCGGTGGCGAAGGCCATCAGCAACTGCATCTGGGTGGCGTAGTCGCTCGGATTGGTGCCGCCGGACAGGACGGTGGCGTCTTCACCGATGTCGAAGCCCATGCCGACGATCTTGCCGGCCAGGGTGTCCTTCAGTTCGGCGGAGGTCAGCTTGCCGAGGCCGCCTTCCTGGACGCCGTGCGCCGAGGCTTCGAAGACGGGCGGGTTCTTGGACGGCGACAGGGCCGCCAGGCCACCGGCGAAGCGCACGGTGACGCCGATTTCGTCGTCCTTGAAGTCGGTCGTCTTGATCGTCGCCTTGACGCCATTGGGCCAGGTCAGTTGTACGGCACCCAGCGCCTTGATCTCTTCGCGCTTTGCGGGCTGAACGGCCGCGCCGAAATTATCATAGGGCCACGGCTTGGCGGCGCTGACTTCGGCCTTTGCCAGTTGCGCGCCCTGGATGGCGGCATAGGTCGCCGTAAGTGCAGCGGCATCGAGATCGCCGGTCGATTCGCCGCTATGCCACAACAGCGGGCCGTCGCTGGCGAACAGGGCCGGCACGCCTTCATTGATCGCGCCCAGCGTCAGGCGCGGCTTCAGTTCCTGAAAAAAGGCGAAGTCCTGGCTGGGCGAGGTGAAGACCTCGTGTTCGCCGACCGCTTCGACGATGCCTTCGGCCAGGCCGCGGTTGTTGCGCGTCTTCTCCCCTTGCATGGCCTGTTTGAACATGGCTTCGTAATCGGCCAGCAGGCGATCGAGTTCCGACTGGTCGGCGCCATAAAGCGCGAACTGACGCACAGTCGTGTAGGCCTGGGTGAGGGCAGGCTTGGCCTGTCCGGGCTTGGGTGTAATGTTCAGCTGGACGCTTTCGGCAGTGTGTTCGGCACCGGCCTGATAAACGCCGGCAGCGGCAAAGGCCGTCTCCGGCAGCTTGGCCTGGCGTTCCAGCCGGTCATTGAGCAGGGCCAGACGCATGGAATCGATAAAGTCGTCCGTGCTCCTGGCCTTGGACTGATAGGCTTCGTCGGCCGGCTTGGACCAGGTGAGCGAAATACCATCCGGCAGCCCCGTTTCGGTATAGACGCCACTGGCCTGGGGCTTGGCCTTGTAGTCGCCGAATGCTGTCTGGCGCAGGGGCTTGTCGCCGCGCGCGGTCCAGTCCGAGAACTTGGCCTTGATCTTCGCTTCGACCGCGTCGACGTTTATATCGCCGACAACGACCAGGGTTGCCAGCTCGGGGCGATAGAAGGCGTTATAGTAGTCTTCGAAGTCGGCGCGCTTGGCGTTCTTGATGATGTCGGTGCTGCCGATCGGCAGGCGCGCCGGGTATTTCTGGCCGGCATAGGCGGTTTCGGACCATTTGACATAGTCGCGCAAGGATGGCGTGGCGCGGGCGCGCTCTTCACCCAGAATCACGCCGCGTTCGCGGTCGATGGCGCCCTGGTCGAGCAGCAGGTTGCCGGCGGTTTCGCGCATCAGCATCAGGCCGGTATCGAGGATCTCGTCGTGGGTCTTGGGCAGGTCCAGCTCATAGACGGTCTCGCCGAAGCCGGTATGGGCATTGGTGTCCGGGCCAAACTGCAAGCCATGACGCTCGAGAATCTTGATCATCTCGCCTTCGGGGACGTTCTTCGAGCCATTGAACGCCATGTGCTCGAGGAAGTGGGCAAGACCGAGCTGCTTGTCGCTTTCCATCAGCGAACCGGCTTCGAAGCGCAGGCGGATCGCGGCCGTCCCCGGCGGTGTGGCGTTGCGCATGATGGCGTAGGTCATGCCGTTGGGCAGACGGCCGAAGCGCACCGCAGGATCGGGCTTCAGGTCGGAAAAATCCTGGGCAAACGACACCGGCTTGGTGGGATCGGGCGCGACCGCCTTGGCGGCGGATGCCTCGGCCAGAGCCCGGACCGGCGTAAGCGCCGTCGTGGTCAAGGCAAGAACGGCAAAGGCGGAAATCAGGACAGACTTTACCGGTGTGTCTTTGGACATCAAGGTCGCGCTCCAGGCTGCTTCGTCGCGGTGTTTTCGTACACCGCGCGGTTTGGCGGACCCTTGCAGGAAATTCCGGCCGAATAAAGTTAAAATTGCAGCCGCACGGCCGGCTTGCACGCCGTCTTCCCGTCGTCTAAGCCTTGGCAAAAGAGGTGGAGGAAGATGATGAAGCTGTCGCGCCTGTGTGCTTTTTCCCTGGCTTTGGTTCTGGCTGCCACAGTGCACACCCAGGCGCTGGCCGACACAAAGCCTCAGAACTGGACTCCAGCCTGGTACGCCGCGCCTGAGCCGTCGGGAACCGAAGCCACCGTTAGCAATCTCACCCTGCGCCAGATCGTCCGCATCTCCGAAGGCGGTGAAACCCTGCGTCTGCGGCTTAGCAACGCCTATGGCAAGACGCCGCTTGTGCTCGACGACGTTCGTGTGGCGCGCCGTCTCGCGGGCAGCCGAATCGATACTGCAACGGACAGGGCCGTGACCTTTAACGGCCGCGCCGGGGTCGTCATCCCGCCCGGCGCCTATATGATGAGCGATCCGGTTGCGTTGAAAACCGACGCGGGTTCAGACCTGTCTGTCAGCGTCTTCATCGCCGGGACGGCGCCATTGACCACGGTCCACGATATCCAGCGCGGCGTGCTCTACACGGCGTCCGGATCGTTGGCGTCGGCAGACCAACTGCCGGAAGCCAGGACCGATATCGGTATTGGCAATGCCTTCCCCTGGCTGGCTCAGGTCGAGGTCGTGGCGCCGAAAAACCGCGGCGTCATTGTTGCCTTCGGTGATTCGATCACCGATGGCTTTGGCATTCCGGCTGACAGCGGCGGTACCTGGCCCGACGTCCTGTCGGCGCGCTTGCGCGCGGCGAAGATTCCCCTCAACGTCGTCAATGCCGGTATCAGCGGCAACCGCATCCTGCACCACGGGTCGTGGGTGCGGTTCGGCGAAGGCGGGCTGTCGCGCTTCGACCGCGATGTCCTGATGCAGCCTAACGTGGCGGCGGTGGTCATCCTGATCGGTATTAATGACCTGGGGCATGCAGGCGGGCCGGAAACGACGGAATATGTTTCAGCCCGACAGATGACCGATGCCATGACCCAGATGGCGGCGCGGGCGCACGATCGCGGCCTGCGCGTCTACGCAGCGACGTTGACGCCGTTCAAGGGGACGGTCTTCAAGGACTATTATGCCGACGAAAAGGAAGAGCGGCGTCTGGCGATCAATGCCTGGATTCGGCAATCGGCGGTGTTCGATGGCGTCTTTGACTTCGACAAGGCTCTGGAAGACCCGGTGCGTCCCGGCTGGATGCTGCCGGCCTATGATCTTGGCGACCACCTGCACCCCAATGCGGCCGGAGCCGCTGCCATGGCCGCGTCGATTCCGCTCGACGTGCTGAAGCGCGCCAAGCGCCGGTAACCTCGCAAAGAAAAGGCCTCACGCGGTAATCCGCATGAGGCCTAATTCATAGCTGGTCGAAGCTATTACTTGCTGCCGGACACGTAGTAGGTCGCGCTGTTGCCGACGGCGCGGGCCGATGACACGATCGAACGGCCTTGACCGGTCACTGTCGCCTTGCTCACGGCATTGACGTCGCTGTTATTGATCTGGGTCGAGTTGACGCCCATGTCCGCACGGCAGTCGGCACAGGCGAAAGCCAGGGCCTGGTTGCCGTAGGCTTCGGCGGAAATATAGGCATCGTAGCCCGTATTGCCTTCGAACTCCGCCAGCACATCGACGCCGCCGTCCGAAATCTGGGTATTATCCAGACGGACATAGATGTCGTTATTGCCGGCCGAGAGCTGGTTGCCGATGCCGGTAGCCGTGGCGTGGGCCTCGCCGTACTCATAAGCACTGGTGACCGCCTGCGAAAGGACTGCGCCGACCTGATGCTGGTCATTGGTCACGACCAGTGAGCCGCCCTGATTCTGCAGGTTGACGTTGTTGGCGACCGAGGTCGATTCGGTGGCGACATTCCACATATTGCCGCCGTAAAGCTCGGCGCGCGAATTCGTCTGGCCCGACTGAGTCTGGTGAACCTCGTGCTCCTGCGAGCCGCGGTCGTCTGAATAAGATCCGTAGTAGTTCTGGCCTGCCTTCGCCGCGTAGAGGTTGGGCGAGGGCGAATAGTGAACTTCACCCGACGTATTCACCTTTACGTCGCTGGTGGAGGACTGCCAAGACGCGGCGTCAAGGCGGCCGTTGCGCACTTCGTAAGCCGTGTGGTTCGCCTCCGCGGAAGCCTGGGCCTCGCCGCTGACGTAGATCGAGTTGTTGTGCGCGATGACGTGCGTTGCGGCTGTGATCTCAGGCGCTGTCGAAGTCTGGGTGGACGTCGATTGCGCGCGGGCATTTTCGGTGGTGAAACCGTTATAATTGCCCGTGGCCTGCGACGATGCATAGACCGGCGTGCCTAATGACTGGCGGCCATCATCGTTCGTGCCCTGGCCGAGGATGTCGGCCGAGGCGCGAATCGAGCCGCGCACCGTCTGGGTCGAATTCAGTGTGGCATCGACATCCTGGTTGCCGCCTTGCATTTCATTGCCGGTGGCATAGGACTTCGCCTGCGACAGGCCGTCATTTTGCACGACATTCAGGGTGTTGGCCGACGTGATGACGCGGTTTTCATCCTGGATATTGTCGATGACTTCCTGCGCCAAGGCGGGAACGGCCAGCAGAAGACTAGTGCTTACCGCTATGCTTGTGACCAGGCTTGTCCGCAATGTTCTGCCAACGGTTCGGATCGGCGCGCGTACCAGCATTGTTGGTCTCCAGATTGTCATAAGCAGGGGTCAGGCCGCCGGTCGCGCCGAGCGAGTCGCTGTAGAGGAAGTCGTTTTGCGGATCGAGGCATACCTGCGGGCCGGCGGCGCCGTACAGGTTGGCCATGAATTCCAGCGTCGAGCGCTCGATCATGGCGCGGACCGCCAGTTGCATCGGCTCAAGCGCGCCTGCGCCGCCCGACAGGTCGAAGATATTGCCGTTCCAGATGTCGAAGACGCCGGCCTTCACTTCGCGGCCGACAACCTGCTTCTGGTACGAGATGACGTCGACCACTTCCAGCGTGCGGGTATCGACCAGACGCAGGTCCAGGGCGACATTCATCACATAGGTGCGGTTGTAGGCCATGCCCTTGATGCCGGTCGAGGCGGTCTCGCCTGCCAGGGCATCGAAGCCGCCCGAACGGATATTGTAGTTCAGCTCGGTGATGCCGCCGACGATGAAGAAGTCGGAACCGGCAACCTGGCCGGCCATGATCTTGCGGTAATCGGCCGGCTTGGTCGGGTTGGCGACCTGATCGTCGGTGATCAGCTTGTTGTTGGAATACTTCAGTTCCAGCTCACCAACCGAGGTGTCGAAACGCTCAACCTGGCGGGCGCCGGCCTTGGCGAGGGCTGTCATCGCCATCAGCGAGGCGCCTTGCGTGATTTCGCGGCCGCCTTCCAGCGAGACCTTACCCGTGTAGTCCGAGATCCGGCCGACGGCCAGGCGCGGCGAGGCCAGACGGCGGGCGCGGGCATACTCGCCCAGGCAGACCAGGGCATCGGAATAGGCGGTGGCGTTGCTGGTGACCGGCGCGCGGCCGATCGGCGTTTTGTAATTGCCAGCCGAGTTGACGCCAGGCGCCGAGACGCAGCCCGAAAGCGTGACGGCGATCATGGCCGTTCCGGCCAGCAGGGTCGCGATGCGTTTGAAGCCACCCGTATGCGTTTTGCTGTTAGAAGCCATTGAGCTGTCCGTTCAGAGAAGTTGTGTCATTGGTTGTGCCGTTGGCGCCGGTTTTGGTGGTGCCATTATTGTTGGCAGTAACATTGCCATTATTGGTCTGGGTCGAATTGACGATGACGGTGTTGTAGTTGCCGTTGACCGTGACATTCAGATAGTTGCCGATGGCCGTGGCCCCGCCATTGCCTGCGCCCGAATAGGAATCACCGGCGCCAAGCGTCTTTGAGTAGGAATAGACGCTCTCTTCCGTCACGATCGTGCCGTCCATCAGAACGCGGTTGCCATTGGCATCGCGAGTGGACGGGTTTACGCCGTGCTGCATCTGGTTGCGGCTCATGCCGTAGCCGGTTTCATAGGCCGATACTCCGCGCGAGGAGGTCGCCTGGGCAGAGGCAATGCCAGGAATGGCAATGGCTACCGCAGAGATGAAGGCCAGACGGCCGAAGGTGTGCAGGTTTGGCATTGTAACGCTCCAGGCCTGGGACATTCACGTCTCAGGCGAATGTCCCATCAGCAATTCGGATGCCACTGTCGCCGTAAACCCTAAAAATTACGTGTACTGCGGCGTATTTCTTTGTGTTTTTAGGGATTCTGGC
>NZ_JBFUKH010000010.1:0-2500 GCF_056400965.1 Asticcacaulis sp. P4_H10 | reverse complement strand
GAAGGTACGGTAACACGTACTGGAGGACCGAACCGATATCTGTTGAAAAAGATTCGGATGACTTGTGGATAGGGGTGAAAGGCCAATCAAACCTGGACATAGCTGGTTCTCCGCGAAATCTATTTAGGTAGAGCGTCGGATTTATTCCCTGGGGGGTAGAGCACTGGATGGATGCGGGCGGCGCGAGCTGTACCAATTCTAACCAAACTCCGAATACCCAGGAGAACTGTCCGGCAGACACACGGCGGGTGCTAACGTCCGTCGTGAAAAGGGAAACAACCCTAACCATCATCTAAGGCCCCCAAGTTATGGCTAAGTGGGAAACGATGTGGGATTGCTTTGACAATCAGGAGGTTGGCTTAGAAGCAGCCATCCTTTAAAGAAAGCGTAACAGCTCACTGATCAAGCGATCCTGCGCGGAAAATGTAACGGGGCTAAAGCCATACGCCGAAGATATGGGTTCACGTAAGTGAGCGGTAGCGGAGCGTTCCGTAAGCCTGTGAAGGTCAACCGTGAGGTTGGCTGGAGGTATCGGAAGTGAGAATGCTGACATGAGTAGCGATAAAGAGGGTGAGAGACCCTCTCGCCGAAAGACCAAGGGTTCCTGCGTAAAGCTAATCTGCGCAGGGTTAGCCAGCCCCTAAGGCGAGGCCGAAAGGCGTAGTCGATGGGAATCCGGTAAATATTCCGGAGCCAGTGTGAAGTGACGGATGGCATAACTTGTACGGGCTTATTGGATTGTCCGTGCAGGGGCGTTGTCCCTGGAAATAACTCACACAGAGACTGTACCCGAAACCGACACAGGTGGTCAGGTAGAGTATACCAAGGCGCTTGAGAGAACTATGCTGAAGGAACTCGGCAAATTACACGCGTAACTTCGGGATAAGCGTGACTTTACCAGGGCAACCTGGCTAAAGTGGCACAAACTAGGGGGTAGCGACTGTTTATCAAAAACACAGGGCTCTGCGAAGCTGTAAAGCGACGTATAGGGTCTGACGCCTGCCCGGTGCCGGAAGGTTAAAAGGAGTGGTGCAAGCTGCGAATTGAAGCCCCGGTAAACGGCGGCCGTAACTATAACGGTCCTAAGGTAGCGAAATTCCTTGTCGGGTAAGTTCCGACCTGCACGAATGGCGTAACGACTTCCCCACTGTCTCCAGCATAGGCTCAGCGAAATTGAATTCCCCGTGAAGATGCGGGGTTCCCGCGGTCAGACGGAAAGACCCTATGAACCTTTACTATAGCTTCGCCTTGGCGTTAGCAGCAACATGTGTAGGATAGGTGGGAGGCTATGAAGTCGGGGCGCCAGTCTCGATGGAGCCATCCTTGAAATACCACCCTTATTGCTGCTGACGTCTAACCGAGATCCGTCTATCCGGGTCCGGGACATGGCGTGGTGGGTAGTTTGACTGGGGCGGTCGCCTCCCAAAGTGTAACGGAGGCGCGCGATGGTGGGCTCAGAACGGTCGGAAATCGTTCGATGAGTGCAATGGCATAAGCCCGCCTGACTGCGAGACTGACAAGTCGAGCAGAGACGAAAGTCGGCCATAGTGATCCGGTGGTCCTTCGTGGACGGGCCATCGCTCAACGGATAAAAGGTACTCTAGGGATAACAGGCTGATTTTGCCCAAGAGTCCATATCGACGGCAAAGTTTGGCACCTCGATGTCGGCTCATCTCATCCTGGGGCTGGAGCAGGTCCCAAGGGTATGGCTGTTCGCCATTTAAAGAGGTACGTGAGCTGGGTTCAGAACGTCGTGAGACAGTTTGGTCCCTATCTGCCGTGGGTGTTCGAGACTTGAGAGGATCTGTCCCTAGTACGAGAGGACCGGGATGGACATACCTCTGGTGGACCTGTCGTGGCGCCAGCCGCGCAGCAGGGTAGCTAAGTATGGAAGGGATAACCGCTGAAAGCATCTAAGCGGGAAACCCACCTCAAAACAAGGTCTCGCTGAGGATCGTGGAAGACTACCACGTTGATAGGCCGGGTGTGGAAGCTCCGTGAGGAGTGAAGCTAACCGGTACTAATAATCCGATCGGCTTGATCGTTCCTCTACAAAACGCATTACAAACCAAGCGCACACACTGCGCGACAATGTCTTCTCGATTACAACTGGGCTTTATTGACCTGGTGGCTATGCCGGAAGGTCCCCACCCGATCCCATTCCGAACTCGGTCGTTAAGCCTTCCTGGGCCAATGGTACTTCGTCTTAAGGCGCGGGAGAGTAGGTCGTCGCCAGGTCTATAAAGTCCAGTTGTTACGCTTTTAGCGATGCTAACGCTTCGCTCTTTGAGCACACTCATACCCTTCATTACAATATCTGCCTTCTTGGCGCGGGATGGAGCAGCCCGGTAGCTCGTCAGGCTCATAACCTGAAGGTCGTAGGTTCAAATCCTGCTCCCGCAACCAAAAAACAGCCCCCTTCAAGGGGGCTTTTTTGCGTCCAAATCACAGCAAACAGACGCAACCGCCAGGCAAATACGCTTCGGCGCGCCTTTTTGTT
>NZ_JBFUKH010000009.1:0-328602 GCF_056400965.1 Asticcacaulis sp. P4_H10 | reverse complement strand
CCTCGCCAAGCCCTGACAACGCCCGCTCCACCCATTTGTAACCCGTCTTCCGGCTAATCCCGAAAGACCGGCAAAGCGACGCAATGTTCGCATTTGCCTGACTGGCAAAACTCAAAAACTCCCGCCTGCGATCCATGACCGACACCTCATTCCAAGGCATGGCAAGCTCCTCAGCTATTCCATGCCTAAAGTGTCACCCATGTCTCCGAACACATGTCACCTATGTCCCCGGACTAAACAATGGGGAGGAGGGAGTTGCACTAACTTCCGCCGAACCAGTTATAGCCCATATCCTCCCAGTAGCCGCCGGGATAGATGTTGCTCACCCAGATTTCGACAATGTGCTTGGGGTTCTTGTAACCCAGCTTGGTCGGCATGCGCAGCTTCATCGGGAAGCCGTACTCGCGCGGCAATATCTCGTCGCCGAAAGTAAACGTCAGCAACGTCTGGGCGTGCAGCGCCGTCGGCATGTCGATCGAGGTGTAATAGCCGTCGGCGCATTTGAAACCGACATATTTGCACGTCGTGTCGGCCCCTACCCGCTTGAGGAACTCGGCGAAGGTCACACCGCCCCACTTGCCGATTGCGCTCCAGCCTTCGACGCAGATATGGCGTGTGATCTGCGAGGTCTGCGGCAGGGCATGCAGCTTATCGAGCGTCCACGGCCGGCGGTCTTGGATCTTGCCCGACAGCTCAAGCCGGAAGGTCGCGGGATCGACGGCCGGTGCCTTGCTCTTGGCATAGAAGGCGTTGAACGGAAACGGCTTGGTGACGTCGGCTTCGGTATATTCAATCGCGCGGCTCGACGGATGGAAGATTACGCCTTGCGCTTCGTCGTTGAAGCGCGACACGGCTTCCAGCATCTTTTTGACGGAACCATAGTGGTTCAACGTCACACCGGTCGCCAGCGACAAGCCACCCAGCGTCAGGACATTGCCAAGCAGCCGGCGCTTGCCGGGGTCTTTCAGCAGGCCATTGGCCTCCTTAAGGATGGCTTCCTCGTCGTTTTTGATCTGATCGTCCATTATCGCCCCCAGATCATGGCTTTGATGGTTTTCGGCACAAGCAGCGCCATCACCGCATGCACGGCGACAAAGGCGCAGATGCCGGTCATGGCGAAGAAATGGACCCGCCGCGCGCCTTCATAACCACCAACCACTGCCGCCAGCCACGACAGTTGCACCGGCTTCCACAGGGCCAGGCCCGATGCGACCAGCACGACCAGGTCGATAATGGCGAACAGGTATGCCAGCTTTTGGATGGCGTTATAATGGCTGAGATCGGCGTGGCTCAGCTTGCCACGTACGAACTCCACCACGTCGTCCCACAGAATCTTTGGCGACAGGGGGAAATACTGGCGGCTCCAGCGTTTCGTGACGGTGCTCATGACCGCATAGATCAGGACATTGGCGAACAGCACCCACATGGCAGCAAAGTGCCACTGGATCGCGCCGCCCAGCCAGCCGCCGAGCGTGATGTCCTTCGGGAACTTGAAGCCCATGAAGCCGGTGGCATTATAGATCCGCCAGCCACTCATGATAAGCACGACGACAGCGGCCGCGTTGGTCCAATGAACCAGCCGAAGCCACCATGGATGGATACTGGGTTCGCCTCTGGCCATTTGCCCCTCCGTGTCGCACCTTAACATATATACGCACGGCACCAAGTTCAGGTTACATCTTGAATTTTGTACTGATCAGTATATTAAAGGCCGATCCATGCTTTTCGCAGCGCTTTGCGAAAACCGCTTCACACTTTTCGCGCATTGCTCGTATGGCCAAGGCAGACCGCTTCAAACTGATCAACCTCTACCCGCCACTGATCGGCGCGGGAATCCGCGTCATCAGCGTAACCCGCGACTTCACCACCGTCACGGTCGAGATGAAGCTGCGCTGGTGGAACAAGAACATCTTCGGCACGCAGTTCGGCGGCGCGCTCTACATGATGTGCGACCCGTTTTTTGTGGCGATTCTGATGAACAATCTCGGGCCCGGCTATATCGTCTGGGACAAGGCGGCGTCGATCCAGTTCCTCAAGCCCGGCCGCAAGAATGTCCGCGCCGTCTTCCATATCCCGCCGGACGAGATCGCGCGTGTCAAGACTGATGCTGATGCGCGCGGCAAGACCGAACCCGAATACGATGTCGATATCATCGACGAGGATGGCGTCGTGGTCGCGCGCGTCCACAAGGTGCTCTATGTCCGCCGCAAGGACGCCAGGAAGCCGGGCAACCAATAGCCATTAAGGCAACTGCATGCCGCGCTGAACGGCCGGGCGTTGGCCGACCTCTTCCATCCAGCGCAGGATGTTCGGGCGTGCCTGAAGCAGCGGCTCGACGTGGTCCTTCACGCGGACGCGGTACTGGGCAATCCACGGATAGATGGCCATGTCAGCGATCGTATAGTCGTCGCCGGCCACGTATTTGGCCTCACCGAGACGCTTGTCGAGCACGCCGAACAGGCGCTCGGTTTCGTTGTGGTAGCGGTTGACGCCGGTCGGTGTCTGCGACTTGTCCGACACGACGAACCAGCCAAGCTGGCCCATCATCGGCCCTAGCCCGCCCATCTGCCACATCAGCCACTGGATGGCAGTATAGCGGCTGTCATCGGGCAGGAAGCGACCGTATTTTTCGGCCAGATAGATCATGATGGCGCCGGATTCGAACAGGCTCAGCGTCCCGCCGTTAGTGTCAGTATCGACAATGGCGGGGATCTTGTTGTTCGGCGAGATCTTCAGGAATTCCGGCGCGAACTGCTCGTCCTTTGAGATATCGACCTTGTGCGTATTGTAGGGCTCGCCAAGCTCCTCCAGCATGATGGTGAGCTTGCGGCCATTGGGGGTGCCCCAGACATAGAGGTCGATCATGCTGTCTCTCCTTTGCGTTGTGCAAAGACATGGGCAGATGACTGCATCATGCAATAGGATCGCACGACTTATCCCCAGGCCCGTTGTCTCAGGACGGTTTGAAAACCATCAGCCAGAAGATGACGATAAAGGCCGGAAAGGCCAGGCTGCCGAGGATGATCCACCAGCGATCGAACGTCCAATATTGCGCCGGCAAGGGTTCATCCGCCGCCAGCGAGGCGTTTGCCAGTTGCTTCATGCGAATCTGGAACCACACTACGGGCAACCAGCAGGCGCCTGAGAAGATGTAGAGGATGATCGCAGCCATCAGCCAAGGTGCTGTCAGCGAATGGCCAGCGAGATGGGCGAGATACAAACCCGTCAACGGCTGAAGCACGGCCGTCGGCGCGACGAACAGCCAATCGGCCAGCACCACGGTACGCGTGGCAAAGGCGATGGCGGGAACGTTCTTCGATCGGTTGGCGACGAACATCCAGAAGGCGGAACCCAATCCCGTGCCAAAGATAATGGTCGATGACAGGATATGGACCCATTTGATTAGCAGGTAGGTCATGGTTCGATGCAACCAAATGCCGCACAGTTCTTCATTGCCGTCATCCCCCTGCATGTTAAGGTCGGAAACCTTAACCCGTTGATCTGTCATGAGCAATCCGACCAACACCCTATGGCTCGTCTATGATGGCGACTGTCCGTTCTGCTCGGCGACGGCCCAAATGTACCGTCTGAAAAAATCTGTCGGCACGTTGCAGGTGGTGAATGCGCGCGACGCCGGCGACACGGACATCATGCAGGCGATCGCCGCAGCGAAGCTCGACCTCAACGAAGGCATTGTCGCCAGGTTCAACGGCCGACTTTACCACGGCACCGAAGCACTGCATCTCATGGCCATGCTCGGCTCGGACAATGACTGGCTGAACAGGCTCAATGTCACCCTGTTTCGCAACCGGCAGACGGTCCGATTCGCCTACCCGGCGATGAAATTCCTGCGCAATACCGTGCTGAAGATTATGGGGCGCACGCCGATATGATGAAACCGACCTTTGCCGAAGTTTTCGCGGAACAGTGGGACGCCCTGCCGCCCGCCATGAAGCTGCACTACGCCAACCGGCCGTATACACGCGACTGGGTCACGGTCGAAGGCCATTTGACGATCCGCATGGGCTGGCTAATGAAGCGAATGGCACCGGTTATGGGTGCGCTGGGCATGCTGACGCCGCGCGACGGCGACAATATCGCCTGCACCGTGCACTTCCTGAGCGAGTTCGAGAGCAATGTCTTTGTTTTCGAACGGCGCTTTGCCTTTCCGGGCAAGCCATACATCTTTCGCTCACGGCTGATGCCGCGCGGCCCGCATGACGTCACCGAATATATGCCGTGCGGCATCGGCTGGCGGTGCAGCTATAGGTTCGAAGACGGCAAGGTGCTGCTCAGGCACAAGGGCTATGTCTGGCGTATACTGGGCGTCGATGTGCCGCTGCTGGGCCTGGGGGAGCTGTTCATGGGGCGGGGCGACGCCTTCGAAGAGGCGACCGGCGAGGACAGTTTCCGCATGCGGATGGGAACATCCGGAAGCCTGTTCGGCAAGGCCATGGATTACGGTTATGAAGGCGACTTCCGGGTGACCGAGGTGACGCTTGACCGGTGAAGTCCTGATCCTGGGAGGCTACGGCAATTTCGGCAAGCGCATCGCCATCGCGCTCAGCCGCCATAATGTGCCAGTCATTATCGCCGGCCGCGACTGGAACCGTGCGGAAGCGCTGGCGGCTACCTTGCCCGGCGCGCGTGGCCTGCGCCTCGATATCAACGAGGATTTGCTGGCGGCGCTGAAGCTGGAAAAACCGTCTGTCGTCGTCCACACCTGCGGTCCGTTCCAGGGGGCGGATTACAGCGCCGCCAAGGCCTGTATTGACGCCGGCGTCCACTATATCGACCTGGCAGACGGCCGCGATTTCGTGCGCGAGTTCCGTGGACTCGATGCCGACGCCAAGGCCGCCGGCGTCAGCCTGATCAGCGGTGCCAGTACCGTGCCCGGCCTGTCCTCGGCTGTGCTTGAACACTTCCGGCCGCGCTTTGGCCGGCTGGATCGCCTCGATTTCGGCATCTCGCCCGGTCAGAAGGCCGAGCGTGGGCTGGCCACGACGCGCGCCATTATGAGCTACGTCGGCAAGCGCCTGCGCCCCTTCGCCGGCCACCCAAAGGCCTATGGCTGGCAGGACCTGCGGCGTTACGACTATCCAGTCATGGGCAAGCGCTGGCTGGCCAATTGCGACGTGCCCGACCTTGACCTGTTGCCCGAGACTTATGGCCTCCGCGATATCCGCTTTGGCGCCGGGCTGGAGATCAGTGCTTTGCACGTCGGATTGTGGGCGATGTCGTGGCTGGTGCGATGTCATTTTCCGCTGAACCTGGTGAAACTCGCCAAGCCGCTCTTGGCCGCCAGCGATGCTTTCAACAACTTGGGCAGCGATGTTGGCGGCATGCACGTGGTCATGGAAGGCGTCGGCCCGGACGGGCGGCCTTTGACGCAGAAATGGGCGATCGTCGCCAGGTCCGGCGATGGACCGCAAATTCCATGCGTACCAGCCATCCTGCTAGCCAAACGGCTCTATGAACAGGACCCGGCATTGTCACCGGGTGCGCGGGCGTGCGTCGGACTGGTCGAGCTTGAGGACTATCTGGCCGAGCTCCAGCGCTTCGACATCGCGACCTACTAATTTGGCCGGTTGTTTGGGGCGATTGGCGGAAATACCCTCTCGTTAATTCGGGCAAAGGGGCGCAAAAACGCGGCACCCAATCAGAGGAGCCTCCCATGTACGAACTGCATATCGGCAACAAGAACTATTCGTCCTGGTCGCTGCGGCCGTGGATACTCCTGAAGGCGCTCGGCATTCCCTTCACCGAACGCCAGCACTATTTCGGTCAGGGCCCGGGCTTCTCGACCTTCTCGCCGACAGCCCTGGTTCCAGCCCTTGTCGATGGCCCAATCACAGTGTGGGATTCGCTGGCCATCGCCGAATATGTCTTTGAGGACCACTCCACCGTGTGGCCGCTCCATAAGGCCGCGCGCGCCTTTGCCCGTTCGGCCGCTGCCGAGATGCACTCCGGTTTCTCCGCCTTACGCAATATCTGCTCGATGAGCGTCGGCATCCGTGTCAAGCTCAACGACACGCCCCCGGCCCTGATGCGCGACCTGGCCCGTATCGACGCCCTGTGGGCGACCGGCCTCACCAACTTCGGCGGTCCGTTCCTTGCCGGAGACGCCTTTACCGCCGTGGACGCCTTCTTCACGCCGGTCGTTTTCCGCATCCAGACCTATGGCGTCGGCTTCGAGTTGAGCGAGACCTCGCGTGCCTATGTCGACCGGATACTGGCCCTGCCCGCCATGGTCGAATGGTACCAGGCCGGCCTGGCTGAAACTCAGCGCGACCTGCCGCACGAAGCCGAAATTGCAGCGTCAGGGGAGATAATCGCCGACTACCGCGCCAAATGACGGAGATGGGCTTGCGCGAAAATATCGTACAAATTATGGTCGTTGTAATCGATAACAAGAACAACGATTTTTGAACGATCAGGGAGCCCGAACCATGTCCTTCACACGCGTGAGCCTTATTGCCCTTTGCGCAGCGGTAGCCTCCACCGGCGCACAGGCCGCCACCAAGACCGTGTCGTCACCCGATGGCCGCGTGCAGATCAGCGTCGAATATGGCGATGGTGGCGTAACCTATGCCGTTAACCGTGATGGCAAGGCGATCATCTCGCCGTCGCCTCTGGGCCTGCGCACCGACAAGGGTGCTTTTGGCCAGGGCCCGCAGACGCTTAAAAATGCCGCTGATCGATCGGTCAATCAGACCTTTCAACTGGTCGTCGGCAAGACCAGGGACATCGCTGATCGCTATAACGAGAGCACCCTGACCTTTGCCCAGGGTGGTGCCACACCCCTGACCTATTCGGTCATCGTGCGCGCCTACGACAGCGGCGCGGCCGTGCGCTACGCTTTTGATGCCAAGAGTGGCCTGGGCGCAGACGTCAACGTCACCGAAGAATCGACGCGCTACATGTTCGCGGCCGACTATGACTGCTGGGGACTGAACCTCGGCCGCTTCAACTCCAGCCATGAAGGCGAGTTCGAGAAGGTCAAGACCTCGCAGATCCGTCCGCACAACCTGTTCGACTACCCGCTGGTGTGCAAGACCGGCGAAGGCACAACGACCTTCGCCCTGGCCGAAGCCGATGTCGAACACTACCCGGCTTCCCTGTTGTCGCGCATTGGTGGCGGTGACAAAGACAATGGCGTTCAGGTCATAGCCTCTCCGCGTCTCGACAACGACCCCGGCGCACGTCAACGTATAATCGCCGCCAAGCTGACCCTGACGGACACCGCCTTCCGGACACCATGGCGCGTCGTCATGATCGGCGATACGCCGGGTGCCTTGACAGCTTCGACGCTGATCCCGCAACTGGCGGAAGCCTCGCGCATCAAGGATATATCGTGGATCAAGCCCGGCAAGGCAGCCTGGGACTGGTGGAACGGCTGGTCGGTCAATGTGCCCAATCCTGGCGTCAACACTGAAAGCTACAAGGCCTATATCGACTTCGCCAAGGAGGCCGGCCTTGAGTACGTGCTGATCGACGAAGGCTGGTCGGTCGGCAGCTCGACCGAGGCCAATCCTAATGCCGACATTACCAAGGCCAAGCCGGAAATGGACATGCCGGCCATCGTCAAATACGCCAAGGACCGCGGTATCGGCATCTGGGTTTGGGCGCAGTGGCAGCAGCTCGACCAGCAGATGGACGCCGCACTCGACCAGTTCCAGGCCTGGGGCCTCAAGGGCATCAAGGTCGATTTCATGGACCGCAGCGACCAGGCGATTGTCGACTATTATCACAGGCTGCTCAGCAAGTCGGCTGACCGCAAGCTGATGATCGACCTGCACGGGGCGTTCGCGCCGACGGGCCTCAACCGCACCTACCCAAACTACATGACCCAGGAAGGCGTCATGGGCGCCGAGTACAACAAGTGGTCGAAGCGCATTACCGCCACCCACAATGTCACCCTGCCCTATACGCGCATGATTCTCGGGCCGATCGACTATACGCCGGGTGGCTTCCGTTCGGTGAACCCCTCCGAATTCTCGCCGCGCAACAAAGACCCGTTCGTCCAGACCACGCGCGGCCAGGCCGTCGCCATGTACGTCGTCTACGACTCACCGTTCAGCATGCTGGCCGACGGTCCGGGCGCTTACAAGAAGGCGGATGGTTCATGGGCGGATGGCGCCCCCTTCATCACCAAGATCCCGGCGACCTGGGACGAAACGCGCGTCCTGTCCGGCGATATAGGCCAGTACATCGTTACCGCCCGCCGTTCGGGCGACACCTGGTATGTCGGCGCCATGACCAATGAGGAGGGCCGAACGGTTACCGTACCGCTTAGCTTCCTCGGTGCTGGCAGCTACAAGGCTGCTATCCTTCAGGACGGCGCCGATGTGAACAGCCTCACGGCGTCGGAACAGACGGTCGATGCTGGCCAGAACCTGACCCTGACCCTGGCGCCTTCGGGCGGTGCAATCGCGACCCTGACGCTTGCAGCCAAGGCGAAAGTAAGGAAAAAGAAGTAACCCGCGCTGTAACACTCACTGACACTTGTTGCAGATGGAACTTCGTTTCATCTCGCATCTGCACACAAAAACGCGTATAGGGAGCGCATGTCAGCCCCCATGCAAGCTCCCGCCGGACAGGCTGCGCCCGCGCAGCCCTCCTTTGCCGAATTTGTCGCCCTGATCGCCAGCATGATGGCGCTCGGCGCTCTCGGCATTGACGCCATGCTGCCCGCCCTGCCCGCCATCGGCGCGGAGCTAAACGTGCAGGTCGAAAATCACCTGCAATGGATCGTGTCAGCTTATTTCGGCGGCATTGGCGTCGGCCAGCTGTTCATGGGCGTCCTGTCCGACTGGCTCGGGCGGAAACGCCTGCTGGTGACCGGCATCGTGCTTTACGTTGTGCTGGCCCTGGTCGCTGCCTTCGTCAACGATTTCGGACTGCTGCTCACCCTGCGCCTGCTGCAGGGCCTGGCCATTTCAGCCACGGGTGTGGTGACGCGCTCTGTCGTGCGCGACCTCTATGCCGGACCGCGGATGGCCAAGGTCATGTCGATGAGCTACGTCGTCTTTCTGATCGTGCCGATCCTGGCGCCCAGCCTCGGCCAGCTGATCCTGATGTTCGCCCACTGGCGCGTCATCTTCCTGGTCATGGCCTTCCTGGGGACTGTGGTCGCCCTGTGGGCGTGGCTGCGCCTGCCTGAGACACTGGCAATGGAGAACCGTCACAAGCCGGATATCGGTCATCTGAAGCGCGTTGGTGGCTTTGTCGTCACCGACATGTCATCGGTCGTCTATACCATTTCCATGGCGTTTCTTGTCGGTTCGCTGCTGGCCTATGTCTCGCTGATGCCGCAGGTCTTCAACGATTTCTTCAAGGAACCCGGCTGGATGGCCGCTGTTTTTGCCGCCTGCGCCGCCACGATGGCCGGAGGCTCCATGCTCAATGCGTCCCTGGTTGAGAAGCTGGGCCTGAAACGCATCTCGCACTCGGCCCTGTGCGCCTTTATCCTGTTTGCCGCGATCCACTTTACAATCGCCAGCCTGATGCACGAACCCATCTGGGTCTTCGTGGTCCTGCAAGGCCTGACCATGGGCGCGATGAGCCTGACGACGTCGAATTTTTCTGCGATCGCCATGGAAAAGGTCGGCCATGTCGCCGGCACGGCTTCGTCGATCCAGGGCGTTGTCGTTACGGTCGGCGCTGCCATCATCTCGGCGTGGATCGGCCAGCACTGGGCGGGTAACGTGTCGCTATTGCCAATCGGCGCGCTGATCTGCGGACTGATCGCGCTGGCCCTGGTTGCGGCTGGCGAAAAGGGCCGTCTCTTTAAAAATTAGTGGACGGGGCTTTTTAGTTCCGCTTCCAGCCATTCCATATCGTCGTCTGACAGGCCGAAATGGTGCCCGGCTTCGTGAACGACAACGTGTACCACCAGGTCCTCCAGCGTCACGCCACCATCTGCCCATTCATCGAGAATCGGCCGCCGGAACAGATGGATCATCGGCGGCAGGTCGCCTGTCATGGCCTCAAGCTCAGCCGGCCGGCCGCTGTACAGGCCCGTCAAGTCGAACGGATCTTCGATGCCTAGTTCTTCGAGCAGTTCCTCGGACGGAAAATCCTCGACGATCAGCACGACGCCGCGCAGATGGCCGGCGAACGGCTCAGGCAAGCGCTCAAGCGCCGTCCGCGCGATCGTTTCGATATCTTCCAATGTCGGCGCCAGGCCAAACCCCATCACATCCTCCGGACCTGAAAATAGTCAGCCTTGAGTCGAATAATAGCCGGCAAGCGCCGCAGGTACTCAAGGTACCTGCAAGCGCAGACTGCGTATTAGCGGCGGCACGGGCCGTCCCGCAAGGATGGCGATTTTCACTCCAAGCCGTCGGGGAGACCGACCGCATGGAACCCGCCATCGACGTGGACGACTTCGCCGGTCGTGGAATGACCCAGGTCCGACGCCAGCCACAAGGCGCAGCCAGCGACGCCTTCCATCGAGGTTTCGGTCTTGGTCATCGAGAACTGACCGCTCTTGGAGTGCAGGCCGCGGCCGCCCGAGATACCGGCAAGGCTGAGCGTGCGCATGGCGCCGGCCGAGATGGCGTTGGCGCGGATGCCCCTGGGGCCCAGGTCGCGGGCGATATAGCGCGTCGAGGCTTCCAGGGCCGCCTTGGCGACGCCCATGGTGTTGTAGTTCGGAATGGTTCGCTCGGCGCCGAGATAGGTCAGGGTGATCAGCGAGCCACCGTTCGGCATCATTTCGGCTGCACGGCGCGAGACGTCAACGAATGAAAAGGCCGAAACATTCAGGGCCAGCAGGAAGCTGTCGCGCGTGGTGTTCTCGACGAACGAGCCTTGCAGTTCGTTCTTGTTGGCGAAAGCAATCGAGTGGACAACAAAGTCGATCTCGCCATAAATCTCTTTCAGCTTGGCGAAGGCCGCGTCCATAGAATCGTCCGAGGTGACGTCGCATTCGATCAGGTGCTTGACGCCGACTGATTGCGCCAGCGGCTCAACGCGGCGCAGCAGTGACTCACCCAGATACGAAAACGCCATGTCGGCGCCTTGCGCGGCCAGTTGCGAGGCGATGCCCCAGGCGATGGACTTGTCATTGGCGATACCCATGACCAGGCCTTTTTTGCCCTTCATCAGTTCGCCCTTGGGGAATACCCAACCGTCTTCAGCCATCGTCGCATCCTCACAAAGAATTTTGATGCGCGGTTTGAGCAAATATCGCTGGCAATGGCAAGTCTTACAGTGCCGAGGCGGGCTTCATCGCATGTGTTTGCCTGCGGCGTCCCGGCACGATCATCAGGAAAAGGGCCAGGGCATAACCATAGTAGTAGAGGCCGTGCAGCGCCCAAGTCAGGGCCTGTTGCGTGCCCGGATCAACGACTGTGCCGTCAGCAATCGCCTGCGTTTTAAGAAAACCGACGACCAGTCCCAACACAAGCTTGAGCAGGATCGGCAGGGCCAGCCAGCCCGTCAGACCGATGTCGCGCAGGCGCTTGGCACTGACGACCACCAGAACCAGGACAAGCAGGTCGAGGGCGAAGGAAAGGGCGATCGCGTAGCGAGGAAAGCTGACAAGATCGGCGTCGAAGACCTTGTCGAAAAACATCGGCGCATACATCGAGACGACCGGCGTCAGATACTGCACAAGACTCAAAGGAAGCGCGATCAGCGCATAAGGAATCCGCGATAGCCGTCCGTCGAACAGAAACGCCCACATGATGTCTTCCCCCTGTTTACGAGAAGACAATCACGCCACGGTTGTCCTGTAAAGTCAGATGTCGGCCTGGCTGAGGACCAGCGTGCCATTGGTGCCGCCAAAGCCGAACGAGTTCGACATGACGGTCTCAAGCTGCATATCCTTGCGTTCGCGCAGGATCGGCATGCCCTCAAACGCCGGATCGAGGTTTTCGATATGGGCGCTCTCAGCCGCGAAACCGTTCTGCATCATCAGCAGGCAGTAGATGGCTTCCTGCGCACCGGCCGCACCCAGGCTGTGGCCGGTCAGCGACTTGGTCGAGGAGATCAGCGGCATGTCGTTGCCGAAGACATTGCGCACGGCTTCCATTTCCTTGGCGTCGCCGACCGGGGTCGAGGTGCCGTGCGGATTGAGGTAGTCGATGCGGCGGTTGCCAGCGCCACGCATGGCAATATTCATGCAGCGTTGGGCGCCCTCACCACTTGGGGCCACCATGTCGTAGCCGTCTGAATTGGCGGCATAACCGACGATTTCGGCCAGGATGTTGGCGCCGCGCGCCTTGGCGCGCTCATAGTCTTCGAGGATCACCATGCCGGCGCCACCAGCAATGACGAAGCCGTCGCGGGCGCTGTCATAGGCGCGCGAAGCGACCGAAGGCGTCTCATTGAAGTTGGACGACATGGCGCCCATGGCATCGAACAGGTCCGACAGCGTCCAGTCGAGTTCTTCGGTGCCGCCGGCAAACATCAGGTCCTGCTTGCCCATCATGATCTGTTCGGCGGCCGCGCCGATGCAGTGCACCGAGGTCGCGCAGGCCGAGCTGATCGAATAGTTCAGGCCCTTGATTTCAAACCAGGTAGCCAGCGTCGCCGAGGGGCCGGAAGACATGGCCTTGGGGACAGCAAATGGCCCGATGCGCTTGGGCGAGCCCTTTTCGCGCGTCGTATCGGCGGCTTCGACGATGGCGCGGGTGGACGGGCCGCCCGAGCCGAACAGGATGCCGCTCATCTCGTTGGAAATGTCGCTCTTTTCCAGGCCAGCCGAGGCGATGGCCTGCTCCATGGCGATATGGCCATAGGCGGTGCCGGGCGCCAGGAAGCGGGCGGCGCGGCGGTCAACCATCTGCGTCCAGTCACCGATCTTGGGTGGGGCGTGGACCTGGCATTTGAAGCCGTGCTCGCGATAGTCCTCGGCAAAGACAACGCCCGACCGGGCGTTGCGCAGCGAGTCGGTTACTTCGTCCGCACCCGTGCCGATCGACGACACAATCCCCAGACCTGTCACCACTACTCTACGCATTCCGCACATCCTGAATTCTGTTAGTCCATCCCCGGCCGGCCGTCTGACAAGCGGCCTTGGCAGCCGTTAGCCCAGTTCCTTGGCGTCGAAGAGGCCGACCCGCAGGCCCGACGCCTGATAGATAAGCTTGCCATCAGCTTCGACAACCCCGTCGGCGATGCCCATGATCAGCTTGCCCGACATGACGCGCTTCATGTCGATCTTGTAGACGACCTTCTGCACCTTCGGCGTCACCTGGCCGGTGAACTTGACGTCGCCGACACCCAGGGCGCGGCCGCGGCCCGGATTGCCGCGCCAGCCGAGGTAGAAACCAACCAGCTGCCACATGGCGTCAAGCCCCAGGCAGCCCGGCATGACCGGATCGCCGATAAAGTGGCAGGCGAAGAACCACAGGTCCGGATTGATATCGAGTTCCGCCTCGATATAGCCCTTGCCAAAGGCGCCGCCGTCTTCGGTTATTTTGATGATGCGATCGAACATCAGCATCGGCGGTGCAGGCAGCTGCGCATTGCCAGGACCGAACATCTCTCCGCGCCCGCAGGCCAACAGGGCTTCGTAATCGAGGGAGGAAGGACGCTCAGACATATACGGATAGGCTCCACTGCGGCCACAGGGCCGATGTAACGAATTGACAGGTTGCGTTACACGACACCGCGCAATGGCTCAATTGTTTTTTATCGCAGACGTTTTTCCGGTCCGGATCAAACTGCCGGCGCATTACCTGCCGGCGAACAAATCCGGGCGGTGACACACGGCCTGGGTTTGCGTCCCCCACAGTGACGCCTGCGGCGCCCAGCCGCTGACTGTGCCGACGCCGACCTTGCACCAGCCCTTCTTGCACTTGTCGAGTTGCGCCAGGCTGCGCGGTCGCACAAAGGCCTTCACCTTGCTGCCGGCGTCAGGCGAGGCATGCAGCGCCAGGTTCTTGCCGCCGTTTGGCACCATGACGCTTTTCTGACCCTGCAGCATCGTCTTGCTGACCCACGCAACCCCACCATCGACGTCGCAGACCAGCCGCCAGTCGCGGGTTTCGGATATGATCTGCACCGGCATGGAGGCCTTGCGGTAGGTCCAGACGATGCGGCTGTCCTTGCTTGGCCCCTTGCGCGCATAGACTTCGGAACGGCGCAGCATGGCCCAGCGTGGCACCGGGCTGCCCGACGGTGTATCGAAGACCGGTGTTTCGGCGTGTACAGGCAGGGTCCACGCGGCAAAAGCCAACGCTGTCAAGGCGATGAGAGTCGCAAAAGCGCTTGACCATCTGGTCAAGGGCATGGGAAAGGCTTGGACCTGAACTCTGGATGGGGTGCGCGGCATGCGGGGAAACTGACCCTGTAACTACTCGGGCGCATGATTCCGTCGCAAGGGTTCAGATTTGGTTAACAAGACCCTAATCGCCGAAATCGTCGCGGGTCCAGAAGGCTGTGATGAGCAACCCGAAACTCAAGGTCATCCTGACCGTCAAGCTGCCCGACGCCGTCGAAACGCGCATGCGTGAGCTGTTCAACACCACTCTGTGGCTGACGCTCGACCAGATGCCGCGTGACAAGCTGTTCGAAGCGGCCAGGACCGCCGACGTGCTCATCAGCTCGATCAATGACCGCCTCGACGCCGAATTCTTCGATGCGTGCGGCGAACAACTCAAGATGGTCGCCAATTTCGGCGTCGGCTACGACCATATCGACATCGTTTACGGCGCCGAAAAAGGCATCATCATCACCAATACGCCGGGCGTGCTGACCGAAGACACGGCCGAAATGACCATGGGTCTTATCCTGGCCGTGTCACGCCGCTTCGTCGAAGGCGCCGAAATCGTGCAGAAGGGCGAGTTTTCCGCCTGGTCCCCGACCTTCATGCTGGGCCGCCGCGTGTTCGGCAAACGCCTAGGCATCGTCGGCATGGGCCGCATCGGCCAGGCCCTGGCCCGCCGAGCCCGGGCATTTGGCATGAGCGTCCACTATCATAACCGGAAACCGGTATCGGCGCGGATCAGCGACGACCTGCAGGCGACCTACTGGGACGACCTCGACCAGATGCTGTCGCGCATGGACGTGGTTTCGATCAACGCCCCAGGCGGATCAAACACCTACCATCTGCTCAATGCCGAGCGCCTGGCCAAGCTTCAGCCGCACGCCCTGCTGGTCAATACGGCGCGCGGCCAAATCGTCGATGAACAGGCCCTGGCCGCCATGCTGCGCGATAAGCGCATCGCCGGCGTTGGCCTCGACGTCTATGAGCGCGAGCCGGCGATCAATCAGGAACTGATCGGCCTCCCCAACGCCATCCTGCTGCCGCACATGGCGTCCTCGACCATCGAAGCCCGCCAGGACATGGGCGACCGCGTCATCCTGAACGTGAAGACCTTTCAGGACGGCCATCGCCCGCCCGATCGCGTTATCCCGGCGATGCTTTAAGGGGATAGTGGGACTAAAAAACTTTTTCACAGGAATCGTGATTTAGGCCCTTGCAATGATTTTAAGCTTCCGTCTATAAGGCCCCCCTCTCCGGCAGACATCTCAACGGGATGACTGCTCCGAAAGGCCCAACGGCCTCAGGATTAATGAGCGGGCGTAGCTCAGCGGTAGAGCGCCACCTTGCCAAGGTGGATGTCGAGAGTTCGATCCTCTTCGCCCGCTCCAATCTTCCCCGAATAAAATCAATGCCTTATGGCAACCGCAGGTAGCCGCGGCGCCTTGCTGTCATTGCGTGGGGTAGCAAGAGGGTAGCACGATTTTTTTGCTTCCCTGACCCGCTGCATGGGGTAGCATCCACGAGATGACCGGACTTTTCCTCGCAATTGCCGCCACACTGACATGCGCGCCAGTCGCCACGGACGGCGACTCCATCCGGTGTGGAGACGAGCGCATCCGCCTTCTAGCCATCGACGCACCGGAAATGGGGCCGTGTCAGCCTGCCGGGCGCGTCTGCGTGCCAGGTGATCCAGTTGCCAGCCGAGACAGCCTCACCACCGCCTTACGGCGCGGCGACGTGCAGATTGAGCGCGTGGGAAAAGATCGATATGGCCGGACGCTGGCAATCGTGACAGCGGCAGGCGTCAACCTGTCATGCCATCAGATCCAAACCGGCAGCGCCGTCTATGTGGCAAAATGGGATAAGAGCGCGCAAGTGCGGAGAGCTTGCGAATAAGTTCTGCTAGGGTCTTTTGAATCTCGCTGAAAAACGTGCAAACTACTCCGATGGACAGACAGGCTGCGAATCAAAAACTTCCCTCTTTGTCATTTTATGGAGATTCCAGCAGCCGTGATAAAACCTACATGGTCGCGGGAGGGTTTGCAGTTAGCGGCAACAGGATTTCAGAAATCGAAGACCGGATTGCCACCATACGGGATGACGCAGGTATAAAATCTGAGTTCCATTGGTCTGAATACAGGGGCGGTCAACGCCGGGCAGGCTATGAAGCGCTAGTAAAATACGCGTTCGAGCTGATCAATGATCGCCAAGCGGCGCTTCATGTAATCATCGCAAAATTCGCTGGCTACAATCACAAGGCCAAGGCTGGGGAAGATAAAAACACTTCAATCAACCGTATGTACTACCAGTTAGCGCTCCACAGGCTGGCTCAGTTCTATGGAAAAAAGCGAGCGATCCATATCCGTCTGGACGCGGGCAATGACTGTCGTGACATTTGCGATATGCGCAACCAATTGTGCGCCGATGCCTTTAGAAGATACGGCGCCCTACCAAACAGCATCCGCTCAGTGGAGCCCGTTTGCTCAAAGCGTGTTGGCATAATTCAAATGGCGGACGTTATCGTTGGTGCAATTGCCGCTAAGCAGAATGAGGTGCAACACACCTCTGCTAAGGGCGACTTGGCCGATTTTGTACTGAGGTCGTCGGGACGACATTCTTGGGAGAGCGACACAGCTTCTAAAGCGCGATTTCTCACCGTTTGGCACCACAAGGCGCGAATGTAGGTCCCCCGTGACCCTATATTAGGTTTCCCTAATCACGGCTGTACTAGCCAGCGTATTCGGGTCACAGAGGCCTGGACGAACTATACTTCAGTTTGAGCCCACCGGCAATAGACGGCTGGTGGCAGCTTCCGTTGATGTAGGCCGCTCAGTCACCTTTTGCGCGCTCCGGGCTTTTTAGTGAACCGTCCCTTCATAAGCCGCAGAAGTGGGTCTTCTTCGCTATGCGTAAGCAGTGAGTCCCACGGGTTTGGCTCTGTAGCCGGGGTTGCGGTCACCCCCGTCTCGAGCGTTGTTGTTCCGTCCCTTCCTTGCGTAATACGGAAGGGCACGCCCGCCTTGGCCAGGCTCATGGCGATTGCGTGGATCGACGCCTTTCGGGTTTTAGGCTCATCCATCGTCAGCCCCAAAATCCCCGCCTCTTTGCAGGCTCCACAGGCGCCGGACCTATTTGCACCACGTTGACCTTTGGCAACATGGAAACCGAGGGATGGTCACGGGAAAACACTGCATCTCGGCCCGCCGTGAAATCCTCATGCCACGTCGCAGCCGCTTCGTCTTTCTGCTCGAACATACGGATCAGATGATTGACGCCGAAAGAGAGCGGGGAGCCGTGCGCGAAGGCGGTTGCAAATATGGTTGCCAATGCGGGATCGTTGGGAAACGACAGGCAAATATGGTCCTGCATGGTGTCGTGGCCGACACGCATGATGGCAGCGGCCATAAAGTCATCCTTCCAGAGCGCATTGCGCTCTTGGCGCTTCATGATTACCCGCCGCGCGTCGCTGCATGACCGCTGCCACGCTTTCCATTGGTCTTCGCCCCCGAGTGTCGCGTGCCACACAGGATTTAGCAGCGAAATTCCCTCATATCGGCGCACCTTGCCGCCCGCAGTGAAGCGGCCTTCGTCAAACCAGACGCGAAAATCATCTGTTTCAAAACTCAGCATACCCATCACGGCCCCTTCGATTTCGGGCACGATGCAGCACCACCGCGAGAGTGTCAAAGGCTAGTGCGTATCCGGAGAGGCTTCGTCGGTTTTGAGTCTTCGCAGGCGAACGCCATCGCCCTCCCCGTTGGACGGGATAAAGATCACACCAGCCTCCTCAAGAGCCCGTCGCAAGGCGTCGAGCGTTGCCGGTATAGGCTCCCGTCTCTCCCCCTCAAAGTTTTGAACCGTTTTCAGGCTCACGTTTGCCAAGGCGGAAAGCTCCGTTTGGCTCACGGCTAATAGGCCGCGAGCGGCGCGGCATTGTGCAGGCGTCATCTTCATAGGCGGGAACATACAGTAATGCCGAAAATAAGCAATATCACCGATTTCGGGCAAAATAACCCATTTAGGTAAATAACAGGTTGCCTAAAATGGGAAATATGCGCTATTAAGGATAACGGGCCGGTGAGAGTTCGCAGCTCACACCGACCCTGACCATAATAAAAAACCTTGGAGGGTTCATTCATGGCTAAGCTGGCTCTTATCACCAGTGCCGCCCCGGTCGCAACCGACTGGCGCAATTACGTCGCTGACGCTCACGGCTCGATTCAAGCCCTGATCGCCGCACACAAGATCGCTCATACGCTGCCCGAGCCCGCAGAGGAAATCGTTTCGATCCTCTTCTGTGCCAGGTCGTGGGACGGTGATTTGAGCGACGCGGACGGCTTGCTTGCCGCCGACTACATCGCAACCTTCGACGGGTGCAGCGCTGACGAGTGCAGGTTGCCGTTCATCGACGCCATGCGCCCATCTGCCCTGCGCATCATGCGCGCCGCGTTGCTCGCCGACGCGACACACGCGGCATATGAAGCCGGTTTCCTCGTTGCTGCGGAATAGGTGGCGATCATGGCAATTACTGCAACCGTCCAGAACCTCACGCTCCTGATCGATGAACACAAGATGCTCGTCAGGATCGATGACGCCCATCAGGATTTTCTTGAGGCTCACCGTGAAGAGGCGAAAGACCCGCGCTTTTCAAAGCCGCATCACGAGGTGGAGAAGCGCCGCGCAGACGTGATTGACGAACTGCTCATGCTGAATTGCTTAGACCGGGAAACCCGTGACCTTCGCATCCGGTACCTGATCGACGCCAATCTGATCGATATGGTTTGCGATATCGCAGGCAGCTACATTGAAGACTACCGAGAGTCCAAGGGCGCGGCCTGATCCGATGCCCGGCTAATTTCCAACCACCATAACCGAAACCTCCGCGCGCCCATGAGCGCCAGCGCGGCCCCATGCCCGAAAGGCAACGCCATGAGCACCAACACGAAAATCACGAACCGCGCCAGCCACATCATACGCCGCGACAGCGAGACCGGCCAACTGGATTTCATCATGACGGGGGCAGCAACGGGCGGTGCCGACTATAACGTCGGCCCGATCAGCGAAACCGCTATCTCTCTGATCAAGGCGCACCAAGACGCGGCCTTGCTCCTGTTGTCGTCATTGCGTGCGGATGATTTCTTTGGGGATGAAGGGGCCAGTGCGACCACGGATGAGCGCTTTGCTGCCGAAACCCTTGCAGCCGTCCGCCTCGCATATTTCCGGACGGTCTCTGAGGCCCGCGCCGACGAGCTAGTCATTCCAGACTATGCCGAAGACAGCGAGAGCGATGACCTGCGTAATCTCCTGCGACTTCCGTCCGAAATGCTTCAGGTACTGGCAAAGGGCTATGGGATCGAGGCACCGGCTGATCATGTCGTTGACACCAACGATTTGATCCGCGCTCACAAAACTGCCTTTGCCAACAAGATCGCCGCTGGAAACAATATGGTGGCGGGAAACGAGCAGGACAAAGCCGACTACCACGCCGCAGCCCGTCTTGAGGAGGTCGCCGCCGTGGAGATCGTCGCGGCCATTTGGGAGCGCGGCCAGTATGCAGCGGACCTGATCAACGATTATCTACGCGTAGCCGATGCGGCGGGCGAAGGAGGCACCGCAGATCAACTTAGCGAGATGTCTCAGGAAGCGGTCATGGCGCTGCGTGACTATTACCGAAAGCGGTAAAGCCCCCGCCTGACCAATCAGCCGCCCCCTTTGGGAGCGGCTTTTTTGTTGGCGAATTGACTTCCCCCGGCCAGCCATCAGCCAAGCCAGGGGAAGCCGTTCGGCCCCGGCTGAACCCGGCCAACATAGCATCAAGGCAAGAGCGCGGAGAATAATCGGAGAATAATCGGAGAATAATCCAATTATATCGCCTCACTTCACGGTCGTCTGAACCTGCACCGACTGAACGGGCGCCTTTGTCACGGCGTCAAAATACCGGACGGTCATGAAGCCGAGCATAGTAATGACCAGCATGAGCACGGTAATAAACGTGCCTATCAGCCAATTCCGCACCTCAGCGACGGCTTTGTTTGTGCCCTCAATGACCTTGCCGGTGGCAATAGTCGCCTCCTCAATCGCTTTATACCGTAAGGCGCACTCCCGTTCATGCGCGCCGATTTCATTCATAGCCTGATCGGCCCTCGCCATCGCATCGGCGGCAGTCGGTCTTGTCACGTCACTCTACTTTCTGAAGGGCTTTCTGTTCAGTCCAGAATTGTTGCCAGCCTATGACCTGCTCTCGCCATCCGAGGCATTCACCGTTGTTGGCGGCGATGATTGCGAAGGCGTTAGAGGTAGCAATGGGAGCGGGCGCGTCATCAGGTTCGCCGGAGGCTCCGGCAAGCTCGGACAGGCCAAGCGAGGAGTCGTACAGGCGCAGAGCACTATAAGGCAGAGGGTAGCGCCTATCAGTTTCAGGCGTGATGACTTGCGGCACATAGCGGATGACCTCGCGGGTTCTGTATTGGATCTTGTTCGTTTTCGCGGCGACATCGGCGCCGACCTTTGCCGAGACACCAGCTTGAGCCCGTTCGTGGTCGATGACCTCTAACGCCCCCTTAAGCCTGGCTTGGGTCTCTTCCCGCAGGTGCCGATCGTACTTCGCGGCCCACAACAGGTGCGTTGTGGTGAAGCCCATCAGGAAGCCAGCAATCAGGCACGCCACCCTGATAATGTTGCCAGGGCTCATGCCGGGCGCTTTCCGGCCTGAAGTTCTTTCAAGGTCAATCCGCCGGTCCATTGGAAATGTGGAAATTCTTTGAACCGGGACCAGCGCCCGGCCCATTCAAGCCCGTGCGCCTCACCTATGGCTCCGATCCGCGCCCAGAGCTTGCCGTCTTCGCCTTTCGTGCCCCAAACCGGCTTTCCCGCCCGCAAGGGAACAATATCGAAGGCCAGCCGGTAATTGTGCCAGGACTCGCCCGCCTTGGCGTTCGTGACCTTGGCGCCCGGCTTTGTCCGGCCCTGCGCATAAAGTGCGTTTTGGCTTTCGTCGTCGCGGTAGGTCGAGGTGACAAGAACGTCTATGCCTTGAGCATGGCACGCTTCAAGGAACGCTCTCGCCTTTGCTTGCACCTTGGGGTGCAGCGCGGCCAGGTCACGGCTATTGATCATTTGCCGTCCCCTTGCTGGATCAGCCGCCCGGCCACCATTCCCGTAATGGTCAGGAAGGCCGCAACCTGCGTCCAGTAGTCCGGCACGACGACCCCCACGGCTGTCACGGCAGCAATCCCGGCCAGGACCGAACCGCCGATAATCCCAGCTTGTATGCTGTAAAAGCCCAGCGCCTTGCGCCAGTCAGGTATGAGTTTCATGCTATTCCCCTATGTCGCGACTTTTGCGGCGGCGCTTCGCGCGGTACCGCTGCCGAAGCTGTTAGAAACGTCGATCTCGACGTAATAGGACTGACCAGAGGTAACCACCGCAGTCCAAGGCCAGCCCGCCGAGGTGCGCGCTACCGTGGCAATGAGCGTTCCGGTGCCAATACCGGCAGCGCCGCCCGAGCCGCCCAGGTAGACGCGGGCGGAGCCCCACGTCAGCCCGCCGCCCGACCAGGCGCCCGACTGGATAGAGGCCGCGACGCCGTTGGCGAGCGTGCTCCTGAAAAGGACCGTAGCGTCAGGCCCCATGATGCCATCGGTGCCCATGTAAAATGGGACAGCGTAGGCCGTCAGTTCAGTTTTGCGTACAATCGGCTTCCACAGGATCAGGCGGATATTGACGTTGCCGGAGACGCGGATGCCGAAAGTTGGGTTGACGTTATTGCCTGCGACCGGCGCCACCTTGGGATATGTGCGCGCAATATGGTTGAGCATGGCGAAGGCTTGAGCAGCGCCAACGCGGCTTTCAGCCGAGGTGTAGAGCGACAGTGAATAGCCCGCCAAGGAGGTAGGCAGGGATGCGCCATGTTGCAGCAAGCCCAACGGCGTGGCGCTGCCGTCTGAGTGGGAAAGCGAGTGACCCCAGAGGCTTTCTGTCACGTCACCGGGCACTGCGTTGATTGCAGCGCGTGCACCAGAAGCGCTTGTGGTCCGGTATTCAATATACCCTTCAGTGACGCCCGTGCCGGTAATATCGAGGATTTGGCGGTTATAACTGCCGATAGTCTCAATCGTGCATGCGATGGCACACGTGGTATTATTCGTCAGAGTAAACTTGTCCGCGACATCGCCGGTAATGCTGGCTGAACCCGTCCCGGCTTTAACGCCGCCGGTCGTAAAGGTCATATTGTGGGAGTCAGGCGGGCAAGTGTCCGCGCCGTGGTCGCCGGTCGCCGTGATATCGTCCAAGACGGTTTCAATGGACGCAGGTGTGATGATTGGTGACAGGACGGCAGCGGCGCGCGTCGCGAGGAATGCCGCGCCTACTTGGTTCGGGTGAATATTGACATCGCCCGACGCGCTGTAGGTCATCGTGGCGTAGTCAAAGCCGGTGAAGAAGTCGCAGTATTTCGTGTACCCGTTATTGGTCCCATCATAGGCGGCGATGTGAGCATTGACCGCCAAAAGGTCAGGGTCACTTGGCGGGATAGCGGCTGATGGTGGCTCAGTCGCGAAGATCAAATAACCAGTTGGCCGCGCCGCTTCATGGGTTGCCTTCAGCGCGTCTAGCTGCGTGTTTACCGCTGCCGAGCCCAGGTTGATGCTATTGTGTGCGACGAGAATAAACGTCACGTCCCCGGCCTGCCCGGTCGTGTACTGAAACCGGGCCGAATATTCAGAGATGGTATTGCCTGCAATACCCTGGTCGCCGCCCAGAGCAAGGCGAGCAATGCCGCACAGCTTCGTAATCGTCCAATAGGCAAATGCGCAGATGTATCGCGCCGACACGATAGAGACCTTGGAGTGCCCGCCGAAAACGATACGCGCGCCGGTCGCAAGCAAAGGCGGAGGCGACACCTCCACCTCACCAGATCGCGGACGGCTCCCGAGGCGCAGGCCGAAGCCGAAAGCGGCCATTAGCTTTCCACCGTGATAACGAGGCCAGCATTGAAACCGTAGCTAAGGCGCTCACCGGACGCGATATGCTGAACTGTGCCAGGGCCACCGCTGACCGTATAGGTGTGTGCGGCCCCGGCGGCGTAGAGCTCGACAATTGACGCGCCGCCGCTGTTGCCAGCAACCGTGTAGGTTCCGCCGTCAGTAAGCCCGGCTTCCGTGCCGTCGATTTCCGGCTGCATGGCGATCTGAATGCCGCCGCTGATACCGCTGAACTCTTTGATGTGCAGGGCCATAGATTTTCCTTTGCAATAGACGTGGAGAAGGTTCGGCCCGCGCTACGGGTCGATTTCCGGCAGGAACGCCAAGCCGAAGTTTTGAGAGGTCGTGTCCAGTTGGGTTGCGGGCTGGAAACCCCATTCAATCGTTGCGCCATCGACAGGCGTAGCCGCGCCGCCGAAGACCCGCTTTGAGCAGGCGTACATGCACAGATCGCTACCAAGTGTCGTGTAGCCGTAGGACGCCTTGGTCATGCCTCCGGCGGTAACTTTGACATCGACAACATCATTGTTGATGACGAAGAAATTCATGATCAGCCGGTTCGCGCCGACCGGCGTAACAGCCGGGCCGGTCTTTTCGGTCGTCGTTAGCGTGCTAGCGGCGCCCTGTTCCGCCTCGTAAGGGTCGCCGGTCAGACGGCACCCACGGATCAGGAAGCACCGCGCCGCGTGGATTTCGGTGTCTGACTCGTCTTCGTCGTCACCCTCAACGGCTATCGCAGTGTCAAAGGTGACTACTGGCGCCACTTCACCGACGCCGAGACGCTTGATGAACAGGTGCGATTTGATATTTCCGCTTTGCAGGATCGACAGGACGGGCGGGTCACTGATGCCGCTAACGGACGGAGCATTCAGCGTCTTGTTTGTGTGTGCAACTACGGCAATCACATCATTTTCGCCCGCGCTCCTTGGAAGCGGTGGCGTAACAGAAGTGGCGCCGAGGGTGCCTGTTGCGGCCAGGGCACCAGCACCGGCATAGACGGGCGGGTCTGTTGGGCCGCGCGGCGTCGATGTGACTACAAGTGTCCCGGTAACCGGGTTTGCGGCGGCATCTTCCACCGTGACATCAATAGTGACCGGAGCGCCGCCAGAGTCAGGCGCAATGAAGCTGATCTCAGGCGCGTAATATGCCCAATCCGACAGCGCTATTGTTTCGTCAGCGTCAACATCCGGGTGAGTCCGGTCTAGCTCCCAGGTGCAAAGCTCGTTGTCAGTGACCCCGCCGTCCTGTGACGCCTTCAACTCGATGACGACCAGTGAGCCCTCGGGCCAATCCTGCGTAAGGTCCGTAGTGATGACCGTTGGCACATAGCCCGGGTCTTCAGGTTCTTCAGGGCCGGTGTAGTAGCTGACGAAACTGCGTAGAGCGATACTCTCCTGACCATCAGCAACTTCCGCCGTCAGATCGACTTCCACGCCGCCGGTGTTCAGGTCGCTTGTGCGCGTGCAGTTAATAAATTTTGCAATTGCGCCAGCGGCACCTGTGAAAACCAGCATTGAGGCTTGGCGCCCGGTGCCGCCGTCTTCTTCGGCAATAGGGTCCTCAGTGTCGCCGTCGCCGACAAAATGGCACCCCTTAAAGATACCTTTTCCACGAAATTCTGACGCCAAGGAACCGGCAAGCGGGTCTGTTACCTGAGCCGGTGAAAACCCGCCGTTGATGAATGCGAGACACGAACCATTTCCGTAATCGCCGCGGTTCTTCGGATGTGAGAAAGTCCCGCCGATAACGGTTGTCGTCATCCAAACGCGGATCAATCGCTTGCAGTCGGTCGCCGTTCCATTGATGATCGTGATGCGCTTGCCCTTGGTGTCAAAGCCGCCATCCGTGGAGCCATTGACCGAGCAGTCCTCAAAGGTGATGTCTTCGTTGCCGTCGTTGCTCTCGAACCCGTCGCCGTTCCAATAGCCACCAAGCGAGCTATAGATATGCAGGGCATGGCAACGTCTGACGATGATATCGTGCGCCGTGTCATCGCAGTTAAACAGGCGGGCAAAGCTGTCTTGAGCTTGCCAGCCGCTATCCCCGTAAACGTCTTCGACCAGCATTCCCGAGCTGTTAGCCGCCGACCGGATAACGGCCTTGGAATAGCCAACGATTGTCCCGTTACGGACGGTGATGTTGTTGATGGTGTTGGCGACACCGGCAGAGGTGTAGGGGTCAACAAAGCGCTGGATATTGTCGGCCCTGAAGTCTTCAATCAGGGCGTCGTGGCCCAGATCGTCAACGCTCCAACGGAAAGCGCAGCCAGTCCGGCGGAACCTCAGGTAACGGAAATGCGCGCCGTCAGCTTGAACGTCGAAGGCCTGAAGGCCGACCGATTGCAAGCGGGTATCAAAGATTGGATCATCTTCGCCCGGCTCAGGATCTTCAGGCAATTCCCACGCGAAGCGGTCGCCAGCGAAACACGGATAGGCCATGTCTGTCGTGTCAGGATTGAGCGGGTGACGAATGCCGTAGACCGGCACGTCCTGGCTAACGACATAGCCGCCCAGGATGGGCTCGAACTCATCGGCACCACGCGCGGCACTGCCCGCTTTACTGGTGAGCGGGCCGACGAGAACAATAGTGCCATCAACCGCCGCCATCGCGGTAGCAGCCGCGTCAAGGTTCGCTTGGTTGAAGGTCCTGGCGTCGTTGATCGAGGAGCCGTCGCCCGCGCCGCTTCCGGTAGGCTTGAAGTAGAATAGATCACCCTCAGGCAATCCCCCTCCGCCGCCGTTCTCATCGGTGACAGTGATGACCGTGCCTTTGTGAAAGCCATAGGTCACACGCTCGCCTTGCCCGATGTACTGACTACGGCCAGCACCGCCGGTCACGGTGAAATAATGCGGAGAGCCGTGAGCGTAGAGCTCAAGGAATGCAGGGCCAGCGCCAGAGCCGACAACGGTATAAGCAGACGTGCCACTGACGGTCAGACCACCTTGCGGCCCGGCGCCCGGTTGCATCGCGACTTGCGCGCGGCCAAGCTTCCCGGCGTGTTCCGTTACGATTAGGGCCATGATTGCCTTTCAGGACGTGCAATGAAAAACCCCTCCGGCAGAACCGAAGGGGCTAGAAGATTGGATCAGGGGTTGTTGTGGCGAGGCGGGCCGGATCGACCACGACGCGGAGGGCCGCTCTCGCCTCGGCGTGGAGGTGCCACGCGCCGGACGATGCCGGATATGCGGTTGCCTAACGATCTTTCTCGTTGATAATCGGGCAAGCCCTCAATCCCGCGCCGTAGGGCATCATGGTCCATCAATTGCTGACCAAGCGCATTACGCGTATCGGCGTGCCAGCCTGCATTCCAACGGTCTATGACCTTGTTGCCCTGATCAAGTGCCAGGTTCAAAACGCCTTCGGTATTCTTCGGGATCTTGCGCAGGTCAAAGCCCTGTTCCATTTCGTCCAGTTCGGCGTTGCCTTGCAACTTGTCGAAGGTGTCCGAACCACCGCGAAGCCTGCGGATTTCAGCCTGTTTTGCAAGCCTCAGCATCCCGCCTTGCCAAGCCTTGGCCTTTTCGTCGCTGTTGAGCATATAGGCCATGCGCCGTGCGAAATCTGGTGACCCGTAAAGCTTCATTTGGCGCGGAGTAATCCGCTGTTTCCCCGTCGCATCCTTCAGGATTTTATTGACGAAGCCAGCCACGGCAGCATGTTTTTCGAGATCGCTCCAATCACGGGTTTGGCGCTTCAGCGCATCAATGTCGCTGCCTTCGATTAGGGCGTGCCCGTCTCTGTGAGCCGCCCTGATCCTTGGGGCCTCACCGCCGACGCGAAGCAGGTTATCCCAATCGAACCCCTGCCCGCGTACCAATTCACCGAGCGCCTCACGGAAATCGGCGTACCAAACATCCATATCGTGGTCGAGCGGGTCAGGGCCGTCCCTCTCCGCCTTCAGGTCGCGCTTGACCTTATCGGCGTCAGCGAACCGCTTGACGTCATAGAGAACGCGGGGTGTAGGAACGGCGCGGTTTGTCAGTTGAACAGACGGCTCCATTGAAGCTGTGCCGTTCTCGTCAAGGTCTTGAAGCGATGCAATCATTGCCTCTTCGTCAGCCAGTTCCTTCGCAATCTGCTTGGCGGTCTTGCCGGTAGGGTCGATCTCATAACGCGCTAGCCTGCGCTCGAAATCATCCAGGCGGTCGGCGAGTTGCTGCGCCTCCGTGCCGCCGCGCGCATAGACCTTTTGCCCGGCCAGGTCCTTACGGATCGTTTCAAGCAGAACGCCCGGCTCGGGTGGCACCTGAAGGTCCGGGAAGTAACCCTCCGTCCAAGCGGCCACAGCAGCATCGTCAGTGCTCCAACCGTCCGGCCTGACCAGCTTGCGACGGAAAGGAATGTCACGATGCGCTAGATGGCCGTCAAGGCTGGCAACGTCACCGTCCTTGTCAGCCAATCCGCGATTGTCAGCAAGCCATTGTGTGATCGTAGGCCCTCGCGTGCGGTTCAGCGCCTTCCTTGCCCCCGATGCCTTCAAATACTCATCAGCTAGCGGCTCAAGGCTCACCGCATCACCGGTTGGCCCCTGATCAGTTGGCAGGCCCTCCATCAGTTGCGTCAGAGCTTGGATTTCATGCGTAGGGCGTCGAGCGTTGCCCGCGTTGGTCAAGGCGCCTGAAAGCGTGCGGCGTCCTTGAGGCGCCTGAAAAAGGCTGTCCAACTCCGGCGACGTTCCCAAATCCAATTGCTCAAACTCGTCAAAGAAGGGCCGGGCCGTGGTCTGCGCTTTCTTGATGACGCTATCGTGGTTCATCTCAATGAAATCGCGGTCAATACCGGTGCCGTCTTCAACAATGCCTTGGAACTTCCGAGGTAGAGCGGCGTCAAACTGATCAATCTTCACGTCCAACATTTCGCCGGTAGTGCCAGGACGGCGAGAGGTCGCCTTGAGCAAGCCTTCACCGCCGCGCCCGAGCATTTGCGCAGGCAGAAAATCACGATCCGACAGAATGTCTTGAGGATCGACACCGGCAGCTTTCGCCAACTGCAATATTTTGCGCGTCGCCTTGGCTTCAGCATCCGTCAACCGAGGCGGGTTGCCGTTGCCGGGTTGTGGCAGGCCAGGCGCAGCAGTACCCGGAGGCGCAGGAGGTGAGCCGCCACCATTGCCACCGGCCAGACGCGGGGGACCGGCAGGCGAAGGCGGCAGAGGTGGAGCTTGAGCGGCCTGCTCAGGGCCAGGTTGAGCCTGTTGAGCGTCCATGACCTCTTCGGCAGGCACGAAGCCCTCAGCGCCGATTTCAGCACGAACGCGGGCCATCATCTGCCCTGTGCTGGCATCCATGACCGGGGGGCCGATCACCTCAACAGGGTAATCAATGCCTTCATGGCGGCGCACCTTGCCAGCCGGAGCCGTAACCGGAGCGGCGACAGGTTCGACCGGATCAAGAATGGGGGCGCCAGCAGGTGCAGGACCTTGAGTGGCAGCGACAGGACGGCGGGGAATATTGCCACGGCCACCGCGCCAGCCAGCAGGGCGCGGAACAGCCGGAACTTCCGAAGCAAACGCCGTTTGAGTAGCAATGTCTTCCAACGTCGGCATCGGAGCAACGTCAGGAACGCGAAAGCGATTTGCCGCGATCTCAGGGCCAGCCGTGGTCGCGCGGACACCGCCACCGATACCGGCGCCAGCCACCATCGCCGCTGCAATGTCGTCACCGGTCTGCCACGGGTCGAAGCCACGACGCGTCCCGAGCGTTTCAGTCAGGCTTTGAAGGCCGGTTTGCAACCCTTCCGTCCCGGCTTCAGTCACCGCCGCCTTTCCGATGTTCAGAGCCGCACCGCCCAGAGTGCGGACGGCTTGACCGCTTCCCGGCAACATCTTGCTGATACCAAGACGCTCCAAAGCCGCCTGCCCGGCTGCGGACGGCAGCGAGATAGCCAGGTCTCCAAGGTTCGCATCCGGGCGTGCATCATTTTGCGCCCTGTTTTGCGCCATCTCGCCAGTCAGGCTTAGGGCATAAGCGCCAGGGTTTACGCCAGCCGCGATCATGGTAGGAAGCCCGACCACCGCCTGCTCTCCGATGTAGCCGAGCCCGCCGCTGATAGGGTTCGCCTTGGCCTTCTCCCAGGTTGCTTGCGGCTTATAGCCGTAGGACGCTTTTTCCCATTTATTGATTTGCGGCTTCACCATCGCCGCCTTCTCAATAAGGCGTTGCTTGTAGGCTTCCGGTGACCGGTAATTGCCCCACGACTCAAGAACAAACAGCGGGTTATTTACGTCGATCCGCTCTGGATGTTCGCCACGGCCCGTGCCTTTGGTGATGTACTCTAGGCGAGCAGCGCCGCCAAGGAACCGGTCAAGGCCTTCCCGCGCGCCCTTGAGATTGTTGATTGCCCCCTCAATCATCGACATGGGGCGTTGCGGCTGCGGAGCCTGCGTAGGTTTCGGCGCACCGTAGCGCTTCGCCATCGCGGCCTTCATGGTCTCGCGCGGGGTGCCGTCAGGAAATTCAAGCTCTACGCCGTCAGGCCCGACTACAGTAATGCTCATTCAAATTCACCGGTCTGAGGGTTCCAGCGCAGCTTCGTCGCGCCCTGAGGCGCAGCGTTAGGCAGGCGCGGCGGTTGCTGGGTGGACTGTGGCGGCGGTGCAGGCGGGCGGGCGTTCTTGTTGCGGACAGCAATTTGCCCGTTTGAAGCGATGTAATGCGCCCCGTTCGGAAGGTTTTCATATTCCTGCCGGGTGCGCGGGATGTAGGGATTTGCCCGCGTGCCGACCTGTCCTTGAGCGCCTTTGAATTGCGCCCGCGTCTCGATTTGCTGCGGCGTCATGCCCTTTGTCATCGTGCCGCGCGGAACCGGGCGATACCCCTTGTTGAGATAGTCGTTCCACCGGCCAGGCTCTTTGACGTAGGCAGTCGTGCGCGACGGGTCGCGGGCCGAAGGGCCGTAGTAAGGATCAGCCGTGGTGTATGCTTTCCAGGCAGTTTCAGAGCCGTCCAGTGTGCCGCGACGGTTCAGCCATTGCTCCATAAACGCTTGCTTGTCGCGGTGCTCAGCCATTGCGGCTTTGCGGCGCTCGAGGATCGTCTGATTTACCTTCGTCGGATTGCGGAGGCTTGGCGAGCCCGAGGCGAATAGTTCGCGCTCAAAGTTCGTGACCTGGGCGTCTTGGGCGGGCGGCTTGTTGCCGATCTGCATTTGCTGCGACAGGTTTTTGAAGGTCGCCGCGTCTTCAGACATCATCGGCGTGCCATGTTCCGCGCCGCCAAACATGTTTTTCATTCCGCCCGTGTTGACCTTGCCGTCATTCATTCCAAGGCCGGGCACAGTCCAAATGTGCGGCGCCAGCATCTTCGACGCGTCATCCATCAAGCGTTCGGTAGGGGCATAGTTCTGCAAGGCGGCTTGCTCTTTTGACAGAAAATCCCGTCCCTGCTTGTAGCTTGCGGACTGATCCGCCGTCGCAGCCTGCCAGCCCTTGCGCGCGTCATAGACAAGCGTTTCGCCGGTCGCCTCATCGACAGCCCTCTGACCATGATAATATTGAGGCATGTTCTAGTAGACCTTAAAGCGGGTTTCAGGGGTGCCGTGACTTCCGATAGATGACGTTCGCCTGCCGCCACCCGACGAGCCGCGCACGGGCGCATGAGGCGCCCAGCCCTCCAACTTTCGTGAGGTCTTGGTCACCGGGTCGTATTCATAAAGGCCGTCCTTGCCTTGATATATCCGCGTCCCCTCGCCCTTGTATTTCAGCGCTTCAATCCGCGCTTCGCGTTCTTCGCGTTCCAACTGTGCATTAGGGTTGGCGACGGTCTGCCGAGTTTGGCCGGACCTCGTATCGAGCACGCCAAGGCCACCATCAGGCATGTTTACGTTCTGATATGACGGCTGCATCATTTCATAGATCTTGAGGATCGGATTAGGATCGACGCCCGCGATTTGAGCCGCCATCAGCTTTTGCCAATCGAGTTGAGGAGCGCCCTGCCCGCCAGCATTGCCAGGCGCTTGAGATTGAGGGGTTTCCGGCACATAACCAGCCTTCGCCGCCTCACCCGCCGGAGCATTGGGTGATATTGCTGGGGTTTGGGCCGTTGGTGCCGCCTGCGTCGAAGGACCGCCGAACATACCGGCCAGCTCTTGCAGTTTGGCCTTGCGCTCCGCCTCTTGAGCATCAGCCTTGCGCTGTGCCTGAAGGAGCTGAAGGTTGCCGCCGCCTGAATGGTTGAGAGCGCTGCCGACATCCGACAGACCGGCGCCGAAGGTGGCAAGGTTCGTTTTCCAGCCCTGTCCGAACATACCCATTACAAAATCCCCGAGTAATCGACGGCCAGGAAGCCACCGACATCAAACGCAATGTCCAAATTTTCCTGAGCCATGACGCCTTCGCGCACAGTGTCATCCCAGAGATATTTGAATTGATACCAGTTCCGCCCGCCCCGCTTGCCGAGCGGCACCACGTCACGCTTCAGGCGGCGGTCAGACATCGCCGCAGCCGAAGCCGCCGAACCAGCCGCTTGCAGGATAGCGCCCCAATCGGTAGGAGGCTTTGTGATGGTCGTTGACGAGGTGCCTTGTGCCAGGTTGCCGAGGAGGCCCTGAATTGCCAGCGGGAGCTTATTAATCTGCTCATTCTCACCGAGCGCCGCCTGTAGAGCCTGCGCATAGCTGGCACCGTTCAGTCCGGCGATTGTCGCTTGGTTGTTCATGTCGAACTGCCCGCGCGCAATGCCTTCGGCTACGCCGTGACGGGAGCCGCCAAAGGCGCCGGAGCGGGCTGCATTGTCGCCAATCTGGTTGATCTGCATTTGCTGATCTTGGCCAGCGCGGGCCAGGGTCGTGTCAATTACGGCCTTGGTGTTCGGGTTTTGGAACCGCTGTATCTGGTCAGCAGAAACCGGCGTGTACTGCTTGTTTCCGAGTTGCGACGAGGCGGCGTTGTACCTATCAACGGCGGTTTGATTGGTCGTTGTCTGCTTACTTTTACCGCTCATTGAGCACCTTCAACATTTCCTGTCCGTGGCGGACAAAGCCATATTTCGTCATAACCCTGTGCCAGCCTTTCCGGCCCGATAGTTCCACAGCCCGACAGCCGAGCACGCGGGCGAAGCCTTCCACATCCGCAAGCATGTCGAGGAGCCCGGCGAGCGTGCCCCCGGCCAGCCACACATGAAGCGTGTTGTTGTCTGTAATCTCAGTCACCCCCGCACTATCGGCGCTGATCCAGAGGTGCGCCCTCTTCGTCAGTAGCCGGTCGAGAAGGTCAGCTTCATCTATGCCTTTGAGCGGCAAGAGCAGGCGGGCGCGCTCCCAGGCGCTTAAGTGTACGGCGTCCAAGTCGTAAGCCCGCCGTTTGAGACACCCAAGACCCACAAGGAGCCATCGGGCGATTGCGCTATGATCTTCTGTGCTCGCAGGTCGAAATCTTCGCCACTCTTCAGACAGCCGCCAATGTCGCGGTCGATTTGCTCTCGTGTCCTCGCCTGATCGTTCTGATCATAGGTGCCGGGAGGCCTTGGCAGAGGCATCTAGCGCCGCCCCATTTGCTGGCCTTCAAGGCGGAAACGTCCGACCCGAAAATCTTGGCCGTCTTCACCCGTCAATTTCATTTCAACGAGCCGGGCGGTGAAACGCACATCGGTCTTGTCAGTGAGCGAATATGGACCGAAGGACACGGGCGGCGAGGTGTTAGGCCGGTCCCGCGTCTCAAAGCTCACCGAGACGGCACCCAAGGTTGAGACATCCGGCACAATGCGCTGAACCTGCATAAGCCTTTCGCCCTCTCCAATTTCAAACGGCCCGGTCTTGGCGTAAGGGTCCGTTTCGTCATGATCGAACCCTTTTTCATGGTCGTAGACATATCCGTCACTGCCTACTTCCATCGGGTAGGGAAACACGCCGGAGTCAGCGCCGCAGAGCCGGACAAGTTGCCCGATGGTCCAGTGCCGCTCACGATAGTTATAGGTCACATACCGGTCTATTTCCGACTGCTCCGAAGTCAGCGACACATAGCGCCAGGTGACTTCACCGAATGCCGAATTATGCAGCGCAAAGACCTTTGATGCCTGCGTCGTATTGATGTCGGAAAAGACATAATCGTGCACGTCGCAGGGCAAAGGCTGCGTAAACCCGTCATAGGCAAAGAAGCCGTTTTTACCCATCCAGAAGACGCCGGCATCTGTCACAGCCATGCAGTTCATAGACACGGCACCGCAGCCCGTTCCGCGCTTGCTGAACCCATAGACGAGCGGCTGACCTTTGAAATCAGCCAGCCACAAATCAAGATCGGTCCAGATTAGGCTACCGCCGTTGATCTGACGACCGGCGATGATCCGGCCTGCCGTCTGCAAATTGAACGAGCCCGCGTAATTCGTGGCGGTATCGGTCCAAACCGTATTGTTCTCGCGGTCTGACCAAGCGATGCGCCGAGGCTCACCACCCGCGCCAAGAGCCATCAAGATACGGTCAGACGTTGCCAGGATCGCGCGAGCCGCGGGAGAGTTTGCGACCTGAACCGCAGGTGCGGCAGCATCCAGCGCCCATTCATAAATCTTGCCGTCATCGGCCATGCAGCCAATCAGGTGTTCACCCCAGGTGTCCAACGACCAAACGGACGCAGGTGTGACTTGTGTGACCATCGTGCGGCGCGTGCCATAGGTTCCGACCCCATAAGGCCCCATGCCATAGCCACCGCCGACGATGGCGTCAGTACGCCCAGGCGTGAAGCCTACTGGCGTAATGTCCGACACGGCGCCGGATCGGCTCATGACATAGAGGTTGGTGTGGGTGCCTATCGCCGCCCACCCGCTTGAGTCGTCAGCGCTCCAAGGAAGGATCGCACGGGCCGCGCCGCTTACGGCTGAAATCGAGCTGGCAAGCCACCCGCCAATCGGACCAGCGGTGCCAGCGATCCAGCGCCATAGGTTCGCATCGAAGTAGCGGCCACGGCTTTCATATTCCGTCCCCTTGCGCACGACACCGGGAGGGAGTTCGACAGCAAATTGCATGGTCAAAGCTTGATGCAAGTCCGGAAAGCGATGTTGACCGGGCGGGTTTCGTTCGCCATGCGAGGCGCACCATAGGTGGACTCTATCGGCGTCATTTCGAGGTAGGAGGTGCTTCCAACATCACCGTGATCTGCCGGAAGGTGCTGCACCCCTGATGCAGCGTCGCCGCGCAGGAACCGCACCTTGAAGCCTTGGAAGGCGTCAGTTTGCGAAACACCGATTGCCGCTGCTTCAGAGCCGCCAACAGTTCGCCGGAAGCGCCCGGCCATGTTGATCAGTGCGAGCGTCTTGTTTGCCGCCCAATCCGCCGCGCCCGAGCCGCCACGGCCACCGCTAACAGCGCAAACGGAGTTATCGCAGGTAGCCCACAGCTCAAGAAACAAGTTTTCAGCCGCCGCGTTCGCGTAGGCGGCACCGGACGTTGCACTGCCAATGGTCGAGCCGTCCAAGTCCAGCCAGCCCGCAGGAGCATCGTTCCGCAGAAAGTCCATAACCGCGCCGGTAGGTGCAGCGGCAGGGATAGCGGCCCCGGCGGTGTCCAAGGCATCTTTCATCTTGGCGTCGATCTGGTCAAAGATCGTGTTGAGCTTGTCGCCCCACGTGTCCAATTCCGTGTTGAAGACCGGCTTTTGCCAATTGTAGTTAGTTGTTCCCGTGGTCGCCATGATCAGCCCTTGCTCACGTCGAAGGCTTCACCCTCAAGGGTAGTCGTCTTGTTCATGTTGACCAGGGTTTGAACCATCTGCACCATCTGGTTACCCATGACCGTTGCCCGGTCTTCGTCCGCTAGAAACGGATAGGCGTGCATCAGGGATGTATAGAGGTACAGGTCGGGGTGATGCGTCAGAAGCCAGTTGGATGTATTGCTATCCGAAAGCGTCGGAATTTCCTGATAGTAGGAAATCTTGAAAGTGCGGTTGGCCGAAGGGATCGGACAGACAAGCATGTTGGTGCCGATCACGGCATAATATAGCGGCACTCCCGCCGTCTTCTGACGAAGGCGTTGCTGATTTGCGATGTAGTCCGGCACCTGCTTGACGAGGGTTTCCGTCAGCGCGCCATTAGTCGACACAAACAGGATATCGAGAAGATCGCTTGGCAAGGCCACGCGGTCAGCGCCGGTCGTAATATCAACGTTCACATCCGCAATCATGTAGCGGGTGCGCAAAACCCTGTTCAGGGTCGCCTCAGCCTGCTTGATAAAGTCAGGGATCGGCGTCGTCAGGTCAGACCGGTTTGTCCAGGCGGCGATTGCGTCTTTGAGGTTTGAGAAGGTAGCCAGTGCCATCAGACGGACCCGTTAGATTTGAGTTGCAGTGAACCGCCCGAGGTGAGGCGAATGCCTGCACTCTCGATTGACGAAAGTGCCTCTTCGTATTTCTGCTTCCACAGCGGCAGGCGGATATCTTCGCCTATGTACGGCTCCGCATGTGCCAGGGCGCCGAAGAGGTAAGCGTCTGGATGATTGGTCAGAAGCCAGTTTGTGCCGGAGGTCAGAACCGCAAACTTGACCCGGTAGACGAGCGTGACGGTCTCGCCGTCCGAAGGTTCCGGGTAGAGCTTCATCTGATCACCGATCAGCGTGTATTGTCCCGGCGAGCCAGAAGCTTCGCTGTAGCTGTAGAAGACATCAGGCGGGACGAAGCCGAGACGGCATCTAGCCTTTGCGGACATGACGCCATTGAAGTCAGCGGGCAGTGTCACCCCGCCGCTTGCCGCCAAAAGGGTAGCCGTCGATGACATCCCCATTACGTGGACGACCCGGCGCTGCAAATCCGCTTCACATAGGCGGATGAAATCAGGGATCATGACGGCCAGGTCAGCACGATTAAGCCAGTTCGCGACCGCCTCTTTCAGGGCCTCGACATTTGCAAGGCTCATCGGATGGAGCCGTCTTGCTGAAGGGCAACGCGACCGCCGCCCGTGCGCAGATAGAGGTAATCCAGATCGTTCATTTTCTTGACGAGCCGGTCATTGTACTCCGGCTTGTTGCAGTCCCACCCCTCTTCAACCATCCACTTGATCCGCACGCCTTCAGGGACAGACGCCGCGCGGACCATATCGCCGCCCATCATCCTGCCGTTGTTGCCGTGGTGGCGGGCCTTGTGGTTGTGATCGAGCGCGCCCTTAATATCCGTCATGTCGTTCTCGTAACGGATGAAGGCGTTGCCCTTCTCATCGAAGCGGACATAGCGGCGGGTGCCCCCGATCAGGTCAGAAAAGCGAACCCATCCGAAGTCTTGAGCCTCCGCCATGTGCTTAGGCCTTCGCTACCGGCTTTTTCACAATCGTGACGTACATGCGCGGGTTTTCGCCCTTGCTGTTCGCCAACTCCTCAGCGTTTTCGCGGGTGGTTTGATACTCGTCGCCGTCAGCGAAGAACTCTTCACCGTAGCGGCCATCATGTTTGCCGGTGCTGATCTTGCCGTGGCCGCGCTCCGTCACACGGACTGTGACCATTTCGATCTCATCCGGCGAAGTTTCGGCGTCTTTATTGAAAACAGGCATGTAAAACCTCAAAGAAAAAGGGCGGCTCCGAAGAACCGCCCTCAAGGGGATGGGGGGTTGTAAAACCCGAGTTACAGAAGGTCAGCGATCAGGGCCGAGGCCTTCTCGTTGTGCGCCTTCAGGGTAGCTTCCGCCGACAATTGCTTCCGATCCGAGTCGCCGGTCTTGGCGAGAGGAACGGTTGCCAGCGGCGACAGATAGGCCAATTCCCAATATTCCGGATCGATGATGAAGACATCACGCGTCAGGCCGAATTGCAGGGGAACCGTGGTCAGTTCACCGAAGTCACCGATGTACTTGTCAGCGGCGCCGATGATCGTGGCTTGCTGCTTGCCCGTGACTTCGCGGCGAATGTCCGCGATACCGGCAAAGGCCGAGAACTGTTGCTTATGCGTTGCCGACATAAGCGCCAGTTTCGGGCCAATCGCGCCCTTGGTGAAGGCCGAGGCCAGGACGGTACGCAACAGGGTTTCGGTGAAGGCACGCTGCGTGCCGTTGGTAGCCGCAGCGCTTGGCGTGGTCGCGGCATTGGTAGCATCAGCGCCGCTTGAGCCGCGAGAAGCGTTGCCGCTTGCCGTGGTCATATAGGTGACGGCGCCCGCCAACTGACCGGCAACGCCGTCAGCAGCAGCAACCGCAGGAAGGTTCGCCAGCAACGACATTTCCATATCGTTGAGCAGTTCTTCGCCCTTGATGAGGACCTGATAGGCCATCTCGTTCGGGCGCCCGGCGGCGTCAACAGCTTGTTGGGTGCGGGTGACGCTTGCGCACTCTTTGAAGATCTGAGTGCGGTTACCCTGGCGGGCGGTCGTCTTGGCGGCGGTTGCGGTGGTATCATCGCCTTGCACATTCTTGTTGGAATTGACGGGGGCACGAAGCGCTTGCGTTTGCCATTCAGGGAAGGTGCTTTTGCACGTGCCCTTTTTGATGTTCTCTTGGAACGGACGCATGGTGGCCGCGACCTTATAGATCACGTTCGCCAAGTCTTCCTTGTTGCCGACCGCTGCATAAGAGGCGAGCGTGTTTGTAGGCATAGCCATGTTCTAATATCCTAACGTGTCGATCAGCTTCGCAGCCGTGTCTTTGTCACGGGTTTGGCTCAGCCGATTGTGAAGCGCCTGGGCCTCACGTTGCTTTGCGGGTTGCGCCGTTCGGGCCGCGCCTTGGGGCGGCACACGTGCAGGCACGGTGGATTTCTGTGGCGGCGTCGTGGTCTTGGCCGCAGCCTTTGCCATCATCGCGCGGTACAGTCGGCTTTCATTCAGAATGACCAATTCCTCAGCGCTGGCTTGCATGATGGCCTCAGCCGGTAAGCCAGTCTTGGGAAGGTACTCAACGAGCGCCTTGATTGTTTCGGGACTTCCGGCGAGTTCGGGGGCAATCTCGTGGAGACGCTGCCCTTGCTCACGCATGAAGTTTTGACGGGCGAGCGCTTCGGCCTCAGCCTTGGCGGTCTCTGCCGTGTCGAAGTAGCGCAGCCCCTCTTGATAGGCGAACCAGTCCTTTTGAGCGGCGCCGGGGTCTTGATCGGCGTATGCTTGCCAGTCGATATCGCCATAATAGGCGTCGAACTGTTGGCGCTGATCAGGCAAGGCCGCAGCCAGCCTTTCAGCGAGAGCCTTAGCGGTGTGCACGTCTTGCTTGGCAAGCGCGGCCACTTCGGCAGCTTGTGCTTTGACCTTTTGCACCACCGCTTCCCGCTTACTCTCCTGATCTCGCACCACAGCTTGAGCTTCAGGGGTAAGGTCCGCGAAATGTGCCTTGGCTTCAGCGTCCCACCATTCGGGGGCATCGACGGCAGAAACACCCTCGGGGTCCTGGTCGTCGTCATCCTCTGGTTCAAGCGCGTCTGCCTCGGCATCTGCGCCCAACTCAGGGGCATCGTCAAATTCTTCGGTTTCGACGGCGGGCGCGGCCTTCTGTGCCGCTGGCTTGCCCTCATCAGGGGCAGGGCCGTCCATTGCTTCGACAAATGCCAAAGCTTCCGCCATCGTCTGATCTTCACTCATCAGTTACGCACCTTCTCATTAAAGGTTCTCATGGCCTCAGCCATGTCCCCCTGCTCGGCATAGGTCTCAACCTTCGCCACAAGCGCATCCAACGCCTTGACGGCGTGGTAAAAGTATTCCCGCTCAGCATCATCAGCCGGGCCGGATTTGATGATTTGATCCAACAGGGCTTCGCGAACCTCAGCGTATGCCTCGTACATGATCGGCAGCGTTGACTTTGCCCGAGCGGCGCGCTCCATCTGCTCCGCGCTGATATCCTGATCAGGAGAAGGGGCTTTTACCCACCATTTCCAATTCATCAGCCCATGCCTCCGCCGAACTGCACATTGGCGTCTATGCCGTCGCCGTCAGAGCCCAACGACACACCGCCGCCCGTTCGGGTGCCGTGATCGCCCAGGGCACGCATTTGAATTTCGTAGGCTTTCAGTTCATATTCCTTGTCGATCTTGTATCGCTCAAGCTCGATTTCCGCCGCGATCTGCTGATCCTTCAGGCGGGTCTCTTCCTCTAGCTGGCGAGACTTCAGGTCGTAGGCGTCCTTGGCTTTTTGCTCTTCCAAGTCCAATTCACGGGCCTTGGCTTCCGCATCGGCCTGCACCTTCATCACCGCAGCATCAGGCGGCGGCGCTGTCGCTTCCGGCTCTTTGTAGGTATCGGGATCATTGACGTATTGCTCAGGAGCTTTTTCCCCGAGCTTGCGCATCTGGTCTACCGCAGCCCTGTAAAGGCCCTTCTTCGTCACAAGGGGACCATCCGGCATGGTCTGCGCAGCGGCCAGCTTTTCAAGGATCACCGCGATTTGCGCGCCGACCATCAAGTCATGCTCACGGCCACCAGCGCCGACGCCGATCTGAATGATCATGTCATCACGTTGGCGCCAGGTGGAGGGATCGATATCGACCCACTCATTGCGAAGGCGCACGGTGTCTTTCATGCACGCGCCGTTTTCGCGGATCGTGGCGTGCAGATTGACAAGGAAGTCTTTGTACCCGGTCTCAGCGAAGGTTCGCGCGATCAGACGCAAGCGCTTCTGTGCATTATTGGCAAGGATTTCCATCCCGCCCTTCGTGTCGTGTAGCGTGTCAGGATTTATGCCCTGCACATTGCGGGCGATGCCAGTCCGCTTCTCGCCCTGCGTCTCGAAAAATTCGAGGTAATCAAGCGGGTTGTAGGGCAAAGCGCCATTGCCGAGCGGCGTAATCGTTCCCGACCGCTTCACCCGAACCGGCCTGCCCGGCTCATTGTTCAGGTAGTCGTTGATCGTGTCCGGCGTGATGCCGTTGATATCAATTTCACTGCGCTGATTTAGCGCAAAATAGGCGCTATCGAGAGCGGCCCGCATCATGGATGTTTTGATCTTCTGGATTTCCAGAAGCTTGTCCGCGACGCTTTCACCGTAGAACCGATGCGGGTTGATGTAAGGCGTGATCGCGGCCAATTGAACGCGGCTCACCTCCTCAATATCAAGCAGCACGTTCGTATGTGCCTGGCCTCCGGTCACCAACTGATACAGGCAGTACCGGCCAGTTTCCTCACTGTAGACGCGGACATAATGGCGGTAGATTTCGACCTGCCGCAGAAGATCCGATGCCGAGCCGATAGCGTCCGACTCCGCAACCGTGTCGCGCGCGGTTCCTTCCGCGTTTCCAGAACTATTCCAGGCGGGCAGGCTCATGACCGTTTCGAGATCATAGCCCATAGAGATCAGGTCTTGAGCGCGCGGGCGCTGACGAACGGCGCAATATGTCGCCGTGGCGAGGGTCTTCGTGTCGGCAGCAACGGCCAAATCTTCAGGGGCTATCGACTCAACGACAATGCGGCCCTTGGTATATTTCGGCGTGTAGTCAAACGAGACCGTAGGCAAGCCATCTTCATCAGCCGGGCCGGGCACCACGTTCTCAACCGTGCCCTCCTGTGCGCAGCGCATGAGCACCGGCAGGCCCACATTTTCATGTTGATCGGCTTGCGGCTCAAACTCTCCATCCCACCGCCAGGAGAACACCCCGGTTTTGCAGGTCAGCGCATCTTTGAAGGCCTCGTAAATGACCATCCAACCGTTGTTCCGGTCGAACAGGACATGACGCAGGTAATCTTGCTCTTGATTGGCCGCGTTCTCGTCGTCTTTGTTCACCGGCTGGAATGCAACGACATCCTCACCACCGGTGAAAATATCGATCAGGTCCGGCAATGCCGTCTCAATGGCATCAGCCACGGCGGTATCAACGACCTTTGACCGGCCAGCCAACTCCATGACCAGATCGGGCATTTCGCCCTTGAAGTATTGCAGCGCCTTTTCACGTTGCGAGGTCAATTCGCTGGCGTTGATGTTGTCAAAGCCGATAGCGCGGTCACACTCCGCCTGCGCTAGACGGAGTATCTCGTCTTTGCGCTCGTCGGAGAGTTCAGAGTTAGCCACTATGCAGCACCATATGAAGGCATGTTGATTTGAATGGACGATGCTTGATCGCCCACCGGTTCAGCAAAGGTCAGGGCGATTGCGTCCCAATAGTCCGGCGAAGACACCTTGCGCTTGCGCATGGCCTCCTTGCTTTCGAGAACCACGTCTTGGTCCGCGTCGTATTTGTAGGAAGGCCCGCAAGCATCCGTTTGCAGCAGGTCCATATCGGGTATGTCAGCGCCGCCAGTCGCGTCTAACCAGTCGCGAGACAGCATCCACATTTCAGCCCGGCGATTTGCCGCGTATGGCTGTTTGGTGCCATCCGGCAGCGGATCAGGCGTAAAGTAAGGCGAGCCGCCGAAGTTCACAGGAATGACCCTATCGCCGTAGCCCCAAGCGTTCAGATTGTCGTAAACGCCAGCGCCGACGCCGCCGACATCGATAAACAAGCGGGCCGGTCGATCACGGTCAATGATGCCCTTGAGCCATGTTGCGCCCTCTACAACGTCGCACTTTGGCTTGCTCTCGACTTTCTCAACCTTCCGTCCCCGGCGCCATGCCACGGCAAACAGGTCATCCCCGAACCGCGCGGGATCAGCGCCGATGACAAGCGGCCCATAGCCTTGCAGCTTAGCCTTGCGAGCCAGGACGACCGACGCAGGCTTGATGAAGCTATCATGGCCGGTCATCTGGAACGCCTCTTCAGCCGTCCCCGGATATTCCTGCTTGAACAGCAGCGGGTCTTTCAGTTCCGCAATCTTCGCCCGGCGCCAGACCATTTGACCGTCATCGAGGTCATGAAGCGTCTGATAGTCCCGCTCCTCTTCCGACAGCCTGAAGCCGTCAGGAACCGGGCGCCGGTACTCGGACGACCAGAACCACGGAATGAAGATCGCAATGTAATCGCCTATGCCGCGCTCAGCTTGTTGCCAGCGCTCATGAAACTCACCGCCTACGCCGTTGGCAGTGCTTTCCAGTATGATTTCAGTTCCGGCCAGGTCAGGCACCGCCTGAACCACCCCGGCGAAGTGTCCCTTGGCGTTCGGCCAGAAGGCCACCTCAGAGCCGTGGAATAGCGTGACAGTCTTGGACCGCCCGACCGACTTAGCACCGGCAGTGCCGACGCCGTAGCCGCTATCGAGAGCACCGAAGGCCAACTCTTTCGCGCTATCGTTCTTCGTGCTTGGCGCAATCGGGTTGTTGTCGTTGTACCGCTTTGCCATCGCAAAGAGGTTGTCTGTTGCCTGTTGCTCATGCGTCAGGATGAAGACCGACACGCCCTTGCGCATGGACGCCTTGTGATAGTAGCGCGCCCCCACATAGGTAGAGATGCCCTGTTGCCGACCCTTTAGGATCAGCGCGCGGACCTTGCCAGTCAGCGCCAATTGCTCATTCAGCTTGCCGTCAACATATTCCTGAACTTCATTCAGGACGAACGCCGACGCCTTGCCGTCTTTGGCCTTGATCTTCAGACAGGTCTTCGCGTGGAGCGTCAGGTTATCCCGCAGACGCTTCAGCTTCGCCTTCTGTTCAGCCGTCGTCATCGAGTGACGCCAGCGCCTTATCAATGGTGAGCCTGCCGTTCAGGTTCACGTTGTCGGTAAACATACCCAGGTGGCGCCCAAGCTTTTCGAGAGCGCCGAGCTTGTCATGCATCTTGATCGAGAACCCTTCCCGGCCAAGCTTCACTTCTGACACCGCCGCCTGAAGGTCAGGGGCCAGTTGATCGCAATTCACCGGCTCAACGAAAGGGGCCAGGACATATTCAACCTTTACCGCGTCCCCTATGTCTTCAGCGGCCAGCCGCTTGCCGTCTTCAGTGTACCCGAAGGCAACTTCTTTTTGCCCCCACTTCGTCACGTCCGACAGGTTCGCGAAGCCGATCTTCGCCAGTTCAGCAAGCACGCGGTCTTGCGTGATGTTCGTGCGCTGCGACCGTTCCCGCTGCGCTTCCGCTACAGCCTCGGCAATGACAGGTTTTGACAAGTTCTCCTCGCCTATCTGTCTTGCCGTCCTTGCGCTGTAACCGGCCCTGATAGCCGCCTGCGTGGCGTTCAGGTCTACAAGGTACTCCTCAACGAAGCGGGCTTGCTTGCCGGTCAATTCGGACATCTCAGGCACCTACACCGGAGAAGGCATTCAACGAGCCTTCCAGTGATGCAATTGCCGTGTCAAGCTTCCCGAGCTTGGCCGTAGCCTTGCCGACGAGGTTTTCAACTACGTCAGCCGGGGGATTGAAATCGCCGCTCAGCCATTTGGCGACGTTGTTCTGCCCTATGCCGATATCTTGTGACATCCGGCCTGCGAGCTGGTGAGGGTTTGCGACCTCATAGACAAACTCAGCAACCCGGCGAAACTTTGGAGCGTCGATCTCTGGACGCTCTGCAACACTGGTAATTGTCATCTTTCCTCCGGCCCTCAGGCCATCCGGTGAGCAGCGCTTTGCCCTCAGGCATCACGCGACCCCTGCACGACGAATGATCAGCCCAGGACGGGCGGCGCGTAGAACACGCGGATGATAAAGCTGCCGTCTTGAGACGCCGCAGTGCCGCCCGTGGCGGTGAACGTGAAGTAATTGGTGATGCCGGGGTTGCGGCCAGCGTAGACGATGGTGAGGCTGGTGACGCCCTGTGTCTTCACATCGACATCGGCCACATATTGCTGACCAGAGGCGGCGGAGCCGAGGCGGAAATTGATCGTGGTCGGCGTGCCGGGGATCGTGACCGGCGTTTCAAGCTGAATGTCGCGGACATAGGAGCCTTGCGGCAAGTCATACGTCCCGGCGACAGCAACGCCGTCAGTCATCGTGACAGTGACCTCTTTGACAAAGACGTTCTTTTCCGCGCCGTGCTTGGCGAGGACCTTTTGGTTTTGCGTAGCCATGAAGGGAGCCTTTCGGGCAACAAAAAAGCCCGCCGAAGCGAGCCGAAAAACCTTATATTTCTTGCTTTTCCTGTTGCGGCACCACCATATTAGTGGTACACAATACTTGCCGGTCAGTTACGACCGGTAACCCTAAGAAGGAGATGAACCATGATAAGGTTCCAGCTTCTTTTTAGAAAGTCCCGCAAGGGCTGGAGGTTTGAATTGAGCCTCAGCCTCCGGCACCTGCGGAACTTGATCTAGAGAGCGGGGTGGCCGGTTTAGGCCGGTCACCTTGCTCCTTAGGGATAGCAGGATAGGGGTTAAAATGCAAGAAATGACGCCACCAAGCGCCGCTGAACTGAAGACCGCCCGTGTCATGCTGAACATGTCACAGGTTGCCTTTGCCGAGGCGTTGAGCACATCCCGGCGGAATGTCGAAAATTGGGAGACCGACAAGGCGGAACCGCCTGCGTTTCTGCGCCTGGCAATCGCCGCGCTATTCGCAGGCCTTGAGCCTTGGAAGCCATGAAAAAACCCGACGCGGGGGGATGCGTCGGGTTTCTCAAACAGTCTGGCCGCGTAGTGCGGGCCATGAAGCTTTTATGCCTTATTCTGCCCTCAGCGTCAATCAGGCCCTTATGGAATATTTGTAGAACAGGCGTTTCCGTAGAATCGCCTGTTTATCGTTCTGCCGTCACGATTCGTCATGCAGTCGATACAGCAATGCAGGACGGCCTACAGACGGGCCATGCGGATCGCCTCAATTCGGCAAGCGGTGCGCGATGCTGGCAATGCGATATTCGTGGACGAGACGGAGAGCTTGGCGGCGAACCGGGACCACATCGAAAATCGCTATGTCATCACGCGCATCGCTGCACCGACTGGTGAGCTTGTGTTGTGCAATGGCGTCAGGGTCGATTAAGCCGCCCGCGTCCTTCGACTCCGCCGCCTCTCCTCCGCATAATCACCGAGTGCTTCGCAGGCGACCACCACCCGCTCCGACTGCCTATCACGGTCGATGATGCCAAGCCCGGCCAGGGCATTACGCCAGCGCGCCACAAGCTTGCCGTTTCGATCCAAGACCACCATTCCGTCCCCCTCCCAATAATCGCGGCACAGTGCATCCAGAAGCCTCGCAGACGGCGGGCCGACGTATGCCATTATGGCTGACCACTCGTCGCGGTGTTCAATCCGCTTGCGCGCTCGAACCGCGCCGGACATTACAAGCTCATCATTGCTAGGCTTGCCGCCGTCGATAAAGCCCGCGTCTTCATATTCTGCAGAACCGGCGATGCCCTGGCATCGAGCATACAGCTCTAGGACGGCGTGTCCGTGTGCTGCCTGATTTCGGCTCAGGGCCGGTGCCCTTCCCTGCGACAAAAGCGCGAAGACGCTCGCCCGCTTATTTGTGCCAGTAACCCGGCCCTTCGTGTCGTAGGTCTCGCCCAGGTCTTCCTTGCTGATCCTGCGCACCGCTACGTGCAAGATAGCTTCTTCGTCCCCAGCCTGTTCCAAATGTTCCATTGTCGAACCTCGCAAATCATGAGAAAATACAAGTGCCGCCAAGCACTCCGCCCTCATCGCGATTTCGGTCCGGTGGGGGCGCTATGGTCGCCCGCCGATTGTTAGGCCTCCGATACCTCCAGCCCGCGCCTCAACACCTCGATAAGGCCCTTAAGGTCCGTCGCCTCCCAAACGAGATATTGCGCAGCGTCATTGAATAGCCCTTCACGGCCATAGATATCAAATTCGGTCTGTATGGATTGCCCCACTTCAGCCTGCGCTAGCTTTTCCGTCCACTCCCCTGTGTCGGTAGCCTTTACCGATCCCGGCGCCGTGAGTGTTGCATAGGTGAAGTCATATTCCAAAGACGGGCCGAGTACGCACAGATCGCCGCCTATGCAGGGTTCATAGGGCTGATAGATCGTCCCGGCCGGCATCGTCATGAGAGTTTTTCTGTCAACAATCCTCATTGCACACCTTTCCGCAGACGCTCGATAAGCGTGTCATCGTCCCCTGTGTCATGCACGCCGTCACAGCGGTCCTTTTGTGCGAAGTACCACCTTTCGATCATGTCGATATCGGCACGCGTGAGCGGCACGCCCGATCCGTCCCGCCAACGCTGCAACTCGACTGCAAAGGCGCGCGGCGCGTTCAAAATTTCCGTCTGAAAGTCCGCGTCGTCGGCAATATGGAACGCCCGGCAGAATTGACGCTTGAAGAGCCGCAGTTGAATCAGTTCGCGCTCAGTTTCCTCGCACGGCACGGGAACACATGCAGCCACCGGCCCCAATATCTGAGCGCCGCGCTGCATACATTGCGCAGCGTCTTCAGCCTCTTGTCGCGAGCCGTGGGAGGACAACGGCACATATTGGCCGTCATCGTTCATCCCGAAGAGCAGGTGCTTTTCTTCTGTCATGATATCCCTTTCAAGCCATTGTAGCGGACACCCCAAGCCGCGAAGGCCTTGATGCTTCCATCCATTGTCCTTGCCGCATACAGCAGCGCCCGCCCGCTTTCCCCATACTGGACGGCTAGGGGCAAGACCGGGTGAGGGTGCCATTCGGGGTTTTGCTCCACAAAGGCTTTGATCACGTCAGGCTCTTTGAAGGGCCGGAAGCGGCCCAGGTCGATTACGTCATTTGTCATGCGGTCAAGCGCTCCTTGTCGCCTATCATCGCAGATTTCCGCAGAATTTCCGGCATATCATCGGCCCAATCGGAGCCGGGTGTTTCCGGCAAGTGGACGGTGACCGCGATTTCCAGCGCTTGCCGTTCGGCCCACCGCAGAACATCACGAGCCGCAATGTATGCCGCTGCCTGCCCCACGTGCGACCGGTCATTGTCGCCAAAGATCATCAGCCGCTCGACGCCAGCAGGCGGGCGAAACTTCTGCATTCCCCCTTCTGAAATGACAGCCCACACCGGCACGCCAAATCTGATGTGCGCCGCTATGGCCGTTTCAATCCCTTCAGCTATGCCGAGAACCGGGCCAGCAGCGAAAAGGCGAATAGCGCTTCCGTCCGGTATTCCGCCCTTCATCAACTTTCGGCACGGGTCTAGCTCAGCTTTACATCCGTCCAATGTCAGCCAGGTCCGGTGAATGTTGGCGGCGCGACCGTCCGGCCCGACGACTTGCGCAATCATCCCAGGCGCCGCGCCATCCTCATGACGAAGGCTTGCGACGTGGCGAAGGCACCTTGGATAGCTGGACAGGCGAAGCCGACGCCGCGAGAGATAGCGTCCAACAGGATCATCTTCGCTGATGGTCAGACCCTTGTTCCAAAGGCTACGCATGGCCGCATGACCGCTATCGTGCGCCTGTTGAGGGGGCCGATTTGGAATTGACGACCCTATGACGCTTTCAACCTTTTGCGCCGCTTCTCGGAAGTCTAACTTGAAGTAGGCTTGGACGAAATCAAACCCGTCACCATGACCGCAACCATTGCAGAAGTAGCCGCCGCGCTCCTCGTGGTTTGTCCATCGGAACCGGTCTTTGCCGCCACACATCGGGCAAGCTTGATTTCTCTTGTTCAGCACGGATGCGGCCACACCGAGCGATGACAGGATGCTGAACCATTGACCTTGGCATCGGTCAGATATGGAAGTGTTGCTTTTCATCAGCAGCACTCCCGATCAAAGCTCACGTGAGAAATCGCCTCATGATCGTAACGTAACGCGTAACGTAACGCGTCACTGTGACAAGCCGGGGTTTGCCTTCCGGGTGGAGTGGCATTGACCCTATGCGCTTGAGCTGGCTTGTAGCCCTGCTTGTTGATTTGACTGGCTAGGCTAATCATCTAATGACGAGCCTCCCAATCAGGATCTATCTCACCGCTGTTAGCCTGATCTCCTACTACAGTACTAACTCCCTTCTTACGGAAGGGATAAGGGGAAGTGTAAGGGGAAGGAGAAGTATAAGTAGACGTGGCATCGCTATTAGCACTGCCTGTGCCACTGCCCGTGGCAACCTCATCATCGACCTGTTTCCGCAGCTTCGTCAGCGCCTTGGATCGAGGGTTGAGCGCCTTGAGGTAGGTCACGGCCTGTTCTTTTTGGGCGTCCAAGAATGATCGATCGATGTCAACGCCGTGGCGTTTTTTGTGCCCCGCCGCCGACTTGATGCGCTGCGTAAGCTTGCTGATCCATGAGTTCAGCGCACTTTCAGCAAGGATCGGATGATATAACCGACCATCGGTCGATTGCTCCCAGCCACGCAAGGCATGCTCGCGGACCTTCGGCCAGGACTTCTCACCGTCTCGCAGGTCAGCAAGCCGGGCCAGGCGCCGTTCATCGCTTGGCAGGCTTGCGGCGGGCACCTGATGCCAAGCTTGAAGCAACAAAGTTACACCTGCCCGCCACTCGCTATCAGAAGCGGCGTTGTGAAACTCGGACTTGAGCAGCCGGTCCACTTCTAATGGAAGGTAATGAAAATCCCTGAGGTCGCAGTCAGGCGGAGTAAGAGGGGCTCTCATTATGCATTGCCCTCCTCAGCTTCCAAAATACCAAGCTCCCGCGCCTTGACCTCCGCACGCTGTAGAAGCGCGATAAGGTCGGGAATGGCCGTGGCGCGGATGCTCACGCCCTTCTGCGTAGCCATCGGCACCTTCGCAGCGCTGAACTCAGCATAGACGCGCAGGTCAAGGAGCACATGGCCCTTGAACTCGTTGATCGCTATCCGCACTTCCTCTTGGCTGTTTTTCTTGACGGCGCCGACGCTGAACGGAAGGCCTGAATTTTCGTTGCTCATGCGTCACGCTCCATCGGATCACTCATACTCAAAATGTGGTTCATCGCCCGCCTGTTGAGCAGGCGGCGTTCTTCGGGGTTTTCTTCTCTGTCAGCTTGGCGGAAGATTTCAGCCGCCGCATCGCGCGTGGCTTCAATCTCAAGTGCAGTAGCGAACCGCATGCGGAACGCCCTCATGCGCTTGCCTCTGGAACCAGTTCCCATCGAACAGTTCCGCAACCGGCCTCAGACTTGCCACGCTGGCCTGAGTCACGAAGGTAACCGGCTTGGGCTAAATCGGTCAGGCGCGCCCGGTAAGTCTGGACAGGCGACATGACGCCGAGAGGCTTTAGTACGGCCTGAACGTCTTCAGCCGACATTGCACGGCCAGTGTCTTTGATAACGGCGAGGATTTTCGCAGCGATCCCGCCAGCGGTCTTGCGAGCAACCAGCGCCGCAGCTTCGGACGTGCCGCCTGTAGCGTTGTGTCGATAGCGAGGATCAGGAAGGCCTTGCGGATGGTCCGAGCGTGGGTTACGGTCTTCTTGATCCCTACCACAGTGATCATTAAAACCTTTGGAAAACCCGTCATTATCAGTGGCGGGTTTTCTGCCGTTTTTGGGGGCGCCCATTATGCAGCCCCCGCGCAACCGTTGTCGCTGGTCGATGTTTGGGGAGGCGATAAGATCGACTCAACCCAAGCATCAAGACTTTCCGGGCTATACAACGGAAAAATCCCGTCACGCACGAAAACGGGTCCGCCCCCGCGCACCGCATAAGCGGCGAGCGTAGCGGGCTTTCGCCTGACCCCATGAACCTCGCCAAGATATTCGCAGGCCTGTTCCCGGCGCAGGCGGCGGGGCCATTTCCGCACCTCGGTTTCAACATTCGCGTCCATGTCGTCTCCTTTGCAAATCACCGCCGAAGCGTGAGAACAAAAGAAGACCACAGCTCAAAATACGCCGTCTAGACCCAATCAAATACGCCGAAAGAGCGATTTAAACTTTTTTCGCCTATTTAATTACGCGTAAGTGCGGGGAGCCCGAAGACGCTGATTTTGTGCGTTTCGTGCCAGGGTTTCCACGCCCCCGCCGCTTATTTGCAGGCAGTTCCTTGAAGGTGTCTCGGACCGCATCGCGGTCGTAGAGATTTCTGAAATACGGGACCAAGTCTTTCTCTAAACGAGGATAAAATTTCTTCTGAGAAAAATACTTGTCCACATAACTTTCCAGCACATGAACCGGCATCGATTTCTCACGCTTGCCGCTGCCAGGTGGCGGAGAGGTTAGCGACTTTGCGCGATGTTCTTCTTGCGCCTGTTCTGCTTCCGCCAACACCGCAGATACATCCTCATCAGTCATCGGTGTTGGAAACCGATCACCCGCGAACTTCATATAGGCCGGGAGAAGGAGGTGGTTAAACCTGACTTCGACATTCCACAGGACGCTATCGCCTACAAGCAAGGTTTTATCATCTTCCCGAATGCTTACCCCGCTATAAAATACATCATTGTCGTCACTATAGTCTTTCTGATCAGCCAAGGCATGGCCGGGCCTGCCGCGAACATCGAGCAAACCGTCTTCGATCAGATCGATAAGAGTTATATGGTCGGGATGGTCGTTGAATGCTGTGGTATCACCCGCGAGCGCAGTGAAGTCCTCAATGCTGACTGGCTTTTCGTCCTCATCTTCTATCGCCCACGAAACGCGACCCTCCCCATCCCATGTTGGATATAGATAAAGAGACGACAGGGTTGACCACGCATCATCCGTGAACGTCAGTTCAGCAAATTCGCTCTTCAGGTAGGCAAGTGTCGCGCGCCCAACGGTCTGTGGCTTCATTGTTTCTGAGTCGCCCCACCGTACATCATCGGCAGCAATCAGCAGTTCTCCGACTACTGGAAAGGTCTTAGCTTCAGACAGCTTTTTCCACTGGAAATATTCGTTGAAGTCCTCAACCCACAGGCCGAGAAGGTTGATATCTAAACGCTCTTCGTCCGCCCCGTATTGGGTTACAGCACGTCCCATGTCGTCCGGCCCCACAGCGTCATAATTGCCGAACGCAAACCTCATCGACTCCTTTATATTTGGCGCGCGAAAGGAACGATGGACGATCTGGTTGATCCGCCCATCAGGATCTTGGATCATTGAAATGAATGCGTCCGTACTTTCCGCGTTCAATATGACGCAGGTCACATAGGAGTCCAAAGGGTAATCGTGACCGAGGTGCTTAGCAATTATAGCCAGTTGCTCAGGCGTAAGTCTCGGCTGTCGCTCAGCTAGCGCATCTTCCTCACTTACATTTGCCTCCTGTACTTCACCTTTGTAACTTGCGACTGCCGCATGAAAGCCTCTCTCCATCTCATCCGCTTCCAGTACTGCGGACACGGCAAAATGATGAGAGAAAAGCCCTTGAGCAACATAAACGTCGCGACCATCCTTCAGGCGAATGATGTCGGTGTGAGCGCTGTATGTTCGATTGCCAACCTCTATTGTTATGACCTGGCTCACTATTTTACCCCCTTCATCATGTTGAAAATATGCGCTGAAACCCTGTCAGCAGCCGCTATCAAGGCCTCGTCCAAATGGTGCACGTAGCCCTCAGTGACATTCGACGCCGAGCCATGCCCGATCATCGCTTTTATGGTTGGCATGCCGTAACCAAGATCGCCCGCCGACGACGCGTAGGCATGGCGCAGGCCGTGGAGGGTTAAGGCAGGCATCACTACATTGGAGGGTATGCGCTTCATGATCCGCGTCCAGGCGCCGGGGAGCCCGCCATATGGCTGTTCGGCGTTCCGCTCACTGTTGAAGACGTAAGGGGCATTCCCAATCCTACGTTTCAGCACTTGCAGGGCGGCGCGGCCCAATGGCCGGATGCTCTCGTTCTCTTTCGTGTCGATCAGCCGTAGGGCATTCCCATCTGTATCGACCTCTTGCGGCTGAAGCTTGATGACCTCGTTTTTACGACAGCCAGTCAGGGCAAGGGTCCAGATTGCATCTGTAGCCTGCCAGGACTCCCCGGCATCTTCAGCGGCGCGCAGAGCCTCACCAAGGGCGCGGTACTGTTCAGCGTTGAGCCGGATTTTGCGCTTGCCGTCAGGTGGCCGCTTGACGCCGCGACAGGGGTTTGCGTCGATAATCCCTTGTGACATGGCGTAGGTTAGAATGCCGCCGAGCAGGCCGACAGTCCGGCTTGCGATCCCCGCACCACCGGCAACACGGACACTGCCGCGCTTCTTCACCTTGTCGTCTTTTTCGGTCGTCGCGGTCTTGCCGACCGTCACGTTATGCTGAAATTTGGATATGTCCTTGGGCTTCAAATCCCGGACCTTCTCTTTCCCGAGAAGCGGAATGATATGCCGGTTGATGCGGCTCTTATCTTCGGCCAGCGTTGAGGCCTTCTTCGGCCTTCCACCCTTGCCACGGATCACAGCCCGCCGAGGGTCCTTAATCCCCAGCTCGACAGCCGCAATATAAGCCTCGCAAAGTTCTTTGACCGTTTCGGCCAGGCGGTCTTCGGTCTTCTCCGCTGCGGGGTCTTCGCCATCCGCAACACGGCCTAAAAGCACCTTGGCCTTCTTGCGCGCTTCCTCAGCGGTGAGAGCCCCGTGCTGCCCTATTTGGACCTTGCGGGTCTGACCGGCACTATTGCGATATTGAATGACGTAGGTTTTCCGCCCGTTCGGCTTCGTGCGGATGCCAAACCCGGTTAGACGCGCATCAAAATATACATGATCCTTGTCACACGTCAGCGCATCCACAAATTCCTTGGATATCCGGTGACCACTCAGCTTCGGCACGTCTAGCCCCCTTCGTTTGCTACCCAGCCCCCCGCAGGGTAGCAAGAGGGTAGCAAGGCAGATCACAGCGGCTCAATTGCGCCGCATTGATCGCCTTGTATCACAAAGCGGAAACCGTTCAAATACAAAGGAAAATCAGGGTGGGGATAATTGCCGCAATTGCGCGCAATTGATGTAGCGCCACCTTGCCAAGGTGGATGTCGAGAGTTCGATCCTCTTCGCCCGCTCCAATCTTTCCCTTTATTTTCTCTTCTTTTCCGCCTCTTCGACCAGGCGATTGTCCGTCCGGCTTCTTTTCCAGGATACGTTGGTTCGGATCTGGCGTGGGCGCTGGCTGCCCTGCCACGCCCTGCACGCGATTGACGGTTTCTTTCTGCTGCGGATTATCCTTGATGGTCATAGCAAAACTCCTATCGCTTCGATGAAACGATAGGAGTGCGTGGCTAAGGTTTCGACCGGGTTGACCGGTCAAAAAAGCAAGAAACCGTCAGACCAGTCCTGCGGCCAGCGACAGCTCCACCGCGTCCCTGGTCGCCTTTTCATAGTCGCCGTTGAGCGGATTATACTCGAGGCCGAGGAAGCCCTTGTAACCTGCCGCACGGATGCCCTTGAGCAGGTTGACGTGATTGACCTCGCCCGTGCCGGGCTGGTTGCGGCCCGGAACGTCGCCAAGCTGGACGTAGCCGACCTGGTCGATTCCCGCCTTGAACTTGTTGATCAGGTCGCCTTCCTCATGCTGCATATGGAAGAAGTCCCACTGGATCTTCACCATCGGTGAATTGACCGCCCGGCACATGGCCACGGTTGGCCGTGAGCCATTGAGCAGGAAGTTCAGATGATTGACGTGGTTGAACGGCTCGACCAGCGCCATCAAACCGGCATCTTCCAGCATCGGTGCGATCCGCATCAGGCCGACCGTATAGCTGACAAGCATGTCTTCGCGCGACATGCCATCCGTGTTGTGGTGGCCCACCAAGGTGATCTGAGAACAGCCCATGACCTTGGCGTCGGCGATAGCGTCCTTGATCATGGCGTCCAGTTCACCGTACTTGGCCGGACTGGTAAAGGCCGGTGCCCCTGGCGCAAACTGCGAGACCTTTAGTCCGTGTTTGTCCAGTTCCGCGCGGATCGCCTGGGCGTTGACGCCGTCTTCGCGCCGGGCCGGCCAGAATTCGACGGTCGTAAAGCCGCACTTCGCCGCCAGGGCAAACCGTTCGATGAAGGGCGTCGGACGGAACCACATATCGATATTACAGGCATAGGGCGCCAACGTCGCCTTGACATCGACCTTCTTGTCAACCTTGGCGGGCTTCGCCGCCTGGGCCGCGGTTGCCGCCATGACGGTGCCCGCCGCCAGCATGGCCGATCTGCGGGTCAATTGCGCCTTGTCCATCTGTTCCTCCAATTGTGTGATATTTCGCCGGAGCCTAACCCCGCACTTGGCCGCGCGCAACCTCATCTTACCACGTCATTATATTTCGACAGCGCAGCGCATATTTCAAGGAAACGGCGAACGTCCTAGCTCTGGCTCCCCCGACAATCACACCAAGGAGGACGTCATGGGTAAAGGTATTTTGCTTTGGCTTCTGGGGGTGCCGATCCCCATTATCATCCTGCTCGCGCTGATCCGCTGACGGGGGCTGACATGGACACGCCTCTCGAAGCTACGGGTCGGCACGACCGGCCGAACAACGAATCCACACATTCCGGCATCCACTGGGCAGCCATCCTCGGTGGCGCCGCAGCCGCTGCTGCGATTACGCTCATTCTTATTCCGCTCGGGTCGGCGCTGGGCTTTGCCTCATTTTCGGTCTTTACCGCCGATGCCAGCGATGCCGTCGAAATCGGCGCGGGTGTCGGTATCTGGATGATTGTCACGCAGTGGCTGGCGTCCGGCGTCGGCGGCTACCTTGCAGGACGGATGCGCGTCAAATGGGCCGACCTGCACAGCGATGAGGTCTTCTTCCGCGATACCGCGCACGGTTTCCTGTCGTGGGCCATCGCCTCATTGCTCGTCGCCTTCCTGTACATTTCCGCTGCCGGAACCGTCCTGCAAACGGCATCGACGGTCGCAGCCGGCGCCGCCGAAAACGACCGCCTGGCCTACAACGCGGAGAGCCTGTTCCGGGGCGCAACAGCGCCATCGAGCGACGCCAGCGCCGAAGCTGGCCGGATCATTGCCCAAGGGATGACTGATGGCACGGTGACGCCCGCCGACCGCGCCTACCTGGTCCGGCAGGTCGTGGCACGCACCGGCCTTGCCCAACCCGAGGCCGAGGCGCGCGTCAACGCCACGATTACGCGCGCTGAAACCGCTAAGAAAGAAGCGGCTGAAGCCGCTGAAAAGGCGCGCAAGGCCATGGTCGCCCTGCATTTTGGCCTTAGCCTGTCGCTGCTGATCGGCGCCTTTATCGCCAGCGTCGCTGCTGCCCTCGGCGGCCGCTTGCGCGACAAGCATTAACGCCGAACCAGGTCCCTCTTTCCGTCACAGGAGAGAGGGGCAAGGCGTCCCAATTTCTCAAAGACTGAAAACCAACCGCCTCAGGGCGGTTTTCTGCGCTTAAACATTTGTGATGTAAGATAATTACCTTGCAACTCTCTTCGGGTACGGTTTTTGCTAGCAACCGTCCACAGGGTGAAAATGTGTCGCGAATTGCATCACCGGCGCTTCATCCGCCGAGAACCGGCCCAGCCAGGGATTGATAAGCGCGTATGTTGTTGACCAGTGAGCAAGATCTGATTTTGGTCCTTGGCATCGTCGCCGTGGTCCTCCTGGCCCTGTCGATCGGCGCAGGCGTGCTGGCGACCCTCAAGTCCATGCAGGTCAAACAGTTCCAGGAACTGCTTTTCAAGGCCGAACGCAAGATCGACACCCTGGAACGGCGCATGTTCAACGTTTTGAACGCCGTCCCGGTCGCCCTGGTAGAAACCGATGCCTCGGGCAAGTTTACCTTTGCAAACCGCGCCGCCCACACGCTTCTCGGCCGCAAGGACAATGAGCTGATCGGCCTGCGTTTCCATTCGGCGACCTGGGGCATCACCTTTCCCGACGGCCGCGTCGTCCCCGCCGACATGCTGCCGATCGCGCGTACTCTGCGCGGCCAGACCGTCAAGGGCTTCCAGCACCTGATCGTCAACCACGGCAGCCACGAAAAGGTTCTGGTCAGCGTCACCTCCATGCCGATCATGAACGGCAATGGTGAGGTGATCGGCTCAACCTCGGCCATGGTCGAACTGGAAAGCAATGCCGGCGAAGGCGTGGACGACCTGACAGGGCTGTGGCGCGGCCACTGGTTCACCGCCGCCGCCCTGCCCTTCTGGGGCCTGGACGCCAAGGGCCAGATCGTCGACGTCAACAATGCCGCGCTCGACGCCTTCGACGCCAAGCGTGAGGACGTGCTGGGCAAGACATGGACGCACATCTGCGTCAGCGACGCCGATTTCCAGAACGCCATCAACTTCCTCGGTGAGGCTCAGGACGAGACGTCGCCACACAATGAAAAAACGGTCCCGCTGACGCTCAAGGGCGCCGAGGGCGAACGCGTCATGATCGTCAGCGCCTGGGCCGTGCATACGCACGAAGGCGGCGAACACGGTATTACGGTCATGGCAATGCCCAGATCAGAAGCCTGGCCCACCCCTGAAAGCCCGGCTTTGGCCGCAGAGGAGACTCCCATGGCCTTCAAGCCTGCCGCGGAACTCACCGACGACGACGCACAGGAACTGGAAGACCTGCGCAATGCCGAGGTCGCGCTGGCGTCCTTAGGGATAGGCGTTTGGCAGTACGACCGCGAAGCCGAGACCATTGTCGAGGACGAAGGCATGCGCCGTCTGATCGGCCGCGAATATGCCGGTGGCCCGACCTTGATTTCAGACGATGACCAGGCGCGCGCAGACACCGCCTTCGCCGACCTGCTGAGCGGCAAGAGCGATGCGCTTGGCCTGGATATCCGCGTCATCGACAAGGGCCAGGTGCGCTGGATCACCATGCGCGGCCAGGCCGAAATCACCGAAGCCGGTGAACGCCAGATCTATGGCGTCGCCTTCGACTCGACCTCGCTCAAGGCTCAGGTGACTGCTGCCGATGTCGTTATCCAGCCCGTCACCGGCCTGACGGTCGCCGACGTCGAAGCCGCGCGCCAGGAAGCGCTGGAAACCGCGCGCAAGGAATATGAGGCAAAGCTCGAAGTCGTGAGCAGTGAGCAGCCCGGAACCTATGGCTGGAACGACGCGTCCGCGCCCGTGGTCCAGGCCGACCGGGCGGTCATCGAAGAAAACGCAGCACTGAAAGCAAGGCTGGAAACGCTGCAGGCTGAGTTGGCCGATGCTGCCACCCAGCAGGGAACGTTGCAGCAGGAGATCGAAATGTTGAAGGCGCGCCCCGAACCGGAAACGCCGCAGCTTCAAGGCGATAGTGAAGAAAACGCAGCGCTTAAAGCCAAGCTGGAAGCCCTGCAGGTCCAGGTGGTCGAAGCCGCCGACCATCACGGCGCGCTGCAACAGGAAATCGCCGCCCTGAAGGCGCGCCCGGAACCCGAAGCCCCTGAGCCTGTCGTGGTGCGCGAGCCTGACCCGGCGACGGTCGAGGAAAATGCTACGCTCAAGACGCGGCTGGAGGCCCTGCACGCCGAACTGGCCGAGACCTCGGCTTATCACGGCACCCTGCAGCAGCAGATCGCCGCGCTTGAAGCCCGACCCGCTCCGGTCGCCGATACCTCGGCCTTAGAAACGCGCATCGCGGAGCTGGAAGCCCGGTTGCAGACCACCGACGCGGCGCGCAACGAGCTTCAGGTGCAATTGTCCGACATCCTGCTGGCGCCCAAGCTGGTCGAGGCCAAGGACGAGCGCGACGCCCAGATCGAGCGCCTCAACGGTGAACTGGAAAGTGCCCGCCTGCACAGCGATGTGCTGACCGCCAGGATCGAAGCCCTGGCCTCGGCGCCGCCACCCAAGCCGGACACACGCGAATGGGAAGAAAAGGTCGCTTCCGCCGAGTTCGAAACGCGCAAGTGGCAGGCTGCCTATGACGATGCCCAGGCCAGGCTAGCCGCCGTTCCGCCACCGCCCACCGTCCATATCGACGCACTGACAAAGCGTCTTGATGACCTGCAGGCCAGCCTCAATCAGTCCCTGGCGCAGCAAGCGGAGCTTCAGGCCAATCTGACCCAGTCGCTGGCGCAACAGACCGAGCTTCAGGCCAGCCTGGCACAGGCCACGGCCCAGCAGAGCGAAGCGCAGGGTAAGGTCGAGCAGTTGTCGACGGCGCTTTCGAATGCACGCCGGTTCGAGACGGTCGGCCGCCTGACCGGCGATGTGGCCCAGGACTTCGCCCAGATGCTGGGGGTCATCAACGGCGCCCTCGACGTCATGAGCCGCCACGCCGACAACGAGCAGATCAAGAAGCTGTCGGAGGCTGCCCTGGCCGCCGGCAAGCGCGGCGAACGCCTGACGCGGCAATTGCAGGCCTTCCAGTCGGAAGATTATTAAGCGCCTTCCTCTGGCTTTTGCCAGGGTTTGCAAAGTAATATACCCCACCACCTTCGCAAAGGCGGTGGGGTTTTCTTTGGTGCAGTATGGCGTGGTATAAATTCAAGGCAGAGGATACGCGCCTGTGGGCACTGGTCACCGCGACCGTGCGCCCGCACAAGGCCTCGCGCGTCGACCCGCCCGCACCGGAAATCGAAACCGTCCACGTCGCCGATATGCCGAAACCGATGGTCGCCGAAAAGCCCAGGCCTTTGCCGCTGACGCCCTTTGCCATCGGCCAGGCGATCAAGCCGCAGACAGGTTACAAACTCTCTTTCGACAGCCCGAAGTTCGAACCCGACGCCATCGAACCGCGCCGCAAGCGCCGGTTGTCGCGCGAACGCGATCCGATCGAAGCGCGGCTGGACCTGCACGGCCTGAACAGTTTTGCCGCCGAAGCCCGGCTCAAGGCCTTCGTGCAGCAGGCCTATGCCAACGACTATCGCGCCGTGCTGGTCATCACCGGCAAGGGCATGGCGGAAAACGGCATATTGAAACGCAATGCGCCGGAATGGCTGGCCGACCCACAGCTTGGCCATATCGTCGCCGGCATCAGCCAGGCCCACGCCCGCCACGGCGGCACGGGCGCGCTCTATGTCGCGCTGAAGAGAAGGACGGGCTAGATCAGCCCGCGCTCTTTGGCCAAATCGTTCAGATTGACACGCGGACGTGGGCCAAAATGGCCGATGACTTCCGCCGCCGCCAGCGAGCCCAGCTTGGCGCAGGTCTCGATATGCAGGCCTTGCGTCAGGCCGTACATGACACCCGCCGCGTACTGATCGCCAGCGCCCGTCGTATCAATGACCTTGTCGACCGGCGCGGCCGCGACCGTGTGCGTGTCTTCGAACTTGATCGCTACCGAGCCCTGCTCCGAGCGCGTGATGAAGGCCAGGTCGGTCTTGGTGCGTAAGGCACGCAGCGCCTTGAAGAAATCGTCGGTCTGGAACAGCGACAGCAGTTCGCCTTCATTGGCGAAGACCAGGTCGATATGGCGCTCGATAAAGGCCAGCAGGTCGGTCCGCCAGCGGTCGACGACGAAAGTGTCCGACAAGGTAATGGCGGTCTTGCGGCCGCTTGAGCGCGCGATCTGCGCCGCCTTGGCAAAGGTTTCTCGGCCCGACGGCGAGTCGAACAGATAGCCTTCCAGATAGGTGATCTGCGAGGCGCGGATAATGTCGGCATCGAGGTCCTGCGGCGCGATCAGGGCGGCGGCGCCGAGATAGGTCGCCATGGTGCGCTGGCCGTCCGGCGTCACATTGATCAGGCAGCGGCCGGTGCGGGCGGGATCGTCGTGCAGGACCGGCGTATTAAAGGTCACGCCCATCTTTTTCAGGTCGCGCGCAAAGGTTTCACCGAGAGGGTCGTGCGCTACCTTGCCGACATAGGCGCATTTGGCGCCGAACGAGGCCGCGCCCGCGATGGTATTGCCGGCCGATCCGCCCGACTCCTGCTCGCTTTCCGCCATGGCCTCGAACAGGCTGGTGCCGCGATGCGTGTCGATCAGCGTCATGGCCCCCTTGTGCAGGTCCTGCGCGGCCAGGAAGGCGTCGTCCGCCGGAGCCAGAACGTCGACAATGGCGTGGCCAACAGCGGTGATGTCGTAGGTCAGGTCCATGGAAAATCCGGAAAAATCGGTTGCGTCTAAAGGTTTGTCGGGGAATAGAGCCTCCATGACCAAGACGCTACTGTTTTTTACGCCCGATCCCTCAACGCCATCGCACCATGGCCGCTGGCCTGCCGTGCTCGACGGTTATCGCGAAGCCCTGAAGGGACTGGATATCGAGATCAGCGCGCAAGCCTGGTCAGAGCCGGTCACCAAGCCATACGACCTGATCTGTCCGCTGGTCGCCTGGGGCTATCACAATGACCCCGAGCGTTTCCGCGCCGCCCTGATGGCGCTGAAGGATGCGGGGCATCGCGTCTTCAACCCCGCCGATATCGTCAGTTGGAACGTCGATAAGCGCTATCTGCGCGACCTGGCCGAGGCCGGCGTGCGCATCATACCGACCCATTTTGTCGAACGCATCAGCGACGAGGCCATCGCCCACGCCCGCGCCGATTTCGGAGACGCCCTGGTGCTGAAACCCGTCGTCTCGGCCGGCGCCAAGAACACCCTGGTGTGGCGACACGGTGAGACCCTGGCCTTCGACGCGCTTGAAGGCAAGGCCGGGCCGCCGAAGGGCGCCGCCATGATCCAGCCCTTCATGCCGTCCATCCAGGACGAGGGCGAATGGTCGCTGCTCTTCTTCGCCGGCCAGTTCTCGCACGCCGTACTAAAGACGCCGAAGTCGGGCGACTTCCGCTCACAACCCGACTATGACGCCAATCTACGCACCCTGTCCCCACCGCCCGAAGCCATGATGCTGGCGGCCGCCGCCATCGACTATATCGGCGCCGACCGCCTGCTCTATGCCCGCGCCGACATGGTCCGCGACAACGAAGGCCGGTTCTGCCTGATGGAGCTGGAACTGATCGAGCCCGACCTTTATCTCGGCTATTCGGACGGCGCCGCCGACCGCCTGCGCCATGCCTTTGAGATCGCCCTGTTCGGCGGCTGCGCCTGCCATTCTTAGGGACTGGAATACCGCCCTTTCCGCTCACGCAATTTTCGCTTGAAAAATATTAACGGCGGGCGCTTAGTTTCGTTTTCATAATTGGCTGGGGGCAAGCCAAAAAAACATGACCAATGCCGCCGCCCATACGCGGCTCGCGCAGGCGCTCTTCGTCGATGACAGCGCCGCCGAGATCCGCCTAGTCACCGAGTTGCTGAACCGGGCCTGCGTGCAGTTCGACGGCCATTGGGTGACCTGCGGTGAGGACGCCCTGGGGTTTCTGCGGCGGGAACAGGGCTTCGAAAGCGCGCCCGAGCCCGACATTATCTTCCTCGATCTCAACCTGCCAAAGCTGAGCGGCGCCAAGGTGCTGCAGATCATCCAGAACGACCCTGGCCTGAGCCGCATTCCCGTCGTCATCCTCAGCGGCTCGGATCACGAGGACGACATCGTCAATGCCCGCGAACAGGGCGCGACGCATTATGTCGTCAAGCCGCTCGATTACCCGAAACTGCGCGAGACCGTGACCCTGATCGACACCTTGCGCCTTGTTCCCGAAGGCAGTGAGTGGCACCTGACTCCGGCGTGATTTCCGCGCGCTTTTGAGCAGCGCTTATGCCGACTGCTCGACACCAATCCTGGGGCACAGATCCCGCACGATGCAGATGCTGCACTTCGGCTTGCGCGCGACGCAGACATAGCGGCCATGCAGGATCAGCCAGTGGTGCGCCCGCGTCAGCCAGTGCTTCGGGATAACCGCCATCAGCTGCTTTTCGACCTTGTCCGGCGTATTGGCGCTGACCAGCCCCAGGCGATGTCCGACGCGAAAGACATGGGTATCGACGGCGATCGCCGGCTCGATATCGAGTTCATTCAGCACCACCGAAGCCGTCTTGTTGCCGACGCCGGGCAGAGACACCAGGTCCTCACGGTTCATCGGCACCTCGCCGCCGAAGCGGTCCAGCAGTATCTCGCACAGGCGCATGACGTTCTTCGCCTTGTTGCGATAGAGGCCGATCGAGCTGATCATCCGCATCAAACGCTCCTCGCCCAGCGCCAGCATGTCGCGTGGGTTGGACGCGAGGGCGAACAAGGGGCCGGTCGCCTTGTTGACCGCGACGTCGGTCGTCTGGGCCGACAGCGCGACCGCCACGACCAGGGTGAAGGGATTGCTGAAGTTGAGCTCCGTGCGCGGGTCGGGCTTGTCCTGCTCAAAGCGCTCGAACAGGGTCTTGACCAGTTTCGGGTCTGGATTGACGAAGGCTTCGGTGCTCATCGCAGGCGCTCCAGAAAACGGATCGGCTCGCCGCGGAACAGGCCGTCGTGATAGACGGTAAAGCCCAGACGTCCCGCCAGTTTCAACGACCGTGTATTGCCCGGCGAGATGATGCAGACCGTGCGCGGCAGCTTCAGGCCCGTATCGGCATGATGCAATACAGCGGTCATGGCCTCGCTCGCCAGCCCTTTGCCATAAAAGGCCGGATCGAGCCCCCAGCCGGCCTCGGGTGCACCAAACGCCGGTTCGATATCCCGGCAGTAGTCGAACAGGCCGGCGGAGCCGATATACTGGCCGGTTGCTTTCCACGTCACGGCCCAGTTGCCGTAGCCGAAGACGTGCCAGTGGCCGACATCACGCAGCAATCGCAACCAGACGATCTCCGGCGAGTGGGGGCCGAAGCCGACATCACCTACGAATACCGGATCGTTCCATAGCCGGCACAGGGCTTCGAAATCCGTCGCCACCATGGGCCGCAGGATCAGTCTGTCGGTCGTCAGCACGGTCATGCGGTCACCGCTGCCGTCGGCGCAGCGCACTCTTCGTGCGCGGCCTCTTCCCACTTCAGCCACTTCTCGGCGATCGCGGCATTGAGGTCGATCCCTTCGGCGCGCGCCATCAGCATGACCATGCAAATGACATCGGCCATCTCCATCGCAACATCGTGCCGGGCACTTTCGGCGTCACGGCGCGAGCGGCCGGTCATGGCCAGATACGCCTGGGTCAGTTCGCCCATCTCTTCCTGGACCTTGAGCAGGTGCCAGTCACCGCCGCGATCGATGTCATAGGCCCGGCCATAGCGGTCCGAAATCGCCTTCAGGCGGTCGATAAAGGTCTCCAACTCGGGAAGCGGCAGGCTCATAAGGTCACCCGTTCATATTCTGTTCCCACCGTCTTAGAGCCGAATCTGCACCCTGATCAAGGGGCCTTATCTTCCTTGGTTTCAGACGCTATAGACAACTCATGACCTCCATCCTGTTTGTTTGCCTTGGCAATATCTGCCGCTCGCCTTTGGCCGAGGGCGTCCTCCAGCACAAGATCGACGCGCTGGGCCTGACCGGGCGGTTCGTGCTCGACAGCGCCGGCTGCGGCGGCTGGCACGCCGGTGAGCCGCCCGACCGCCGTTCGATCGCGGTAGCGGCGAGGCACGGCGTGGCCATTGACAGCCAGCAGGCGCGAAAACTGACGGCTGAGGATTTCAACCGCTTCGACCTGATCCTCGGCATGGACCGCGATAATGTCGCCTACCTCAAGGCGCAGCGTCCTCGTGAGGCAACGGCCAGGGTCGCGCTTTATCTCGAAGAGGCCCTGGGCGAGGCCGGGAACGTTCCCGATCCCTATTACGGCACCGAGGCCGACTTCCAGAAGGTCTATGAGCTGTGCGACCGCGCCAGCGATGCTCTGCTGGCAAAGCTTACCTGACAGGGCTGGCCATAGGTAAGATTTCAGGGCATGCTTGCCCTTCTGTTCTGTTTAAGAGACGTCTCATGCTTGAAACCGTTGATCCCCGTTTTTACCAGCGCGCCGATGACTATATCCAGGTCGCCAACACCCAGATGCGCACGGTGAACCCCCAGCGGGTCAGTGCGTCCTTCCTGTGGGGCGTCGCGCGCTACACGTCGTGGATGAACGTCCAGCTCAGCGAATCCAAGGCCGAGATGGAAGCCAAGCGCCAGGAAGCGATCGATTTTTATACCGATCAGTTCCGCCAGCTCCTCAGCGAGCAATACGACAAATACCTGCAGGAATACGAAGTCACCAAAGACCCCGGTTGAGTATCAGAGAATATACCGGCTGAGATCGGCGTCGCCGGCGATTTCGCCGAGGCGCTTGCGGACGTAGTCGGCATCGATCGTCACGGTCTGACCCGACATGTCCGACGCGGCATAGCTTAAGTCCTCCATCACCTTTTCGATGACGGTGTGCAGCCGGCGCGCGCCGATGTTTTCGACCTTGGCGTTGACGGTCGCGGCCGCCTCTGCCATGGCGGCGATCGCGCCATCGTCGAATTCCAGCGTCACGCCTTCGGTCGCCATCAATGCCTGGTTCTGCTTGATCAGGTTGGCTTCGGGCTCGCTCAAGATGCGGCGGAAATCGTCCTGGGTCAGGGCTTTCAGCTCGACGCGGATCGGCAGGCGGCCCTGCAGTTCCGGCAGCAGGTCCGACGGCTTCGAAACGTGGAAGGCGCCAGACGCGATGAACAGGATGTGGTCGGTCTTCACAGGCCCGTACTTGGTCGACACCGTCGTGCCTTCGATGAGCGGTAGGAGGTCGCGCTGGACGCCCTCGCGCGACACGTCGGCGCCGCCTCGGTCCTGACGCGAGGCCACCTTGTCGATCTCGTCGAGGAAGACGATGCCTTCGTTCTCGGCCAGCTTCAGCGCTTCATTGGTGACGCTCTCGCTGTCGAGCAGCTTGTCGCTTTCCTCGGTAATCAGCGGCGCCATAGCGTCCTTGACGGTCATCTTGACCGTCTTCTTGCGGCCGCCCATGGCCTTGGACAGCATGTCGGACAGGTTGAAATTGCCGTTGCCGGGCTGGCCGGGGATCTCCATGGCGCCGAAGGGCGAAGCCGCCTCGTTCAGCGACAGCTCGATTTCCTTGTCGTCCAGTTCGTTGTTGCGCAGTTTTTTACGGAAAACGTCGCGCGTCGCCTGGCCGGCATTGTCGCCGACCAGGGCATCAATCAAGCGCTCTTCGGCAGCCGCTTCGGCCTTGGCGCGGACGCCCGTGCGGTTCTTTTCGCGGATCATGAGTTGGGCGGCTTCGACCAGATCGCGGACGATCTGATCGACATCACGGCCGACATAGCCGACCTCGGTGAACTTGGTCGCTTCGACCTTGATGAAGGGCGCATGGGCCAGCTTGGCCAGGCGGCGGGCGATCTCGGTCTTGCCGACGCCCGTAGGCCCGATCATCAGAATGTTCTTGGGCGTGATCTCGTCGCGGATGCTCTCATCCGTCGCCTTGCGGCGCCAGCGATTGCGCAGGGCCACGGCGACGGCCTTCTTGGCGTCGGCGTGGCCGATGATGTGGCGATCGAGTTCGGAGACGATTTCACGGGGAGAAAAAGTAGTCATGATTTTGAACACTGCATAAGAAGGCTGGGGCCCCATTCGGGGCTGATGATTTCGCCGTAGGCCACAAAGCCGGCCTTTTCGTAGGCGCGGATGGCGCGGGCATTTTTAGGGTGCGGGTCAGTGACGACCACAGGCGCGCCCATGGCGAACAGCCGCTCGACCTGCTGGCGGACCAGGGCCGAACCGTGCCCCCTGTTGATCATGTCGGGATCACCGATAATCTGGTCAACGCCGCGCGTACCATCCGGCCGATCGAAGAAATGGTGACCAGGATAGAGATGCGGAGAATAGTCCTGCATGTAGGCGAACGGCCGGCCGTCCAGTGATACGATCCAGGTGTTGAAATCGGGTTCGATCAGGTCATCCTCTTGCATGGGATCAGACTCGCCGCTGGCATCGATCCACCATTCCGCCACATGCGGCTGGGCGATCCAGTCGTTGACCAGGGCCAGGTCTTCCGCGGTCATGGAACGAAAACCGTAGATCACGCCCGTCCTTCGAGTTTCAGAATTTCCTGGCGCATCTCCTTGGAACACAGCTCGCTCTTTTCAGCGAAGCTGTTGTCGGCACCGAGGACGCGGCCCTTGATGGCGGCCTCTTTCAACTGCTGGACATTGCCGACGCGCGCATAGGCCCAAAGCTTCCAGCGCGGCGTCATATACGCCTTGTACAGCCAGCTCATCGGCCAACCCGACACGCCGATAAAGATCGACACCGCCATGACCATAAGCGGCGCCTTGCCCATCGGCACGATCAGCAGGGCCTGGGCCCACGCCACCATCATGATCAGCGTCGCCGGCAGGTTGATGGTCAGGCGCGCTTTGTCGACCGCCTGATCGATGGTGATCCGATCGGTCATGACAGTTGTTCGAGTGTGACGTTGCCGTTGGTGTAGACACAGATTTCGCCGGCGATCTTCATGGCCTTGCGGGCGATGACCTCGGCGTCGGGTTCGTATTCCAGCAGGGCGCGCGCCGCCGACAGGGCGTAGGTGCCGCCCGATCCGATGGCCGCTACACCGTCTTCGGGCTCCAGCACGTCGCCGACGCCGGTGATGGTCAGGATGTGGTTGCGGTCGCCGACTAGCAGCATGGCTTCAAGGCGACGCAGGTAGCGGTCGGTCCGCCAGTCCTTGGCCAGGTCGACGCAGGCGCGCGCCAGCTGATCCGGATAAAGCTCCAGCTTGGCCTCCAACCGCTCCAGCAGCGTAAAGGCGTCGGCCGTGGCGCCGGCGAAGCCGACGATAACCTTGCCGCCGGCTAAAGTCCGGACCTTCTTGGCGCCGCCCTTGACGATGGTCGGGCCCATCGAGACCTGGCCGTCGCCGGCAATGACGGTCTTGCCGTTCTTTCGCACCGCGACGATGGTCGTGCCGTGCCAGTTGGGAAAATTTGAATCTTGCATGTCCGCTTAACTGGCGGTTTTGCCTCCGGCTTTCAAGGGCCAATTGTTATCCTTGCTATGCGGCCAATAGTCCGCCAAGCTTTCGGAAAAGACTTTGCAAGACGAAGCACCCGGAGGACACGTCCATGACCATCAGCCGCCGCGCGATAACCGCCACCCTGTTGCTGGGTCTGGCGGCCGGACAGGCCCGCGCCACCTCCGTCACCTTTCCCATGCCGCGACTGGCTATCGCGGGCCTGACTCATGGCCACGCCCATTGGGTTTTTCAGGCCGCCAAACGCGGCGACACCTTCGAGATCGTCGGCATCGCGGAACCTGATCGCGCACTGACCCGTCAGTATGTCACGCAATATGGTTTGAGCATGGATCTGGTCCACGACGACCTGGCCACGATGCTCGACAAGGTAAAGCCTATGGGCGTCATGGGCTACGGTTCAGTGGCAAGCCACATCGATATCGTACGCGCCGCCGCGCCGCGCAAAATCCATGTCATGGTTGAAAAGCCGCTGGCGATCAGTCTTTCCGACGCGCGCGAAATGGCCGCACTGGCGAAAAAGCACAGCATCCATCTGCTGACCAACTACGAGACCACATGGTATCCGACGGTCGAGACAACGCAAAGCCTGCTGGCAGGAGGCGCCATTGGACCATTGCGCAAGGCTGTCTTCCATGACGGCCACAAAGGCCCGAAGGAGATCGGCGTCGGGCCGGAATTCTTAAGCTGGCTGACCGACCCAGCACAGAACGGCGGCGGCGCGATCATCGATTTCGGCTGCTACGGCGCCAACCTGATGACCTATCTTCACCAGGGCAACCGCCCGGTCGCCGTCACCGCCGTCACGCGCAGCTTCAAGCCGGACGTCTATCCAAAAGTCGACGACGACGCGACCATCATCGTCGACTACGGCGATGCCCAGGCCATCATACAGGCGTCGTGGAACTGGCCGGTTTCGCGCAAGGACATGGAACTTTACGGCGCCACCGGCCAGATCATTGCCGAAGACGGTACCAACATGCGGCTGGTTACCGATGCCGGAGCGAGGCCCGTCAGCGCGCCGGAGCGCCGAAGACCCGGCAATGACCCGTTCGCCTATTTCTGCGCCGTCATCCGCGAAGATGTCAGACTTCAGCCGTTCGAACCCTCAGCGCTGGAAAACAACCTGATTGTCATGGAAATCCTCGACGCGGCCCTGCACAGTGCCAAGACAGGAAGGACCGTGTATCTGAACTGACGGAAACTTGCCGCGTCGGCGTTTCACTGTTATCGAATTGTCAGACAAGAGGAAACGCCATGTTGAAACAGATGACCAGCCTGGCGCTTGCGCTTGGCCTGATGAGCACACCCGTTTGGGCGCAGGACAGCTTTCCGGTGACCATCGCCGTCGATGCGGCGAAATCCCAGGGCCTGCTCAAGCCCGTCTGGCGGTTTTTCGGCGCCGATGAGCCCAACTACGCCACCATGAAGGACGGCCAGAAACTGCTCGATCATCTGGGCGAACTCAGGCCTAAGCAGGTCTATTTCCGCGCCCATAACCTCTTGAACACCGGCGACGGCACACCCGCCTTCAAGTGGGGCTCGACAAACGCCTATACCGAGGACAAGGACGGCAAGCCGGTCTATAACTGGATGATCACCGACATGATCATCGACAGCTATCTCGATCGCGGCGTCCGTCCTTATCTACAGATCGGTTTCATGCCCGAAGCCCTGTCCTCGGCACCGGAAGGCACGCAATACCGCCACTCCTGGCGGCCCGGCTTCAAGTACGAACTGATCGAAGGCGGCTGGAACTACCCGCCCAACGACTACAAGAAATGGGAAGAGTTGGTCTATCAATGGACCAAACACAATGTGGAGAAATACGGCCGCGACGAGGTCCTGACCTGGTATTTCGAGGTGTGGAATGAGCCGAACGGCCCATCTTACTGGAAGGGCACACCGGAGGAATTCTACAAGACGCACGACTACGCCATTGCCGGCGTCAAGCGCGCCCTGCCCGAAGCGAAGGTTGGCGGGCCCGATGTCGCGGGCTCCGGTGGCGCATTCATGGACGGCTTTCTCAAGCACGTCGTGTCGGGCAAGAACTATGCGACCGGCGAGACCGGCACGCCTACCGACTTTCTCGCCTTCCACGCCAAGGGCACGCCGAAATTCATAGATGGCCACGTCCAGATGGGCATGGTCAGCCAGCTCAAGGCCGTTGATACCGGTTTCGGGAAAATTGCTGCGGTCCCGGAACTGAAAGACACGCCGATCGTCATCGGCGAAAGCGATCCGGAAGGCTGCGCCGCCTGTCCGGGCAAGGCCAACGGCTATCGCAATGGCACCATGTACTCCAGCTACACGGCCGCGTCTTTCGCCCGCATCTGGGAGCTGTCGGACCGCCACAAGGTCAATCTCGAAGGCGTGCTGACCTGGGCCTTCACCTTTGAGGACCAGCCGTGGTTCGCCGGCTATCGCCAGTTGGCGACCAATGGCATTGACCTGCCGGTGCTCAATGTCTTCCGCATGTATGCCCAGTTTGGCCCTGAGCGCATCGCCGCCAGCAGTTCGGCGCAACTGCCGCTCGACGATATGATCGCCACGGTGACGCAGAAGAACGATGTCGGGGTCATGGCGACGCGCGACGGTTCGAAAGTCGCCGTCCTGGTCTGGCACTACAACGACGACGACCTGAAAGGCCCGGACGCAGCGGTGACGCTCAACCTTTCGGGCCTCGGCAAGGCGAAGACCCGCAAGGTCACCCAGTATCTGGTCGATCCCAAGACGGCCAATGCCTACACCGCCTGGCAGGACATGGGCGCACCGCAATCGCCTAATCAGGATCAGTACAAGGTCCTGGAGGCCGCTTCGGTCATGCATCCAACTGCCTTGGCGCCGCTGACGGTCACCAAGGGCGCCGCCAAGGTCGATCTTACGCTGGTTCGTCAGGGCGTAACGCTGCTGATCGTCGAATAGGCTTGGATCAGGCGGCATTCGGTCCTATTTAGCCGTCATGCTTACCGACGACGAAATCGACCGCTATGCCCGCCATCTCGTGCTGAAGGAAATCGGCGGGATTGGCCAGCTAAAGCTCAAGGCCGCGAAGGTCGCTCTTGTCGGCATGGGCGGGATCGGTGCGCCGGCCGCGCTCTATCTCGCAGCGGCCGGTGTCGGCACGCTGGGCCTGATCGATGACGACACCGTGTCGCTGAGCAATCTGCAACGGCAGGTGCTTTATGCGACCGGCGATGTCGGCCGGGGCAAGGCCGATACAGCCAAAGATGCGCTGCACGGCATCAATCCGCATACGGACTGCCAGGTCCACGCCGTGCGCCTCGATGACGACAATACCGCCGATATCCTAGGCGGCTATGACATTGTGCTCGACGGCTGCGATAACTTCCCGACGCGGCTTTTGGTCAATCGCATTTGCCAAAACTTGAAAAAGCCGCTGGTATCGGCAGCGCTTGGCCGCTGGAGCGGCCAATTGTCCGTCTTCGACGGCACGCCCTGCTATCAGTGCCTGGTGCCGGACATCCCGCCTGACGCCGAAACCTGTGAGCGCGTGGGGGTTGTCGGCGCGCTTGCCGGCGTCATGGGATCGCTGGCAGCGCTGGAAACCATCAAGCTGATCACCGGCGCCGGTGAGCCACTGCGCGGCCAACTGCTGATCTTCGACGGCCTGACGATGCAGTCGCGCGTCGTCAAGCTGTCGGTCGATCCCGACTGCCCGGTCTGCCACGGTTAGAAGACGGTTTTCCGCAACCCAAAACTATGGCATGATAGTTTCAATCGCAAACATATGCGCGCCACAGGACGGGATGCACTCAGGGCCACTCACCTGATGGATGCGACATGCCGCCAAGCACCGCAACAGCCACCACCGCCAATAACGACAAGGAGAGCCTGCTCTATCCTGCCGTCAAGCACACCCTGATCGAAGACATCTATGCGTTTGCCATCGGCTGTTCATTTGTCGTGCTGGGCATGATGTTCCTGAAGGCGGCAGGCCTGGTCACTGGCGGCGTCGCCGGTATCGCGCTGCTGGCCTCTTACGTGGTGCCTCTGCCGGTCGGCCTGTTGTTCCTGCTGATCAATATCCCGTTCTTCCTGTTTGCCTGGCCGGCCATGGGCAAGCGCTTCATGCTGAAGACCGTCATCGTCAACCTGGCGATCATGGCAGGCGCGCAACTGGCGCCCTACGCCTTCCATCTCGACAAGGTCCATCCGGTATTTGCCGCGCTTTTCGGCGGCACGGTCATCGGCATGGGCATCCTGTCGTTGGCCCGTCACAGCGCTGGCGCTGGGGGGACGGGCGTTCTGGCGCTCTATCTTCAAAAGACGCGCAACATCAATGCCGGCAAGACGCAGATGGTCTGCGATGCGCTGATCCTGTCCGCCTCGATCTTCGTCCTCAACGGTCAGCAGATCATATTCTCGGTGCTTTCGGCGATCGCCATGAGCGGCGTGTTGATCGGCTTTCACAAGCCCGAGCGCTATATCGGGCGTTAATTTTTTGACGCGCTTTTAATCCAAAAACCGCGTTGCACTTTTTGAAAAGCGCTTAGTCGTCAGTATAAACGCTGTCACCGATAAAGATCATTTCCGGATCGGGCTGAGGCGGTGTCTTCCGCAAGGCAAAGGCAAAGAATTCGCGCTTTACCGTGCCGTCGGCATAGGTCAGGGTCAACGTATGATCCTTGACCACATAGGTGCCGTTCTTGCCATTGCTGGCGCTGACCGCCGTCGCCCAGCCGCTCATGTTCCCCGAGCTTGTCGCACCAACATCGGAACCCTCGACAAAACGACCATCGGGCGCAAAGGCGATCTTGCTCTTGATCGCGATCGTCACCTCGCCGCCCAGCGCCGAATTGCCGCCGCCCGACAGACACTTATAGGCTGGTAAAAGCTTCGCCGCCGACGCCGGATAGGCCTTGAAGAACTGGCCCTGCTGAAGTTCGTACGTGTTGGCCTTGCCAGAAACGCCAGTCAGAACAAAAGCCGCACCGGCCTTGTTCCACTTCCCCCAGGACCGTGGCCGCGCCTGACGGTCGGCACCGATATCCATGTCTTCCAGCGCCGCATCGCGGATCTCCACATAGCTGCCGTCCTTGAACAGGATGATCGGCTCGAAATCCATGCCCGCCATGCCGCCGACACCAAAGGTCCCTATCAGCCGGAAATAGACGCCATCGACCTTAGCCCAGCTCTGGACAAAGCGTGCATTGGGCGCGGCCTTGACGCTTGCAGGTCTCAAAGCGGCAATTGGCGCAACAGGCGCCGCGACACGATCGACCTTGCCGAAATTAGCCAGGCACAGCAACAGGAGTTGCGGAATATGCGCCTGGCTTTCAGGCTTGGCTGGCGCGCGGATATGACAGACACCGCTGCCGCTCTCCGACGCTACCAGCATATGAATCTGCCCTGGGTCCTTGCCAAACGACCGCACCACAAAGGCGATCGCCGTACCCGTGGAGGTATCGACCTTGGGCTCGGGCCCGGCCGATGCCCCACCAAGCGTCTCTTCCAGCCGTGTAATGGCCGTGTTGAGGCTCCCGCCTGGGTCGACGGCGGGACCGCCTTCTTCCTCCATCGCGACCGTGATGCCGAGCGGATTGTCATAGGCCAGTGGTCCGGCATGCGCCATGGGCGCGGCCAGCACCAGGCCGAGGCCGGCGATGGATTTCAAGAACAGCATTGACGGTCTCCCGAACAGGATGCCCGCCCCGGGCTATCTACCGTCACAAACGCGACAAAAGGATGACGAAGCTATCCGCTTACCGTGAACAGGTCGCGCAGCCAATCCTTGACCTCATCGATGATCTGGTGCTGACGCGTCGATAGAACCGCCCCGTCCTGGACGATATGGTCGGACAGGATTTTCATGGCGCGATCATACGGCGTGCCCTCGCAATGGCTGGTTTCGGCGATGCGCTTCAACGACTCGGCGATAAGTCTCGGATCTTGCGAAGCAAAGAGGTTGGCGTGGTCACTTTCGGAATCCCGGGGCCATTTCCTGATCGTCACCATGCGCGCTCCATGCCAGCCTGACACACTCTGCACTTCGCGGAATCAGGAAGGAATTTGCGGGCAATCCGTGAGATATCAGAAGGTGGCAAACGCAATACATCCGGCTCATTAGACAAGGCCGACCTTTTCCTGTATAGACCGCGCCTTCATCCCGAAATGCCCTGTCCGAAAGCCGCTTGCCTTGGCCCATACGCTCGACCTGTCTCAAAAGCCTGCCTCCACTCAGCTGGTGAACATCACCGGCCTGACGCGCGAAGGCCTGACGCAGGCCTTGATCGATTCCGGCGTGGTCGAGGCGCGCAAGGCCAGGATGCGCATGCAGCAGATCTGGCGCTGGGTGCACCATTACGGCGTCATCGATTTCGACCAGATGACCGACATCGCAAAAGACCAGCGCGCCCTGTTCCGCGACAAGTTCACCCTGGCCCGGCCGGAAATCGTCGAGCGTCAGATTTCCAGGGACGGCACGCGCAAATACCTGATCCGCATGGCGCCAGGCATCGAGGTCGAAAGCGTCTATATTCCAGGCGTCGGACGCGCCGGCGCCTTGTGCGTTTCCAGCCAGGTCGGCTGTACCCTCAACTGCTCGTTCTGCCACACCGGCACGCAGAAGCTGGTGCGTAACCTGACCGCTGCGGAAATCGTCGCTCAGGTCCAGGTGGCGCGCGACGACCTCGGCGAATGGCCGTCGCCCAAGGAAGATCGCCAGCTGTCCAATATCGTTTTCATGGGCATGGGCGAGCCGCTGTACAATCTGGACAATGTCGCCGCGGCCATCGACATTATCTCTGACGGCGAAGGCATCGCCATTTCGCGCCGCCGCATCACGGTGTCGACCTCGGGCGTCACGCCGGAACTGCATGCCCTGGGCGAGCGCACCGCCGCCATGCTGGCCATCTCGCTGCACGCCACCAATGATGAGCTGCGCGATGTGCTGGTTCCGCTCAACAAGAAGTACAATATCGAGACGCTGATGGCGGCCATCCGCGCCTATCCGGGCCTGTCGAACGCCCGCCGTGTGACGTTCGAGTACGTCATGCTGAAAGGCATCAACGATACGCCGGCCGAGGCGCGCGCCTTGATCCGCTTACTCAAGGGCATTCCGGCCAAGATCAACCTGATCCCGTTCAACCCGTGGCCGGGCACCGACTATGAGTGTTCGGACTGGCGGACGATCGAGACCTTCGCCGCCGTGCTCAACAAGGCCGGCTATGCCTCGCCGATCCGCACGCCACGCGGCCGCGACATTCTCGCCGCCTGCGGTCAGTTGAAGTCGGAGAGCGAGAAGCAACGCGCCAGCGTGCTGCGCCGCAATCAACGCGATGACACTGCGTCAAACGAGGACATCGATGCCGATGATGACCACGGCGAGAGCCTGCCGTTCGCCTATCTGGCCTCTGGAATGGACTCTTAAATCGCGTATTTGTAACGCCTGGCGCAATTCACAGCGAAAGTGTCCACAGGCCTGGGTCGCTGGACTTGATCTTGCAGGAAGTTTCCAGCATACCTAACGGGCCGGTGGAGAACGCCGCCGGACCGCACCGCAAAAAGTGCCGCAGGGGACCGTTTCGCACATGACATCCGACACGCTCAATCTCAGCTTCCTGACGCCCGAAGTGCTGCGTCCGGAAATGCAGGCCTTCGCCTCGGGCTTCGTCACCACCCTGCTGCACGGTGGCGTCGCGCTGCTGATGCTGATGATCGGCGCCACCGTCTATTCGATCCTGACGCCCTACAAGGAAATCCAGCAGATCCGCGAAGGCAATTCGGCCGCAGCGGTCGGCTATGGCGGCGTCATTATCGGCCTGGCCATCCCGTTGGCCGCCTCCATCGTCGCCTCGACCTCCTTGCGCGAAATCGTACTGTGGGGTGGCGCGACCATCCTGCTGCAACTGTTCGTCTTCCGCATGGTGGACTTCCTGCTGGCCGGCCTGCCCAACCGCATGAATGATGGCGAAGTCTCCGCCGCCGTGCTGCTGGTCGCCGCCAAGCTGGCCGCCGCACTGCTCCTCGCCGCCACCGTCCAGTAAGGGCCCGGTTATGAAGCTAGACTGGCTTCTTTACGGTGCTTGCGTCGCCATCGTTACAGTGGTGACCAGCCAGTGGCATGAGAACTCGCCGGCGCCGCCTGCCCCGCCGCCCCCAGGCGTCGGTGAAATGGCCCTGTTCGCCAACTTCACGCCGTTTACCGCCGGATCGATCATCAACCTGCCGATCGACGATCAGCGCGTCATGACCGGTACGGCCTTCAGCCTGTCGCAGACCGGCGACTGGGTTGTGTCGCGCCAGAGCATTCGCGGCTGTACCCACCCGTTCCTCAATATTGGCGGCAATCTCGGCGTCCCGTTCAAGGTACGTGAAGTCCCGGGCGTCGACAGCTATGTCATCGGCGTGACCGATGGCGGCGCCCGTCCTCTGTCCCTGGTCGATGCCAAGACGATCGAACCGGGTGTACGCGGCTTCATGCCAGGCTTTCCCGCTGGCGAGCCAGGTGAAGCGACAGCCCGCCTGATCGGCGCAACCGTGCTGGAACGTTCCAAGCGTGGCGGCCATAATGAGGTGGTTCTGGCCTGGGCCGCGGCCGGCCGCACCCAGGGCATCGAAGGTGATCTCAATCACCTGACGGGCGGGCCGGTCATCGACGACAATTCGCGCGTCGTCGGCATCGTCATCAAGGAAGCTCCGCGCCGTGGCCGCATCTATACCTCCGTCCCGGAGGCCGTGGTGCAGCTGGCTAATGCCAGTCAGCGCAAGCCGGACTACGACGCCGAAGCGACCATCACAAAGCGCAATTACGGCATCGTCGCCGACACGCTGCGCCGTGAATACCGCGTGGCGCAGGTCGGGTGCATCAAGTCGTAAGCTGAGATTCTTGGATATTTTTCCTTCCCCGTTCATGGGAAAGGAAAGAAGCCTGGCAAATCTGCTGCCGCTTTCGCGCAAGTCTTCCGGTATAAGCGCTCCATGACACCTCTCGACCCAGCGCATTTAACGGCCCTCGCCGCCGCCGATCCAAAGTTCCGGCCCATCAGCGAACAGTTCGGCCACATTACCTTCCGCAAGCGCGACAATGGCTTTCCCGCCCTGCTGGGCCTGATCGTCGAGCAACAGTTGTCGGTCAAGGCAGCCAATACCATCATCGCCCGACTGCACGCCGGCCTCCAGGATGTGAGCCCACAAGCCGTGCTCAGCCACGACCATGACCTGATGCGCAGCTACGGCCTGTCGCGGCCCAAGATCGGCTATGCCCGCTCACTCGCCGAGGCCTTCCACTCCGGCCACTTGACGGCCGAAGCCCTGGCCGCCATGGAAACCGAGGCCGCAGTCAAGCACCTGATGGCGCTCAAGGGCATCGGGCGCTGGACCGCCGAGGTCTATCTGATGTTCTCCGAAGCGCGGCTTGACCTGTTTCCGGTCGGTGACATCGCCCTGCGCGAAGCCGTTGGTTGGCTGGACGGGCTGGAGGCGCGGCCAAACGAGTTGTACTGCGCCGAACGCGCTCTTAGATGGTCGCCCTACCGCTCCATTGCATCGCATCTGTTGTGGGCGTGGTACGGCGCCGTTAAACGCGGCGAGGCCAGCCGTGAGCTATAATTTCGAAGGAAAGTTGTGGCGATATCACGCCGAAAAGGCCTCCTGGGTGTTCATTACCCTGCCCGAAGGCGTCGCCTTTGCCATTCGCTGTGAGGCAGCAACCCGCGGCTGGGGCTCGGTCAAGGTGACGGCACAGATCGGGGCCACGCGCTTTCAGACCTCGCTGTTCCCGCACAAGGCATCGAACAGCTATTTCTTGCCGGTCAAGGCCACCGTCCGCAAAGCGGAACATTTGGCCGACGGCGACATTACGACTGTGCAACTCACATTGGTATAAGCGGATCGCCGATGCGAACGGCGCCGCCTTCAAGCACGCGGGCCGTAATACCCCCGTGGCCGCGCACGGCATTGTAGCCGCCTTCGCCAAAGATCTCTTCCATTCGCGAGCAGGGATGACATTCGCCAGTCGTTTCCAGGACTGCGTTCCCAAGCCGGAACCTCCTGCTTTTCAACGCCAGCAGATTGATACCTGAGACGACGATATTGCGCCGAAGCTGCTCGGGCGCCACGTTCTGGCCGAGAAAGGCGGAGATGGCGTCGACGTTCTCCCGCGCGATCAGTGTCACATGGCGCTCACCACTACGGCCAGAGTAACGGTCTCCGATCAGACCGTGGCTCGTATCGAGCATGGCCTCCTCTACAACGGAGATCGGTGCGCGCCGTTTCGGACGCACACCGATCCATTCGACCTTACCTGGCCGCACGCGGGCATTCATCAGGCCGGCGAGCGGCGAAGCAGAATTAAGCATCAAGCTATCTTACACGCTTACTGCTTATCTTTCACTTCGATTTCAGGCTTGCCCTCGCCGGGCTTCAACGTCACGTCGGGGCGCAGCACGTGGTGCTGGGCGTCCTGCGGCACGCGGAAACGGTGCTGGTCTTCCGGCGGGAAATATTCCTTGTCCTCGCCCGATTGGTTCAGCTCATTAGGCCGAAAGATGAGCTTGCCCTCGTAGGTGCCTTCCTGCGACAGCGGATCGTCGCGGCGTTCGGCATGGTCCTGAGGCTGGTCTTCGAGCTTGAACGGCGCCTCGCCACCTTCCGGCTTTTGAACGACATCGCTTGAGCCCCCCATGACGGCGTTAGCAGCGTCGCTCTGAATGTCGCGGGTTCCACGATCAACGGAAGTGTTCGCGGGCGAAATTACACCTGTGTCCGGGCTAACGCCGTCGGCGGCGATAGTCTCTTCTTCAGCGATATCGGTACGCGCATTGGCGTAGGAGGTATCCGCCGAACCCTGAAGCTCGGTATCCGGGCTGGCCTGGCCTTGAATGCCGACAATGGAGTCGAAGCCGGTTGTCTCGCCACCCAGGCCATTGCCAGGGCTGTTGGTCTGTTCCGGATGCAGGGTCGTGCTGTCTTGGGTCTGTCCCTGTGATTGCGACTGACCGTCCTGAGATTGATCAAAACGGGCACGGTCATTGTGAATCTGGTCTGCCATGGGAGTCGCTCCTTCCTATTGAAAGAGGAGCGTACTCCCGAGCCCAGTAAGGATCGGATGCCGGAATTACCGAGGCGCGTAAGCCACTGGTAAGAGCGGGCCCTTGCTTCAGTTTAACCCTTTTGCGCCCTCGATCAGATCTTTCACGACTGAAGGGTCTGCCAGCGTCGAGATATCGCCCAGGGCTTCCGGCTGGCCTTCGGCGATCTTGCGCAGGATACGGCGCATGATCTTGCCCGAACGCGTCTTGGGCAGGCCCGGCGCCCACTGGATGACGTCCGGCGAGGCAATCGGGCCGATTTCACGGCGGACATGGTCTCGCAGTTCCTTCTTGAGATCGTCCGTGCCCTGAAGACCGGCTTTCAGCGTCACATAACACCAGATGCCCTGACCCTTGATGTCGTGCGGATAGCCGACGACTGCCGCCTCGGTGACACCCGAGTGGCCGACCAGGGCGCTTTCGACTTCGGCCGTGCCGATGCGGTGGCCTGAGACGTTCAGCACGTCATCGACGCGGCCGGTGATCCAGTAATAACCATCGGCGTCACGGCGGCAGCCGTCACCGGTGAAGTACATGCCGGGATAGGTCGAGAAGTAGGTCTCAAGGAAGCGCTGGTGGTCGCCGAAGACCGTGCGCATCTGGCCTGGCCACGAATCCGCAATACACAGATTGCCTTCGGTGGCGCCTTCCAGCACCTTGCCTTCGGCATCGACCAGCACCGGCACGACGCCCGGCAAAGGCAGGGTCGCGGAGCCCGGCTTGGCGGGTACAGCACCCGGCACCGGCGTGATCAGGTGACCGCCGGTTTCGGTCTGCCACCAGGTGTCGACAATCGGGCAACGACCATCACCAACCACGCGATGATACCACATCCAGGCTTCCGGATTTATCGGTTCCCCGACCGTCCCGAGCAGGCGCAGGGACGCGCGGCTGTATTTCTTCACCGGCTCTTCGCCTTCGCGCATCAGGGCACGGATGGCGGTTGGCGCGGTGTAGAAGGTATTGACCTTGTGCTTGTCGATAACCGCCCAGAAGCGGCTGACGTCGGGGTAGTTTGGCACGCCTTCAAACATCAACGAGGTCGCGCCATTGGCCAGCGGGCCGTAGACGACGTAGGAATGGCCCGTGACCCAGCCGACATCGGCCGTGCACCAGAAGATATCGCCGTCCTGATAGTCGAAGGTGGTCTTGAAGGTATAGCTGGCCCAGGCCAGGTAACCGCCCGTGGTGTGCAGCACGCCCTTGGGCTTGCCGGTAGACCCCGAGGTGTAGAGGATGAAGAGCGGGTCTTCGGCGTTCATCGGCTCGGGCGGGCAGACGTCGGATACGTCTTTGAGTGCCTCGGGCACACTGACATCGCGGCCGCCGTGCTTGATATATGCAGCAGCCGTATGTTCGACGACCAGCACGTTGCGGACATTGGGACACTGCAACAGAGCCAGATCGACATTGGCCTTGAGCGGGATCGATTTACCGCCGCGCAGGCCTTCATTGGCGGTGACGACGATATCCGACTGGCAGTCTATGATACGGTTGGCAATACTGTCCGGCGAGAAACCACCGAACACGACGCTGTGCACGGCGCCGATACGGGCGCAGGCCAGCATGAAATAGGCCGCTTCCGGCACCATCGGCAGATAAAGCGTGACGCGGTCGCCCTTGTTGACGCCGTACTGCTTCAGCAGGTTGGCGCGCTTGTTGACCTCGACCGACAACTGGCGATAGGTGACCGTTGAAGACACACCGGGATCATCGCCTTCGAAGATCAGCGCGACCTGGTCGCCACGGCGGTTCAGATGGCGGTCGATGCAGTTGGCTGATACGTTGAGCACGCCGTCATAGTACCAGCGGATGCGGAAATCCTCGCGCTGATAGCTGACATCCTTGACCTTGCTGAACGGCTTGATCCAGTCGAGCGCCTTGCCGAGGTTCGTCCAATGCGCCTCAGGATCGCGGGCAAACAGGTCCGTCTGCGCCTTCAAACCTTCGGCTGTCAGGCTGCCTGGGCGAATGAAATCGGCGGGAACCGGGAAAATGGCGTCGTCGCTCACCTTTAGTCTCTCCTGTGTGTTCCGGCGCAGGCCCGGAAACGGCATTCTTTTGTCGGCGCGACCTTAGGAAATAAGGATTCCGGAGTCGAGAGGACCAATGCGAAAAATCGTTGGCTTTAACCGTACTTACGCCTAAAACCCGTCTCAGCCGAAACCGTCCGTTCAGGTTTTTATTTTGTCGCGATATCCAGTCAAAAACCGCTGCACACTTTTTGGCATATCGCTTTAGGAGTTCCCATGCTGCTTCATCTGTCGACCTGGTGCGAAATCGAAAAGCGCCTTGAAGGCTCGCGCACCGTCATTGTGCCGATCGGTTCCAATGAACAGCACGGCCCCATGGGATTGCTCGGCACCGACTGGCTGTGCCCGGAAATCATCGCCCACGCCGCCGAAAAGGAAGGCGACCTGCTGATCGCGCCGACCTTCAATATCGGCATGGCGCAACACCATCTGGGCTTTCCGGGCACCATTTCGCTGCGCCCGACGACCTTCATGTCGGCGATCGAGGACTGGGTCGATTCCCTGGCACGGCACGGCTTTGACCGCATCTATTTCCTCAACGGCCACGGCGGCAATGTCGCCACGATCGAGGCGACCTTCTCGCAGATCTATTCGCACTATTCGTACTCGGGCAACCCCTGCCCGTTTATCCTGAAGCTGCGCAACTGGTGGGACTTGCCGGGCATCATGCGCCTGGCCGCGAGGCTTTATCCGACCGGCCACGGCAGCCATGCCACGCCGTCGGAAATCGCCGTCACCTTCGCCGCCTATCCCGATCATGTGAAGTCCGCGCCAATGGAACCGAAGATCGCGCCAGATGGTCCCATACGCGATGCGCTCGATTACCGCGCGCGTTTCCCCGACGGCCGCATCGGGTCGGATTCGTCGCTGGCCACCATCGAGGACGGCCGGGCTCTCATCGAAGCGGCGGTCAAGGGCCTGCTTGACGACGTGGCCAAGCTGGAAGCGGAATAGGTTTTTAAAGAGCGCTACCACCACAAGGCCAGACTTGCATTACAGGCAAACCGGCAGCTACAGTCCGGCCATAAAAACAGGGGCCAGTGAATGACCAGCCAAGCCGCGACCACTCGTGCCCTGCGCCAGTCGCCCCTGTTCGCCGTGACGGTTTTCACCAGTGCGCTGCTGGTCTTCTTCGTACAGCCCATGGTCGGCAAGCTGCTTCTGCCGCTGCTGGGCGGCGCGCCCGCGGTGTGGAACACCTCGATGGCCTTCTTCCAGGCGGCGCTTCTGCTCGGCTACGGCTACGCTCACCTGCTGCAAAAACTGAAATCCTTCCGCATGCAGGTTATCCTGCACGGTGTCCTGCTGGGTCTCGCAGCCCTCACCCTGCCGCTTGGCATCACCAATGCATTGGGCCTGCCCAGTCCGGAACACCCCATACTGTGGATGCTGGGCGTGCTTACCCTGTCGATCGGCGCCCCATTCGCCATCCTGTCGGCGACTGCGCCGCTGGTCCAGGCCTGGTTCGCCCTGACCGCCAATCCGGACCCCACCACGGGCAAGCCGCCCGAACCTTACACGCTCTACGCCGCCAGCAATCTCGGCAGCCTGCTGTCGCTTCTTGCCTATCCCACAGTCGTCGAGCCGCTGACGCAACTGACAGACCAGCGCGTCGGCTGGAGCCTCGGCTACGGCCTGCTGGTCGTGCTCATCGTGACGCTGGGCCTGACGCGTAAAGCGCCAGCGCGAGCGGCCGCCCAAACCGCCACCGCAACACCACGCCCCTCGTGGCAGACCATGGCGGTATGGATCGGACTGGCGGCCATCCCGTCCAGTCTGATGATGGGCGTCACCACCTACCTGTCCACCGACGTCGCCTCAGCGCCTTTTCTGTGGGTCGTGCCCCTGGCGCTGTATCTGCTAACCTTCGTCCTGGCTTTCAGCTCCAAGCCCCTCATCGGCCGCAAGGTGCTGTTGATCGGCCAGGCGCTGGCGGCGTGCGCCTGCATCTACGCCCTGCCGTTTCACGGCCTGGCCATACCGCTGCAACTCCTCGTGCACCTGCTGACCTTCTTCCTGACGGCGCTGCTGTGCCATTCGGAGCTGGCCCGCGCCAGGCCGCAGCCGGAGCACCTGACGCTTTACTACCTCTGCTTGTCGATAGGGGGCGTTGTCGGCGGCGGCTTCAACGCCTTTATTGCACCTGTCGTCTTCCCGCTGGTCGTGGAATATCCACTGGCCCTGGCCCTGGCTTGCCTGGCGCGGCCATGGTGCCCTGAGCGCGAGGACCGGCGCTTCACCCAGCTCGAACTGGTATGGGCGGCCTTTGCCCTGGTCGGCGCCGTTGCGTTGCTGATCCTGCTCGTCCTGCCCTCCGACAGAATTGCCATCAACGCCCTGACGCGCTTCCTGTTCTCGATGGGGCTGGTATGCGCGTTTGCCTTGCGCGAGCGCGGCCCGGTCATGGCTGGTATAATGACGGTCGCCGCCCTGACCACGGTTACCGCGCCGCAGATCGGCATCCACGTTGTCACCGAGCGCAACTTCTATGGCGTCGTGCGCATAGCCGAAACCATAGATCCGGTTGTCGGCCCCATTCGCCGCATGACCCACGGCACGACGCTGCATGGTGCGCAGGCGCTCGATCCGCGACGCCGCTGCCAGCCGCTGACCTATTACACCCCCGAAACCGCCATCGGACAGACCATCACGGCTGTCCAGGCGCGCGCTCCCGCCGTCAACATGGCCGTTGTCGGTCTGGGCGTGGGCACCATGGCGGCCTACGTCCGGCCCCAGGACCACATGGACTATTACGAGATCGATCCGGCAGTCATACGGCTGGCGAGCGATCCGAAATATTACACCTTCCTGTCGGACTGCGCCAAGGCGCCGGTCGCCATCCACGCCGGCGATGCCCGGCTGACCCTGTCCACCCTGCCGGCAGGTCAACTCGACCTGCTGACGATCGACGCCTTTTCGTCCGACTCCGTGCCGGCGCATCTGCTGACCGTCGAAGCCATGGACATGTACCTGTCCAAGCTGAAGCCCGAAGGCGTCCTGCTGCTGCACCTGTCCAACCGTCACCTGGAATTGCGCGACCCGGTTATCGCCGCCGTCCGTCAAGTGGGTGGCAGCGCCCTGACCCAGACCAGCACCAAGTCCCTCAAAAACAGCTTCGCCCAGTCGCCGGCCATCGTCGTCATCGCCGCGCGCAATCCAGCCGCCCTGTCGGTGTTCCGCGCCGATCCGCGCTGGAATACGCGCGATCCCGGCCAGGTCAGGGCGTGGACGGACGACTACACCAACCTGATCGGCGCCATGCTGCGCCACAAGTAGTCAGTCGTAGCGATAGAGCTTCAGGCGCTGGATGCTACTTTGGCCCAGCGGGAGACGCAGGTGACGGCCCTGGTGCGTCTGGTCGCCATTGAGCCAGCGGCCTTCGAGGAACAGGCCGTCCTTGAAGCCGCCTTCAATGACCTGCTCCATGCCGACCCGCGCCTTGCCAGACGCATCGGCGAAGGTCACGGTCACGCCGGTGCCAGCGACGATGAACTCGTCCTTGCCGGTCTGGATGATCAGGCCGCCGTGGTTGGCCGGGCTCTGCTTGTCCTTTGGCGTCCACGGATCGACGAAGGTCACCGTGAAGCGATAGCTCCCCAGATTGAAGCTCTGCGGCGTCTGATCGACCGTGCCGTCATAGGCGATCGGCGGCTTGAAGCCGCGCATGGTGCGTTTGTCGCCGGTCTTGCCCTGGTGTTCGATCATCAGCGGCGTCAACTGATCCAGCACCGCATAGGCGCCGATTAAAGGATCATTCTCCGGCAGGTCCTCGATCGAAAACGGCGAGAAGCCCATCGCATCCAGTTCGCCGAAGACGAAGAAGGCGTTGGCGGCGGCCTCGGGCTTGCCGGCGTGGTTGGCCTCAGGGACGAAGAGCGGATTATCGTCGCGGCGGAACTTGCGCGCCCAGCCGGTGAAGTCCGGCCAGTAGCTATCGATGGCCAGAAGATCGACCGCGGGGGCGCCGATCTTCCAGATGTCAAACAGATGCGGCAAAGGCCCGGCCGACGGATACTGGCCCGGCGCCTTGCCCGGCGCATTCAACGCGGCGTTGACATACATGGGCAGCGGATAGGCGGCCTTGCCGGCCAGGGTCAGTTCGTTGGTAAAGACGGCATAGCCCCACGCCTGGAAGACTTCGCGGCCGGCAGGCGTATCGCCGAAGACCTCGGCCCACGTGCCCTTGGTCTTGTTGCCATTGGCGTCCCACAGGGCTTTCAGTTCCGGCGTCAGGTCGGATTTGCGTTGCTGCAGGGCAGTCATCAAAGCGGGCGACACCGGCGCCTTGAACGCCTTGTCGGCTTCGGATGAATGATCGCGCGCCGACGGCAGCATGCCGATCTCGTTCTCGACCTGGATCATGACCACCGTATGGTCGGTATCGACCGTCTTCAGATGCGCCAGAAGCGCCGCGAACGCTTTCTTGTCGGCGGCGAGATTGTCGGCGTCGAAGGCGCTGAGGATATCCTGCGCCACACCGTTTTCGTCGCGGGCGCGGCTATAGGTCTTGGCATCGTGCTTGATCCACGCCGGCGCATAGGTCGACATCGAATTCTTCCAGGCGCCGAACCATAGCAAGACGAGTTTGGTGTCATTGGCGCGTGCCTGTTCGATGACGGCATCGATGACCGAGAAGTCGAAACGGCCCTGTTGCGGCTCGATCTGGTCCCATTCGACCGGCGCCAGCACCGTGTTCAGGCCAGCTTTCGTAAGGGTCGGCCAATGGGTCGCCAGATGCGCCGGGTCGGACGCCGTCGAATTGCCAAGCTCGCCGCCCAGCATCAGGAAGGGTTTGTCATCGACAAACAGCTGCGCCGCCGTGCCCTGCTTTTCCAGCCGCGGCATGTCCTGCGCCACAGCCGCTCCGCCCAAAACCAGACCGCAAACCGTAGCCAACAGGACCGTGCGCAACATCAGGCCTTCTCCACCTTGATCGGCCGCGACATCAACAGGCCGATAGCGTCATCGACCCCGATCTTGCCACTCAGCACGGCAGCAACCGCGTTGCACAGCGGCAGGTCGACACCCTGGCGCTTGCCGAGGTCGACGACGGCCGGCGCCGATTCGACGCCTTCGGCGACCGAGACCTTGTCTTTCAGGAATTCCGCCAAAGTCTGGCCCTGACCCAGCGCCAGGCCGACGCTCATATTGCGCGACTGCGGCGATGAGCAGGTCAGCACCAGGTCGCCCATGCCGCACAGGCCGGTCATGGTCTCGGGCTTCGCGCCCATCGAGATCGCCAGCCGCGTCATTTCGGCGAACCCGCGCGTGATCAGGGCGGCGTGGGCGTTCTTGCCCAGCCCCTTGCCTTCGCTGATCCCGCAGGCGATGGCGACGACGTTCTTGATGGCGCCGCCGGCCTCGGCACCAATCAGGTCGGTCGAGAGGTAGGGCCGAAAGCTGGGGCCGGCTATGGTCGCGGCGATGCGCGCAGCGACCGCTTCGTTCTGCGAGGCGATGGTGACGGCGCTCGGCAGACCCATCGCGACTTCGCGGGCAAAGTTGGGGCCGGCCAGCACGGCCTGGCATGCCTCGGGCAGCACAGCGTCCAGCACCTCGGTCATCAGGGCATCGCTGCCGCGCTCGACCCCCTTGGAACACAGCACCACCGGCAGGCCAGCACGGGCATAGGGTTTGAAAGCCGTCAATGTGGCCCGCATGTGCTGGGCGGGTGGTACGGCCAGGATCAGATCGCAATCGGCCAGATCCGCCAGATCATTGGTCGCCATCACACCTTCCGACAGCTTGACACCGCCGAGATAGAGGCTGTTTTCGCGAACGGCGTGGATCGAGGCAACGACCTCCGGCTCACGGGCGTGGAGGGTGACGGCATTGCCGCCCAGGGTGACGACCTGCGCCAGGGCCGTGCCCCATGCGCCTGCGCCGATCACCCCGATGCGCCGGTATTGCTGCGTCATGCCTTGGCCCCTTTACGTCCCTGCGTCTTATATATCGGCGATTCCACGGCCCGCGCTTCGTCCAGCGGCCAGCGCGGCCGGGCGAGCGCAGCCATGTCGGCCGCTTTATCGTGCGGCATAGTGGCCCGCTTCGCGAAATGTTCAAGCCCGGCCAGGGCAATCATCGCTGCATTGTCGGTGCAATATTTGAGCGGCGGCGCGACAAAGGTAAAGCCGTTGCGCTTACACAGGGCCTGGAGGGCTTCGCGGACAGCGGTATTGGCGGCGACACCACCGGCGACGACGAAGTCCGGATTTGTGACATCCATCTGGTCCTTGAACTGCTTTTGCGCGCGATCGGAGCGTTCGACCAGCTGACGCGTAATCGCCGCCTGGACCGAGGCACACAAGTCGGCGCGGTCCTGTTCGGTCTTCACTTCCTCATGGGCGATCTTGGCGGCGGCGGTCTTCAGGCCCGAGAATGAGAAGGCGCAATCCTTGCGGCCTAAGAGCGCGCGCGGCAGGGTGAAGCGGCTGGCATCGCCCTTTCTGGCTTCGCGTTCCAGCGCCGGACCGCCGGGATAGCCGAGCCCCAACACCTTGGCGATCTTGTCGAAGGCTTCGCCGGCGGCATCGTCGATGGTGGTGCCGAGGCGTTCATAGTCGCCGACATCGCGGACAGACAGCAACTGACAATGGCCGCCGGAGACCAGCAGCAACAGGAAGGGAAAGCTGACATTTTCAGTCAGGCGCGCCGACAGGGCGTGGCCCTCGAGATGGTTGACCGGCACCAGTGGCAGGTCATTGGCCAAGGCATAGCCCTTGGCGAAACTTAAGCCGACCATGACACCACCGATCAGGCCGGGACCGGCAGTAGCCGCCACGGCGTCAATCTGTGCATTACCGGCTTCGCTGAGCGCCTGACGTGCCATGGCATCGATGGTTTCGACGTGGCTACGCGCGGCGATTTCGGGTACGACACCGCCGAATTCGGCGTGCTGGACGACCTGGGAATGGATGACGCTCGACAGCACTTCGACGCGGCCGTCTGCATCACGCCGCACCACGGCTACGGCCGTTTCGTCACAGCTCGATTCAATGCCAAGAACGGTAAGGGTTTGGGACATGCACTTCACTTATACCTCCCCAGCTTGCTGGGGAGGGGGACCGCGCCGTGAAACGGCGGGGTGGTGGGGGTTCTTCCTTCCTAACACCTGCGACAAAGCCTCGCGTCAAGCCTTTTGCATTGAACGATGACGTGAAAATGGTAGGACACCGTCATGACTATCAAACTGAAAATCGGCACGCGCGGCTCGAAACTGGCCCTGACGCAGTGCGGCTGGGTCCAGCGCCAGATCGTCGCCGCCATGGGTGATGACCCGGCCAACGCCGACGCGATCGCGCCGCTGACCGTCATCACCACGACGGGCGACCGCATCCAGGACCGCCGCCTGATCGAGGCCGGTGGCAAGGCGCTGTTCACGAAAGAGATCGAAGAGGCGCTTCTTCGCGGCGATGTCGATATCGCCGTCCATTCGCTGAAGGACGTGCCGGCGCACGAAGTTCCGGGCCTGACGATCTGCGTCATCCCGGTGCGCGAGGATCCGCGCGACGCCTTCCTGAGCCCCAACTATGCCAGTCTGGACGACCTGCCCAAGGGCGCCAGGCTCGGCACCGCCTCGATGCGCCGTCAGGCCCAGGCACTCAGCTGCCGGCCCGACCTCGACATCATCATGGTGCGCGGCAATGTCGATACGCGCCTGGCGAAACTGAAGGCTGGCGACTGCGATGCCCTGCTGCTGGCCGCCGCCGGGTTGAACCGGCTGGGCCTGAGCCGCGAAATCCGCAGCTTTATCGATGCCGATCAATACGCCCACGCACCGGGGCAAGGCGCTTTGGCGATCCAGTGCCGCAGCGAAGATGTCGGCCAGGACTGGATGAAGCGCCTGCATCACGAAGAGACCTTCCTCGCGATCCATGCCGAACGCGGCGCTCTGGAAGCGCTCGAAGCGTCTTGCCGGACGGCAGTCGGCGCTGTCGGTAAGGTCACGGACGGCACGCTGTCTTTGTTCGTCGAAGCCCTGAGCGCCGATGGCCAGAAGCGCTGGCAGCGCCGCGAGACGCTTTCTAACGTCACCCCGCAGACCGCCCGCGAACTGGGCCTGCGCCTGGGCCACGCCATCAAGGCCGAAGCCGGCCCGGACCTGATCGTTGCGTAAGGCCCCCACCACCGCATCGCCTTCGCTACGCTCAGTCGTCTTGCGCTTGCCGGGACTATATCCCGGCTTCGCTCATCCGGCCTCCCCACAAGTGGGGAGGTATAAGGCAGCGCCAATCTATTCTATACCTCCCCAAAAGCACCTCGGATCTATCAGCGCATGCAATGCGAATGAGGTAAGCGCCGCGAAAGTACAGCTTTCGCAAGCGCAGGACCACACGAGCCGTAGGCGAGATGTGGTGGTGGGGGCAGGTTCGCAATGACAAATGTCGTCTGGATCACCCGCACCCATGGCGAAGCTACTGCCGAAGCCATCACGGCGCTCGGCCACGAAACCGTGCTCGCCCCGCTCCTTGCCGTCCAGCCGATCGACGCAAACCTGGACGTCCCCTATGACGCCATCATCTTCACCAGCCGCAACGGGGTTTCGGCCTTTGCCCGCCTGTCAGATCGGCGCGACCTCTCCGTCTGGTGCGTTGGCGATGCCACCGCCGACGAGGCCCGCACCCACGGCTTCGGCGATGTCGTCAGCGCCGGCGGCGACGCCCCTGCCCTGTTCGAAAAACTCAAATCCGAAGCCCCGCGCACCACGCGCTTCCTCTACGCCGCGCCCTCCGAACCGTCGGCGCCACTGGCTGCCTGGATGTGGGCCGAAGGCTTTACCATCCACCAGATCGCCGTCTATGAAACCGTAGCCACTCCCCCCGCGCTCTCCGACGCAGATCTCCACCGCGTCACCCATATCCTGATCCATTCGGCGCGTGGCGGTCAGGCCCTGGCTTCATATCTCGTTAGCCGTAAGTTTGCCTTCACCAATTCATGGTTTATCTGTATCTCTGAAAAGGCATGGCAAGGGTTTACGGACGCTATCGAGGCGCAGGACAAGGGCCTGCTCACGGGGGTGAGTGTACGGATTTCTCCGTTACCGGATGAGCCTTCCATGTTAAAACTGATCGACAGGGACGGCAGCTGAACGTCCCGATGGGATGCCAGAACATGACCGAGCCGCTGCAAACAGCCGCATCTGATACCTATTCCGATAGCGGCCTGAGCCCTTCGGACATGTCTTACGGCAAGCCGCAGCCCAGCCCAACCGCGGCCGCAACGCGCATGTTCATCATGTTCTCCATCCCGTTGGCCCTGATGTTCATCATCCTGGTCGCCGCCTTTGCCTGGAAGCTAAACCAGACGAAAAACGCCGCTCAGCCACCTGTTGTCGCCGCCGCCCCCGCCAAGGATGCCCAGATCGCCCAGTTGCAGAGCCAGATTATCGCCCTGCAAAGCCGCCTGGCCGCACCGGCTGCTCCGGCCGAAACCATCTCGCCGGTCCCGCCCGCCCCTGTTCCGACCTATGCCGATCCGGCCCTGCTGACCCAGTTGTCGCAGCGCCTCGACCGGCTGGAAGCCAACCAGCGCGCCCTGGCCCGCGCCGCCGCCGCCGCCAATGCCGCCGCCGCCCTGCAGTTGAAAGCCCACTCTTCCGAGCCCTTCCTCAACGAACTGGCCGCCGTCGAGCCGGCCTTCGATGACCCGGCCCTGACCGCGCCCTTGCGCGCCGTCGCTGAACGCGGCGTTCCGTCCGAAACCCAATTGGCCATCGAATTCCCGCAGGCCGCTGCCAAGGCCAATATCGCCGCCAAGGCCGCCGGCAGCGAAGACAGCCTGTTCGAGCGCGCCCGCCATGCGCTGAGTTCGCTCGTCTCGGTTCGCCGCGTCGACAATCTCAACGGCAAGGGCGTCCAGGCGACCCTGGTCCGCGCCGAGACCCGCCTGAACCAGGGCGACCTGAAGGGCGCGCTCGCCTATCTCGACACCCTGCCGCCGGAAGGCCAGAAGGCGCTGAAGCCCTGGCTGGACAAGGCCCGCGCCCGCGCTCTCGTCGACGGCACGACCCTGCGCCTGACGCAATTGACTCTGCAGAAACTTGCGAAAGCCAGCGATACCGGAGCCGCGCTGTGATCCGCACCCTCCTTATCCTACTCGGCATCACCATCCTGGTCACGACCGGCATCGGCCTGATCGGCGATCCCGGCGCGGCCAGCCTGGTCTGGCTCAACTACCGCATCGACACCTCGGCGGCCGCCGCCGTCAGCATTATCGGCGTCCTGGCCTTCTGCGCCGTTTGCTTCTGGAACCTGGCCCTGTGGCTGTCGCGATCGCCGCAACGCGCCGAGCGCGCCCGTGCCGAAACACGCCGCCGCCAGGGCGACGAAGTCCTGACGCGAGGCTTCCTGAGCGTCGCCTCGGGCGATGGCAATGAAGCCCGCCGCAACGCCGTAAAGGCGCTCGATCTGTGCGACAATGTTGCCCTCGTCCGCATCCTGACCGCAATGGCGGCTGAAACCTCCGGCGACGTCACCGCCACCCGCGCCGCCTATACCGCCATGCAGAGCGTGCCGGAACTGAAGCTCGCCGGGCTCAAGGGCCTGATGCAGCTGGCGCAAAGTCAGGGCGACAAGGCCGAAGCCGTCAAGCTGGCGACCGAAGCCTATAGCCAGTCGAAGCCCGCCATGTGGGCGTTCGAGACCCTGTTCGAAGCACGCCTTGAGGCTGGCGAGTGGTCCGAAGCCCTGGCCCTGATCGATGGCGCCCTGACCCGTAAATTAATCTCGCCCATCTTCTCCGAACGCGCCAAGGCATCACTTATGGTGGCCTCGGCCGCCGGCGTCGAAGCGACCGATGAGACCCAGGCACTCGACTACGCCGTCCGCGCCGCCAAACTGCAGCCGCAGTTTACGCCGGCCGCCGTCATCGCCTCACGCCTGCTGTCCAAGGCCAACAAGCTCGGCCGCGCCGAAGACGTATTGGAAGCCGCGTGGGCGGCCCGTCCGCACCCCGCCCTGTGGCTCAGCTATCGCGACCTGGTGTCGGACGAGACCCCACGCGAACGCGCCCGCCGTCTGCAGGGGCTGATCGACCGCAATCCGAAACACCGCGAAAGCCGCATCCTTCAGGTCGAACGCGCGCTGCTGACCGGCGCACGCCAGGACATCGCTGACGCCGTGAAAGCGTTGGAAAACGACAGCACACCCGACACCCTGACCAAGCGGGGCTGCGCGGTGCTGGCGCGGGGCGCGTCGGCGCTTCAGGACATGGACACGGCGCGTGCCTGGGCGGCCCGCGCCACCATCGCCAAGTCCGATCCCGAGTGGGCGGACATCGACGCCGAAGGCCGCGCGTTTGAGTACGGCGCCGCTGACTGGTCGAACCTGATCCTAACCTTTGCCGGCACGGCGACCCTGGTCCACCCGCGCTTCGAACGCGGCGAAAAGGGCCTGCCGGAATTGCCTGACCTGCCGTCGCGCTACGTGCCGTCCATGCCGTTCATCAAGGCGGCCCAAAAGCGCTCCGCTAACGTGCCGTTGCCGGACGATCCCGGGGGGTTCGACGCCGCCATCACCGGCCAGGACCTCGATGAAGCCGAAGCCGCGCGTGCCAAACCGGTCCGCAAGGTCCGCGCACCGAAGGCTGTGAAATAAAAGCAATATCCCCTTGGCAAGGGGCATGCAGTTGTGTAATGACACGCCCCTGTCCGCGAGCCATATAGGCCTTCGCGTACTTCCGGGCCGCTTTAGCTCAGCCGGTAGAGCACCTCATTCGTAATGAGGGGGTCAGGTGTTCGAGTCACCTAAGCGGCACCATCACCTTGTTCGCCGAGTCAGCGACAGGGTGAAAAATCTAACAACTTTGTTAGTTTAGACACGCATTGACCGCAGTGTGCTGCCGTTTGCCGACATTCAGCTGATGTCCTGAAGCAAGAGCAGGAACGTCACGATGACCAGGCTAAATGAATTGCGCATCGTCAATGGCGGCTCCGCCCAAACCATTGATCCAATTCAGGGCCGCTTCAAAATTGTTGAAAAAGGCATAGTCCCGATACGGAAATGGCGCTTGCAGCCGGCTTAACCGGGCTTCCATTGCCGGATAGTCGCTGACGATTGCGGTTCTTCGTCCGACATCGCGACCTTTGGTCAATTCAAACCAGATTCGTCCGACCTCTTCGTTGTCGGCATCGGTGAAGGTGGCGACGTAATCGCCCAGGTCGAAAATGCAGTCATACCGCCAGGCGTTCTCAAAGCCACGCAGGTGATCCACCATGCTTTCGCGCAGATCCACCCCCTCAATCCGACCGGAATAGCGAATAACAATGAGGGAACTCGGGATATCGACGACAAAGGTAAATCTATACTTTTTCATTGAACACAGGCTCATCTTACACGACCGGTTATCCCATAAAGGTGATTAACGCGCACTTGCCCTGCCCGGCACGCGTCGCACGAAACTGTGAATGGTCAAAAACCGTATCAAGAAGAGTTGCTAGCGCGGAATGATTTTAGACGAAAATACCATCCGGCCTAAGATATTGTTTTGTTGAAATATTTTAGCGAAACCGCTGACGCTTGGGCTACGCCGAACGTCGTTTCGCCATATCGCTCTAATCGCCCAATAGCTCGCGCACGCGGTTATAGTCCGCCATCTTGGCTTCGTAATCGGCGCGGGCCGCGCGGAACCCCTCGGTCTGGCTCAGCCCCATGTCGAACAGCAGGTTGGCCTTTTGCGCGGCCAGTTTCACATGCTCTCCAAGGACCATCATGCGTGTAGCCAGGGCAACCGGATCGGTCGCTTCGTTTGGAGACGGTTCGGGATTTGAATTTTGCAGCAGGTCAGACATCACAAACAAACGTCGGAAAAAGGCGGGATGGAACGGTCTACCTTATAACCGGTGTTGAGTTGCCGCCCTGTTAATCCCTGCGAAAATATTTGTGAACCACCGCCTGAACAGGGACAGCCCGAACGCGTATGCTCCCTCCACGCCGGACACCTCGTCTGATGAAGGATCGCGCTCCTGCAGAACGGACACCTGCGGCGCAGTCAAAAAAAACCGCAGCCATTTCAAGCTGCGGCAAGAGAGGATGATCGAAAAAACAGGGAGTGTATTTTTCGATCATGGGAACAGATGCCACAAGGGATTTCCTTGCGAGCTACAGAATACAATATTCTGATATCGGTATCAAATTGCAATGCACATATTTACATAAAAAAAGCGACCTCCGTTATTTACGAAGGCCGCACATTACTTTCTATAATTTGAGCCTACCCTCCGAACTTGTATCTCAGACTGATATTATAGTTGCGACCATTCAGAAAATGCTGACGCTCGACATCGGTTTCATACCCACCCGGCTCACCGACATTGCGGTTTAACGCACTGTCTGTCAGGTTGAGGGCATTCAGCGAGAGGGTCAGTTGCTCGTTGATCTTGTAGTTCAGCGAGGCATCCAGCACGCCATAGGCCTTGATGTAGCGCCCATCGATCGGGTTGGTCGCTGCGCCGAAGAGGATCGCGTCAGACCGCCAGGTATAGACGACACGTGCCGAGAGCTTGCTGTCTTCGTAGATACCCGACAGGCTGTAATTGTGCTTCGACTGCATCGGCTGGGGCAGGACGACGAAGCGTGGGACGGCCGCCGTACCGAAGTTCACCGGCAGCGCCGTATCGACGTAGGTGTACGAACCCGACACGCCGAAGTGGCTCCAGATGCCTTCCAGGTCGTCAAAGAAGTACTGGCCCGCCAGTTCGATCCCCTTGACCCAGCCCGGCTCGGCATTGATCGTGCGTGTGATCAGGTACTGGGGCGACGGACATCCGGTCGGCGTTACCGGCGTTGGCGCCGGAGCCCCTGCAATCGTTTCACAGGTCGCGATCCCGTAGAAGAAGCTGTCGATATCCTTCTGGAAGAGGGCCGCCGACAGATAGTTCGTGCTGCTGAAATAGCGCTCAAGCGACAGGTCATAGCTGTCCGCCAGTTGCGGCCGCAGGTTCGGGTTGCCGGCCCCGCCCGTGCCCGACGTCGTCGAATAGGTCAGGCTGGGGTTGAGCTGGTCGAGACCCGGGCGCGTCAGGCCCTTGCCATAGCCGAAACGCAGGAGGAAGTCCGGCGCGAAGTAGTAGGTCGCGTTCAGGGACGGCAGCGTGTTGCTGTACGAGGTCGTCTGGCTCAGGCCGGTGCTGGGGAGGCCGGCGATGGCATGACCATCCGTCGTGACGTAGCGGACGCCGACATTGCCCTTAAGCTTGGCGTCAAACAGTTCGAACTCGCCCATCAGGTAGACGGCATTCGTGTCTTCTTCGACGAAGCGGCGGCTGGCGACAGCTTCGGGCAGCGAAGCATCGGCAGGAATGCCGGCCAGTCCGAAGCGATTGCGGATGTTGTCGCCCAACAGCGCGTCGGAATCGACCGCCAGGAAACCGCCCGGGTATCCCGCCTTGCCGCGCATGAAGTTCCCTGGCGCCGTGATAAAGAGGTCCTGCATGCTGGTGCCGTAGATGGCATTCGAGAAGTCGCCCGCCAGCGCCACGCCATTGGTCGTCAGCGGCTTGGCGGAAACGTTGAAATTCTTGAACGTGCTTTCCTGATGCGCGTTGCGGAAGCCGAACTTGATCGCCTTCAGGACGCCGTCGAGTTCGTACTTGCCGCTGAGCGCGATGGCATGACCATTGTCGTCCCAGACCGAGTGATTGCCGTTCTGATAGTCCTTGAGCACCCAGTTGGCCGGATCCGCCAGGCTGGACCCAACGATATCGAAGGTATGCGGGGCGCCATCGACGCCACGGACAATGGTCCAAGTCTTGCCAGCGCCCGACACCATGTTGATCGACCGGTTGTCGACCGTCCGATCGGCCTTGATGTACATCACGTCCGCCTTGAGGCTGAGGCGCGCGGTCGGCGACCACTCGACGCCGCCGGCGGCCGTCCAGGTCGTATAGGGCGTGTGCTCATCGCCGCTGACGGAGGTCAGCGTCGAGTTCAGGAAGGTCGCGCCGGCAAGGCGCTTGGAGACGAGAACGTCATCGCTTCCGCCGTTGCTGTTACGATTTGCCAAACCTTCCGTGTATTCGAACGGCGACGTCGTCAGGCCCTGCACCGTCTGGTTGTCGACCGAGTTCAGGCCACGGTAGTTCTGATGATACTGATAATAGGTGTAGTTATAGTCAGCGTAGAAACGTAAGGCATCATTCACGCGATAGTCAGCGGCGAGGCTCAGGCCCTTGCGCGTACGATAGATGGTTTCCTGGAACTGATTGTTGGTCAGGGCGGTACCGACCATGACATTGCTGATCTGGTCCGCCGTCAGGCCGGTCAGGTTCGGCTGGTTTACCCCCGTGGACGGCAGGCTGGCCAGGAACCAGGTGTCAGAACGGCCGTCATAGGCGTGATTGGCGCCGGCCGTCGTCAGGTATTCGGCACTGTCGGCGCGGATGGCCCGCTTGAAGTTCGCCCCGCCATTGGCCGGGTTGTTGTCTGAGCGCCCGGTGCTTGCGGACGTCACCGCCGCAGCCAGGAAGCCGATACGGCCACCGTCGGCCAGGTCCCACTTGTTCGCGACCAGGCCGAATACCTCCGGGTCGGAGCCGTTCTCCAGGTCGTTATAGCGGAGCGTCGCGCCCAGGGACACGGTCAGGCGCTTGAAATCGCTGGGGTTCCGTGTGCGGATATTGACCAGGCCGCCGATGCCGCCCTCGATATGCTCCGCCGACGGGTTCTTGTAGACGTCGATACCCGCGATCATCGCCGGGATGGCGCTTTCGACATTGAATTCACGGTTGCCGGCGGTGAAGTAGACGCGGCTGTTGATCTGGGACGCCGTCTGGCCCGACAGGCCGCGAATGGTGACGCCCGAACCGGAGCCGCCGGGCGAGGCGCCCTCACCCGCATAACGGTAACCCTGGACACCCGGAATGCGCGTCAGCGTCTCGGACACGTTGTTGTCCGGCAACTTGCCGATGTCTTCGGCCGTGATCGAATCGACGACTTCGGACGCATTTCGCTTCAGTGAGACGTTCGAGCGCGCGCTGGCGCGCATGCCGGTGACAACGACCACGTCCCCGGACGCGGCGCTACCCGTCGCCGGTACGTCCTGCGCATAGGCGCCGGATGCCGCCAGCGCCGTGAGCACGGCCAGGCCCGACACCTGCCCAAAAGCCTGCATTGAAAAAGATCGAATATTCTTCATGTTGGTTTCCTCATTTTGTTCGCGTTGGTCGTCAGCCTGTGGCCACGCCCGCATTTTATCGTTTCCGTCGCCCAAGGACGGATGCTGGATTGTCTCTCGCACCTAATCAGAAGCCATTCTGATATCGATACCAGTTACCTTTGAAATACACCCGGCATGTGAACGCGTCAATCGGGCACCGAATATGAGAAATCGATATGAGACATTTTAAACACAACCAACCATGCAAAAAAATACCATTTGACAACGCTATCACAAAACGGTCACCTGAAAATGTTATTGATTCATAATATGAAAATAAGTTTTTGAAATGTCGTATAAATAATTTCCCGACGCGATCAAATCGCCGATCCAGATCGATAAAATTTCACATATTAGGATTCCAATACGCGAAAAAGCCGCAGCATGATGAAGGGGCATTTGCGAAAAATGCGATCGTGGAAAGTGACACGGACCCGGAGATTTGATATCGATATCCAAAATAACCGGAAAGCCTTTTGCAAGGCGTTCAGAGCACAGGAGAGACCGCATGGGCAAGAGGGACATAATCACCGCCACAGTTTGGTTGCTGGCCAGTATGTTGACGGCCAGCGCCGAAGCGGCAGTATCCCAGGTCGAGGTGTTTCCGTTCCCTCAACCCGTCCGTTATAGCCACCACAATGACGACTTCACCGTCCGGGTGCGCACCCCTGGCGGCCAGTGGCAGGATGTGTACGAGTACAATGTCAAGGTCGACTACGACCGGCCGCAAAAAGACGCCTCCATGGTGTACTTCAATTTTGACGGCGCCGTTGAGGTCTCCGTCCAGAAGAATAACGGTACCGTCTCGAAGGTTGATATCCGGCCGACCGCCAAGGGAGTGAAACACACCCTAAGGGACGGCGTCGTCTATTTTACCCTGCAAAAGCCGGAGAACCTCAGCATCGAGTTCGACGGCGACCGCCACCACAACCTCCACCTCTTTACCCACGCCATCCGGCGCGACTGGCCTGCCTTTCCGCAGCGCCCAGCCTCGCCCTATGACATCGGCCTGGCCAAGACACCCGACCTGACCCAGCCCGTCGTCTATTTCGGCCCTGGTATCTATTCCGGAGATCTCAGGCTGCGGTCGAACACGACCGTCTATATTGACGGCTCGGCAATGCTGCGCAGCCCGCTGATCATTGACGGCGTCGAGAACGTGAAAGTGATCAGCGACGGCCTGTTTGACGCCGCCGGCGGCATGCAGATCCGGAATTCCAGGAAGATCTCGCTGGACGGGCTGATCTTCATCAATCAAACCAACGGCACCATGGCGTGCCACGCCTCCCAGGATATCGAAGAACTGAATATCCGGACGATCGGCGGGGGCCAGTGGTCCGATGGCCTGGGGCATTTTGGTTGCCAGCGGGTCAGGATATCCGGCGCCTTCATCCGCACGTCCGACGACAATATCACCCTCTATAACCACCGGTGGGACACCTGGGGCGACACGCGCGACGTCACCGTTACCCATTCGACCCTGTGGGCCGACATCGCGCACAACGTCATGATCGGCATCCACGGCAATACGCCGTCTCCCGCGCATCCGGAACCCGAAGTGATCGAACGCGTCGTCTTCCGCGATATCGACGTGCTGGACCATGACGAGGATGAAGACGATTACCAGGGCGCCATCGGGCTGATGGTCGGCGACGATAATCTCGTCCGCGACATCACGTTCGAAGACTGGCGTGTCGAGCGCATCGAGGAGGGCAAGCTGTTCAGCCTCCAGGTCCTCTATAACCAGAAGTACAATACAAGCCCGGGCCGGGGCATCGAGCGCGTCACGCTTCGCAATATTGCCTATACCGGTAAGGGCGCGGCCGCTGCCTCCCTGATCCGGGGCTATGCGCCCGACCGGACGGTGCGTGACATCACGATCGACAATGTGACCGTTGCCGGAAAGAAGATCACCCGCGCCGAGCCCGGCCTGCTCGACATTGGCTCCCATGTCGAAGGCATCACCTTCAAATAAGGCCGTTACCTGGCTGGCCCTCTCGAAGCCGGCCAGGCGACGATTAGAGCGATATGGCGAAAAGTGTGAAGCGGTTTTCGCCTTAAATATCGCCACCCAACAAAAGATTAGATCAGCTTGTCCGGCGCGGGGCCGGTAGACCCCCGGTGCATGAGCATGAATTTCATCAGCTGGTGGGTCGGCCGGCTGTCCTCCCCCTGCTTCAATGCCCGGATCTTGTCATGGATGGTGCCGACGGCGCTGCGGCCCATGGCCACGATCGGCTGATGCACAGTGGTAAGTTGAGGCCAGACCGTGGTCGCGACCGGCGTGTCGTCGAATCCGCAGACACTCAGCTCATCGGGTATGGAGATGCCCATGCCGTGGGCGACCGCCAGCACGGCCGCTGCCATATCGTCGTTGGAGGCAAATATGGCCGTCGGCCGGTCGTGCCGGTCGAGCAGGTCGCGGCCGACCTCAAGCCCCGACCTGTAGGTAAACTGGCCTTGCAAGACGAGATCTTCCACCAACGGCAGGCCGGCTTCCCGAAGGCCCGCCAGGAAGCCCTTGTAGCGGACGTCGGTTGGCGTGTGGCTTGGGTCGCCCTTTATGAAGCCGATGCGGCGATGACCGAGGTGGACGAGGTGCCGCGTCAGGGCCAGCGCCCCCTGAAAGTCGTCAATCCGCACCGCCGACACGTCCGGCAATGGCCGTGCCGTCGCCAGGGCGAGCACGGAGATACCGGCGCGCTTCAGCATCTGAACCGTCGCCTCCGAGTCGCACAGCGGCGGCGGCAGGATCACCCCGTCGACACCGGCTTCGACCAGCCGGTTGACCGCATTCTTCTGGGATTGCAGGCCGCCGCACTTTTCGAGGATCAGCTGGGCCCCGAGCTTAGATGCATGCTCAAGGCCACCCAGCATGATCTCGTTCAGGTAGGATGCGGACGGATGAGAATACAAGATCCCGATACGGACACCGCCAAGGCCCGCGCGCGTCGACTGGGCAGCGACATTGATGGAGTAGTTCAGCGCCTTGATCGACGCCAGGACGCGCTCCCTCAGCGGTTCCCGCACATTGACATTCTGGTTGATAACGCGCGACACGGTCATGGACGAGACGCCGGCATGCCTTGCGACGTCATGGATCGTGACACTGCCTCCCTGATCCGCGGGCACTTTGTTTCTCAACGTTTTTTGCTTGCGCACCTTATCAATCCCTAACCTGGTCGCGCCCGTCACTCGGCCACGGTGAACGCTTCAAACTCGGCGTATCCGACACGGGTCGCCACAAAGGCGGGTGTTCCGGACGACGCCTGAGCAAACAGTCCGACCTGCGTGCCGACCCAGCGGCCGGGCTGCGTGGTCATGCCTGGTCCGATCGGGGTAAACGCCTGGCCATCCAGGCTGTAGCTGAAGGTCACCCGCGCGTGGGTAGACCTGAGCATCGACGGCCAGTAGTCGGCGAAATTCGGCACGGGCTCGGCAACTGTGACCGGTTCGAACCTGACGCGAACCCAGACAGGGCCATTGACCTGCACGGGAGCGGTGAGCACGGTTTCCGCGCCACCCAGATTGGAGCGGGGCCGGCTGACCTGAACCAGCCGTACGCCATCCGCTGTCTTCTCAAGCCCGATCCAGCCATAGTCGTAGCCCAGCACCAGCAAGCCGGCGCGTTCGCCGGGCAGGTTGGCGTTCAGAGACAGCTGCGTCGTCGCACTGAAGGTCATGCCGGGCAGCTTCTGGGTCAGCAGGTTGCCGGCCTCCCACAAATTGGCCGACGACGACACCGATTTGAGACGCAGCTTGCCCTTGACCGAGCAATCGACCCAGTCCTCACCTGGATTGGCGCTCCATTGCCAGCCAAGGTGATAGCCATCGCCGAACGCATCGTTCACGACCGGCACCGCGCGCGGCTGCTGCGGGACATCCGGCTTGCGATAGCGCGTCACGGGTTGACCGAAAGCCTCCCCGTTCTGGCGCTCTCCAATAATCGGCCAACCGTCCTTGCCCCAGACCATCGGTTGCAGCAGGACGCGGCGGCCATAGGAGTCGGTGTCCTGAAAGTGCAGGAACCAGTTTTCGCCGCCCGGCGTATCGACCCACGCCCCCTGGTGCGGACCATTGAGCTCCGTGACGCCCTGGTCCAGCACGCTCCGCGCCTCATACGGCCCCTGGATCGACCGCGACCGGAACACACCCTGCCAGCCCCCCTTGACCGAACCGGCGGGCGCAAAGATGTAGTACCAGCTATTGCGCTTGTAGAGCTTTGGCCCTTCCAGCGTGAACCACGGCTTGTCGCCCTGCGAGGTCCTGACCTTGGGAAGCTTGCCACCATCGACGACATCGATGCCGTCGTCGACCACCCGCGTCCCATCAGCGCTCATCTTTTTGATGCGGATGACATTGTTGAAACCCGCGCGCGAACCGGCAAAGGCCATGGCCAGATAAGCCTGGCCGTCATCGTCCCAGAACGGCGCCGGATCGATTGCTCCCTTGGCACCATCGACCAGGACAGGCGTCGTCCACGGTCCTTTTGGGTCGGTCGCCGTTACGACGAAGATGCCGAAGTCGGGGTCCGGGTAGTAGATCATGAATGTCCCGGCGTGATGCCGGATCGCCGGCGCCCACACTCCGCCGCCGTGGCGCGGCACCGAATGGTGGCTGTCCGGCACGTTCCGCGCCAGCGCGTGGCCAATCAGGGTCCAGTTGACCAGGTCTTTCGAATGCAGGATCGGCAGGCCCGGCACGTTGGTGAAGCTCGACGCCGTCAGATAGTAGTCGTCGCCGACACGCACGGCATCGGGGTCCGAATAGTCACCCTGGAGCACCGGGTTGATATAGGTACCGTCCCCCTGATCCGGGCTCCAGATTCCCGGCGGCAGGGAGGCCGCCGGCTGGACCAGAGGCGGTTCAGCGGCATTTGCCGGGGTTACGATGGCTGAGACGAGGCAACAGCTAAGTGCCAAAGGCTTCCAGGTCATAGGTCTCTCAGATACGCGCAAAGCGGATGGCCTGGCCGCCGGCCGCATTCAGCTGAAGCTTCAGGCGATCCGCCGAGGTGACGGTCTTGTTCCCGATCACGACAGGCGTTGTGTTGGCCGGCCGCGACAGGGTGCCGTCCATGTAACGGGTCGCCGACCAGTTGCCCTGGCCGAGGAAGGACAGATCGACCTCTACCCGGCGTTCCATCTCGTTGGTGATCGCCCCCAGGTACCAGAGGTCGCCCTTGCGCCGGGCAATGATAACGTATTCACCGAGCGCACCGGCAAGCGCCCGGGTTTCGTCCCAGGTGGTCGGCACGCTATCGAACCAGGCAAGCTCGGGCCACGCCTTGCCGGCATACTTCTCGGGCTTGTCGTACCAGTAGAGCATCGACAGGGGGCTGTAGCAGGTGACGGCCAGGGCCAGCTGATGCGCATTGGTCGTCTGGTTGCGTTCCTGGGCGTAGCAGATCGTGTAGTCGATCGGCCCGACGACCGAGCGCGTATAGGCCAGGTTGACATTATGGCGGGCCGGCGGGAACTGCTCATTGCCCTTTACGCCTTCAAGCGTCAGGTAGTTCGGCAGGGTGGTTTCAAGCCCGGCCGGCCGCAGGTTGTCGTGCAGGTTGACGACCATGCCGTGCTCACCGAACGCCTTGACGACCTTGTAGATGAAATCGACATCGACCTGGCGCCCCTCCCACATGAAGCCCAGCTTCACACCGGCCACGCCCCACTTCTGATAGAGCCGGCACATGTCATCCAGCGCGCGGGTCACGGCGACGCGGTCGATGTAGAGGACGACGCCAATGCCCTTGGACTTGCCGTAGTCGATGACTTTTTGCAGGTCGAGCGCGGCGATCGGATAGGTCGGCTCCGAAGCGTCGGTTCCGTCGCCGTACCAATGGGCATCGAACAGGACGTATTTGATATTGTGCGCCCTGGCAAAATCGACGGCGCGCAGCGAAGCCTCGGTCGAATAGGGCTTCATGATCCGGAACATGTGACCGGCCTTGATCCACGACACATCGCCCAACTGGTTAGGCGTCGCCAGGGTCGGCACGATGTGATGGCGCTCGATCAGGCCTTTGGCGCTGTCGGCGACCATGACGATGCGCCACGGCGTCTTCTGGCCGACCGCGATGTCAAAGTCGGCCTGGGGCGGCGTATCGCCAGGCCCTCCCCACCCTGTTGCCCGGCCCGGATAGGCCATCAGGTGCGTGACGATTGCGGGCGCACACAAAGGCGCTACCATGGCGCGGGGGTAGTGCAGCCGGTCGGACTCCGCGACGACGGCGTACAGGCCGTTGCCGATATCAACCGTCAGCGGAAGATCGGCCAGCCGGCCCTTGTCCGACGAACCGGTCAGGTCGGGATGCTCCAGCGGCGCGATATCGGCCTGCGAAGAAACATGGATATCGCCCTCGTCGCGGCTGGCATAGACTTGCGCCGACGCCGGAAACTGAAAGACCGTCCGCTCGCCATCAAGCGTGACAGCCTTGGCATTCGGCGCGCTCAGTATCTGATACCGGACCGCCGCGGCGCCATTGAAGGCGCGGACGATGATCGCGAAGCGAATGCCCACGGACCGGTCCAGCAAGGTGAGCGTCAGTTCGGCCGAGGCCTGGTCATAGCGGCTGGATTGCCCATTGAGCGGCACCCAGTTCCCCGATATGTTCCGGATCGCAGCATCAATGACCTCAAGCGTGTCGAAGCCCAATACGCGGCGCTGCGCACTCAGGGACAGTCCGAGCAGCGATGGCTGGAGCACAGGCCTGCCGTCATAGGCGATGGCCCATGTTGGCACTTCCCCCGCTGCGGTTACGGAGACCGTCAGCCGACCATCGGGCGAGGAGATCGCGTGGGCGGTCTTCTTGTCCGAAGGCTCAGCGGCGACCGATGTGCCGCTTGCCCCCGCAATGCCGGCCGCGGTGAAAGCCATCATTTCACGCCGTGTTGGCATCGCCAGTATCTCCGCAGAATTCCTACCTGTCGAGCCATGCCGGCTAGCCGCCCGGACTAAGCCGTCGGCCTGCACACCCTGCAACCTTTCACAGCCTGACCCAAACGGAAATTGACAGGTCGGAACGGCGCATCGCAGCCTGCCCGGTGCTCTTCATTATGTCTTGGGCTCAAGCCTACACGACCTGATATCGATATCAAGTCCAATTATGCCTGACTATAGCGCAGCGTGTTAGAAATCATTCACCCATCACACTATAAAAGCACGGACTGATCCAAAATTCCGGCACAAGCGATGGACTTCAACATAAACGTCTGATATCGATATCAAAACAGCGCTAATAAAATTGGGGCAAAGCCCCGTGCACAGCAGGTAGGTTATGACCTCGTTTCCCCAAGCGATCCTGACGGAAGTGAAGGACAAAAGGAAGATATACGCACTCCTCAGTGTCTATATGTTCGCCTACTTCGCCGCCCAGGCCATGAGCATCTCGCTCCTGTCGAATTGGCTGAAAAGCACGCTTGGACTGACGGGCGAGCAGACGGGCATCGTCTTCGCCGCCAACTTCGTCGCCGCCCTGATAAGCCAGCCGCTGTACGGCTTTATTTCGGACAAGGTCGGATACCGCCGCCACGTCCTTCTGTTCCTGGCCCTGATGGTCGGGGCCTGCGGCTTCTTTTTCATCTATCTCTATGAGCCCCTGCTGCGCTCCAATCTCATGCTGGGCGCCAGCCTGGGCGGCGCCTATATCGGCCTCACCTTTGCGGCGGGTTCATTCGCGCTTGAGTCCTTCACGGACCGCGTCGGCCGCAAGTACGGATTTGAGTACAGCCGCGTCAGGATGTGGGGCTCGCTCGGCTTCGCCAGCGCCGCCTTCTTCTCCGGCAGTCTGTTCAATATCGACCCGCATATCAACTTTTTCATCGCCTCGGCCACGGCTGTCGTCCTCCTGAGCGCGCTCGCCTTCGTGAAAATCAAGACCAGCGAAGACGAGGTTATGGCGTCATCCTCCCTGAAGGTCCGCGATGCACTCGAGGTCCTGCGCCTGCCCAAATTCTGGGGCTTCATGGTGCTGATCCTGGGCGTCACCAATCTCTATCTCGTTTTTGACCAGCAGTTTCCGGTCTATTACGCCTCGCAGTTCCCGACGGAGCAACTGGGCCGCGAGATGTTCGGCCGGCTGAACTCGGCGCAGATCTTTGTCGAGGCGGGCATGTTCTTCATTGCGCCGTTCATCGTCAATTTTATCGGGATCAAGCGCGGCCTGTTGCTGGCTTCCGGCATCATGATCATCCGCATTACCGGCTCAGGCCTGGTCACCGGCCCGGTCCTGATCTCGTGCATGAAAATGCTGCATTCGATCGAACTGCCGATCCTGGCGGTCTCCATCTTCCGCTACATCGCCGCCCATTTCGAGTCGCGCGTGTCCTCGACCATCTACCTCGTTGGCGTCAGCTTCGGCCACTCGCTGGGCCTGGCCATCCTGTCCCAGCCCGTCGGCAAGTCCTACGACCTTATCGGGTTTCAGCACACCTACCTGCTGATCGGTCTTGGGGCCCTCATTTTCTGGGCGGCGTCGATCTTCATCCTCGCCCGCGACCCCTCCATACTGACCAAACCGGCCAGTGCGCCTCCCCCCGGCACGAGCGACGCAGCCAGCGACGTCACCTTATAAAAGCGTTTGAACCATGCCTCTCGATAAAAGCGTTTGAACCATGCCTCTCGCCTCCCCCACGGACGCGCCGCCCAGCCCGAACGCTGACGCGTCGCTCGCCTTTCTCGACTCTGCCATTACAGACGCCCTGGCGCGTATCGACGCGGCACTGCCGGCCTTTACCGATGCCTGGCCTGAACCATCCAGCGTAGACGGCGTCTACGCGGCAATGGACAATACCGAATGGACCAACGGCTTCTGGACCGGCATGCTCTGGCTGGCCTATGAGCTGACCGGGCAGAACAGGTACCGCGACATCGCACAAAAGCAGGTCGACAGCTTCCACCACCGTGTATTCCAGGCCGTCAATATCAATCACCACGACCTGGGCTTCCTCTATTCGCTGTCGTGCGTCGCGTCCTGGCGCCTGACGGGCTCACCCGTGGCCCGCGAAGCCGCCCTGGAAGCCGCCCATCGCCTGCTGGATCGCTACCTGCCACAGGCTGGAATTATCCAGGCCTGGGGCGACCTGTCGGACCTTGACGAGGCCGGCCGCATGATCATCGACTGCAATCTGAACTTGCCGCTGCTCTACTGGGCGGCCGACGAGACGGGAGATGCGCGCTTTTCAGACGCTGCCCGGTCTCACATCAAGGCAGCCCAGAAACACATTGTCCGACCGGACAATTCGACCTTCCACACCTTTCATATGGATCCGGCAACGGGCGCGCCGAAGTTCGGCTCCACCCATCAGGGCCTCTCCGATTCCTCGTGCTGGGCGCGCGGCCAGGCGTGGGGCATTTCCGGCTTTCCGCTGAATTACCGCTACTTCGAGGATGCCTCGCTGATCGCCACCAGCGAGAACCTGGCCGACTACTTCCTCGCCAGGCTCCCCGCCGACAAGGTGTGCTGCTGGGACCTGGTGTTCACTGATGACGGTGAGCAGCGCGATTCCTCGGCAGCGGCGATCGCGGCCTGCGGCCTGCTGGAACTGGCCGGCTGCACCTCCCCGGAAAAGCAGGCGCGTTACCGCGACAGCGCCATCGCGATCGTCCGGTCACTGGCCGGCACCTACGCCTCAAAGGCTGATGACGCCGGCAACGGACTGTTGGCACACAGCGTGTACCATATGCCCAAACAGATCGGCGTCGACGAGTACTGCATCTGGGGCGACTACTTCTACCTCGAGGCCCTGGTGCGCCTGCGCAAGAATTGGGTGCCGTATTGGTAATGCAGATCGGGATAGACTTTGGCGGGACGAAGATCGAAGCCGCAGCGCTCGATCTTCATGGCAAGATCATCACCCGCATTCGCCGTGGCAATCCGGGCGACTACGAGGACGCGATCCGCGTCGTACGCGATCTGGTCCACGAGATCGAGCGCACGACCAGCCAGCGCGGCACGGTCGGCATCGGCACGCCGGGCTCGATTTCGCCGACCACCGGTGTGATGCGAAACGCGAACTCCCTGTACCTAAACGGCCGTCGCTTCCGGGAGGACCTGAGCGTTGCCATCGGTCGCGAGGTCAGGCTGGCCAACGACGCGAACTGCTTTGCGCTCAGTGAAGCGATCGATGGCGCCGGCGCCGGCGGCACCGTCGTGTTCGGTGTCATCCTCGGCACCGGCTGCGGTGGCGGTCTGGTCGCAGGCGGCAGGCTTATCGCCGGCGCCAACGGGATAGGCGGCGAGTGGGGCCACAATCCCCTGCCGTGGCCATCTCCCCAGGAAAACCCCGGCCCGCAATGCTATTGCGGACAGTATGGCTGCCTTGAGCAATGGATTTCCGGCACAGGCTTGCAACGGGACTACCTGGTGACCGCCCGGATGCCTCTGTCAGCGGAGCAGATCTTCGCCGACGCGCGCAGAGGCATCGCGAACGCCGAAAACGCTGTCGCCAGATTCATGAGTCGTTTGGCCAGGGCGCTCGCCACAGTCTGCAATGTCGTCGATCCGGACGTCATCGTGATTGGCGGCGGATTGAGCAATGTCACCGAGATCTACGACCGGCTGCCGGGCATCATCGGCGGCCGCGTCTTTTCGGATGCCTGGTCGGCGAAAATCGTTCCGGCGCAGTGGGGCGATTCGTCGGGTGTCCGCGGCGCCGCCCGGCTTTGGACAGTCGAAGAGGCTTTAACGCGGAAGGATGCCGCCTTCGTACACCCCAAATAGTTCGGGACGCGGGACCGGCCCGGTCGAAGCCCGCTCCTGCAAGGTGTATTCCAGGATCAGCTGACGCGGCTTCAAAGCCTGGCCCAGGCGAATATCGCGGATCTTCTCCGAGATCGTCGCAACGGCGGCCTGCCCCATCTTGACCAGTGGCTGGTGGATCGTCGTGATCTGAGGCCAGATCGTTGTGGCCAGGGGCGTATCGTCAAACCCGCAGACGCTCAGGTCGTAAGGGATTTTGATCTTCATGCCATGGCAGAGCGAAATAACAGCTGCGGCCATTTCGTCATTGGACGCGAAAATAGCGGTTGGACGCTCGCGCAGGGCCAGGAGCTGCTCCGCGGCGATCAGCCCGGACTGATAGGTGAACAGTCCCTCTGCGATCAGGCTTTCATCCAGCTCCAGGCCGGCCTCGGCCATTGCATGCTGGAAGCCGCGCAGGCGCTGCAAGGTAGGCGTATGCTGCGGGTCGCCCTTGATGAATGCAATACGCTGGTGCCCCAGCTCAATCAGGTATTTCGTCATCGCGGCAGCGGCTTCGAAATCGTCGATGCGCACGGCCGAGACATTTTCGAGCGGGGCCGCGGTTGCCAGGGCAAGAACGGGAATACCCTCGCGCTTCAGCATATGCACCGTCGGCGCTGAGTCACAAAGCGGCGGCGGCAGGATAATACCATCCACGCCCTGCTTGATCAGGCGCTCCATGGCGGCCTTCTGCGATTGAAGCCCGCCACAGCTCTCCAGTAGAAGCTGTCCGCCCGACCGTGTCGTCTCTTCGAGTGCCCCCAAGAGGATTTCGTTCAGATAGCCTGGCGACGGATTTGAATAGAGTATGCCGATCGAGACCTTGGTTACACCGGCGCGGGTCGATCGTGCCGCTTCGTTCACGGTGTAGTTCAACGCTTCGATCGAGGCGAGGACCTTGCCTTTTAACGGCTCTCTGACATTGACCTTGCGGCTGATCACCCGAGAAACAGTCATGGGTGAAACGCCCGCATGACGTGCGACGTCATGAATCGTAATGGTACGACCTTCGTCAGGACCCGTTTTCTCAGTCAAAGGCATCTCCAGTCCACCATCCTATTCGCTGCTGAAGCCTTTGCAAGTTGCACACGAGGTAATTTATACCACGAGCTTATCAGGATTCGCTCTATCCTTACCTCTTCCATAAAGTTTATCGCCTGTCGAAATCAATTGCGGCGATTAAAGTGCGCAGGCAATTGCCCCACGCAGACAGCGGAAACGCAACAGGGTTCGCGACGGTGGCCCAGCCCGGAATGGCTATGTTCTGCAGATTGCAAATCCAGTGAAACAGCCGCTGCGTCGGCCGAACACCGGAGCCCGTAAAGTATCAGATTTTAGGGGGCTTTTCAAACATCAGCAGGCGCTGACGGAAACCCAGATGGTGCCAGGAAAGGACTCGAGCGAAACAAATAAGCAATTGATCTCAATACAGTATCCAAATACAGTTACAACTCAACACCCCCAATTGTACCCCCAATTGCTCATATTGAGCGCTGGTAGGTCGAAAGGTACGACGTCTAAAACTCCCTCGGTAGAAAACCTTTTCCGATCTTCTGGGGCGGGGCTTTTCCAATTGAGGATAAGTGGTCCAGCAACTTCCTTTCATGGATCGGCCCCCAACCGTCTTCGCTGCTCGAATAGCAGGGGTGGCACACGGTGATGTCGTATCCCCGCAATGGATAGCCGGTGTACCGGCCAAAGGCGAACTTGTACGCGCCACCACAAGTGAAACACCGGTGAGTTGGTGCCTCCGGCCTATTATCGATATGCATCATCCCTCCAGCTCGAATCAATCCTGGTCGAATGGTAGCGCACAACTGCGGTCAGCCGTGAATGATTTTCCCTTTTTGTTCACGGCGAATGGGTGTAGCTTTCCGCCATGGCAGTCAGAGAAATTGAGCGGCAAGGCGTCCTGAAGGGATACGTAAGGGCGGACGAGGTGTGGAAGTTCGCCGTTGAAACTCTCAACCGAAGTCGGGATGTCAACGGGCGCATAAAGGAATTAACTGGCTTCGACATCAAGAAGCTGGAAACTACCTTGGAACAACGCGCTGAAACCGAAGGCGCTGGACGTGAGCCCGGCATCGCTGAAAAGGTCAGGTCGCATTACATATCCGAACTGTGGCGCATAAGAGACGAGAAGTTGTCTATTGCCGGCGCAGTGGCCGTTCATCGGTTATTTTTGAGAAACGACATCAAGGTCTGGCATCAGCCCGACGTAGGAACGGAACGATACCTTTTACCCGAAGAGTTTCGCGTTGCGGATACCCGGCCCGGCGGGACCTATGGCCAAACTGCGAGCGAGGACGTGGCCCTCACGCCATACAATTCCTGGATGACCGGCGCAGTAAGTCTCAATGAGACTAATGGCGGATCGGACGACCGCCTCTATGGCAAAACTCTGATGGTTTCAGAGTCCGACATCGAGAAGGCTCGCCAGTCGTTAACGCGGGACTACCCCCCGACGGCGTTAGCTCTTGCTGCCGATGAACGTCTGAGCATGATCGAACAAGAAGTCGAGCGCCTACACAATCGAAAGCTCTGGGACGTCCTCGCTACAGTTGGGTGGGTCGCATATCGAGATCTCCGGCAAGTCGCAGAAATTGTCGTCGACTGGAAAGCAGGCCATTCGCTTACCGCGGCCTTTGTATCTGCGCCAACAGCATTGATCGACATCCGATACCTCGATGAAAGCAATGACGCGTCTGCATATCTTCCTTCACGGCAACTGCTCGACGCGCTGCTTAATGAAGTGGATTTAGGCGCCACGGGAAGGTTTCTTGGCGAAAGTCATTCTAAATCACTCACCGGAGTTGATGCAGTTGGCCGACATTTTTGCGGAGGGACTGCGGGCGAATTTATCGGAGCTATGAGCCAAATCGGCCCAGGCGAAAAAGTGACACAGGCCGATATTACGGCGGTCTCATTTGATCGACAGAAGGTGATGTCGGCATTTCCAACGCCTGCCGTGAGCTCCGAGAGAGACGCCGTTGAAGGCGGTGCGCATCTGATTTTACATCAAGATCGCACTGGGACGGGTGACAAGCCCTCGTGGCATCGTAAAGAATATGAGTCAAAGTCGTCATGGCTGCTTCGGCAAGATGTTCGCGAAGAGGCATTTCTACGATCCGGCATCGAGGATATGCGGAAGTCATACCGAGCGTTAGCCGATATGGCGCAGGAGGGCGGATTTGGCGGTTGGACCCATCTGCAAATCGGAGCAAATTGGAGACAGTTGAATCCTGCGTCCTAACTTGCTTACTTCGCGAAGTTTCTTCGCGCAAAGCGAAGTTACTTCTTTAGTCCGCGCTCGTTTGTGAGTGTACTTAACAGGCTCCGACAATATGGAGCCTGCACATGCAGCCAATTTCCTACCGCATTAATGACTTCGCCAAGGCCGTAGGTCTTAGTCGCACGTCCATTTACGAACTGATCAAGGATGGCAAGTTGAAGCCGGTCAAGATCGCGGGCCGGACTCTTATTCCCTCGTCCGAAGCGCAACGTCTCATCACGGAGGCTGCGCAATAAACATGGACAAGTACAACGACGAACGCCGCCCCACCTCTGGCAAGGTGGAAAGCGGCGCTTCTGATATGTCGATGCTTGGTGGCGCTGACGGTTCAGAAGATAGCAAATCCCCTCTCCGCTCGCAATCTCCGAATTTGGATTTTCCCGTCCGCTACCGTGCTAACGCGACCGGCGAAACCAGCCGTGACGCTGCCGCGATGGCAACCAAGACGGCCAAGACGCAGCGCGAACGCGTTCTTGCGATCATGAACGAGTGCGGACTTGCGATCTCTGCTGAAGGCGTGACGCTCATAATGGTGTCGAAGGGCTTCATCCCGGCATCCGAATATCAAGCCGCTGTACCCTCGGTCCGCCCTCGCTTGTCCGAACTGGCCCGCCATGGCCTTGTCCGCGACAGCGGCAAGCGTGGTGACGGCCTGCGCGGTGCGAAGTCGATCATGTGGGAGTTAACGCCTGCTGATCAGATCGAAGCTGAAGCCGCAAAGTACAAAAAACCGAAGCCTGCCGACGAAGAGGGCCTGTGGGCTGCCGCCTTCAAAGAAGCCGGCGAACTGCTCGAGCAGGGCAAACGCCCGATTGAAGCGCTGGCAATGGCGATCTTCGACCGCTTGGTCATGGAAGGGCGCCTTAATGCGTAGTGTCCTTTCCCCCCTCCCCGGCGCGTCGATCGCCAACCATACCCGCCAAGCTTTGACCCTGATGCGCCTGGCCGGTTCCCACGATGAACCCGAGACGCGCGCACTCCTCAATATGGGCGCCGTCGTCCACCTTTCAGCGGCACGCGCTGCAAAGGCGGTGCGCACATGAGCCTAATTGGAAAGCTGAACACGGGCATCAAGGTGGAAACCCGTGTGATTGTGAACGACGCCTGCTCCATCGTGGATATTCGGCACTACGAGCGTTTGACCTCTACGGGTCTGTACACGGGAACCAAAATTGGCCTGCCGGTCCCGGTAGCTGATCTGGATGCCCTGATTGAACTGCTGCAGGCCGCTAAGGCGATGGTGGGGAGTGCGGCACATGAGTAAGGCCCCATCCCTGCCCGTCATCCTGGGCGATATCCAGAAGAATAGCCGAGAGGTTGTTCGCGTCTCGCTCACGGTTAAGGGCCATAAGCTTCTTGATGCCCGCATTTACGCAGGCGACGACGCGAAGGCCACTGCGAAAGGTATCTCCGTCAAAGTGGCATTGCTTCCGGCGCTAATTGTACTTCTGCAGAAGGCAGAAGCGCAGGCGCGCGACCTCGGCTTGATCGACGGGGGCGCCGAATGAACGCCCTCGCCATCCTTCCACAGACCGAACCGGGCGAACACCTGACCGCAGCGGATGCCAGTGAAGAATTAATTGGCCTCTTCATGGTCTATTCGGATGTCCGCCCCCTCGCTCGCTCCCTGCCACCCGAGGCGCACTATTATGGGGTGCACCAAGTTATCTGGCGTGCCCTGCTGACTATCGATGCGGAGGGGGGTGAACCGCTCCCCGAGGCTGTCGGCGCACGCCTAACGCACGGAGAGATGAAGGAGTTTCTTGATTACGGTGGAAAGGCTACCCTCGAAAACCTAGGCGCAAAATGCGGAACACCAACGCGCGTCAAGCCCATGATCCAACTTGTTGAAGCTGCGGCGCGCCGTCGGCATCAACAAGCGCTTTCTGCCGATCTCTCCATTGCCATTCGGGACAACTATGACCCGGAGCCGATCCTGGCCGAACTTCAGGCTCTAGCCTCTCGCCATGACAAGGGGACCTCCCTTCCCCTGACGCGCTGGTCGTGGGTCGATCCTTCCACGCTGCCGCCTCGGCAATGGCTCTACGGCAAGCATTACATTCGGCGCTTCGTCTCCGCCACCGTCGCTCCCGGCGGCTCCGGTAAGTCTGCCCTCGCTCTTACAGAGGCGCTTGTGCTGGCATCTGGTCGCGGTCTGCTGGGCATCGTGCCCGAAGAGCGCGTCAAGACTTGGTATATCAATCTTGAGGACCCCCTAGAGGAAACCCAAAGGCGTATTGCGGCGACCTGCCTTCACTACGGTCTGAGGCCGGGCGATCTGGAAGGCTGGCTCATGATCGGCTCTGGCCGTGATGCTGAAATCATCCTCGGCAGTCAAAGCCGTGACGGCGCGGTGGTGAATGAAGCTCTCGTGTCGAAGCTCTGCCGGGTGATAACGGAGCAAGGTATTGGCGCGGTTATCGTTGACCCTTTCGTATCGTCGCACCGTGTGAGCGAAAACGACAACGGCGCGATTGATGCGGTGGTGAAGGCCTGGGCCAGGATCGCAGACGCGACCGGGTGTACGGTTGAACTTGTCCACCACGTCAAGAAGGGGCAAGCGGGCGTAGCAACCACGATGGAGGACAGCCGGGGCGCTGTGGCTCTCGTCGGTGCTGTGCGCTCTGGCCGTGTCCTCAACGCCATGACGGACGATGAAGCGGCTAAAGCCGGTGTCGATGCCGCCTGGCCGTACTTCCGCGTCAACAATGGCAAGGCAAACCTTGCGCCCGCAAATCGCGGTTCTGAGTGGTATCGCTTCGTCTCGGTCGATCTTGGCAACGGCGATAACGTTGGCGTCGTCACCTCGTGGGATTGGCCTGCCGAGGCTCCTATCAAGTTGGATGACGTTGCCAAGGTTATCGCGGCCATGTCCTCCCTTTCCGAAGATCAGGGGCGTTGCGACTATCAGTCCCCGTTCTGGCTCGGTCATACGGTAGCGGATGCTCTAGGGCTGGAACTGCCACGCGCAAAGCAACAAATCCGACATCTGTTGAAAGCATGGGAAGCCGCGGGACACCTTGCCCGGGTTAAGCGGAACGACGCCCGCCGCGTCGCAAAGGATTACTACACGGCAGGTGCTCCACGTTCATCAACTGCGGTGGTGCAAAGTGGAGCAGTGGAGCAACCTTCGTGCTCCACCACCCCCCCTTTTTATAAGGGGGGTGGTGGTGGTGCAGGTAAGGTGGTGGAATATCTGGGTGGTGCGGCATGACCGTCGATGTGTCTGGCCCATCATTCGAGCATAAGCGCGAGGTTGCCTCTCGTATCAGTCGGCGACTGGCGTTGCTCGCAGCAGAGTTTGCGGCGCTGTCTGACGACTTTGCAGAAGCCCGCAACCTCGGCATTAGCCTTCCCGGTCCACAATACAGCGACCCGAGCGGCGCAACGGCCTTATGGGGCGAAGTCGTTCGTGTGGTTCGGGAGGTGTACCCTGACGGGCTGCCTAATGAAAAACAGTCTTACGTCTTGGGGGAAATATCCAAAGAGTGCGCAAAAAGGGAGGTGTGGGCGGGATCTCGCACAGTCCATAAGGCGCTTGTGTGGGCGGGTCTGAAGGTGCCTCGGCCAAAGAGAAAATGGAAAGCCTAACGTTCCATACTTTTCCATATATTTAAATGGGTTGCAGCTCCTCCGAATGGTATATTTCTTCCATGGATTTGCACCAAAACACCCCCTTAAAAAGCTGCCTCAAGGGCACGCTCAACCCCTCCGAACTTAACGCCATTGCCAACCATGCCGCAGTGCGTCCGCATGTCGGCAGCGGCAGCGGCAGCGGCAGTGGTGATCTTGGTCTGCAAAAGCCAGAATTATCCTTCACTTTTTTGGATTGGCCCAATGTCTGAAATCCGCACTCCGAACTTGCTCGACTATGCGGCAAAAGGCTTTGAGCTTGGCCGTTCTCACCGCACGCAGCAGGCCCGCGACGGCATCCTGGCGCAGTATGGCAAGGACCCGGAAAAGGCATCGGGCTTGCTGATGCAGGCCGGTGATTTCGACGGTGCGCGCTCGCTTCAGGACTACAACGTCAATGCCGGCGAACTGAAGGTGAGGCAGGAAGAGGCGCAGCGCAAAGTCCATTCTGAGTATCTGAATCAGATGCTGAACATGACGGAAAGCCTCAAGCGTGTTCAGTACGAGAGGCGGCAGGAGGCATTTGATAACGTCCTGGCTCCGGCGTTAACGCAGATGGGCTTCAGCGTCCTTCTGCTGGATCAAATGCGGCAAGCAGACAAGAGCGACGAAAACCTCTCGGCATTGACCACGGCGCTCGGACGGAAAGCCAAGGAATATCAGCTTGCCACGACAGGCACCGGCTTCGTCGGCGCCTTCGATAAAGAGTCCGGTTCACTCCAAACCTTGCGCGAAGCGGACGCGGTTCAGTATCAGAACCTGAAAAACGCAGACGGGTCAGAGACGGTTGTTCAACTACCGAAGACCGGTGGCATCTCGGGTGGCTCTGGCCTCCTGTCGTCGTATGGCGGTGGAGGTGGTGCGGCTGGTGCCGGTGATGCCGGGCGTAGCGGCTTTGATGCGATCTATGACGGCTTTATTGCGCCGCAGGAAGGTGGTTACACGTCCTCGGATGGCAACGGTGCGCCGGCCAACTTCGGCATTAACCAGAAAGCCAACCCGGACGTGAATGTTGCCAGCCTGACGCCAGGCGCGGCCCGTGAGGTTTACAAGCAACGATATTGGGACGCCTCGGGCGCGGCGAACCTGCCCCCAGCGCTCCAGGCCGTCCATTTCGACACGGCTGTTAATATGGGCGTGGGTGCGGCCCAAGGCCTTCTGCAGCAATCCGGCGGTGATCCGCAAAGGTATCTGCAACTGCGGGAGCAAAAGTATCGCGCCATTGCGCAAGCCAATCCTGAACGCGCGGGCGCATTGCCTACGTGGCTGCGTCGTAATCAGGCGCTCGGTCAGTTCATTGGCGGTGGTGGCTCGGGCGCTGTTTCCGGTGGTGGTGGTGCGCGCGCCGTGTTCACATCACAAGGTAGCAAGCAGCAAACGCGCCTCATGACACCGGAGGAAAAGGCAGCTTATGGAATCGACGCAAGCACGCCTGCGCAGATTTCACCTGACGGCAAGGTTGACGTGATTTCAGGCGCCAAGCCTGCAGCAAAGAAAGTACCCGTTAAGGCACAAGCAGGCTTTCAAGCGAACCAGGCGGCGATTACCGGGATCGATCAGGCAATTGAAATGATCCGCGCGAACCCCGAGGCAATGGGTGGCGCGAACTATCTGGGAGACGAAGTCCGGCAACGCTTTGATACAGACGGAGTAAAGGTCCGCGCCGCCGTTTCCAACATCGGTGGCCGTGTCATTCATGACCGGGCGGGCGCCTCTCAGACCGTCACGGAAGTGAAGCGCTTGAAGCCATATGTTCCAAACACGACGGATCGCGCGGACGTGGCAATTACAAAATTACACCAGTTGCGTCGCGAGTACGAAAACGAGATCGCTCAGTTTGAGTCCACTTACGGAGAGGACAACGGTTATGCGCCCCTCGGACAGCGGGGCAACGGCTCGGAGACTGGTTCCCCGCAAAACGGCGCGAACATGAACCCTGCGCAGCGCGCAGCCTACCGTCACGCGTTTAAGCCAGGCGCCGCCTATGGCTCCGAAGATAACCCACTGATCGTGAATAGTGAGGCGGCTTATAACAACCTCAAGCCCGGCACTTTCTACATAAGCCCAGACGGCCAACGGAGGCGCAAAGGTGGCTAATCCCTGGGAAAATGACCCCGTTGTCCCGGTCGGCGGCTCTCGTCCTGCTCAAGAGTCTGCGCGTCGCACGTCGGCAAAGCCGTGGGAAGCGGATGCCGTTGTGCCAATCGCGAAAGCCAAGGCCACGGTAAAGAAGCCAACGCTGCTGGATGACTACAAGGCCGGAATTAAGGAGTCGATGGACGCCTTTACCGAACAGCAAAACCGTGTCGAGGCCCGCCGCGCCAAGAATGAGCGAACCAATAACATCGGTGGACGCGTCTCGGATGCCCTGCGCTATCCAGCTGATCAGGCATTAACCGCCCTGACCGCCGTGGGCGCTGCGACTGCTCCGGTGCTCACGGCGCCGCTCAAGGCTGCATCCCGTCCGTACTCCGATCTCATGTATGATGCCGGTGTTCAGTTCAATTTGTCGAACGTGACAAAGCCTCAACTTGGCCTGCTGGCTCTGGTTCCAACCATAGGCCCGGTCAAGAAATCGAGCCCTGAAGGTCGCGAGGCAAACCGCCAAATTACAGAGGCCATTATGAATGTGGGCTCTATGGCGATTGGTGGCGGTGGCGGCGGTGCTGGCAAGGCTGGCCTGTTGGCGCGAGGCGTGAGCGAAGGTGCGGAAGGCGCTGGGATGCTCGCACGGGGTGGAAAGCTCGTGAGCAATGGCGCACGCGTCGATCCGTCCAAGGTCAGGATAGCTGATCCGGCAAGAGTGTTGAGCGAAGCCGCACAGCGTAGCGCAGAAATGGGGAAATCGCCGCGTGTGCTTGGTAAGCCCGAAAGCGCGGCTTTAAAAATGGCCCAAAAGGATCTGCGCAAGGCTGGCCCCCAAGCCGCCGAAGCTCTGGCCCGCAACCCTCAACTTTCGTTCGCGGAAGCTGTAGGCGAGCGCGGCATCAAGCGCGTAAGGCGTCTAGGCGAGATGGAGGATTTAGGCTTGCGCTCCCAGGTGACGGGAAGGATGTCTGAGCGCATCGCCAATACCCCGGCCAGGATCAACCGTGCGGCAGAAGCCCGCACCGGCATAATCCCAGAGGCGGCAGAAGCCAACTTAGACGCCGCGACGGTTCGGGGCCAAAAGGCAGCGCAGCCGCTCTATGATGAAGCGTACAAGGTCCCGGTAGACAGTCCTGTGCTACGCGGCGTGCTGCAGCGACCTGATGTTCAGGCCTCAATGAGAACGGCAACAAGGGGCATCCTGAACCGTGGCCGCGATCCGTACGCACTACAGGAAACGATTGCCCTGCCGGATAGCCTGCCCACGGGTGCGCCTACAGGCGATGCGGCGGCCTACATTGACGACATTCAAGCGCTTCGTGGCGGCGGTGTGCGCCGTGCCAATCGTGAGGCGGGCGCGTCGCTGTCTGATACCCTGGCCGAAATGGGGGGCATTGCTGACAAGACTGGCGACCTGCAGGCCTTCGATGCTGATCGGATGCTGTTCAATCCAGGTGTAGGGAAGTTGAAGCGTCTGACGCGCGACACGGGAATGTCGCTCGATGATGCTGCCGTCAGGGCGTGGGAGGAAGGCTATTTTCGATCTGTCCCCACACAACGCGAATTGCTCGACGCACTGCGCAACGAGGCACGCGGCAAGCCTATGCGGTCCATGCAGGCTGATGGCGACCCGACGCGGGCGCAATACCTTGAAGGCCTTGATCAGCGCATGGGCGAGATGGGCGTGCCTGGTGGCGCCACACCTCGCCAGACAGCTCAAGCCCTGGCCGATGATGACGCGGCAATGCGCAACCTTCAGGACTTCGCGGACGGTCGCCAAGACGGCCTTTCCCCTGCGGTGGTGGAGGAGCGTATCCCCACAATGGAGCGCCTGGACAAGACCAAGCGCTACCTTGACGACGCTGTGCGCGATGCGCGGGCACGTGGCCGGAACGAAACGGCCTCTGACCTTGATGCCGCGCGTTCCGATCTGGTTGGCGAACTGCGCAGCCTGAACCCGTCCTATGCGAAGGCGCTCGACACAGCCAGCGACTACTTGCGGAACAGGACCGCGTTTGACAGTTCGGCGCGGCAATTCAGCGGGGCGTCGGCAAACTCCTATCGTCAGTACGTGGCCGGTCTGTCTGGCCCTGAAAAGGAAGCGAACCTCGCGGGCCTCCTGGCTGACTTCGATAAGAAAATGGCCTCGCGTACTGGTGGGCCTAAGGCGTTCCTCGACTCGATGAACTCGCCCGCCGTTCGTGACAAATTGGCAATCGCTGCGGAACATCTGGGGCCTGATGTCGGCACCAAGCTGCACGGCGACATTTTGAACGCAGTGGAGATAAGGAATAACGCAACGCGGATGATGCCCCGGCAATCACGCGGCAGCACACCGGACATTGAAAGCGAAATGCTGGCGGAAGCTACTGGCAGCAAGAACCCGAAGCTACCGACAAGCCGCGCTGGACTGATGTCCAGTCTCGTTGAGATGGTGGCCGATCCTGCGCGGCAGGTCTGGTACAAAACCCGGATGTTGAGGGGCAAGCCGACGTTGGAAGCCTATGCACGGCTCATGCTTGAACGCGGCGATGTCACCATTGCGCAAATCAATGCCATGCCCGACAGCCGCTTGAAAACGATCCTGACACGCGTTTCCAAGGCTGCGAAGGCTGTCGCGCCTGTGGCTGTCAAAACGGTTGCGGGTTCTGCGGCTGCGTCCAATGCCAAAGGATTACTCAACAGCTACTCCGACAAGAACCGCAAACCCGCAAAGCCCATGCTTACGAAGGGTGACCAATGACCCAGGCACTACACACACAATCGGTACGGACTGCCGATGTCATGAAAACACTGCTCATGATGACGCTGGGCCTTCGACGTGTCGCGCCTGAAGACCGGGCGGAGACGTACAGTTCGGTTGTCATTCCAGCAATGCAGGGAATGGGCTTTGACGCGGCAATGCTCTCGCTGCTCACTCGCATAGACCTGAGCGACGAAGGCATAAACAGCGCCGTCTCGACATTGAGCGGTATCGTGCAGATGCTTGAAGCCCTGGCCGAACTCGCCTTGCAACCGCATGGCCTGGTAAGGGATGCCTTCGGGGTCTTTGCTGTCGGCGTGTTAGACACTTATGGCTTGATGAGCGCCGAACCGGATGGGGCGTGCTGAAAATGGATCGGGTAGCCAATGAACCCACAGTTTCCCTCTCCGGGGCACTTATCGACGCCGATGCCATGAACCCCTCCCCGGTCCTGAGATTGCGGGCCGCCTGCCGGTGTGGAGCCAAGAACCGTCAAGGCCTCCCCTGCCAGGCGCCCGCGATCCACGGAAAGCGGCGTTGCCGTCTGCATGGCGGCAAGAACTCAGGCGGGAAGACCGGAAAGCAAAACGGACAATACAAGCACGGCCTGCGGTCACGCGAGGTGATCCGGGGCAAGCGACTATTCAAAGCGCTGGTAAGAAAGGTGATTGCCCATGTCGAGGAAGCCTAAGCCTGTGGCGCGCCCTGATGTGCCCGCAACCATGGAGGAGTTTGAAGAATTGTTCGAACGCGAAGGGCCGCGGATCATCAGCCTCGTGCGTCAGCATCACCCGTCGCTGTACGTGAAGGCAATTAGTGCCCTGGCCGACTTCGGAGATTGAATTTTTCGGAACGGTAAAAGGGTCTCTCGACCGAATTTTCCCACACGATAAAAGGGGCCAAGGCTGGTAATTTCGTAACACGGTAAAAGGTCCCCCGTGGGAATTATCTGACACGGTAAAAAGGTGACCTCCGCCAATTCCGCGCGCGCACGCGAGGCATCACAAGCGCCTGCGTCCGTGTCTAAAGTAGATCGGTTTAGACGGTAAGCCAGGCATCCGGCGGTGTGGCGAAAGTACTAAGAAATCCTAAGGGCGCGCCGAGTTTCTTGACACGGTAAAAAGGGAGCGTGCCGAGTTTCTTTAGTCCATAAAAGGGCGGCGTTGGTGAGTTTTCGGAGCCCATAAAAAGAGCGTCCGTGAACTCCGCGCGCGTGAGGTCCTGAATTATGCGACCCCGAAAAAGGGCAGCGGTGACAATTCCCCGCGCGTGTGCGCGAGCGGTTACTGGTCGCCGCCGATCTGCACCCTCACTGGGAGGCAGGATTAAAAACAATGACGGTCTGTAATGGCCGAACATTCCGCGCGCGCGTATTAAGCCCGCCTCGTGAATGTCAACAAATGTCGAGGTTGTGGCCCGTCCCCGGCCTGCCGGTCGAAAAACAATCAACGGATTTCAAAGGGTGCCAAAATCTGCACATGCCGTTTCCTGACTCATACGAGTCCGTACAGGCGAAAGTCGCGGTTTCCGCCCTTGTGGTGCTGGAATGGCGCGAGATGGCCGTGTGCGCCTTCCTGAGTCCGATTGCGAGGGGTCTAAAGTGGACAGTTTTAGACCGGATACTTGGGCTTGGTGCGATAAGTCTTGATAAGGTCCAAATGCTAACTATTGCTAAGGTGTGAGGGCTGCGGCGTGCTAGGAAATGTTGGGGGTGCTATCCGCGATCCCCGGGTAATAGCTGCCATTGCGTTTCGTCCTCCAGTGGATCCATAGTGAATTACGCACACGGGACGAACTATGCGACTTCCGATCAAAAACAACTTCGACCGTCCGCTTACCGTCTTCATGGAGCCGATGTGCAACCAATTTGAAATACCTCCTGGCGGGGAGGCTATCGTTCGTATTGAAGATGGTTTTCTTGGCCCGATCGAGTTTGAAGACGCATGGGTGACAATCTACGACACTAGCTGCTGCGCGTCCGTTGAGATCGTTTCCGATCAAGATAGGAAGTTTGATGGTGCTCTCAGGCTTGCCTCAACTTGGCTTTTCAACCTCGGTGCGATTACCGAGGGAAAACTCATCGATGACGTCGTCGAAGAGCTTGAGCCCATTTCTGGATATTTGGACGCTAGAAAGCAGGTATTTATCTCTTTTTACGACGGATTCAAAAGCTTAAAACGACGCAACTCAAGCAACGGTTCGCCACCAGACGCAAATTTGGCAGCCTGTAGGCAAGCCGGCGTGGTTGCGGCCCGCCTTAATGAGGCGGCACGCTTGAGCTTCTCTTTCCCTGGCTTTGGAATAGGGCCCTTAGACACTGACCTTGTAAAGTCAGCTTTCGCTAGTGCCTCAGTTTTCGCTCGTACCTTAGACTAGTAAACGCCAAAAGGAGACATCCGGGCCGGTATTATCGAACGTTCCCCGAAGCAGACATTCATCGAACAAGGCCGTCCGCACATACAATTGTGCATTGCGTTATTACCAGGTGGTCCTTCAAACGGGCAGCTTGGAGGCGTGATTTTTGCTCAGGCGTACCACTAAATTTCGCCGGAGCTCGCTGCTATGATTTTCATCGCACCGCTGGCGGCAGGACCGGGCGTAGACGAGAACCTCACGTCTTGCCGACAGCTCCGTATCGCGATCTTATCGGCAACCGCCCAATGTGTGCAGGCGTTCCATAACGCTCCGTCACTGGCGGTCCGGACTTGCCCTGGGGCGATCTGGGCCGCTGGTTGATGTAAGTAGGGGACCGGCAAAAAAATAAGCGCCCATAGCGGGCGCTTATTTTGTCTAGGCTATCAAAACTGAATTTAGACGCTTCGGCGTCGCAACATGCGACCCAAGGCGATCAGCACACAGGCACCCAGGAAACCGGCGATGAGGTAGCCAAGGACGCCACCCAGGGCGACACCCATCATAGAGAGCGCAAGGTTGGCCAGAATGGCGCCGGCAACACCTAGGACGATGTTCATCAGAAGCCCTTGATTGGACTTCATTACCATTTCAGCGAGCCAACCGGCGACCGCGCCTACGACGATGGCCATAAGCCATCCAACTTGAGTTTCTGGCATTTCACGATCCTCTGTTCCCGCCCTCATGGGCTGGTGACCCATACAGTACGGCAGCGTGCGTATTGTTTTAATGGCGTATGAGGCTGCAATGATAAAACCTTCGCAAAACGCGAGCTATGGCATTACCCGCCATCGGCCGCCTTGCGCCGAGTCGGCTCGTGCTCAAGCTATCATTCGCGCGCCACTTGTCGAGTAAAGCATTGATAAGGCGCTCTACCTCCGGGTCTTGTAGCTGGCTGGTCATTAGTGGAAGTTCCTGGCCTTTTGCAGGGGCATCTCCGGTGCTCGCCTATCGCTACCCTTCGGTCCATATTTGAACTCATCCGCGCGGCTTAGGCGCACGTCTACGGACTCGTCCCTGTCCCCAATGGAAGATAGCTCATGAGAGATATCGACAATGCTCCGGGCAATCAGGTGAACTACCTCGCCCTCCCGCTGCAGGTAGCCCGTGATGAGCATGAGCGTGCTTCCCAGAACGGCGCGCCGAAACTGCTCGAACACCTTAGGCCAGACAATGACATTCAAGACGCCGGTTTCGTCTTCTACGGTTACGAAGACGACGCCGGATGCAGAGCCGGGGCGCTGCCTGACCAACACCATGCCGGCAGCCTGGACGTACTTGCCATCCTTCGACTCGTTCGCCTGGCGGCACGACAATATGCTACGGCTCGCCAGATCGCTACGCAGGAAGGACACCGGATGATCCCGGAGCGTCAGACCAATATGGTTGTAGTCCTGGACGACATTGCCGCCCTTGGTCATTGCCCGTAGCTGCACCGCGGCCTCTTCGAACTCCGGCACCGGCTCATCCAGCTTGTCAGCCAATGAAGCGAATAGCGGCAAAGGCTCGTCTCTCAGGGCTTTAATCGCCCATTTAGCGTCACGCCTCGGCAATTTCAGCGATGGCAGGAAGGCGTCAGCGTCGGCCAACTTTAAAAGGGTGGCGGTTGGCACTTTTGACCGGCGCCATAGGTCGTCAATCGATACGAAGGGCCGGTTCATGCGCGCGGCGACAATCGCTGCCAAGTGCGCGTTATTGAGGCCCTTCACCATCCGAAAGCCCAACCTGACCGCAAACCGCCCTTCATGCTGTGTCGGTTCCAATGTGCAGTCCCAGCGGGACGAATTGATACAGACAGGCCGCACCTCCACATTATGCTCGCGGGCGTCTCGAACGATCTGCGCCGGAGCGTAGAAGCCCATCGGCTGGCTATTCAGCAGGGCGCAACAGAAGGCGTCAGGGTGCCAACATTTAATCCAGCAGGACGCATAGGCGATCAGAGCGAATGAGGCGCTGTGGGACTCTGGGAAGCCGTAGGAGCCAAAACCTTCCAACTGGTCACAAATCCGCTCTGCGTCGTTCAAGGTGTAGTCGTTCGCCAGCATCCCGCCGATCAGGCGCTCTCGGAATTTCACAACGCCGCCTGTGTGCTTGAATGTCGCCATAGCGCGCCGGAGTTGGTCCGCCTCGCCTGCAGTAAAGCCAGCCGCTACCATGGCTACCTGCATGGCCTGTTCCTGGAATAATGGGATGCCCAAGGTCTTCGACAGAACTCGCTCAAGCTCCGGCGAAGGATATGTCACCGGTTCCTTGCCCTCCCGGCGCCGCAAGTACGGGTGCACCATATCGCCCTGAATAGGGCCTGGCCGGACAATGGCAATCTGCACAACCAAATCGTAGAAGCTGCGGGGCTTGAGCCGTGGCAGCATCGACATTTGCGCCCGGCTCTCGACCTGGAATGTGCCCAGGGTATCGGCCTTGCGGATCATGGCGTAAGTGCGCGGGTCCTCGGCAGGAATGGTTGCAAGGTCCAGGCTTAGATCCTTATGGCCTTGCAGCAGGTCGATTGCTTTGGCCATGCAGGTCAACATGCCCAGGGCCAGGACATCGACCTTCATGAATTTCAGTACGTCGATATCGTCCTTGTCCCATTCAATGACGGCCCGGTCCTTCATGCGTGCTGGCTCGATAGGCACAAGCTCGTCCAGCCGGTCGTTTGTCAGCACGAACCCGCCGGGATGCTGCGACAAGTGCCTTGGGGCACCTTTCAGTTGCCCTGCCAGTTCCAGCGTCAGGCGGATACGGCGATCTTTGGTGTTGATGCCGGCGGCCGCAATCTCCTCAAGGCTCAGGCCTTCCTTCCAATAGCCATAGACCTCACCGGTAATGGTCTTGACCATATCCTCGGGCAGCCCAAGTGCCTTGGCTACGTCGCGCAATGCCCCCTTTGTGCGATAGCGGCTGACAACAGCGGTGAGCGCTGCCTTATCCCGGCCGTAGGTCTTGTAAATCCACTGGATAACCTCTTCCCGGCGCTCGTGTTCAAAATCGATATCGATGTCGGGAGGCTCGGCGCGTTCCTGGGATATGAAACGTTCGAACAGCAGGTTGTTGCGCGCGGGATCGATAGACGTAACGCCAAGGACGTAGCACACCGCACTATTGGCAGCAGAGCCGCGTCCCTGGCAGAGGATGCCGACTGAGCGGGCATAGCGGACAATGGCGTGGACGGTCAGGAAGTACGGCGCATATTCCAGAGCCTCAATCAGCTTCAGTTCATGCTTAAGGTTGGTAATAACCTCATCCGGTACACCTTCCGGATACCGGGCCTTAGCGCCTTCCCATGTGTAGCGCTTCAAGGCGTCCATAGCCGACATTCCGGTCAACACCCGTTCCTCTGGATACTGGTAATCCAGTTCCTTCAGGGAGAAGGTACACCGGTTCATGATCTCGATCGTGCGCTGGAGGGCATGGGCGTACTTTGGAAATAGCCTTGCCATTTCCTCGGGTGGCTTCAGATATCGATCGGCGTGGCGCTCTCGCTTGAAGCCTACATCATCAATGGTCGTGCCATGCCTGACGCAGGTGAGCACGTCCTGAAGCTTTCGCCGTGAACGGTCGTGAAACAGCACGTCGTTCGTAACAATGGTTGGAACGCCGAACTTTGATGCCTGGTTCGACAAATGAAGTAGTCGGACCTGATCGTTTGGTCGTCGCCGCAGCGTCAGCGAGAGATAGGCGCGGTCTCCAAATAACTCCTTCAGCTTGCGCAATTGGAGGGCCGTTGTGTCATCGGCCTGTACTGGCACCAAGACAGCAATCAGCCCCTCGGCGTAGAGCCTGACGTCATCCCAGCCGATATCACATTCACCTTTGCCGGCGCGCGATTTGCCAAGGCTAAGCAAGCGACATAGACGGCCATAGCCGGCCCTATCCATCGGGTAGGCAAGGATTGAAGATCCGTCATTCAGGTCCAGGCGGCACCCGACGATCAGTCGGACGCCGTGCTCCTTTGCAGCCACATAAGCACGGACAATCCCAGCGAGGCTATTGCGGTCGACAATCCCTAACGCGCTTATGCCCAACGCTTTGGCCGTGGCAAACAAGTCATCCGGCGATGAGGCGCCTCTTAGGAACGAAAAGTAGGTGGTGACCTGAAGCTCGGCATAGGCGGTCATGCGAACAGGCCATGAATGTACCAGCCCTGGCTCCCCGTGTCGTCGTACTCGCCGTCTCCGTCGCGAAACAGCCAGTAGCGTTTGCCGGTCTCGTCCACGACGTAGTAGTAGTCTCGAACGCTTTCCAATTCGGGATCGCGCTTCCACCATTCACCAAAGACACGCTCCGGACCATCGGCTTGCGCAACGCGCCTGCGTTGGCCGCGCCAGGTGAAAGCAACAGGAGGATGGTCGGGCAACAATGCCATTACCTGCACAGGTTCAGGCGGCGATAGAAGCCGTGTCGGTCGTTTCCAGCTATCTGCCCAGGTTTGTGTAACGGCTACCTCAGCGCCGGCCCAACGCACGTTTCGCTCAGGCAGATCACTGGCGATTGGCACGGGTCTACAGACCGCCTGCTCGCCCAAACGATTAGCAAGGACATCAACAAGCGAAATGACATCTGGCCGCTGGTCCTCCGTCAAAGCAGACGCAATCTGATGGGCCTCTAAAGGCTCGGCCAAGGTCGCAGTGAGCGTCATCACTTCGACGCCAAACCCCGGATCGACGGTTTCGATCTTGTCGATGAGCAGGCGAGACAGTTGCTTGATGTCTCGTGATGGCCTTGCAGTCCCTATGCGGACGGACTCGACGTGATTATCTACGCGGTAAAACAACAGATCGACCAACCGGGCGCCAAGACCAGCAACTTCCAAAGCATCGCAAAACTGCTCGACAAGCTTACGGGTGTACCGCCGCAAAGTCTCTGGGGCGCCAATAGGCTCGGCAAAAACCTTCCGCACTTCGATATACTCGATCTCACGCGCGGACTGGATGGGCTCATTCTCGCGGCCCAAAGCCTGGTCAAGCCGTCTGCCTAGTTCTGGCCCGAAGCGCAATTGCAAGGGCGCGCGGGGTTGAGACGCCAGATCGGAAATCCTCTCAAAGCCCAACGTATGTAGTGTCTCAACGAGCGTGCCGGGAAGCCTCAGGGTAGATACCGGCAAGGGTAAGAGCGCATTTGCTGTTTCGCCAGGTGGGACTATCGTGATGTCTCGGCGGCTATAGCGAGCCAGTGCATGTGCAGCACCCCATGTATCGGCAAGCGCTGCTACGGCTGTAATGCCGGTCTCTTGCAGACGATCCAAAACATACCTGACAGTCTGGCTCTCGCCGCCGTGAAGGTGATCAGCGCCGGCCGTGTCTATGACGAGCCCGTCCGGTGGATCAGCTGAGACGACAGGAGAAAGTCTTAGCGCCCACAGTGCCAGGCGCTCAAGTGCTGCTCGGTCCTCGTCCTTGTCCGCGTCCATCAGCACGAGATCGTTGAACAGGGCTTGCGCCTTGGTAACTGGCATCCCAATACGAACACCGATCTGTTGTGCCAGGTCATCAGCCGCCGTGACAACACGCTTGCCGCGTTCGACGCCTTTGAGAACTAGAGGAACATCACGCGCGGGCGCGGCTGGTCCCAAAGCCCGCCGTAGCCGATCGGTCGGCCAATACGGCAGGTAGAGCGACAAAACCCTGCTCATCACATGCTTCCAAAATGAAATCCGCGCACTCGGCGCCTTGTACGCGCATCAACTCGACAGCCCACCGCGCTCGGGCTACCCCGGCCACAGGTAGTTCTTCAGGCAGAACCTCCGTCACTCGCCACCGGGTGCGTGAAGCAGTGGGATGACCAAAGTCCGCAGCATCGACCTCACGTCGCCAGCGGCGCAGAGCAAGGCCTAATGTGCCTGTGCTCTCGGCAGCGAGTTGCAAGCGCCTGGAGGCCGTCATATCCAGCCGGGAAACTTCAGCTACTACGGCCGTCAATGACCCGTGCCGCAGTCCTTCTTCAAAGGCCAGGAGAAGGCTCTTGTCATCATCGACCTCGACACGCAGCAGGCGGTCGGGCGTAAGGCCTGCCTGCGCTATGCCGGCTGGAAACAGATCGGCCTTTGTAAGGCACCACATGACCTGCCCGCCGGTACGCGCAGCAATCCCGGCACAAAAGGCGGCAGCCGCAGCGCCATCTATGGCGCCTGACCCACCGCCCGCAACTTCGTGCAATGCTCCTAGAGCGATGCCGCCACCAGGCAAGCGATTATCGATTTCCGGGACATGAAATGGCAGGTAGGTCCGAGGGCGTGCAGAGGTGTTTTCCAGCTTGCGGATACGATCTCTAAGATCGGCAAGCTCGGCTCTGGTGGTACGCTCGGAGTGCGGGGACACGGGTATGATTCCTTCTGAAGCATCTCGTCTCGGGGTTAAGTGACAATATGTTCGCTTTTTGTTCTCAAATTCAGCAAGGTGTCAATAGTGCCTTGGTTGAACCCGCCACAACCCAAAAGCCTTATTCCGCTTAACCCAAGGCTTTGGGCTCAACGTTTTCGCTGATGGGGCAAGGCTTTAGATGCTTACCGCCCACCACTGGCAATTTGTGGAAAAGCATCGAAATTTATCCGGCGTCAGACTATCGCTCGACCATTATTACCCCGTGAACCGATGGCTAGTTCAATGGCGCAGCATGACCCGTTCGGCCTGAAGCGATTCGTAGACGCTCAGGAAAGAACTTACGAAACCGCCTTGTCGGAACTCCGCCAGGGCCGGAAGCAAACACATTGGATGTGGTTCATTTTTCCTCAGCTTCGCGGCCTGGGCCGGTCGTCTACCGCGCAGTATTACGGCTTGTCGTCACTTGATGAGGGGCGTGCGTATCTCGACCACCCCATACTTGGCCAACGGCTAGACGCGGCCACAGTCGCGGCGACAAACGCATCCGCAACGTCACTAAATGCCCTGTTCGGATCGCCAGACGATATGAAGTTCAAATCGTCCATGACCCTCTTCGAACGCGCGGCCTTAGAACCGGACAACATATTTGGCCTGGCGCTCGACAAATGGTGCAGTGGACAGCGCGACCCTGCCACTCTCGAACTACTTGCCTCGCATTGATCCGGTTCCGGCTTGCGTTGACAGGCCAGAGGCGTTTAACGTCGGCATAGTCGTATCTGATGCGAGCGGTATATGTGCAATCTCTACTCCGAACTCGTAGGCGCAGCCGCCATTGTCGCCATGGCAAAGGCAATGAACAGCGGGATCAATTTCCCACCGTTGCCTGGCGTCTATCCAGATAAGCCGGCTCCGATTGTGCGTAATAGTCCCAACGGGCGCGAGCTCGCTATGGCACGGTGGGGTTTGCCAAGTCCAGACAAGTACGTCGCGACGCTGAATTACAACAAAGGCACAACGAACGTTCGACGCCCTGAGATCAAGCATTGGCAGCGATGGATGGGCGTCGAAAACCGGTGCGTCGTGCCGTTTACCAGCTTCGCTGAACCGACGACCATTGACGGTAAAACGACCAATGCCTGGTTTGCTCTAAGCGAGGATGAGCCGTTGGCCTTTTTCGCTGGCGCCTGGACCCCATGGACCGGCGTTCGAATGGTGAAGGAAGGACAGGTTTCGTGTGACGTCTTCGCCTTCCTGACGACGGATGCCAATGCCGAAGTGTTCGAGCATCATCCAAAGGCAATGCCGGTGATCCTTCGGACGCCGGAGGAGATTGACCGCTGGCTGACCATTCCCAACGCCGAAATCCCGGACCTGCAAAAGCCGCTGCCGGATGGGTCACTGAAGATCATCAGCTTTAGTAGGGTGCACCCGCGTATAGCCGAGTTCAAAGAGCCGGAGCCAACCGTATCACCGATACCCGAGGCGCAGCCTGATCAAGGCTCACTGTTCTGACCTACTCAGGCCCGATGTCCAGCAGCCAATCGAAATCCGGGGTACCGGACTTAGACGCTTGCGTCATCTCCCAGATGTCAGAAGCTGCTGTCTCTGCGTCTATCTCCTGGCTGTGTACGCGGTCTAGGATCGAATCGAGATAATCGATCAAGCCCTGCCTGCTGCAATCGTCGCTGGCCGCGCCGAAGGCTGACATAATTGCGGCTCGCGCTTCGACCAGGTGGATCTGATATTTCTGGAACCTGCGAACGATATCGAGAATAGTCTGCTCATCGTGAGCCGCCTTTAAATCCCGAGGCATTACAGTCATCGGTCGTCCCTTCTGTAAGGGCGTACTGCCATGACCGCCCGCGCTTTCTTCGGGGCAAGTAAGAACCTGATTATTCCCGTACGCTCGTAAGGTTTCAGTCGGGGTCGGGTACCGCCGGCATGTGGTCACACATCGTCGTCTTGCCAATCCACCAAAATGTTCTATCTTTGTTCTTGGCTGGATAGGAATGTCCAGACCGATATGCAGAAGCAGAGTGAGCGTACGGTATGTGTGGCAGATATGGTGCCCCGGCAGAGTTAGCGATTTACGCGGGCTATTTCGACGTGCCAGCGCCGTTCACGAACCAAAAGCAGGCAGACAACGATATGTACCCAAGCCGGAATGTGACGGTGCTCGCAAAGAACCGCGAAGGCCAGGTTACCGCTATCGAAATGCGGTGGGGCCTAATTCCATCTACGTTTTCCGGCCATGTTGCCGACTGGTCGTTCAGCACAATGAACGCAAGGCTTGAGACGGTCGAGACGGCACCGGCATTTGCGAAGTCCTGGGCTAAAAAGCGCCGGGTCATCATTCCTATGGAGCGCTACTTTGAATGGCTCCCTGCGAGCCATGGGCTTTTCGGCAAGACAAACAAGAAACAACGGGTGGCGATCGCCAGGGCCGACGGTAAGCCGATGGGTGTAGCTGGCGTCTATGACCATGCCCAAACCTTGGACGGTCCAGTTCTTTCCTGCGCCATGCTCACCCGTGCACCAGGCTCCCGTATGTTGGAGGTACACGACCGCGAACCGGTCGTAATTGACCCGCAGGATTGGCAGGCGTGGCTAAACGGATCGGATGACATCGACATCTTCAGTAGCTGGAAAGACGACGCCTTTTCGCTCGAAGCGGCCTAGCTTTTATAAGAAAGCCCCGGCATTGCTGTCGGAGCTTTGGTTCGGACGTCCAAAGTAAAGGCCGCTCGGTCTGGTCCAACTACACCTTACGAAATTTATCCGGGCCATCCCCACCCTTGCGAACACGCGCGACGTGAACTTCGCCACCTGGCTCGAGTTCTTTGGCACTTTTGATAGCTTCGGCTTGCGTGGGTGCGATTGCGCTGGCGCGCTTCGAGCCTTCCTTACGAACGGCGAAATCACCCTGTGGGCGGGGTTCTACGTATAAACCGTCTTTAGACATAACATGGCCTCCAATGAGGCCAACATCCTTCCCGAAGTCTCGTAAGGAGTCAGGAGTCTGTTCAGCGCCAGGCATTGGAAAGTCGTAAGCAACGCTAAAACGCTTGCAACCTGGCAAGAGGCTGCGCCAATCTCGACGAGGCGGCAACATGCCCTTGGGGGCCTTCCATGGCCGCATCCACTATCGCATCAAACACATCAGACAGGTCGATCTGCCTGTCGGCAAGCGCTTCAAGCGCTTTGCGAACATAATATCCAAGCACCGCCACTGCGTAATTTGTTCTGCCGACAATCTGATTGGCGATCAATTCGACTAGGTCAAGTGATGCTTCATCCAGCGTGATCCGGCCACTTTTGAAGGCGCACAGGGTTGAACCAACTGATCGTTCGATGAGTGTGGGATGTGTGTGCATTGTCGTGCTCGTGATGAGAGCGCGACTACGCCTTTTCGACCTGTAAAAAATCAATGTGTTGGCCACCGTCAATCAAGCGTTAATGCTTCGATTATCACTTGGGATCGATCTTAAGGGCTTTCAGGATTTCCGGGCGAAGGCCTTGCCGAATTTGGAAATATTCCGCCCAAGGATCGGTTTTTTGATTTCTCAGGCGCCGCATTATCGTTTCGAGGTTGAACACTGAAGGCTTCAAGCTCGGTTTCAATTCCTTCCAGTCCAGCGGCGTCGATACGCCCGCACCCGGTCGCGCCCGCACGGAAAAGGCTGAGGCCGCCGTCGATGTCAGGTCGTTGCGCAGATAGTCGATGAAGATGCGGCCTTGGCGCTTAGCCTTTGACATATTAGCGATGAAGCGGTCAGGGCTATCGTGCGCCATCGACTCGGCAATGGCGCGGGTGAAAGCCTTGATGGCTGGCCATCCGTACTTACGCTCTATGGGGACGACAATGTGTAGCCCCTTACCCCCGGTCGTCTTGAGAAAGCACTGCAGGCCGAGTTCAGTCATTCGCTGGCGCACCTCGGCCGCACCATCAATGACATTCTGCCAGGGCGCGCCGGGATCGGGATCGAGGTCGAAGATCATGCGATCGGGGAGAAGCGGCTGGTCCGCTAGGCAACCCCATGGGTGGAACTCGACCCCGCCCCATTGTGCCAGGGACAAAAGCCCAAGCGCATCATCGATCTTCATGTAGTCTTCGGTGCGTGTCTTGATTGGCACTTTGACGGCCGAGACGTTCGACAACCCGCCATGGTCCGGCAGATGGCGCTGGAAGAATTGCTGTCCATCGACATTGTCCGGCACACGGACTAGCGACAACGGCCGTCCGGCGATGTGTGGGAGGATGCGGTCGGCAACCGCCTCATAATATTGCACCAGATCGAGCTTCGTCAGGCCGAGCTCCGGAAAAACGACCCGGTCCGGGTGGGACACACTGACGCCGCCGACATCGACGCGGCCCGCCTTCGACGGTTTCAAAGGCGCAGACGGATGTCGGTGCCTAACCGCCGGCACGGTTTTCGTTATCTCGACCTCCGCCTCCTTGACCGCGACCTGGACCGGTGTTGCCTTGTCGCGGCCGATCGCACTCGCAGGCTTGTCTTCGCGTAAGCCTTGGAAGGAAGGGTGACGCAGCCGGTTTTCCGGCGTCCATTCGGTGAACTCGACCTCGCAGACGAGCTTTGGCTCAACCCAAATACCCCGGCCTACATCGGGCGGGAGCTTCTTGAAGGGCTTGGGTACGACCTTCAGAGCGTCCAGTTTTTTGCGGATTTCGAACTGGCTGTCCTGATTGAACCCCGTGCCCACCTTTCCTGCGAATTGAAGGGCGCCGTCATCGTAATAGCCAAGAAGCAGGGAGCGAAAACCCCGCGCCGCGTGCTCCGACTCAGTAAAGCCGACAATGACGAACTCCTGACGCTTGTGGCATTTAACCTTCAGCCACGCCTTGCTCCGCCGGCCGCTATAAATCGAGTCGACACGCTTCGAAATGATGCCTTCCATGTCCAGGCGGCAGAGATGCGGCAGGAAGTCGGCGTTTTCCGCGAAGTGTTCGCTATAGATGACGTGGTTTTCGAAATCCTGCGCGGAAATGATGTCGTGCAGTTTAAATTTCCGATCGATGAGTGGCTGCTTGGTGAGATCGTCATCATCGAGAACCAGGAGATCGAAAACGTAATACTGAAGGTTCTCGCTGCGGCCTGCACCCAATTCGTCCTTCAACTTCGAAAAGCTCGAAGCGCCGTGTTCGTTCAGCGCAACGATCTCACCATCGATAATCGCATTTCGCACCTTGAGCGTCTTCAGACGCCTGGCGATCTCGACATATTTCGAAGTCCAATCCAGACCGGACCGCGAGTACATGGTCACATGGCCATCGTCTATAACGGTCAATGTCCGATAGCCGTCGAACTTGATCTCGTGAACCCACTCCGGACCAGCCGGCACGGCATCCGCCAAGGTGGCAAGTTCGACCTCTCGGAATTGCAACAGTGTCTTTTGCGTCGCGGCACGACGGCGATAACCTTGATCGTCCATGATCAACCGGCCTTACGTGTAGCAGGTTTCGCTTTGGTCTTGGCGGGTGCCTTGGCCGCTGATTTGGCGTCCGACTTCTTGGCATCATCGTTGGCGGCGCCCGACTCTTTTAGGCTGGCGCGCAGCGCATCCATGAGGTTGACGACCTTAGCGGTGGGCCGTTCCTCCGGCATGACCGGCTCGCGATTTTCGATACGTGAGTCAACCAGCTCCTTCAGAGCTTCGCTGTAGCGATCGTGGAAGGCTTCGGGTTCGAAATCACCAACTTTGCGTTTGATCAGTTGCTTGGCGAGGTCTTTTTCATCGGCATCCAGAGAAACGGTCTTGATGTCGCCAAAGACGTAGCCGGCCTTCTTGATCTCCTCGGCATAATGGAGGGTCTCAAGAAGCAGGCCTGGTCCGCACGGCTTCACAGCACAGAGACGCTCGCTGCCGGCAATCACGATCTGACCCAGGCCCATGACCTTCATTTCGCGCATGGAGTCGCGGATTACACTGAAGGTGGCCAGGTCCCCTTTGCCGGACGGCGCCAGATAATAGGGCGTGTCAAAATAGATGGCGTCGATGGCGTCGTAGGGAACAAAACGTACGAGTTCCATTGCCTTGCTCGAGGGGATTTTGAGGTCCTTGATCTCGTCAGGCTCGAACAGGACATACTCGCCCTTGTCGACCTCGTAGCCCTTGACGATATCGGCGCGCTCGACCTCGACGTCGCCGGCGACCAGTTTCTGTCGGACCCGTTCGCCGGTAGGCTTATAGATTTGGTGGAAAGCGATCTTGCTCCCAGAGTCGAGCGCCGTGAACATGTCCACGGACAGGGAGACCAGCGACACACGAATGGTGCCGCTCCAGTAAGGGCGTATTGCCATGTGAGCCTCGAATTTTGCGAGGTGGAGATAGACTCTATGGCTAACAATGGTGACGTAAGTTTTCAGTCCGATTCCGGTGGGTGTTCTAGTTAACTGGCGTTGCCCTTATCTACTTCAGGACTTGCTCCTGCCGTCTCGTCAATCCTGTCCATCTCTGTAAGGAGCGACTTCGCCTCGTTGGCAAGATAGCGCAGACGCTCATAGACCAATTTGCGGGTCTCCTGCGGATAGCTGCCGTTCATTAGGTCCATGCGTTGCGTCTTGATGGTTTCGAGGATCGCCTCAAGATCACTGGCAAACTTATCGTGCGGAGTCATGCGTTGGCGTTCCAAGGGACGTATTGTCATCTGCCTTACGGCCACAAAAAAGCCGGCCGTAGCCGGTGCGTGCGTGTGGGGTAACGGGCTGGCCTTATCAGGGGGGGCGATATGGGACCAGCCCGTCATGTGCCCGAGGGCACCACCTACCTATGTCATGCGTGTAGTAAAATACTGATGCGTTTCCCGACCTCAGATTGAACTCATTCCATGGGACAGGCAATTATGTTGCTGATTGCTCTTCGCGGATGGCGAGCGGATCGTCCTCGGCTTCGCTGTTCGGCGTCATATCTTCATCACCGTTTAGATCGGTGCCTTGAGGCGATCCATCAGGGTTGAGTACTGTACCGTCGACGCCAACCACGTCGTTGCCGGTTCCCATGTCTCCATCCTTTTCGGTATGAATGCCCTTGTCGATGGCGTCGTTGCCGAAATCGCCTTGTTGGCCTTGTCTCGGTTGATTGTTGTCGGGGTTTTGCAGTTCATCATCTAGCCGCACGGTATCCTCCTGGGGCTGCGTGGCGGCGATCGAGGATATCTTGCCGCTCGTAAGTCGGCGGCATGGCATTGCGCCGCGGAAGTAAGCATCAAATGCGCAACGCCTCTGTATGACAAGGAGACCCGTACACGGCAAAGTCGATGTGATGGCGGAAGGGTGGCGGACAGAGCCGACCTGAGTCTGTACGACTCGGAAAATGGCCCTAGCGGCGATACCAAATGAAAAGCCCCGGCATTTCTGCCGAGGCTCTTGTTGTGACGGGCAACACGTTGGAGGCAGCCTGAGAGAGTAGAAGAGGGCTGCCTCCGGCGTGTCCATCCCTACACAGGTGCTATAATACATCCTGCGGAATAAATTCGGGATGCGATTCAGGCTGTTGGCTGATCAGGCGGTGGCAGTTCTTGCGGCGCATCGACCGGCGGGATTTCCGTTGGCGGATCGATCGGAGGGGTTTCGGCCGGTGGACTTACAACACCTTCCCTGGGCTCGTCGGTTGGCAGCTCAACAGGCTTTTCTTCTGGAAAGCCCGGTGGGACGGCCGGCGGGTCTTTGGGTTCGCCGCCTTCCACCCATGGCGGTTGATTTTGCGACATGTCACTTCTCCAAGAGAGCGTTGATGCGTCAACGGATGACATGGTCAGCATAAAAAGGCGCCAGGGATTACTGCTTTGTCACGCCACACGGCGGCGTTTGCCGCAAAAATTCCGCCACTCGAAGCAGGCCGGCTATTAGCTCCGGCAAATCATCCGGGTTAAACTGGTAGGCCAGGTTTATTTTCCCCTGTGTCACGACATTCAGGATTGGAGCGCCCGTCTCGCTCAATACCAAGTCCCAATCTTTGACTGTTAAAAGCATCGGCGCGACCTCCTGCCCCTCACCCGCGACGATCTGCCGACACAGACGATCAAACGCAAACAGGTTCAAGGCTGCTGGAACGGCATCCTCAAGCGGGATGGCCAAGTGCCGAGGCTTGCCCTCGATGACGACCTTGGCAACGATGTGCCCGCCGTCCTCAGTCGGCATCATGCCCTCGAACTTGTCGATCGTCTCAGCGTCGATCGTCTCAGCGTCGATCTTATGGGTCTCGGTCATGTTCCCTCGCACGGATCGCTATCGGCGTTCATACAGTTGCTCGCAACATTGCCATGTACGCAACCTCGTAGATGATCCCGGGCGCGAATCGTGGCTCACTATCACTGCTAGGGCAGCAGACACGGAGTGATCCGATGTATGACTCGCGTACCGTAGATCGTGCGTTGAAAGGCCAAGCCAACATTCATCGCCACATGCATAAGAAGGGCTGCACCCTGGCAGGGCAGCCGCTTTGGACTGATGACGAGAAAGCGCTAGTAAAAGCGCATTATCCCGACATCGCTAAGCTGGTTGTCTTGCTCATCCGTCGGACTTCTGGCGCGATAAAGCGGCAGGCCCGTCAGCTCGGATTGGTGAAGCCGCGCACACGGTGGTCAGCCGCTGAGACCAGCAAGATGCCCCCACCATATAGGGACGGTCTGCCTGTTGCAGAGATTGTCGAGGTGCTGGATGATAAAACCAAGCGCCAAGTTTATTCCAAGGCGCATCATATGCGAGTGCGCAGACCCAAGCCGCCACCAAAGGCAACTGGACTGCAGATCGTTGACCTCATACTGCTGCGTTCCCACGAGATGGGTTACACGCGTGCTGATCTCAATGAATGGACTGGGCGCAGTCGATACTGGATCTCTCCTCGCCGATATGACTGGGTTGCGATCAGCCGCGCTATAAAAGTGTTGGGAGGTCAAATTGTCCCACTCTGGCCCCAGTAGAACGCTCTACCTTCCGAGCGAAGATGAATTGATATGGAAGCTTCACCCCAATTATGATGCGTTGAAAAGGGAGTTGCCGCATCGGACGCGCAGATCATTGCAGGCAAGGGCCTCCCGTATCCAAGCAAGCAGCAATCAAAACTTGTGGACCGGTGCCGACCGGAAGAAACTTGCGAACTTACGTCGACAGGGGGTTAGTGTTGGTGACTTGGCAAAACTTTTCGGTGTGAAGTGCCGGTCTATCCAGTGGCAGATCACATGCCTTGGCATCGGAAAGCCTCAAAAAATGCGCCTCGATGGCGTTGATCCGACAATGTCCTCAATTCGACTACGTGCCGTCGCGCTCAAAACGAGCATCAAGCAGCTAAACCGGTCACTCGGAACCAAAAGTCTGTTTGGCGCGCGGCATCACAAAACGCCCCTTAAGCATGTCGTGAGGGCCATAGATTCTCTTGGCGGCACACTATCAATAGAGTGGGCGGATTTGCATTAGCTGCCGCAATCGCCGAACGGTAGTCGGCTTAATCCGGGGCAGTCTTGTCATATGGCTGGAGCAGGATGCTCTCCTCGGCTAGACTGGCCAAGACATTCAGCCTTACAGCTTCCGCCACATTATCGTCGGGAGATAGACCGCGCTGCCGAAGGTTCACCGCTACGTTCTGGATATACGCCATGAACCGAAGGCGCGAAGCTACGTTGTCGGGTGTGTTCATGGTCGGCGCTCCGCATGACGGTCAGCAGTCTCACAAATAAGACCGCCTATGGCTAGATGTATATGTACCCCCCTCAACCGATACCGTGACAGAGGGTAAAATAACCCTGACGGTATCGCTTAAGGCTACCGTGAGCCTGTTTCTGACGTGGCGACCTGCCTCAACCGATACCGTCAGCAGCCTCAACCGATACCGTTGTTTAAATTTTGCCCCTCCCCTAGCGGCAGTTTTGACCGAAAGGAATTGGCCGGCGCGGCGCCCGTCCGGTCACACCTGAAGCAAGTTAGCCGGTACTCGGTCGCCTTTCGATCCTTCCGCGAAAACGCCGCCTCCTGAGCTTTCTCGACAAACCCGGCCGCGATCAGCCGTTTGACAGCCTCTGACGCGGTGTTAGGCCGAACATTGCACTCCTGCGCCAAGGTATCGATAGAGACAGCAATCTGGCCGTTGTTGGCGCCATGATACCGCCGCATGATCTGAAGGAAGACAGCGCGGTCTGTCGGCATGAGGTTCAGCCAGGCCGGACTGTCCATGAGGTAATAGAACAGCCTGACGAATGGCGGGCCGCTCTTAGTCCTGCCCTTGGCGTTGTGTCGTGCCACTCTGCGGCATCCTTGGATGAAAAGCGGCGGGCCTCGGTGTGCCCGCCTGGTTGTCATGGATCGGTTAGAACGGCAGGGCGGTGTTTGGGGCGCTGTCGTAGTCTTCCGGTAGGGCGTAGGCGTCCTGGAGCCTATCGCGCGCTTCAGGGCACTGGTGGAGCCCCTGGACGGGGCGCAGGGCCTGCGGGGCCGTTGAGGGTCCCCCCTGCATGTGGTCGATCTGCACGCGCATTATTCGGCGCTAGCAGTAGGGTTGGCTCGGTAGTGGTCGCGCAAGGCCATGACCAGTTCGCGCGACATTTCCCCGAGGGGTTCGGCTGCGCCTTGCTCGCCTGCGGCCTCGGCACTGCGCAGGTAGTCATTAATCTGGGTGTTGGCGTACTCGCCGCGATCCCAAAGCGCCGCAATGAGTTCAACCGCCGCAATTTCTTCAAGGCGTGATGCAGCGTGATATTCGTCTGCGGTCTCGGGGCTCATGCCATTTGTGCGCGCCGCCACTTCACATTTGCGGGCGAGAGCGGCCTTGTGAGCGTTGATCAGGTCCCAGACATTGCCCGCGTCTTCCGTCGTGTCGTCCTCGGTGTGCTCGGCTTCCGGTGCAGGGGCGGCGAAGTTGCACAGGGATTTCAGGAAAATTTGGGACTCGTCGCCTTGCTCGAATATCTCGCGTTGAAAAGCTGGTGAACCGGCCGCGAAAACGAGAAGTGCGGTTGCTTCGGCTGACGTGGCGCACTGGTGGTCACGAATGGCGTTTGCGGCTTCGCCAAGCCGTTTGAAACAGCGGTCCGTCTCGGCTTCGGCCTGCTTGGCTGACTCTTCACTTTCGGCCTTGTCCTGCGCAGCCCAGCTAGCTTCACAAGCTTGGTCGAGGGCCTGAAAAGCGGTAATCTTCGCTTCAATCGTGGCGAAGTCGGAAACACTACGACCGCCAAGTCCAGCCATTGCGCGCGAGGGGTCAGCCATCACGGCTTCAGAAAGTGACAAGGTAAGGCTGATTGGCAGCGAAAAAGTCCGTTCCAGAAGTTCGGCGTCCCGCGCCATTTCGTTGGCGTGTAGCTCAATCAAGAGCTTGTCTACGTGGCTCGGTGTCGTGAACCGGTAGCGAGCGAGGCGCAGGGCGTCGAGCATTTCGGCCTCGTCCGTTTCATCCAAGCGCTGCTGCTCGTCCGGTGTGGTGTCGCCCTCGTGGTCGGCAGCACGCATGGCGGTGATCATTTCGCGGACTGACCGGCGGTGAGACATTGTAAGGGCGAGGCAGTCGGGCGAGACCACGCCGTGGTCATTGCCTTCGTGAATGAGGTGGGCGCCGTCGTCGTGCAGTTGGATAAGAACGGGGTTTGCGGCTTGCTTGGTCATGGTGGATACCTTTCGGGCATGGGGCCGCGCTGGCGCTTCGTGGCGCGCGTGGCATGATTGGAGATAATGGAGGGGCGCCCGCCCTGATCGACGGGCGTGAATGTCCGCTAGAGAACGCGACCAATGATGTTGTGCGGAAGGTGGCTAGCTATCGTCCTGACCCGCTCCGTCCCGTCTGCGCTTACCATCGTCACGATGGGGCTTCCCGGCCAGCCGCCAAGATCTTTGTCTCCCGCATCGGTCGCGCCGCTGTAGTCAATGCGAACGGTCCGGCCATTGCTGAGCAGCAGAAGCTCGCCTTCAGGGTAGCGTTCTTGCCAATAGGAAACCTTGCTTTCAGCCAGGGCTTCATCTCGCGTGACCCGCCTTGACATAGGGGTGGGAGCAAAGATGCCAACGACATTGAGCTTTCCACCGGAGAGGCGGTTGATGGCCTCGATATGGTGTTGCAATTGGTCGTCGGTGTGGGGCTCGGCATCGACGGCCTGAGCCACCACGGGAGCGGCGGCAAGCGCTCCAAAGAAGGGCAATGCTGCCAGGATGCCGCGACGGGTGCTATTGGTCATGGTCACCTCCCTATTCCGCAGCCATGAGGAAACCGGCTTCATAGGCTGCATGAACCTCATCGACGCTGCCGTAAGCAAAGTGCGGGTCATTCAGACCGATCGTGCGGGCGTCCATGTGGATCCAGCCGTCAGCCGTTTCCGTACCGTCTTCGTAGCGGAACCAGTGACCCAGGATCGGGCAAAGAAAGGCGTGGTCGGCACGGTAGGCTTCAATGGCCTCGGCTTCGGTGGTGAACTCACCGGGATTATCGGCCATGAATTGGGCGACTTCGGCGGAACCAGCCTCGATGGCGTCAGCCCGGACATTGGCGACGTAAGAGCGCCAGCCGGTTGCGACACTTGCGGTGGTGGTGATAAGGATGGCTTTAGCCATGACAGTCAGGCCCTCCATTGGCCTTTGTTTTGGTTAGGGCCGGAAAGGACGTTGGCGCGTCCTCCCGGCCTGTTTTCGTTTATAAGGAGGTAAAATAACCTTGTCAACATTCTTTGTTCGCCATAAGAACGATATTTAGACACAAGCGTGTGAGTCGTAGTATGTTGACAGTATATGTTGACGCGGTGTAGCAAGACCACATGGAACGACCACCTTTGAAGAAACGCGGCCCGCCCCCCTCAGAGCCGCCCCCCCTCGTTGCCGAGGTCATCAAGGCCACTGAGGCCGGTGGGTATGAGTTGAAGGGGCAATACGACCGCAAGCAGAGTTCCGCAGTGCGCCGGGCGTTAAATCACCACGGTGGGCGGCTCGGCCTACGCTTCTCCGTCCTTATGACTGCCTCTGGTGGCCTTTGGATTGAGCGAATAGCGAAAAACGACATCGGCTGACGGTCAGCCATGCGGAGCGCCATCGCAACCCGTGAATAACGGCGATGGGAAACACCATTACGCCAGCTATCAGAAAGCCCTACTTCCCCGCACTGAGACGCACGAAAATATGATCAGCCATTAGCCAAGACTAGCTAAACTGATAATCGCTTGAAAAAAGCACCCTACTCGTTCCTCGCCGCCGTTCAGTGATCGCCCTCCCCACGGCGAAGATCAAAGCCGATACAACCCAAGATCTAACGGGGGCTCGCGTTTTAGCGAAACCCCGTTATATTTGTCGCTGGCATGTAGCGACATAGGTCGCAAGGAGGGGGTGTGCGCCATCTATTGTTCGGGCTGATCCTGTTCGTAAGCACCTCGCTAAATGCGCAGGAAATCAACACGCCAAATTTATTAGACGCGGCCAGGAAGGGTTATGAGCTTGGGCGCGCGGTGCGAGATGGTGCTCCGGTATCGCCCGATACATCTTCGCTTTTATTGTTCGGAGGCGATGGGCACGATGTTTTTTTAGGGTGCCTAAACTGCGGATCGTTCGATCGGGACTCAATCTGCAATCCCTACAGTCCTTACGGCTCTCAATACTCTGCGGTCAGCATATGGAACACATACGCAAAATACGGGTCACGCTACAACCCTCTCAGTCCATGGAATAGTTACGGGCGCTCTCCACCCGTTATTGTAGATTATGACGGTGCATTTTATGGGTACTTCACCGCGAACCAATATTTTGCGAAGCGCACGAGCATTACAAGCTTGCAGCAGGTGTCGGAACTTGGTGCGGCATCCGACGATCTTACTGCACTGCGCGATGCCTTCTGCGGATAAGACGCCGCCCCTTCGTAGCCACTGTGACTGCCAAGCGAAACTTTCTCTAACAGCGATGTTTCACAACTACCCTTCGTCTTGCAACCCTATGCTGACGGAAGAATGTAATCTCGTGGCGAGAGCGGCGCCTGGCTAGGTTATTCGGCGAGACGGGGCAGCCAAAGCTGTAGGTGCGACTAGCCTTTTTTCTTTTCAAATAATGCTGCCAACCCCTTAGCCGTGGTGGCCACAAACTTTCGTTGTTCGGCTGATAGCCGCATGAAAAGCTGCGCCAGCTCGACGCCTTCGCGAGATTCCACAAATGACCGGGCGCCCGTTTCGCTCGCGCTGGCTTTTATGGTGTCAAAAGCGTCTAAGCCGTCAAAGAAATAGTCCACGGGGACCTTTAGCACTGTTGCCGTGTTAAACAACGTGGATGCACTGATGCGATTGTTGCCCCGCTCGTACTTCTGAACCTGCTGGAACGTTACACCGATCGCGTCGGCAAGGCTGGTCTGGCTCATTCTTATAGCCTTCCGTCTATCGCGCACACGCTGACCTACATGAATGTCGTGGGGATTTGGGCTGCGCCTCATGTGCTGTCGTCGCTCCGATGTTAGCCGGGCCGTCTTAGCGTGAGCGTCGGCTGCGCGCAAAAGAAAAGCCCGGCCGCGTAAAGCGATCCGAGCGAGGGAGTAATCACCGAGTGAAATATCTCCTGAGACAAGCCTGCATGATTAGTGACGCGCCGAGTCCAGGCTTTCGCTTAGGACACGCATCCCCAGATACCCCCAGAATTGCTGGGCAGGGGAAGCGTTTTGACGGGGCGCACCACCAAATCAGTCAGTCGCTGCTATCATGCCCCGCCGAAGCGGTCCCTATCAGCTTACGTCCAAGACGACGCGACCGCTGACAGGATATCTTAGCTGCAAGGTGTTGGCAACGGCGGCGTCGTGACGACAAATTGGCGCTGCAGGTTGCCGGGGGGGGCGTTGAGGGGTTGTATTGACGATCTCAAATCTCGATTTTCCATGTAATGTGCATGAAAAAGCCCGCCGGATGGGGCGGGCTGAAAACTAGTTTGCGCACCTTCGGGTGCTGTGCGCCGCGCGGGCACGGCCCCTTCGATCCAACAGCGAGAAAATCCGTGTACCGTGAGAGTTATGGACGTGCGGAGCTACTTCCTCGTCAATGTCCTTCGGCAGCAGCACCACCATTTTTCTATGGGGGCTCAGCGTAAGTTTATACGCTTCCTCATATTCCAATAGTTCGTCTTCCACGCTCAAGACCTCCTGCCCCCTACGCCCCCTGTTGCCGAGCCCAAAAACTTGCAAATCAGGTCACCTCCAAGCTAATACACAATCATGGCACGTTCAAGGTTAACAAAGTTAAAATTATTGCAATATTTTCAATGAGAAGGATAAGGAACCGGAAAAAAGCCCCGTCAATCTGGCCACTTGATGTATTTAGAAAGCGCTGGAAAGATATTTGCTGCGTGTGCACAAATTTTCCTTCGGAGTTCACTACTCATCACAAAGTCGATGCGTCGCCCACTGTCTATGCAAAGGATTGCAATGGGTTTCTGCCCAGTGGCCGTGGCGACCAATACAGGTAAACATAAAAATGAACGCCCCTTGTCGAACGGGCCATGATCGAGAAACGTCGGATCCTTCCAGAACGGGATTAGCTCTGCTACGCCGCCTTGCGGCTTTTTAGTGTCCCAAGCTCTCCCGCAGAAGCCCTCGAACCCAATGCCGGGTACTCTTTTGAACACTAACGCAGTGCTAAAATCGAGGTCGAACTCAGTCGAGTTTCTAACGTAAAGCTGCTGCTGGCTTCTGTTACCGCCAGCGGGATATCCTAGGGTGTAAACCGCCACTTTAATATCTGAGGATCGACACAGTTCTTGGAAAGCGTCACGGAGATCCGTGATCAGGAGATCGATCATAGTAGTCGACAGCGCAGTAATTCTTTCCTTGTTTGCTGGCGTGTCTCTTTGCTTTAGAAACGACACGGTCTCATCTAGAGCATTTTTGCTATGATATTGTCCAATTTGGCGCACGGCATCTAGAAACGCCGGAAGGCGACTTTCGATGGTCATCCGAGCATAGAGATCAAAGAAAAAGAACCGCGCCAACCAAGCAATTACAAGGTAAAAAGGAAATAGAATTATCGCGATGGCGAGACTTTTATTATCTACGCCATCTATGTTAATTCCAAATTTTTTCAGTAGGTCCGAAAAAAATCTAAAAGTGGCGTCGGAGTCTATAAAAAATTGCAAGCTGAAAAAAAGGTATCCGCCGGCAATCGTAATTAATGTGTACCACGTCTTTTGACGATGTGTTGCCATCGTGTAAGCCTTATAGCGTAGTTATTAAGGTGCCGGCTGGCAGAGAGACCGCCGGCAAATAGCGGAACTATTCAAACTTAAATTATAGTGATGTCCCCGGCGCCGCCCCGAATCGTATAGGTACCACACGTTCAAAGCTTGTAAACCACGGTTACCCTTTTAGGTTACTACTCTTTGGGCTGCAAACCAGCCTCATCCGCCCGCCATTATCCCACTTTGTCGCGTACACCGCATTGCAAGTGTGGATCTGATGGCAGCTCAGGTTGGTGTCGCCGGCCGTGACTGTCGCCAGCGTCCGGCCGTACCGGTCTATGCCGACGCGCTCGATCTCGCCGCCGCCGCTCTCAAGCGCTGCTGCCAAGCTCTCTCGGCTGCGGATCGGATCACCTTGGACACACACGCGGCCTGCCGGTTGGCACAGCCCCATCTCTGGCGTGTCGATCGCAAGGAGCCGGATGCGTTCGTCCCCACACCGGATCGAGTCTCCGTCCGTGGCAATGGGTTTACAGGTGAGAGCAACTGACGCAAGCAGCGCTAGTATCACCTACTTAGCCTTATCCAACGCGACAACAAAACGAGTGACAAAATCATTGAGGTCGGTTCCCTGCTCTATCGGCCATGAGTTAACCTCCCTGCCACATACGTAACCTGTGACTGCATCGAAAGTGGAACCCGGCACAGCGTACTCCCAGTCTTGAGGGACGTTCCCAGATGCAATAGAAGCACCATCTTTATCATACGCCACCCATGACCGCGAACTGAACCTGTCGTCGGAGCAGTCTACGTGGTATAATGTTACAATCCTCACCGCACCCGCTACTGCTGTTTCTGGCGTGTAGACATTCGTTATCCACGCAGACTTCAAGCCGCCCGGACGATCCTTTATCGTAGAAGGGTCGGCGAAGAAGAAGTTTGTGTGCTGTGCATTGAAAGCTACAAGATAGTTCTGTCGGCCCAAACCCATGGCTTGTTCGCCAAAGGCAGGTGTAGATGTCGCAAGCAGTGCCGCAACGACAGCCCCCATGGCCTGAGAAGTTTGCTTAAAGTCACTCACAGGCCACCCCGTCCCCATCTCGATCCATCTGGCTCCGATACCCAGACTCACCACGCTTAAGCGGAGCTGCGCCAGCGGCACGTGCCTCTGAGCAATTGGCATAATAGACTGACGACTGCATTAGGCTTTGCGTTTTGGCGGGTTTACGTTCCTGCGATGAACTGCGCTGCGTTTGCGATGCTGGTGCCGAGTGAGCACCGTGACAGTGGTAACCGCCGCGCTTCCGGTCGTTGTGGCAGCCCTCTTTGTTGAGGCCGCCGCCATGCGCGAGCGTGTTAGCCGGCGCAAACAAGACCACTACGGTAGACATCGCCAATATAAGCCGCATTTGCCCCCTCACCCCACGGCGAGCATTAAAGCTGATGCAGCCGAAGATGCAATAGTAGGCTCGCGTTTTGGCGAAACTTTGTTATGCTGGCTATTTGATGCGAGCGCGTGGGCCGATGGGAGGGGATGTGCGCATAATTGTCTTGGCTGTTATATCAGGGTTGACGTGCGGTAACGTCTTTGCTGCCGACGTACCCGATTACATCGGCTACTCCCAAATCGCGCAGGAAAACGCGGATTTAGCCTACTCGGCTACCAGTTGTACTCGCCTGGGCTTTATGGTTGATAAAGACAAGGCTTTGGTTTCGTTCCAGCAGGACATGATCGACGCTATCAAGAACGGCATAGATAGCGAGACTGCCGCAGCTCTTACTCAGTCCGCACGGGAATCTCGCAAGGCTGACTTGGATTTGATCTCTGCCAACATTTACCTCGGCGCAGACACTGAGCTGGAAAAAGAGGCTGCGTTAGTGAAATACCTGGAGTGGTGGCAAGATCATTGTGCCGCTTTGGTGAAGAACCCGCGCTTCACTTCAATCATACGCTGGGGAACAGACGAAGAAATCGAGACAGCCTATGCCAAGCTGGCAAAAGGCGACTGAGGCGGTGCCAACACACCGCTACTACTTACCCCGTTTCTGAAACCAACTCTCGATCTAGAACGTTATTAACAGCAGCGTGAGCCCCATGAGCGTACATGTCTTGTTCCAAGCTCATGGCGTGTCCTCAGTGATGGCCTGAAGATATTTTTTGTAGCAACCGTTTTGCAGCCAACGTTGGGGCCTGATTGCTTCCTCCTGGCGACCGCGTAAAGTGGACCTTTACGGGGGTAAATTATGACGAAGCCAACAATCAAGAAAGCAGATATCGCGACACCACGCCGGCCTGCCGGAGCGAAGCTAATCAGGCCAATTCCATGCGACGAGGGGTCTACTGACCCCCAGGCGGACATTACACATCTGCTGAAGGAAATGTGGCGGCTCGGACTACGCTTTTCCGACATCGAATCGGTTGGAGAGAGCTATCTGGTTGACCGTGTCCTTTCGAACTTGATTGCCTGGCTGGGTGCGCACCCTGGCGAGGCGTACTCGGAATTATTGGACTGGCGGATTATCGACCGTAAGGTCATGGATTGGCGGCTGAGCAAGAATCGTAGAGCCAAGCCGCGAATCGAACTGACTGCCGAGATCACACGGCAGGGCAACTTATCAGTCCGGTGGTATCCGCGCGGGTACTTTGGTCCAGATAGTTGGAGTACGAGTGGCCGCCCGATCGAGCCTGCGGGCGGCGACTATACCGGATACATCGATTTTGGAATATTTGACCCACACTCCAAGACTGACCTCGTCGCGCGGCCGTTGAATGAGTTGATGTTCATTCGAGGAGTTGGCAATCTTAACCCCGATCCAACACGAAAAGATTGGCAAATGTCAGAGCTGAATTGGGACGTGCTCGACGCTATTTTGATAGGCGCCGTCAGCGCAGCATTCAATCTTCTCGTCGAGCAGCTAAGAAGATCATTCGAGGTCACACTTAGGAACAATTTCGAATTCGACCTGGTTAAGGTGCCATCCGAGAGCCGGTCAGCCCTTCCGATTATGCGCCAAGGCAAGAACCGGGTTGTGAACTGGCGCCTGGTCAATTTGGAGGTGGCGCCCTTTTCCTAGAACGCAACACGTTGGAAATTGTTGTTACCGGACCTACGATCGGAGATAGGTCTGGTGCGGAAGGCGGGCTAGATGAGTTAACCAAATGTTCCGATTTCCCGATTGCCTTTCTTCGCCAGCATAAGCATAATTCGGGAGGGGTAATATTACAGGGCTATCAGGAACGATAGTCCTGCGGAGCCATTGCTCCACTCCACCGAGCTAGTTCAACAGGCGTGACCTCCCCGGCCTTCCCAAGGCCAGTTGCTACTCGTAAACTTCATCTTATATAAAGCCCAATCGCTGTATCCAGTGGTGCGATCCTCGTGTCCGAATTGAAACGAGTTGCAAAATGCACCCTGTAGGATACCTAGTTGCGATCGGTGTCAGGTGGAATCATGCAGGAATATACTCGGCCTCCCATTACGGAGGCTATCATAGAGTTGCGGACGGTAGCGCCCATCCCTGCTGCCGACCAAGAAAAGCTCAGTAAAAAGCTCGAAAAATTTTACGGCCCTCCGTTGGCGCAAATGGAGGTAATTTTTGAGTTCAATTCTGATGGCGCGACCAAACCACCCCTACAAACTCCGCAAGGCTACCGTTTGGCTTCGTCCGATCAAGCCGACATAGCTATCATATCTCCCGCAGCGCTGACTGCCAGTAGGTTGGCGCCCTACAATGGTTGGGATAGGTTGTACGCGCGCGCAAAAGAAAATTGGGAGATCTTTGCTGGTATCGCGGGAAGTCGTCCCGTTGGGCGCATCGGTGTGCGATTTATCAATCGAATTGACGTGCCGGTCGACGGCGATCTGCCAAGGGCCTCAGACTATCTGCATGTGTACCCGCACGCCCCCCTCAGCCAAGTATTTGGCGAGTTTGCAGTTCAGGCAAATGTCGACGCGGGCACGCCGAACTGGACCGCTCGCTTGGCGTCCGCTCAAGTTCCTTCTCCGTTGGTCAATCACGTGTCTTTCCTCTTGGACGTGGATGTCGCACGAACGGCAGAAATACCTCAAAGAGTTGACGCGCTATGGGAAGTAGTGGCGGAGGCGCGGTCTATCAAAAACCATATTTTCTCGAAATGTATAACGACCAAAGCAGAGAAGTTGTTCGAATGACGAACCTAAATGAACTTTTGCTGGGACGGAAAACCTCCAAAGGGGCAGGCGACTATAGTTCCTTGATCTCGAACATATTGTCTCAGGCCCTCGAAACGAACGCACAACACGATTTAGCGCGTTCGATACAAAACCATCAAAAGCTGGCCGTAATTAACGGAAGTCCGGTTGAGAGAGCGCTTTTTGAATCCCGCGCATTTTCAAAGGTATGGACGGCGCAAGTTGCCATGCACTTAAACGGGGATTGGCGCGAAAAATTCTTTTGGCAGATTGATAACCTCTTGGACGAAGAGAATTGGGAAGAAGGCGACCTCCCAATGACCCAGGAGTCGTTCAAAACTCTGCTAAGAATGATGACACTGCAACGCGGTATGAAGAGGCCGGGCTTGGGCCTGACTAGTGAAGGCAATGCCATTGCCACTTGGACAAATGGAGACCGGCGGCTGACCGTTGAGTGTTATCCGGGTGACCAGGTACGTTGGGTGCTTAGCGTAAGGGAAGACGGCCAGCCGGAGTCTGCAGCCGGCAAAACCAGCCTTCCTCGCCTTTTAAAAGTTCTCGCGCCCTACAGCCCAGAACTGTGGTTTTTTAGCTGATGGTTTTGGCCGCAAAAAAGTACCAAGACGTGCCGGGCGATCATGAAGTTGTCCGGTACGTTCCGTGGACCAAACTTCGGCGCGCCGACGGTACGGACGAGGTTATTGGCGTGCTTCCTCTCGCCTTCCAAAGGCGAACCCAAGATAAGGGACTGTCAGTAACGTGGGCAGACTATTTCGACATCGACGCCTCTTCGAACCGAATTGCCGCGGTACATGTAATCAGAAACAGCAACATCGAAGTGAAGCCAAAAAGTGGCTTCGCTTTCGGCAACGTGGCCCAAATCACTGACACCTGCTTGAGCAGAAAGCACAAAGTCAAAATACAGTACTTCCCAGAAGATGATAACGTCGCGCACGCTGAGATCCGATCTATTCCGGATGAGGATTTTGAGTTGTTCGAATTACTTGCGGCCGAAACATGGGCCGACCTCGTCCTCAACAAGGACGTTCCAGCCGAAACATAGTCCTGATCCAATCCTATGTTGATGCGCCTCGTATTGAAACGGTTTCACCACCGTCCCGGAGCCTATCAAGATAATCAGACCACCATTGCGCCATTTCTACGCGCTCGGCCCAATATGGGCTTCGGTTATATATCCCGCGCACCTCGTTCTTATCCTTGTGCGCCAGAGCCCGCTCGATCGCGTCTGGTGACCATTTCTTCGACTCGTTCAAAAGACTGCTGGCGGTTGTGCGGAAGCCGTGGCTCGTCATCTCGTCGGCGCCGTAGCCCAGGCGCCTCAACGCAGCGTTCATTGTGTTCTCGGACATGGGCCGAAGCCAGGTTCTGATAGCCGGGAACACGTACTTGCTGTGGTGCTTTACGTCCGACGCCTCTTGCAGGATCGCCAGCGCCTGGCGAGATAGCGGCACAACATGCTCCTCACGCATCTTCATCTTCTCAGATGGGATGCGCCACACCTTGGCGTCGAGATCAAACTCAGCCCATTCAGCGTGACGCAACTCACCCGGCCGGACGAAGAGGTGCGGCGCCAGCCGCAGAGCAAGCTTGGTGGTAATGTGACCGTCATACGCCTCAATGGCCCGTAGAAGCCCGCCCACGGCTTTGGCATCGATTAGGGCGGCATGGTGCTTGACCTTCGGCGACACCAGCGCCTCGCCCAGCCCTGTGGCAGGATTGTGCTTCGCGTGGCCGGAGATGATGGCATAGCGAAACACCCGGTCGGCAAACGCCCTCACCCGTTTAGCGGTCTCGTTGTTGCCTAGCTTCTCTATCTTCTTCAGGGAGGTCAGCAATTCATACGGCTCAATCTCTGACATCGGCCGGCTGCCAATGTCGTCATTCAGGATCGAGAGGAACCAACGAGCCTTGGTGACGGTGGTTTCGGCCAGGCCATCTTTCTCCCGCTTGGCAATGAAGTCCTCGGCTACACTCTTGAACGTGTTGCCGGCGGCGATCGTCGCAGCCACGGCTTTGCGCTTCTTGTCGGCGCCCGGGTCTACATCTGCGGCCAAAAGCTTGCGCGCACCGTCGCGACGCTCACGGGCCTCCTTCAGGCTAATAGCGGGGTACGCCCCAATCGCAAGCAGCTTTTCTTTCCCACCGAACCGGTACTTGAGGCGCCAAAGTTTCCCGCCCGAGGTCGCAACGAGAAGAAACAGACCGCCGTCGTCATATAGCTTGTAAGGCTTCTCGGAAGGCTTCGCCGTACGGATCGCCGAATCAGAAAGTGCCATTTGGGGGTATCATCCCTGGGGGTATGAGCGATGTACCCCAAGATATACCCCCAATTCGCTCGGATGAATGCGAACAAGAGTGTACAGTTACGGACACCGAAGCCGCTTAAGTACCATGTTATTAAGGGGTTTTCAAACAACTACGCACAATTGCGTACGTCTAGATGGTGCCCAGGAAAGGACTCGAACCTTCACGGCCGTTAAGCCACTGGCACCTGAAGCCAGCGCGTCTACCAATTCCGCCACCTGGGCACACTATCTAGGTGGTAGGTCCGGTCTTGCGACCGAAGGCGGCGAGCTATAGGGGCAAACTTTTCAGCGGTCAACGGCCAAAGAGCAGTTTTTTAAGGCCTTATGACAATTTTCCACATGTTCGCGAGACCAGGGCCATTATGGCCGTGATTTTAGCCGAAAGCCGATTTCGGGACATGCGTGATACGACACGCCAGGTCGGCTTCGCCGGACGCCACGATGTAATGGTCGCCGCCATCGGCGATCCCCGTCGTGAAAACGACATCGCGGATATACATCTGGTGTTCCAGTGGCCGGGTCAGCTCCGGATTGGCCTCAATCAGCGGCGCGTGGCAGGTGCGCAGGACTTTGCTCGGTTCGTCCTTGTCCATGATCGACCAATAGGTGCGGTAAATACCAACAATCTCCTTGGGCTCGACGCCGTGCCACAGGCTGAGCCAGCCTTCGTCCGTCGGAATTGGCGGGGTGCCGCCCCCCATGCGTGCCGTTGCCACTGTGCCAGAATGCGGACGGATACCCGGCTTGGCATAAGGTTTCCAGAACAGGCCGTCATTTGAGTGCGCCAGGTTGATCGACGGCCCCGCACGCCATTCGCTGCCCGGCGGATAGGCAAAATAGAGGTCACCCAAAGGCCGGGTCTGGGCGAAATACTGACCGTTGATCAGGCCTTCAAAGATCAGCATATCCTTGTTCTGGTGGTCGAGCACGATGTCTTCGAACGTCCAGTCGAGCCCGTTAGTCGAGTTGTAGAGCGTGGTTGAATGGCGCTCGGGGCTGACCGAACAGGTCGTCATCAGCCAGCGATCGCCGACCTTCGATATGCGCGCATCCTCGATCCCATAGCATTGCAAGCTGTTTTGCGGCGCCACGGCCTTGTCGTAATGACTAGCGACGACCTCAAGCCCATCGGGCGTCAGTTCGACCGGCAGAAGCCACGACAGCGAGGTCAGGGCCATGATCTTCCAGCCGCCGCCATGCAGCACGAATTTGCGCGGATCCGCGGTATTGGCCAGCTCCAGTGGCCAGGCGTCGAGCACGTAGCGGCCTTCGTCCCAGCGAATGGCATGGACATGATTGTCAAAAATCGGCGTGCGCAGGGCTTCGGCGACGCGCACCATCATCAGCAGATTGCCATTAGGCAGACGCGCCAACCCGGGATTGAATGCCCCCAGCACATAGGTTTCAACGTCGATATGCCCACGCAGGGGAGACCGCGACAGGTCGATATCGTCGGGCACGAGGATCAGCTTGTCGACGGCGTAACGGTTATCCAGTGCCGGTTGCAGACCCGCCTGTCTCTGATCGTCGTGCATTGTGCGCTTCCCTGACGTCCTCGCCGGCTTCGGAAAATACCCGAGCACGCCTAAGTTTTAGGTAGGCGAAGGCCATGGAAATATAAGGAAACGGCAGGGACGCCGGTTTCAGCCAAACAGCACAAATGTCAAGGAAGCGACCAGCATGAATCCAGTCAGGCCGCTGGCCACCAACGGAATAAACAACGGCACGCCATGCTGCGAGTCGCGGGGATCGTATGTCATTCTAACCTCGATCATATGGGACAGTTATCTGTCATGGACGAGTAAGACTCGATTCCCGTGAAAGAAAATGCACGAATTTGTGAGAGTCGTTTCCCCCTATCCACAGGCATGCGAGGCCGGCCTTATGTCGGCCTCGCATGCGTTAAGGCATCAGTATTTATTTTCCCAATTTAATGCCCGTCGCAATATATTTTACGTTCTTGTCCGAAAAGGGTATCTGCACCACTTTTGCATCGCCCGTATTTACGGCGTAGTGTTGAGATGCAGCAAATACAAGGACCGGAAAAAGCTTACTCAGATCCCCGCTAGAGCCTGTGGACGAAACCGTGTTTCTCCACTTTTCAACCCCAGCCTTGTCGGCAGCACTAATTGTTGCTTTCCGGGTATAGGAAGTGCTCGTATTAATGCTGGCATAAGAATTATCGTTGCTGTCTGTTCGCGTCGTCGAATAGATGCTTTGCTTTGGATCGCTTATTCCGTAGGTCAGGGATATCGTGATTTCCGCGCTGTCGGCATTCGCGACCTGCTCGTAACCCCGGCCCTCAAGCGACCTGGCCAGCTGGGTAGAATATTCCACAAATTCCAGGTCGTTCGTCGAGACATCGGGACGTCCCGAAACGATGACATATTTCTTATACTGATCGGCGCCGGGAGCCGCGAGGCCGCTCACCGAGACATATGCGCAAGACGGTGCTACCCCCACAAGGTAGCTTAAACACTCAACCGGCATCTACTTCCCCTTTGCGACCCCTGCCGCAGCATAAACAACATGCCCGAGTTATAGAGAATGGGGCGAAATCAAGTAAAGTATTATCGCGGCAGTGGGGCCAAGCTGCGCTTTTATCTACTTGAAATCGCGCGAGCGGACGAGAATAACCGGTGGAGAAGCGGCGCGATTACCGCCGCGCCGTTTGAGCGTGCGCGGATCGGGACCGGGCTCGCCATGGCGGAAGTCGTCACCGCGCGGTTTCGGCACCGGGAAGGCATCATCGCGTTCGCTGACACTGTCGAGCAACGCGGACAGGTCGATCAGCCGCTTCGCCACCAGGTGGACGACCTCGCCCTCCTTCTGGATCTGGCCGACGATCGCCACCATGCGCGAAGTCAGGATCAGCCGGCGCTGTTCCTCATAGATACGGCTCCAGATGACGGCGTTGACGATGCCGGTCTCGTCTTCGATGGTCATGAAGGTGACGTTCTTGGCCGTGCCCGGCCGCTGACGCACCAGCACCATGCCGGCGACGATCGCATCGGATTTGTCCTTCAGGGCATTTGCGGCAGTACAGGTCAGGATGTTGCGTGAGGCCAACTCCCCGCGCAGGAAAGCCAGGGGATGCTTGCGCAGCGACAGGCCGACATGGCCGTAGTCCTGCACAACCTCGCTGCCGGCGGTCATCTGCCGGAGCGCGACGACCGGCTCGTCCAGTTCGGGCGCCGACATGGCGTCGAACAGAGGCAGGGGCGTATCGCGCAGGCCTTTCAGCGTCCACAGGGCATCGCGGCGAGACTTGCCCAGCGACGGCATGAAAGCATCGGCTTCGGCCAGCGGCAAAAGACTCGACACGGCCAAGCCACTGCGCCGCCAAACATCGTCAATCGAGCGGAACGCCCCTTCCCCCCGGCTCGTAGCCAATATAGCGGCGTCGGTGTTGGACAGGCTCTTGACCATGCGCAACCCCAGCCGGACGGCAAACTGGCCCGGCACATCATTGGTTTCCAGGGTGCAGTCCCAGCGCGAGGCATTAACACAGACCGGCCGCACGTCAACGCCGTGGTCACGGGCGTCGCGCACCAATTGCGCTGGCGCATAGAAGCCCATGGGCTGAGAATTCAGCAAGGCACACAGGAAGACGTCAGGGTGGTGACACTTCATCCACGACGAGGCATAGGCGATCATGGCGAAGGAGATGGCGTGGCTTTCCGGGAAGCCATAGGAGCCAAAGCCTTCCAGCTGCTTGATCAGCCGCTCGGCGAACTGCGCCTTATAGCCGCGGTCCAGCATGCCTTGCCGCATCTTGTCGCGGAAGTTCTTGACGCCGCCGGTGTGCTTGAAGGTCGCCAGGCTGCGGCGGACGTGATCGGCTTCGTCGGGTGTGAAACCGGCGCAAACCACCGCCACCTGCATGGCGTGTTCCTGAAACAGAGGTACGCCATAGGTCCGGCCAAGAATCTCCTTCACCTGATCATTGGGATAGTCGATCTTTTCCAGACCGTGCTTGCGGCGCAAGTATGGATGGACCATGTCGCCCTGGATCGGGCCTGGCCGAACGATGGCAACCTCGATGGCCAGGTCGTAGAACACTCTTGGCTTAAGGCGGGGCAGCATCGACATTTGTGCGCGCGATTCGATCTGGAAAACGCCGACTGTGTCGGCCTTGCAGATCATGTCGTAGGTCGGCGTATCGTCGGCGGGGATGGTCGCCATCCGCATGTCGATGCCCTTGTAGTCCTTGAGCATATCGAAGCTCAGCTTCATGCAGGTCAGCATGCCTAAGGCCAGACAATCGACCTTCATAAACTTGAGGACGTCGATATCGTCCTTGTCCCATTCGACCACTTGGCGATTGTCCATGGCAGCCGGTTCAATCACCGCCAGCTCATCCAGCCGGTCGCGTGTCAGGACAAAGCCGCCCGGATGCTGCGACAGGTGCCGCGGCGCATTGGTCAGTTGCCGTGCCAGCATCCGCGTCAGGCGCACCCTGCGATCAGAGATATTGAGGTCAAGCCCTTCCAAATGTTGGTCGTCAATATCAGTGTCCCAATGCCTGTATTGCTGCGCTAGAGTCTTGATAATGTCTTCGGGCAGGCCCATCGCCTTGCCGACATCGCGCAGGGCGCCACGCGTGCGATAGCGGCTGACGACGGCAACCAGGGCCGCGTGATTGCGGCCATAGGTTTCGAATATCCACTGCATGACAATCTCGCGCCGGGCGTGCTCGAAATCGACATCGATATCCGGCGGTTCGTTGCGGTTCTTAGAAATGAAGCGCTCGAATAGCAGGTTGTATTTGGCCGGATCGAGTTCGGTAATGCCGAGGACATAACAAACCGAGCTGTTGGCTGCCGAACCGCGGCCTTGGCACAGTATGTCTTGCGAACGGGCAAAATGGACAATGGCGTGGACGGTCAGAAAGTAGTTGGCATACCCCATCTCCCCGATCAGATCGAGCTCCTTGCGTAACTGAGCGACGACCTTTGAGGGTATGCCATCCGGGTATCCTGTGGCGATATTATATCGCGCCTGCGCCCCCATGCAGACAAACTTCTCCAGCGCTTCCTGCGGACTCAGGTGCGGATGCGATTTTTCGTCCGGATACTGGTATTTCACCTCTTCCATATTGAAGGTGCAGCGGTCCATGATCTCGCGTGTGCGCGCCACGGCGTCCGGATAGCGTTCGAACAGCCTCTGCATTTCCTCCGGTTCTTTGAGATAGCGATCGGCATAGCGTTCACGGCGATGGCCCAGTTCATCGATCGTGCAGGTATGGCGGATACATGTCAGTACATCCTGTAACAGGCGCCGTGACGGATCGTGGAACAGGACGTTATTGGTGGCGACCACGGGCACGCGCGCGGCCGCCGCCAGTTGCGACAGTTCGTGCAGGCGCAAGGCATCGTTCGGCCGCCGCCGCAGGGTCAGGGCCAGATAGGCGCGATCACCGAACAAGGCTTTCAAGCGGCGCAGATTGGCCGCGCAGGCTTCATCCGCGATATCGGGGACAAGGACGGCGATCAGGCCCTCATGAAAGCTTTCGACATCGGCCCAGTCGAGATGGCACTTGCCCTTGCCCGCCCTGCCCTTGCCCAGCGACAGCAGCCGGCACAGGCGCGAATAGGCGGCGCGGTCGGTCGGATAGACCAAAAGGGATGTGCCGTCGCGCAGATCCAGCCGGCAGCCGACGATCAAACGAACACCATAGTCCCTGGCCGCCTTGTGCGCCTGGACTATCCCAGCCAGCGAATTCCGGTCCACCACCCCCAGCGCTTCGATACCCAGCGCACTGGCCGTGGCAAAAAGCTGGGCGCACGAACTGGCGCCACGCAGGAAGGAAAAGTGCGTGGTGACCTGAAGCTCGACATATGCGCTCATGCGAATATCCCGTGCAGGAACCATTCGCGGCTGCCCGTCTTGTCGTCCTCGCCGTCACCGCTGCGGTAGATCCACAGGCGCTCGCCGGTGTTCAGCTCGACGCGGAAATAGTCGCGCACAGCCAGCATCTCGGCGTCGCGCCGCCACCATTCGCCAAAGATGCGTTCAGGTCCGTCGGCAGCGATGACCAAATGCCGGATGCCTCGCCATATGAAGGCTTTGGGCGGATAGTCGGGCAGTTGCGCCAGGGTAGCGATCCGTTCCGGTTTCGACAGCAGGCGCACCGGGCGCGGCCAATGCGGCGGCCACACCCCATCAGGCGCCGCGCCCAACGCCGGCGCCTTGCGCATGGAACGCTCCGGTACATCGCTTTCGACCGGCGCCAGGCGATAGATACGTTCGGTACCGATGCGGTTGCTAAGAATATCCAGCAGGGTCGCGATATCGGACGCAGGGTCGTCCATCGTGCTCACCTGCTTGTGCAGCAAGGGCTCGGCGTGGGTGGCGATCAGGCGCATGTGCTCGATGCCAAAGCCCGGATCGACGGTTTCGACCTTGTCGCACAGCAGGCGCGTCAGTCGTTTCACGTCGCGCATCGGCTGGGCCAGGCCGACGCGTATGGCCTCTATGCGGTTGTCAGTGCGGGTAAACAGCAGGTCCGCCTGTTTGACGCCCAGCCCCTTGCCTTCCAGCGCATCGCACAGCTGCCGGGCCAGCTTGCCGGTATAGCGGGCGATGGTTTCGGGCGCCCCGATCGGCTCGGCGAAAAGCCGCCTGACCTCTGTGACATCAGGCAGATCAACCGGGTCGATCGGCTCATCGAGGCGGCCAAACATCTGGTCGAGCCGCCGCCCAAGCATCGGGCCAAAGCGATGGATCAACGGCGCGCGTGGCTGCGCAACCAGGTCGCCGACGGTCTCGAAACCCAGAACGCGCAGGCTTTCGGCCATGCCGGACGGCAGCCGTAAAGCGCCGATCGGAAGCGACGGCAGGGCGCGTCCGCCCGTATCCTTCGGCAGGACCACAACGGGCTTGGAAATAAACCGCGCCAAGGCATGGGCAGCCCCCCAACTGTCCGCAACAGCGGCGCGCGCTTCAAAGCCCTTGTCGGCAAGCGCACGGATCAGCCCCTCCAGCAGGGCCGCTTCGCCGCCGTGCAGATGCGCCGCACCACTGATCTCCATGATAATGCCATTGGGCGGATCGGCAGCGACCAGCGGCGAATAGGTACGCAAGGCCCAGCGCGCCAGCGTTTCCAGGTCGGTCATATCCGCCACCAGATCGGCGTCATGGATGACGAGATCCGCGACCAGGACCTGCGCCTTGGCAACCGGCATGCCGATGTGTATGCCCAGGGCCTCTGCCGCGCGATCGGCCTCCAGCACGACGCGCCTGCGGCCATCCGAGCCTTTCAGGATCAGCGGAACCTCAGGAGGCAATACGTTGCGCCCTATCTGCCGCCGCAACCGGTCGGTGGACCAGCGGGGCAAATAGAGCGAGATGACCCTGGCCATCGCACGCCTCCACATCGAATTCAGCGGTTTCTCCGCCCTTGCAGCGCAGCAGTTGCAGCCGCCAGCGCGCCCGCCCGATCCCCGGTACGGGCAATGGCGCCGATGGCAGGGCCGTCACCCGCCAGCGCGTCATGGCCGCGGTCGGCAGTCCAAATTGCGCAGCCCCTTTTTCCGTGTCCCAACGCCGCACCATCAGGGCCAGGGTCCGCGCCCCTTCGGCGGCCAGTTGCAGCCGGCGCGACGCCATCATCGATAGGCGCGCCACCTCACCGACGACCGCGCCCAAGCCACCATGACGCAAAGCCTCCTCGCAGGCCGCCAGCACGCCCGTGTCGTCATCGGCTTCGACATGGATCACGCGTCCTGGCGAAAGGCCGCCCTGCGCCAGTCCGGGCGCGAACAGGTCGCCCTGTCTTGCACACCACATCACCAGACCTTCTGAACGCGCGGCAATACCGGCGGCAAACAGTCCCGCCACCGCGCCATCGACCGCCCCCCGGCCTGAGCCAGAAATTTCATGCAGGGCGCCCAGGGCCAGCCCGCCTTTTGGCAGGCGGCTGTCGATCGCCTCCAGCCCGAACGGCAGGATACCCGCGACGCGGCGGTGCCCTTCCAGCTTTGAGATGTGCTGGCGAAGCTGGTCTATGTCCGCAGGCAGCGTCTCGGGCATGGCTCTCATCCTTTTTATGCCGAATTCTTCGACATTATGTTCACTTTTTGTTCCATTTCGGACCGCGTGTCAATATCTCTGCGTTCGAGAATACGGAAATTGGCCGGTTGGCTCTTAACGAGGCGTCAGAAGCGCCTCGCCAATCGTGATACGTTCGCTCAGATGCGCCATGGCATCGTTCGGCAAAGCCTCGGCCCCATCATCGCGCAAAATGCCGCTTTCGGGAATCATCCGGTCAATGACCAGCGGACAGCCGCGATAGGTCTGCCCATGCATATCAAGGCACAGCTCTTCCAGCTGCTGAGTATCGAACTGCGCCGCGAAAGCCATCAGTTCCGCATAGTCATCCGCGGTTATATCGATTTCCAAGATCTCATGAGCTTCGCTATGCGCCTGGTTGATACCAGCATCCAGTCGTTCGAGAATGGCCATAATACCCTCCTGTGCTTATAGTAAAGGTAAGCCGCCCAGACTAAAGACGCTATATGGACCGGCGTGATCTAGCGGGCTGCCGCGATCAAAACCGCTTGATCGACAAGGTCTCGAAGGTCTGCTTCAGCGTCGTCGTCGAACGCTCGTAATCGGCCAGGGCCAGGGCAGCGATCAGGGCGTCGACGACGCAGAGCTGGGCGATGCGGCTGGTCATCGCCTCGGTGCGGAACAGGGTCTCGCGCGCCATGGTCGCCAGCACGACATCGGCATAGGACTGTATGGGCGAGCGGGCGAAGTTGGTGATCACCACCGTCCTAGCGCCGGCCGCCTTGGCCAGGCGCGTCGAGGTGACGGTTTCGTGCGTGGCGCCCGAGTGCGACACGGTCAGAACCGCGACATCCGGCCCTGTGCGCGAGGCGCTGATCGCCTGGACATGACTGTCGATGACCACCTTGGCGTCCAGCCCGATGCGCAGCATGCGGTAATGTGCGTCCTCGGCGATAGGCGCGGCCGAGCCTATGCCATAGATTTCGATACGTTTGGCGGCGCGGAAGATATCGACGGCCTGGCTTAAAGCGCCGGGATCGAGCACCGACAGCGTGTCGTGCAGCGCCTGGACACCGGCGTGGAAGATCTTCTGGCAAACCGTTTGGACATCATCGTCGCGATCGAGGTCTTCGTGAATGAACTGGACAGGTCTGACGGTTTCCTGCGCCAAGCTGAGCTTGAGTTGCTGAAACCCCGACAGACCCAGCTTGCGGCAGAAATTGATGACGCTGCCTTCGGATGACTCCGTGACTTCGGACAGTTCCGTAACCGACATCTGCACGACGCGGCCAGGCTGGGCGATGATGTAGTCGGCAATACGGCGCGCGCCCTTCGCCAGTCCGGCATAGGCAAGATGGATGCGGGCCAGGGCATTGTCGACCGGAGCGGGGCTGGGGGAGTCAGGAAGCGGTTTCAAGCAGGTATCGGATCAGAATATAGCCCGGTGGGAGGATACGGTTAGTTTGATTCCCGGCTGGGTGCGCATGAAACTTCGGTGACCGCCATTTCACAAAACCGCCGCGGAACTGTAGCGCACACGCCATGAGATGCGGTTCATATAGCGCAACTCAAAGTGAGGCAATTTCATTTTTATGAATTATAAAAACTGAGTAAATTTCATTAACGCGTCATTAATCTGGGACGATTCTGTCACAAGCCGTCTCTAGTTTCCCCAACCAGTCAGCCGTCCCCGACCTCCCAGGTGCGGCATGTGACATCATGGGGTAAGATCATGTTCTTGAAGTCAAAACGTTATCACGCGTCCCTGCTGGGGCTCGTGTCGCTGGGCTGCGGCCTGGCGGGCGGCGCCTTTGCCGACAATGCTGCCAACAACGCGGAGGCCGATGCCGAATCCGTCGTTACCGTCACCGGCAAGCGCTCGACCGCCTCGACCACGGCCAAGGAAATGTCGGCTTACGGCACCGAGGTTCAGGTCATCACCGCCGAACAGATCGACCAGTCGGGCTCGATCAACTTCGCCGAAGCCGCCCAGTTCCTGGTCAAGGGCGTCAATGTCGGCTATTCGCCCGATGAAGGCGAGTTCACCATCCGTCTCGATGGCGGCGGAGATCGCGACACCCTGGTGACGCTGGACGGCGTGCCGCTCTACGACCGTGGCCCGGCTCTGGAAAACATCTGGGGCGCCACGACGATCGATCCGCACATGATCGAGAATATCGAAGTCTATCGCGGCGGAAACAGCCTGTATTTCGGCTCGAACGGCGGCATCGGCGTCGTCAACGTCGTCACCAAGAAGCCGGACGGCACCCGCAAGGGTGAGTTCGGCGTCTCCTATGGCTCTTTCGCCACCCGCGAACTGTGGGGCAATTATTCCTTCGCGCTTGATGACGCCGGCAAGCACTCGTTGATGTTCTACGGCGCCATGCTGGCGACCGACGGCCCGCGCATTTTTGACCCGGCCAAGTTCACCGATAACGTCGCCCTCTCCGGCGGCATCCAAGACTATCCGCTCAACAAGAATGACATCGGCGCCAAGTACCTGTGGAAGATCGACGACAATACCGAGCTGCGCGCCAATGTCATCTACACCGAAAGCTGGTTCCAGGACGCCTTCCCGTCGGGTGAGAGCTATTCGCCGAACACCCTGCGCTACCCGATCGCCGACGTTTCCTTCACCAAGCGCTTCAGCGACAACGTCCTGATCGAAGCCTCGGCCTACTATTCCAACCCGGAACTGTGGAACGCCGAAGTCTATCCGGAAATCTGCAAGATTGCCGCCGGCTGCGTCGATCCGAACAACCCGACCAAGCCCCTGATCCCGCGCGGTGCGTGGACAGGCGCAGTCGAGCCGGCGCTCGGCCACGGCTTCGGCACGTCCAACCAGTTCCGCAGCGGCTTCAAGGAAACGGGCGCCACGGTCCGCACCACGCTCAACCTGAACCGTTATCTCGAACTCGTCGCCGGTGTCCAGTACGTCTCCTACGCCGACGACTCGGACCAACGATTCGCTACCCCGGACAACGACTCGACGACGACCGGCGTCTTTGTCGACTTCCACCCGAAGCTGCCGTTCAGCCCGCAGACCAACATCTCGGTCGCCATCCGCCAGGACTTCTCGGAAGCCTTCGACAGCAAGACGGTGTGGAAGTTCGGCTTCAAGCATCCGGTCGGCAACTTCTATGTCCGCGGCAACGGCGGCACCTCCTACAGCCTGCCGCAGACCAACGAACTGTACATCAACAACCCGCGTCCGCCGGAAACGGCGTCGTCCGTTCCTTACACGGTCATCGGCAACCCGTCGCTGCTGCCGGAAGAGACGCAGACCTACAATTTCGGTCTCGGCTATCGTCATGTCGCCGGCAGCCTGACAGTCTCGGGTGAAATCGGCGCCTTCGACACCGAAATCTCGAACCGCATCCGCACGACTTCGGGCCAGCCAATTACCATTGACGTCAACGGCACCCCGACCAAGGTCGACAGCTACTACAACGACACGGCCATCACCAAGATCAAGGGCCTGACCGCCGACGCCGACGTCAACATCGGCAGCCAGTGGTCGTTCGGCTTCTCGTACACGGCCCAGGACGCGGCGCCCGCCAGCGGCCCGCGCCAGGGCATCCAGATCAACGAAACACCGGAATGGTTCGTCATCGGCCGCCTGAACTGGGAATCGAAGGGCGGACGCATCAAGGCGCAACTGCTGTCGCGTACCCAGGGGCCTGAATGGTCGACAGGCGGTCCGGCTGAAAAGTTCCGCTACAACTTCGGTGACTACACCGTCGTCAACGGCACGCTGACCTACCTGGCCGGCAAGAACATGGAGCACCGCTTCCAGCTGCGCGTCGCCAACCTGTTCGACACCTACTATGCCGAACGCTACGGCTTCGGCAACAACCTGTACGGCCAGGCCTTCAACCGTGGTGAATACACGAATACGGACGACCGCTACTTCTACGGCTATCCGTTCGAAGGCAAGCCGCGCAGCTTCTACCTGACCTATTCGACGAAGTTCTAAGCTTCGTTGAACTCAGCGAGGGCCGGTTTCCCCAGCCGGTCCTCGCACCTTTTCCTCCTATCGCTCCCTCTAAAACCGAAGTCCGTCCGAAGGATATCCGACATGACGCAGACCGACCGCCGTTCCTTTCTGAGCCTGATGGGCGCGGGCGCCGCCATGGCCGCCACCCCGTTCGCCAGCGCCATTGCCCAGGCCGCCAGCCTGCCGGCCAAGCGCGTCACCGGCACCATCAAGGACGTGAAGCATATCGTCATCCTGATGCAGGAGAACCGGTCCTTCGACCACTATTTCGGCACGATGCGCGGCGTGCGCGGCTTCGGCGACCGCTTCCCGATCCCGATGAGCGCCGGCCCGGTCTGGCAGCAGTCGGACGGCCAGAAGGTCATCCCGCCCTACCACCTCGACACCCAGAAAACCAACGCCATTGCCGTGCCTGGGACGCCGCACAGCTTCTCAGACAGCCAGGCGGCCTGGAACCAGGGCAAGTTCGGCTTCTGGCCGAAGTACAAGAACCCCTATTCGATGGGCTATTACCAGCGCGATGACATCCCGTTCCAGTTCGCCCTGGCCGAAGCCTTCACCATCTGTGACCACTATCATTGCTCGATCACCACCGGCACCGACCCGAACCGCATCGTCTTCTGGTCGGGTTCGAACCACGATCCGAAGCTGCGCGCGCAGGGCATCAACGGCACCGAAGCCGATTCCGAGCCCAACAATATGCGCTGCTGGGTCAAGGGCGCCCTGCCCGAGCCCGGTTACCAGTACCAGGGCTCGGCGTTTCCGTGGCTGACGCTTCCGGACGTGCTGGAAAACGCCGGCGTGTCATGGCGCATCTACCAGGACCCGAACGACAACTGGACCGGCGCCATGCACGGCGGCCTGGCGTTCGAGAGCTTCCGCAATGCCAAGCCGGGCTCGCCCCTCTATGAAAAGGGCATGAGCCACTGGTCGCTGGAACAGCTTGCCGAGGACGTGAAGAACGACACCCTGCCAGCCGTGTCCTGGATCCTGCCGCCGAAGGAATGGTCGGAACATCCCGGCGCCTCGACGCCTTTGCAGGGCGCGGAATTCACCGCCGGCATTCTCAATGCCCTAACGGCCAATCCGGATGTCTGGGGCTCGACCGTTTTCTTCCAGACGTTTGACGAGAATGACGGCCTGTTCGACCACCTGCCGCCGTCGGCACCGCCCTCCTATGCGGCCGATGGCACGCTGATGGGCAAGTCGACGGTCGATCTGAAGGGCTTCTACTTCAACGATCCGCAGCGCAAGTTCCTCGACCCGTCCGACACGATCAGCGGCACCGTCCGCCCCTGGGGCCTGAGCGCGCGCGTGCCGATGTACGTCGTCTCGCCGTGGTCAAAAGGCGGCTGGGTGTCGTCGCAGGTCTTCGACCACACCTCGGTCGGCCAGTTCCTCGAAAAGCGTTTCGGCGTCACCGTGCCGGCGATCAGCCCATGGCACCGCGCGGTGTGCGGCGACCTGACCTCGGCGTTCGATTTCTCACACGTCGAAGACCCGGCCTTCCCCGGCCTGCCCGATGCCTCGGGTTCGGAAAAGGCCGTGCTGTCGCAGATCCACCGCAAACGGATCGAGCCGCCGGTAAAGCCGGAGCCTCTGGTGCAGGAAAAGGGTTCGCGTCTCTCGCGCGCCCTGCCCTATGCGCTCGACGTCAAGGCGGCCGTCAAGGCTGGCGCTATCGAACTAACCTTTGTCAACACGGGCACGGCGGGCGCGGTCTTCCACGTCTACGACCGCCTGAATTTGGAGGCCATTCCGCGCCGTTATACGGTCGAGGCGGACAAGACTTTGAGCGACAGCTTTGCCGGTGCACGCCACGACCTGTGGGTGCTGGGGCCGAACGGCTTCCACCGCGCCTTTGTCAGTCGTGCGGAAACGGCCGGGATCGAGGTCACGGCAACGACCAGCGCGACGCCGGCCGCGCTGACGATCCAGATGCGCAATCGCGGTTCGGCTTCGGTTACGCTCACGCTTGATGCAGAGGTCTATGGCCAGGGCGTGAAGACGGTAACGCTGGCTGCCGGCGCTTCGCAGAAAGCTGTGTTTGAGCTGAGTAAGCAGGGCAACTGGTACGATGTGACGGTAAGCAGCGAAGGCTTCGAACGCCGCTTTGCCGGACGTTTGGAAACCGGCGCCCACGGCATCAGCGACCCGGCGATGGCGGCTGTCAATGAGCCGACACCCGCCACAAAGCCGGAAATGCGCCTGCCGAAATTTTAGGCCAGCACTCCCCATAAAGTGAAGGGCAGAACGCCCTGGCGTTAACGAATCTTAAGGCGTCGTTCACCATACTGTCCGGCATGGAACAACTGGTGCACCTTGCCCGCAATGTCGACCCGATGCGCGTCTTCGGTCGGGTCGCCGTGGTCAACGGCCTGCTGATCGAAGCCAAGGGCGGCCTAAGCTATATGCAGGTCGGAGCGCGGTGCGAAATCATCCGTCGCCACGACACGCCCCTGCCCGTCGAAGTCGTCGGCTTCCGCGAGGACCGCGCCTTGATGATGCCCTTCGGCCCTGTCGAAGGCATCACGCCCGGGGCCGAAATCCGCATCTCCTCCGAAGGCGCCAAGGTCCACCCGACCACCGCGTGGCTGGGGCGCATCATCGATAGCTTCGGCGAACCGATCGACGGCTTCGGCCCCCTGCCCCAAGGTCCTGAAGGCTATCTCCTCAAGGCTTCGCCACCGTCCGCCCATTCGCGCCAGAAGGTTGGCGAACGCCTCAATCTCGGTGTCCGCGCCATGGACGTCTTCACCACCTGCTGCCGCGGCCAGCGTCTCGGCGTCTTCGCCGGTTCGGGCGTCGGCAAATCGGTCCTGCTGTCCATGCTGGCCAGAGAGGCCACCTGTGACGCCGTCGTCGTCGGCCTGATCGGCGAACGCGGCCGTGAAGTGCGCGAATTTGTCGAAGAAACGCTTGGCCCCGAAGGCCTCAGGCGCGCCATCGTCGTTGTCGCCACCTCGGACGAGCCGGCGCTGAAACGCCGCCAGGCGGCCTATATGACCCTGGCGCTATCCGAATATCTGCGCGACCAGGGCCTCGAAGTCCTGTGCTTGATGGACTCGGTGACGCGCTTCGCCATGGCCCAGCGCGAGATCGGGCTTGCGACCGGCGAGCCACCTACGACAAAGGGCTATACGCCGACCTGTTTTGCCGAACTGCCCAAGCTGCTGGAACGCGCCGGCCCGGGTCCGATCCTGGCCGACGGCACGCGCACCGGCCCGATCACCGGGCTTTTCACCGTGCTGGTGGACGGCGACGACCACAATGAGCCGATCGCCGACGCTGTGCGCGGTATTCTCGACGGCCATATCGTCATGAGCCGGGGTATTGCCGAACGCGGCCGCTTCCCGGCGATCGATGTGCTTAAAAGCATCAGCCGAACCATGCCCGACTGCCAGACCATCCCGGAACGCGAGATCGTCCGCCAGGCCCGCAAGGTCCTGTCAAGCTATACCAACATGGAAGAACTGATCCGCATCGGCGCCTATCGCACTGGCGCCGATCCGGACGTCGATCGCGCCATAATCCTTAACCCTGCCGTCGAAGATTTCCTGCGTCAGGGTAAGGACGAATACACACCTCTTGACGAGTCCTTTACACTTTTGGGTCAAATTTTGAGTCAGTCCTGATCGTCAGGATTAACCAGTTCCGAATGCATAGCATTCGGCAAGGGCGACCGCCCGCCGCGCATGCCTTAGAAGCGTCCTAACGCTTCTTGAGGACCGCGCGTAAAAAGTGAAGGGTACTGTTATGACCAAGTGGGCAAAGTCTCTGATCCGTCTCTCGACCTTCGAGGTTGAGACTCTGCAGAAACGCCTCGCCGAAGTCGTCACCCGCCGCACCCACATCGAAATGCGCGTTGCGACCCTGGATGCCGAGTTCGAGCTGGAATGCGTTCGCGCCTCGCAGGACGCCAGCCTGGCGCACGGCCTTAGCGCCTACAAGCACGGCTACAAGTTCCGCCGCGACACCGCCGTCGCCGAAATGGACCTGATCTCCCAGGAAGAAGCTGGCATCCGCGATTCCCTGAGCAACGCTTTCGAAGACCTGAAGAAGTTCGAGCACGTCGCCGAAGTCACCAAGCTGAAGCAGGTCGCCGCCGCCAAGCGCGTCGAAGACGCCATGCTGGACGAAGCGGCTTTGCGCATCGCCGGCAATGCCGCCAAGGCCCAGCGCCGCGCCTGATCATATGAAGCTCTCGCGGCGAAACCTCATCGCGGGCGCTTCGGCGCTCCTCGCCGCCCCTGCCTGCGCCAAACAGGACTATATTTCCATTCCGCCGCTGAAGTCGCTGCTGGCTACGCCCCTGGGCGTGGCCGTACGCGACCTGCAACTCGACGATCCGGAGTGGACGAAGCTGGCGACCACCCACTTTTCGCGCCTGACGGCCGAGTGGGAAAGCAAGATGGAATACGTGCTGAAGCCCGACGGCACGCTGCAATTCGACCGCGGCGATCGCCTGGCAAGGTTCGCCCGCGACAACGGCATGAAGGTCCACGGCCATACGCTGGTCTGGTACGAGCAGGACGGCGAGCCGTTCCAAAAGCTTAAAGGCAACCGCGAAGCGTTTCTCACCTTCTATGCCGACTATATCAACGCCGTCATGACGCGCTATCGCGGCGGCGCCACCGGCTGGGACGTCGTCAACGAGCCGATAAAGTTCGAGGGCGAAGGGCTGCGCGACTGCCTGTGGCGTCAGGTGCTGGGCGACGACTATATCGGCCTGGCGTTTGCCGCTGCCCATGAGGCCGATCCAGATGCTGTGCTGTTCGTCAACGAATACCATCTCGAACACCGGCCGGTGAAGCGCAAAACCCTGCTGAAACTGGTCGAAAACCTGCTGAAATCCGGCGCGCCGATTTCCGGTATTGGCACCCAGACGCACATCTCGGCCGACATCAAGCCCGGCATGATTACCGAGGCCATTCGCGACATTGCCTCGCTAGGCCTGAAGGTCCATGTGTCGGAAGTCGATATCGCCATTTCGGATTACAAGCTGGGTAGCATGGCCGAACCGCGCCTCGACCAGATCCGCGCGCTGGAAGAGATCGTCACCGCCTACAAGGCTATACCGGCCGGCCAGCAGTACGGGCTGACCTTCTGGGGCCTGCGTGATTCCGATTCGTGGATCAATGCACCGCGCGAAACCAATGGCCGCGACGAACCCTTGCTGTTCGACAAGCTGGGCCGGCCCAAACCTTTGACAGCAGCCCTGGCGAAGGTACTCGCCTAGCTATTCTTTTCGCGCTTTCTATCCAAAAACCGCTGCACACTTTTTGGAAAGCGCTTATTGCTCAGCTTTGCCGAAGCGCGGGCGGAAGAACGGGTCTTCCAGGATATTGCCGGTTTCCGGCTCGACACCTGCTGGAGCGTCCGACGACGGCACTTCGAAACGCAGGGGATCGGGACGCGCGGTCGCCGGCTGAACCGTAGACGCGGGTTGCGGTTGAGCCGCGGCCTCGGCCTGCGGCGCCATATAAGGCGATTGCGGCCGCGAAGCCGGGGCCGGTTCCAGCTTTTCCTGGTATTGGCGCAAGACTCGCAGGTCATCCGCGATGCTGAGCACCGCCATGTAGAATTCGCAGAAGGCGCGCCACAGCATGATGCCGATCAGGACCATCAGCCAGCTGACGATCAGCACGCCGAAGGACAGCAGCATGCCCCACATCGACGGGTCCTTGATCACCGAACCAACGGCAACGCCCAGGAACCCCATGGCGGCGATGAACAACAGACCAAGGCCCAGCCAGTAGACGATATGGACAATTGGGCGCGCGGTCAGCCGGTCGAAGGTCAGAAGCGTCCGCGTGATGTCCGAGGGCCGGGTGCTGCCGAATGCCTGACGGATGATCTTGCTCATGATGTCCCTAACCTGATCGTGTCGCGAAGCGTATTATACACGCAATTGCGCCAAAAAAACGAACTCTCACCGTCTGTTTCGTTCAAAAGGGACTTTGGCACAAAAATGTCAAGTCCTCGAAATCACACCTGTCCGACGGTCTTGAGCCTGACCTTCGGATGAATCTCGTTCTGGCTCATCACAACCGTGTTAGCGCGGAAACGCTCAACGATTGATCGCACAAACGGACGGATGTTTGGCGAGGTCAGCAGCACCGCCACTTCACCCGTCATCGACACGCGCTCAAAGGTGTCGCGCACCGTGCGGATAAATTCCTGCAGTGCCGACGGCGCCATGGTCAGTTGCCGGTCCTCGCCCTGGCCCACCAGCGACGAGGCAAAGGCATTTTCCCAGTCGTGCGACAGGGTGACGATCGGCAGCGAGTTGTCTTCGGAGCGGTTCTGCCAGCACAGCTGGCGCGCCAGGCGCGAACGGACGTGTTCGACCATATTTGTGATCGACTTGGTGTGGGCGGCGGCTTCGCCCAGGGCTTCCAGGATAGCCGGCAGGTCGCGGATCGACACGCGCTCCTTGAGCAGGGCCTGGAGTACGCGCTGGACCGTCGCCGTCGTCACGACGCTCGGGATCAGGTCTTCGGCCAGCTTCTTCTGGTCGGCCGGCAGGTCGCGCAAAAGCTTGGTCAATTCCGAATAGGACAACAGGTCCGCCATGTTGTCCTTGAGTATCTCGGTCAGGTGCGTGGTGATGACGGTCGCCGGATCGACGATGGTGTAGCCGAGGAAGGTCGCTTCTTCGCGCAGGTTCTGGTCGATCCAGGTCGCGGGCAGGCCAAAGGCCGGCTCCTTCATGTGCTCGCCCGGCAAATCCACCTGTCGCCCCGACGGGTCCATGGCCATCAGCGAACCGATACGGACCTCCCCCGAACCGGCTTCCATCTCCTTGATGCGCAGGCAGTAGCCCTGATTGGGCAGGCGCATATTGTCGAGGATGCGCACGGACGGCATGATGAAACCGTATTCCTGTGCCAGGGTCCGGCGCAGGGCCTTGATCTGGTCGGTCAGTTTGCGACCATCGAGGTCGTTGATGAGCCCGAGAAGACCCAGGCCCAGCTCCATCTTGACATCGTCGATGGCCAGCGCCGCCGAGATTGGTTCTTCTTCCGGCGGCAGGTTCTCCTGCTCTGTCGCTCTCATCTCCTCAGCCGTTGGCGGCGTGGGCTTGGTCCCCATCTTGTAGGCCAGGAAACCAGCGCCCAGCGCCACCGCCGCGAACGGCAGGATCGGCATGCCGGGAACGAGGCCGAGGACGCCCGAGGCTGCCGACACCATGCCCAGCGCCACCGGATTGGTTGCCAGCTGCGCGACCAGCGCCTTGTCGGCGGAACCGTCGACGCCGGCCTTCGAAACCAGGAAGCCCGCGGCCATCGAAATGATCAGCGCCGGGATCTGGGTGACCAGGCCGTCGCCGACCGTCAGTTCGATGTACTTCTGCGCCGCCTCACCAATGGGAAGTTGGTGGCTGAACATACCGATCAGGATACCGCCGACGATATTGATGGCAGTGATGACCAGGCCCGCCACGGCATCGCCGCGCACGAACTTCGAGGCACCGTCCATGGCGCCGAAGAAGCCTGATTCCTGCTCGACCTCCTTGCGGCGCCGCTTGGCTTCGTCGGTGTCGATCAGGCCCGACGACAGGTCGGCGTCGATAGCCATCTGCTTGCCCGGCATCGAGTCGAGGGTGAAGCGCGCGGCGACTTCGGCGATACGGCCCGAACCCTTGGTGATGACGACGAAGTTGATCAGGATGAAGATGGCGAACAGCACGATACCGATGATGAAGTTGCCTTGCATCAGCAGTTGACCGAACGCCTTGATGGTCGCGCCGGCAGCGGCCTCACCCTCATGGCCGTGGCTGAGGATCAGGCGGGTCGAGGCCACGTTCAGCGACAGGCGGAACATGGTGGTGACCAGCAGCACGGTCGGGAATGCCGAGAAATCCAGTGGCTTCTTGATCAGGATGGCGGTCATCAGGATCAGAATCGACGAGGTGATCGACAACGACAGCAGCACGTCGAGCATGATTGCCGGGATCGGGATGATCAGGAAGACGATGATCATAATGACGCCAAGCGCCATCACGACTTCACCGCGCTTCAGCCAGCCCATCACGTCATTGAAGGAAATCGCAGGTCCATTGCCCGCGGCCGCTGCAGCCACTTAGACGGCCTCCGGTAACACAAATTATGACTGGATTCGACACGGGCCTACGGCGCGGTCGCTAGGCAAAATTTACCCGGAAGGTGGTGAACAAGGTGTTAAGATGCGTGCATTCGCTGCATCGGGCAGCGCCAGCTTTCATCGACCTGACGACCGCTATATTGACGGGCCTCAGAAATCTCCCCGTGGCGGGCGACCATTGGATTGACCGAGCCGGAATAGGCGGCATCACGCTTAAGAATGGTCTCGCGCATAGTGTCGTAGCGGCCATCCTTGCGCAGGATTTCGAACTGGTCGTGGGCGTTGAAGACAAGGGCCGGCACTTCAAAGCGGCGCGAGGCGCGGCTGGAGTTTGGATGCAGTCCGACAACGAAAAAGGCTTCACCGCCGAAGCTCAGCGAGAAGCTGGCGTCTTCAGGGTCGGAACTGACGCGCGGATCGTAGGGCTGACCACGCGTGGCATCTATACCTTCAAGAGATTCAAGCCGCGTCCACAGCGCTTTTTCGAAGGCTTCCTCGCTCAAACTGTCGTGCATGTCGAACAGTACGATAAAGGTCTGAAACGGCTCAGGCGACTGTTTGAAACCTTGCGCAAAGTCGCGGATAGCTTCGTAAAGGGCGGCATCGTCACGGGGACAGCGGATATCTCCCGCGACAAAGAACTGCATCTGGTGCTTGGCGAGGGCCGACTTGGCGCCGACACAGGGGAAGTCTTTGGCACGGATATGGGATTCGAAACGTTCAATCAAAGCGCTTTGTGCGCGGGTCGTTTCTTCTAAAACCTGGGGTACGGGATACACGTTACGCTTCCTCTGCTGGGAAGCTGAACCTATCCACTTGTCGGTAAGATCGAACGATGTAAGCCAAGGTTGCCGGACAAGGAGCCCATAAGCCCGCTTGCTGGCTGGATATTTACTCAAATCCACATGGTTTCGAATGACTTGCGCCGCATTTACAGAACTGCTGAGGCTTCATATGCCGTCCTTACTTCGCTTTGCCTATGGTGGTGGGAGCTGTTCAGGAGACACCATGACCATCGAAATCCCGCCGCGCTCGGGCGCCGCCTTCAAACTCGCCAAGGGTCAGCGCCTGCGCGTTATCGATCCGAACGGCGAGCAGGTTTCGGATATGCTGGCCTTCAACGCCGATGACACTAATGAAGTGATATCCTCGGGCCGAACGCTTGATTACGCATCCAAGCTTTTCCTGAGCGTCGGCGACCCGCTCTATTCCAACCGCAGCAATGTCATGCTGAAGATCGTCGAGGACACGGTTGGCCGCCACGATTTCCTGCTGACGCCGTGCTCAGCCGACACGTTCCGCATCATCTATGGCGATGAACATCCGCACCACGGCTGTTTCGGCAACCTGTCGCACGCGCTGGAGCCGTATGGCATCCAGCCCGACCAGATCCCGATCGCCTTCAACATCTTCATGAACGTCCAGGTCAATGGCGAGACCGGCGAACTGCGCGTCGATCCGCCAATGAGCAAGGCCGGCGACCATATCCTCTTCGAAGCCGAGATGGATCTGATCGTGGCCCTGACGGCGTGTTCGGCGCTTCAGTCGAACAACTATGCGTTCAAGCCGATCCATTACCGGGTGGAAGAGGCGGAGCCAGTAGCTTAGCCTTCTTCGCCTCCCCTATTTATGGGGGAGGTGAATTTGAGCGCGTTTAGCGCTCAAAGACGGAAGGGGCCCAGCCGTAGATTAAGACGAACGCAGGAGATTGGCGTTGACCAAGAAGGCCCCGCCCACCGCCTTCGGCGGTCCCTTCGCTTGCGAAAGCTATACTGTCGCCGCGCTCACCCCATAAATGGGGAGGGCGAAGATCAATCTGCCTGTCTTGGTATCAGGCCGCGCTGGCACCCGATTGCGGCGCCGGAACGGACAGCCCGGCAGCCGAATATTCATTCAGCTTATTGCGCAGGGTCCGGATCGAGATGCCCAGAATATTCGCGGCATGCGTCCGGTTGCCGAAGCAGTGGCTGAGCGTATCCAGGATCAGCTTCTGTTCGACTTCGGCCACGGTCGATCCCACAAAGGTACGCGCGGCACTTTCCGCCGCCAGGCTGATACGGCCGACATAGTCGGAACCAATCGGCGCCACCGGATTGAGCGGTTGTCCATCCGGCAGGCGGATCGCTTCGGCGTCAATTTCCGAACCTGACGACAGCAGGACGGCACGGTGCATGGCATTTTCCAGCTCACGGACATTGCCCGGCCACGGATGGGCTTGAAGGCGGCGCTTGGCTTCCAGGCCAATCGGCTTCAGTGCAATGGCATTGGCTTCGGAGTACTTCTTGGCGAAATATTCCGACAGGGCCAGAATATCGGCTGGACGCTCACGCAGCGGCGGCACGGCAAGGTTGATGACGTTCAGGCGATAAAGCAGGTCTTCGCGGAAGGCGCCGTCCTTGACGGCCTGGACCAGGTTCCGGTTCGAAGTCGCCAGCACACGGATATTGACCGGCACCGGCTTGGCGCCGCCGACGCGGTCGATGACCCGCTCCTGCAGCGCACGCAGCAGCTTGGCCTGCAGACGCACATCCATTTCCGAGATTTCGTCGAGCAGAAGCGTGCCGCCGTCAGCCTCTTCGAACTTGCCGATACGGCGGGCCATGGCGCCGGTGAAGGCCCCCTTTTCGTGGCCAAACAGTTCCGATTCCAGCAGGTTGTCGGGAATGGCGGCGCAGTTGACGCTGATGAACGGCTTTTGGGCGCGGCGCGACTTTTCGTGCAGGTAGCGCGCCATGACTTCCTTACCGACACCGCTTTCGCCGGTGATCAGGATGGAGGCGTCGGACGCTGCCACCTGGTCGGCCAGCTTGACGACCGACTGCATGGCCGGGTCATTGGTGATCAACGGGCGGGCATCATCCGACACGGCGGCCAGCACGGCAGCGATCAGCTCGGCGTCGGGCGGCAAAGGAATGAATTCCTTGGCGCCGGCGGTGATCGCCTGGGCCGCCTTGCGCGGATCGGGATTGACGCCGCAGGCGACGATATGAACCGAGATATGCTCGCGCTCATTGGCCTCGATCAGGCCGGCGATATCCAGCTCGTAATCGACCATGAGCAGATCGGCGCCCTGCCCCTTGCGCAGGGCTTCGGTCGCCTGCGCCACGGTTTCGACGTGGGCGACCTTGGCGCCGGTGTCCATGGCCATCTTGACGGCGACCGATAACTGGCCGCTCAGCTTTCCAACGACTAAGAGCCTCATGATCCGGCGTCCTCGCTTTTGATGATTTCCGTCATGGTCACGCCCAGGCGGTCGTCCACGACCACCACTTCGCCGCGCGCCACAAGGCGGTTGTTGACATAGATATCGATGGCTTCCCCGACCTTGCGGTCCAGTTCCAGCACGCTGCCCTGACCGAGCTTGAGCAGCTGCGACACCGACATGTACGATTTTCCGAGCACGGCCGAGATGTTGACCGGCACGTCGAAGACAGGCGCCAGATCGGCGGCCGCCTTGTCGCCACCGTCGTCTTCCGTGAAGGACGGGCCGGCGCTTTCGTCAAAATCTTCCAAACCGAGATCGGCCATGGGAGTAAACCTTTACTGGAGCGATATGCCAAAACGACATATCGCGGGAAAAATCAGTGCGCCGCCCCTTGCGGGTTTGCGGCACGGGTAGCGTGATACGCCTCGGCTTCAAGCGCTTCGTGAAGCGCCTGGCTGAGCGTGTCGAAAACCTGTTGCGGGTCGAAGCTGGCGCGGCCATCGGACCAGACGATCTCAAACGCGCCCCTTGGCATTTGCGGCGTGTTGCGGAACTGGATCGCCCCGGCGAAGCCCGCCATGTGCGCGGCGTCCTCGGCTGCAGCCTTGATGGCCTCGTCAGGATCATTGGCCAGAAGCACCAGCCGCGTCGCCTTCTCGATTTCCATGCCCATGGTTTCGAGCGCAGCCTTGACCGGCGCCTGCGGAAAACGATCGAGCGCCTCGGCGGCGATCTTCTGGGCGCAGACGAGCGCCAGTTCGACGCTGGCCTGCTTGTGGGCGTGGATCGCCTGGGTCAGGCCGGACAAGCCCTGTTGGGCGCTGCCTGCCAGATCCTGAATCGCGGCGGTCTGCGCCATCTGGGCGCGCGCCATGGCCGAATTTTCGCCTTCGGCGTAGGCTTGAGCGCGGATGGCTTCGACCTCTTCGGGCGTGAAGGCCTTCTTTTCGCGCTTGGGCTGGGAGACAACATTGCCGCTGTCGCCGAAGACTGTGCCGAATTCGAACTTCTTGTGCTGGACGGAGGTCATGGGGCTCGCTCCGCCAAAGCAGAATGAAACAACGGAGCGAAGCGACTAGCGCCGTTGAGACGCGCAGCCTGCTTGGCGCCAGGCGAGCGAAAGCGAGCTGAACGCAAACTAGTAAATAAGCTCATCATCGCCCCCCTGACCGGCAAGCATGATTTCGCCCTTGGCCGCCAGGTCCTTGGCGATCTGGACCATCGACATCTGGGCGACGTCGACGTCCTTGAGGCGCACAGGGCCCATGCTTTCCATGTCGTCGCGCATGATCTTGGCGGCACGTTCGGACATGTTGGACATGAACATGTCGCGCAAGCTGTCCGACGCGCCCTTGAGCGCCAGGGCCAGCTGGTCCTTCTCGACCGCACGCAGCAGGGTCTGCACGCCACCCGGATCAAGCTTCGACAGGTCCTCAAACACAAACATCAGGGCGCGGATACGTTCAGCGGATTCGCGGTTGCGTTCTTCCAGGGCGGCGACGAAACGGCTTTCGGTCTGGCGATCGAAATTGTTGAAGATTTCGGCCATGAGCTCGTGGCTATCGCGCTTGGAGGTCCGCGCCAGGTTCGACATGAATTCGACGCGCAGGGTCTGCTCGATCTTGTCGAGGATTTCGCGCTGCACCGGCTCCATGCGCAGCATGCGCTGGACGCACTCCAGCGCGAAGTCTTCCGGCAGGGAGGACAGGACGCGCGCGGCATGGTCGGCCTTGATCTTGGACAGGACAACGGCGACGGTCTGCGGGTATTCATTCTTCAGATAGTTGGCCAGGACGCCTTCGTTGACGTTGCCCAGCTTGTCCCACATGGTCCGGCCGGCCGGACCGCGAATTTCCTCCATCAGGGATTCGACTTTTTCCGGCGGCAGGAAGTTGCCGAGCAGACGCTGGGTCTGCTCGAACGACCCCATGATGGTGCCGGAATTGCTCATGCCCGAGACGAATTCGACCAGCAGTTCTTCAACGACATTCGACGCCACCGTGCCGAGGCTCGACATCGCCTGGGAGATTTCCTTGATCTCTTCCTCGTCCATGGACTGCCACAAGGCGACGTGATCTTCGCCCAGCGCCAGCAGCACGACCGCGGCCTTTTCGACCCCGCTCAGGCGTTTCGGATCATCGATGACGTTCTTGCGTGCCATGCGTCAGCCTCAGGAATCGTGAAGCCAGGACCGGAGAATCGATACCGACTCTTCCGGATGGCGATCGACGAATTCCGACACCTTCTTGACCGACGAGGCCTTAACCTGACCTTCGATGCGGGCGATGTCGATGCGCGCCTCGGCCTCCGCCATGGGGGCCATGGCCGTGGATGCCGGGCCGGAGATTGCGGATGCCGGCGCACCTGGCGCGGCGCCTGCCATGGCGACCTGAGGCATGCCGGGCGCGGCACCCGCCATAGCCAGCTGTCCGCCATTGGCTGCCGAAAGGTAGGTGGTCGGGCCGGAATTGATGAACTTCATCAGTGGCTTGGCGACAAAGAACAGGGTCAGCAGCGCCACGATCAGCAAGACGGCGATTTCGGCGCCGCGCATGATGTCATTCTTGTCGAAGTCCATCAGCGGCGCCTTGGAGGCCTCGCCGCCGACCGTGCCGCCGATATCATGATTGAAGCGGACATTGACGACCTGGACCTGGTCGCCGCGCGCCTGGTCGTAGCCAATGGCGGCTTTCACCAGGGCGTCGATCTTTTGCATGTCCTCGGCCGAGCGCTTGGCATAGGCGTCGGGCGCCTTGCCGTCCTTGGAGGGCGTGACCAGGTCATCGACCGCGACCGAGACCGCCAGCTTGCGGATATCGCCGGGGCCGGTGACGGTCGTCGTCTTGGTGGTCGAGATTTCGTAATTGGTCGTTTCCGACGTCGTGCCCGACTGGGTGCCGCTGCCGGTTACGCCCGGGGTCTGGGCACCGCCGGGGATATTGGCGGCGGCGGTCGTCACGCCGTTCGGATCGGCTTCGGTCGAGCGGTCGTTCGATTCCTCAGTGCGGGTCGAGCGAACCACCTGGCCATCGGGATTGTATTCGACCGACTCACGCGTCGTCGAGGTCTTGTCGAGGTCAGCCGTGACCGTGACACGGGCCGCGCCGGAGCCGACGACACCTTCGACGATTTCCTTGACACGCTTGCGCAGGCCTTCTTCGACGTCGCTCTTGTGCGCCGCGCCTGCGCCGCTCATGGCCTCTTCTTCGCCGGCCGCAGCCAGCAGTCGGTTGCGGTCATCGACGACTGTTACCTTGTCAGGTTTCAGGTTCGGCACTGCGGAAGCGACCAGGTTGCGGATGGCGCGGACCTGTTCGGCATTGAAGTCGCCGCCCGTAATACCCAGCACGACGGAAGCGGTCGGCTGCTGTGCCACGTCGTCGAACAGCTCGCGCTTGGGCATGACCAGTAGCACGCGCGCCGAGGTAATGCCGCGAATGGACCTTATGGTTCGCGCCAGTTCGCCCTCCAGCGCCCGCTGGTTGTTCAGGTTCTGGACGAATTCGGTCTGGCCCAGCGCCGGAGCATTGTCGAAGATCTCATAGCCGACGCTGGCAGCGGTCGGCAGCCCCTTGGAGGCCAGCATCATGCGGGCATTGGCAACTTCGTCGCGATTGACCATGATGGTCGATCCGTCGCCCTTGACCTCGTGCTTGATCCCGGCCTGATCCAGCGCCAGGCTGATTTCACCTGCTTCCTTAAGGTCAAGGTTGGAGAAGAGCAGCGCCTTGGGCTGGGCGGCGAAATTAAGAAAGACCATGGCGAGGACACCGGCCACGCCGGCGGCGATGCCAAGGATGGTCATCAGGCGGCCGAGACCAAACTTCTGTAAACCTGAGAAAAACGAACCCACGCCGGCTCCATCACCATTATAAGCGAGGTTTCGACCTCACCGCACTAGGCAGTAATTTCCCAGTGGTGAGTTAATGCCCGCTTAATTTTCACGGCAATGTGAGGTGATTTTTAAGATTCGACTTTGATTATAAGCCTATAAAATAACAATGGTTTTAGAAATTTGGTTAAAGTCGGTTAACGAATGCATCCCGGGCGCTGGATGCCGGATGCGTGAACGCCTTTAGCGGACCTGAGCCAAAGCCCAGATCCGTTAAAAAGTGTCAGTCAATTCCCATCGAGATAACTCATCGGGATTTTTCCTGTAGCTTTCACACGCCGAGATGACACAGGGTCACCTCACGCGGGTAATCAGCGATATTGCTGAATGCGCGTCGTGCGCAGACCGGCCATGCCGTGGTTTTCGATCGCCTTCTGCCACGCCAGGAATTCCTCCGACGTGATATTATAGCGCTCGCATGCCTCGTCGAAGGTCAGAAGCCCTCCACGTACGGCAGCCACAACCTCCGCCTTGCGGCGGATAACCCAGCGCTCCGTTCCCGGAGGCGGCAGGTCGCCCAGTGTCAATTTAGCCCCAGTCGGACCAATCACGTATTTTTCGCCTTTACTATCGCGGCGTTGCTGTTCTTGAAGCATGGCATTTTGCCTTTACTACCATCACCATATCGATGAATGTAGCGCACCTCTCTCAACATCCGCTTAATCGCCATAGTAAATATGGCATTAATCTTTGCGAGGAAACCATATTAAACTTTCGTTTAACGTGATCTTGAGGATGCTTCTTTTTATTAACGCCGGTTAATGAGTGTAAACACATTGCGAAAAACAGAAATATATTTCGCAATACTCTTAAAGAGGTAGTTATTGCTTTATGCTTAACAGCTCCTGCAGCATTTGATCGGCGGTCGTAATGATACGCGACGATGCCGAATAGGCCCGCTGGGTGGTGATCAGGCTGGTAAACTCCTGTGACAGGTCGACCGTCGAAGCCTCCAGGCTGGCGGGGCTGAGCAGGCCGGTGCCGCCAAGGCCCGGCGTTTTCAGCGAATAGGTGCCGGAGTCGCGGCTGACCGTGTAGGCATTGCCCGACACCGGCGACAGACCGTTGGGGTTGATGAAGCTGGCCACCGCGACCTGAGCAATGTTGCGCGTGACGCCGTTGTCAAAGATGGCGGTCACCATGCCGTCTTCACCGACCTGGATCTTCGACAGGTTGCCGAAGGCCGTACCGTTCGAAGTCACCGACTGGGTCACCGAATCGTCGTCATATTGCGTCAGGCCCGACTTGGCGCCTGAGAACGCCATGGTAACGGTCTGGCCCGCGACACCGAGGGTCGAATCCCAGTGGGGCGTGGTGGTCGCCGCCGAGGCGCCGACAACCAGATCCGGCGAGAATGCGCCGGCCACACCGGTCGTCAGATTGACGCTGGTCGAGGCCGCTTCATCGAATTCACCCGAAGTCGTGAAGGCCAGGGTTCCACGCGCGATCTGGCCCAGGCCCCCTGTTGCAATGGTGTCGCCGGCGGCGTCGGCGATATTCGGCGACCAGATTTCGTAGGCCCAGGTATTGGCGCCGGTCTTGAGCAGCGACATGGTGACGGATTGCTGACCACCCTTGGAATCCGACACCGGGATGGAAATTTCAAAGTCGGGACGCGTACCGGGCGACGAACCTGATGACGGATCATAGACCGACATAGACGCCGTAGGATCGGTCGGGTCATAAGTCCCGGCCGTCACTGCGGTCGATACCGGCTGGCTGGATTTCAGGTTGCCGTTGAGAGCGACCTGGGTCGTCGCTTCGGCCGTACCACCGATGTTCGAGATATTGATCGGCTCCAGCTTGGTCAGGTCGGACGAGTCACTCGACACCGAGCCATCGGCGTTGACCGGCCAGCCCTGCAGATAAAAGCCCGCCGAGTTCTTGAGCTTGCCCGTCTTGTCCGCGACGAAAGAACCATCGCGTGTGAACAGGACGTTGCGCATGGCCGCGTCATCTTCCGGCGAACCCGATACGACGAAAAAGCCCTGACCGTCGATGCCAAGATCCAGACTGGAATTGGTCGCCGCCAGCTCACCCGTGGTCGAGATATTGTTGCGGAAGGCCGCGTTGACGCCACCGCTGTTAAAATGGCTGTTGGTCGTCGAACCGGTGACGATCGACTGAAAGTCGGTCGAAACGCGCTTGTAGGCCGTCGTGTTGACGTTGGCGATGTTGTTGGAGATGGTCGTAAGCGCAGCCGAATTGGCGGCGAGCCCCGTCACTCCGGTTTGCATGGCGCTGTTGATGCTCATGGGATTTCCTTCTGGAAGAAAGCTTGAATTTTTAAGAGACCTTGGTGACGGCGGACATCGGCACGCGGGTATTGCCGACCTTGAGCACGATGGTGCCGTCGATGTTTTCTGCAGACGAGACGACGCCGGACAGGCTGATCGAACTGTCGATCTTGGCACCGCTGGCCGTCTTGGCCTCGACCGTCAGGGTGTAGTTTCCTTCGGGGGCGGCCTTGCCGGCACTGTTCTTGCCGTCCCAGGCGAAAGTGTTGGTCCCCTTGGCCAGACCGGCGCTGGCGGCATCGCCGGTCCAGACCACCTTTCCTGTGGAATCGAGCACGCTTAGCTTGGCTGAACCGGCGGTCGTTCCCAGATCATAGTTCCAGCTGGCCGAACCATCCTTAAGTGTAGCGGCAGAGGTCGCCACCGACACCGATTTGCCGATATAGCTGACAGCGGCGTTCATCGATCCTGCGGAATTGTTGCTGGCGATCTGGGCCAGGTACTGGTTGCCCTTGAGCTGCTGCTCGACCGAGGAATATTGGACCAGCTGATTGGTCCACTGGGTCGTGTCCATGGGCGACAGTGGGTCCTGGTTGCGCACCTGAGCCGTCAGCAGGTTCAGGAAGGTCGAATAGTTGGTGCCCAGCGACGATGCATCGGTGATCGAATTGCTCGACTTGGACGTCTTCGACGGATCGATCGGCGTATAAGTGGCGGTATCAGAGATGGTGTATCCCATGTCAGGTCCTAAACGATCAGATTGAGCGCAAGCGTCGATGCGCCGGTACGCATGGCCTGCATGGCCGTATTGAGGGCGGCATTGAGGTCGCTGTCATCGGCGACCTTGTTGGCCGCCTGCAGCGCACGACTGGCCTGGCGAGCCTGCGACTGTTGCTGCTGGTCTTGCGCCAGCGCCGAACCGAAGCTGCCGCCGCCCCCTTGTGAAGAACTGTCGCGCGAGGAAAAGGACAGGCTATCCTTGTCGACCGACAGGCCGGCATCGGCCAGTTGCTGGCGCAGTTCGGGTTCGCTGGCGCCGAAGCTGGCGGCGGTAACGGGAGAATCGAAGGTCAGATGCGCGGTCGTCTTGCCGTCGCGGCCGATATGCAGCGCCACCTCGACCTTGCCGAGATCGGCGGGATAGAGCTCGATGGCGAACTTGGTCGAGCCTTGCTCCAGCTTCTTGCTGATCTGCATCGACAGGGCCGACAGCGTTTCCACGGCTGCCCTGGACATGTTCGACCCTGCCGTCGTGCTGGCGCCGGTGGCTGAATAGCTGCCCTGGGTGTCGCTGATCGCCTGCAGCGAGAAGGCTTGCGGCTGAGTGGAGGATTGCGCATCGGGCGCCGCAGCGCTGACGACGCGCGGATCGACGGCGGCCTGCGCCGGTTGTGAGTCCGCCCCCGTCACCGCATCGCGCACCTTGGCCAGCGCCGGCCTAGGGTCGGCCTTGGCGGCGGCGCGGACCGGTTCCGCGCTTGTCTTCGCGATCGCATCCATAGAGTCTTGGGGATCTGGGGTATCCGCCTCACCAGGGTCCTTGTCATTGCCGGCGGCCGCCGACAGCGGAGCGGACTTCTCCGGCTTGGCCTTCGAAGCCTTGGCATCGATGGCGATATCGGGTTGAGACAGTTCGGGAGCAGCCTCAGCGGTCCTGGCCTGCGGCTGAATCGCGGACGCGGCCACCATGGCCATCTGCGCGGCAATGGGCGCGGCTTCGGTGGACTGGGTATCGGCTTCCGGCAGCTCTTCCTCAGGCTCGGCGACCTCCAGGTCGTCCATAAATACGGCTGCGCTTAAATCGGCCTTGGCGACGGGCGAGGTGACGGCTTCGGGAGCCGGCGTTTCAGCGGCGATCTGCTGCAGCAGGATATCGAAGACGGACACCCCACCCTCAGGCAGGGCGCCCAAGGCCACGACCGACGCCGCATCCGCAGATGCGCCGACAGGTGTGGCGGCAGAATTGGCCGGCAAAGGTGCGGACAGCGACATGGGAACTCGCGCGAAACACTTGAGTGGCCCATCGCCGCATTTCGCAGCCGTCAGGACCTGGTTCAGGGCGACGCAGTTCTTGCGCAAACCAATCGCCATCCTGGTTGCAAACGCCGGGCCAGTTTTAACATATTGATTTTATTGATTTTAACCTATGCGCAGGCGGGCGATATTTGCCTGCCCGGCAGCCACGGCAGTCAAAACTTGCCGACTTTCCAAAGGGTTAATTGCAGTCCTGTCGGCGGCTTTATAATCGTGGCACGTGAATTGAAACCTTGATCGTCAGAACCGCAACCGGCCACAGGGCCAAAACTCTAAGTATATGAAAATGTTGAGTTTTAAAAATCGCAGACCAGGAAAGCCCCGGCAGGATTTGCCGGGCGCGATGCAGGCTTTGCCGAAACACGGTTGCTTAAAACTTAATTTGCTTTGTCGCGCATCTTATTCCGAAAACCGCTTCGCACTTTTCGGGATGCGCCTTGAGGATACTCAGCCATGTCGCTGAACTCGATCATGAATATCGGCGTGTCGGGCCTGATGACCGCGCAGGAGCAGTTGCGCGTCACCTCCGACAACATCTCGAACGTCAACACGCCGGGCTATATCCGCAAGCAGGCCAACCAGACCTCGGTCACGGTCGGCGGCAAGGGCGCGGGCGTATCCTCGGGCCAGATCACCCTGGCGGCCGACCGCTACCTGCAGCAGGCCTCGTTCAAGGCGTCCTCGGAAGCGGCGCAAAGCAGCGCCACCTATGACCTGCTCGACCAGATCCAGGCGCAGTTCGGCGACATCACCGACGAGAACAACCTGTTCAACCAGATGAACAGCGCCCTCACCTCGATGGCCAAGGCCGGCGAAACCCCCAGTTCCAGCGCCCTGCGCCAGGAGGTGGTGTCCAACCTGTCCGGTTTCCTGGCCGAAGGCGCACGCATCTCCGACAAGATCCAGCAGGTGCGCGCCGACGCCGACGCCCGCATCGCATCGGACGTCACCGCCATCAACGACCTGCTCAAGAACATCTCGAAGCTCAACGCCTCGATCTCGTCGGCGACCGTGGTCGGTGGCGACGCAACTGGCGCCCAGAGTGCCCAGACCGGCTATGTCGACCAGTTGTCCAAGCTGATCGACGTCAAGGTGACGCAGAATGAGAATGGCGGTGTGACCGTCCGCACCCAGAACGGCACCGTGCTGAGTGGCGACACCTACGCCACCCTGTCCTATCAGCCGACATCAAACGTGTCGGGGTCGACCGTATTCAACTCGATCATGATCAAGGGCGCTTCCGGCGAGACGCGCGACCTCGGTGACAGCATCACGTCGGGCGAGCTCAAGGGCCTGATCGAGATGCGCGACATTACCGCGCCGGCGATCAATGACCAGCTGAACCAGTATATGGCCAAGTTCGCCGAGCAGATGAATGCGGCGCATAACGATTCGTCGGCCGTCCCGGCCCCGACCTCTCTGACCGGAAAGAATTTGAGCCAATCCCAGGCCGAAGCGCTGACCGGCATGACCGGCACGACGAATATCGTCATGCTGGACTCAGCGGGCGCCATCGCCAGCCGGATGCAGATCGACTTCACGGCCAATACCTGGACACGCTATCCCGCCGCCGGCGCGCCCGTATCGGGCACGTTCGCCGATGCCAGCTTCGCCGCAGATATTCAGGCAGGTTCGGGCGGCGGCCTGGCGCTAAGCTTCGCGGGGGGCGCCCTGTCGGTCAATGCCGCAGGCACCACCGCCGGCATCGCCATCGCCGACCCGGCGACCGGCGGATCGAATAAGCTGGGCCAAGGCTTCTCGCAATATTTCGGCCTCAACGACATCATTTCGTCGTCACAAGCGACCAATAACCAGACAGGCCTGAGCGGCACGTCCGCTCACGGATTTGCGCTGGGCAGCAAGATGTCGCTCAGCATCAAGGGCGAAAATGGCTCGACGATCGCCGACATCGACTTCACCATCCCGGCGACGGGCGTCACCACCATGGACGACCTGCGGACGGCGCTGAACGACACAACGAATGGCGTCGGCCGCTACGGCACCTTCTCTCTGGACGGCAACGGCGCCCTGACCTTCAGTGGCTACGGCAGTCCGGCCAATACTTTAGGCGTATCGTCGGACAACACTTCACGCCTCGGCGGCGCCTCCTTCAGCACCTTTTTCGGCATAGGCGGCACATCCGGAAAAGTCGCCAGCGGCCTGGTGGTCAGCAATACTGTCAACGGCAATCCGGCCAAGATGGCGCTGGCCCAGGTAAACCTGTCGGCGACATCGCCCAACCCTGCCCTCGTCTCCGGCGACGGTTCGGGCGGCCTGGCCATGTCAGACATCGCCAATGCCTCTATCACCTTTCCGCGGGCTGGACTGAATGGCGGCGGCCCGTCGACGCTCGAACGCTACGCCTCGGACCTGGCCGGCCAGGTCGGCAATCTGGCGGCCAATGCCGAAACCAACAGGACGGCCTCAGAGGCCCTTCTGAAAGAGGCGACCAACCGCCGCTCCGCTACCGAAGGGGTCAACCTCGACGAGGAACTGATCAACCTTACCGTATACCAGCAGGCTTACGGCGCTTCCGGCCGCCTCATCCAGGCGGTCAAGGAAATGTACGACGTCCTGCTCAGCATGGGACGCTGATAGATGCGTATCTCGACCGGACAGATCTGGGGCAATGCGCTGGGCAACCTGATGGATGCCCAGACCCGCATGGCGAAAGCAAACGACCAGGTGTCGACCCAAAAGGTCGCCACCGACCTGATGGGACATGGTCGCGCCTCCGAAATCATCGCCGCGTATCAATCGTCGCTGGCGAAGTCGGAAGGCTATATCGAGGTCAACAAGACGGTGTCCGACCGGCTGGAAAGCCAGGACCTGGCTCTGACCACGGCCAGCGATTCCGCGGCCGGCGCCAAGGACGCCATCATGAATGCGCTGGCATCGGGCGAGGCCTCGGCCATGATGACCTCGCTGCAGGGCGCGTTTTCGTCAGCCCTGGACGGGCTGAATTACGTCCATAACGGCCAGTACCTGTTCGGCGGCGGCAATGATGACAACGCCCCGGTAACTGTCACCAGCATGTCCGGCCTGACCGCGCTCGGTTCGGTGTCCGCCGGTTTCCAGGATGGCGACATCAAGAAGTCGTCGCGCATCGACGCCCACACCACCATCCAGACGGGCATGCTGGCCTCGGACCTCGGCACCGCCCTGATGCAGACCTTCGCCGACATCCAGGCCTATAATGACAATCCCGCGACCGGCCCGTTCGGCGCGAACCTGACCGACGCCCAGAAAGCCTTCCTGACCACCAAGTCACAGGAATTCAATGCCCACTACGACAACCTGGTGCAGCAGACCTCGCTCAACGGTACCCTGCAGAACCGCGTCGACAACACCACCAAGTCTCTGGAAGGTCAGGTCAAGACCCTTTCGGGCCTGATCAGCGACCGCACCGACGTCGACCTGGCCAAGGCCTATACCGATCTGCAGATGGCGCAGGTCTCGGTCCAGGCCTCGGCCCAGGTACTCTCTACCCTCAACCAGACGTCTTTGCTCAACCTGCTGAAATAGTATTGTACTATCAGTAGTATAATTTGCATTTCTTTTCATTCTTGACGAAATGCGGCATCAAATGATACCGCTAACATAAACGCCCGCCCCGAGGCGTTCCCTCGTCAGGAAGGAAAACCCATGAACCGTTTTCAGAGTTTCGCCGGCCGCCTTCTGGCGTCGGCGGCACCCGTTGCCCTATTGTGCGCCCTCACCGTGGGCGTACCTGCCCAATCCGCCACACCTGAAGCCTGCGCCACAGCCGCCTGCGCCTATCTCGACCCATCGCAAAGCGTCGATGCCCGGGCCAAGGATCTGGTGTCACGCATGACGCTGGAAGAAAAGGCGCATCAACTGGGTCACACCGCCCCCGGAATTTCCCGTTTGGGCGTGCCTGAGTACAACTGGTGGAACGAAGGCCTGCACGGCGTCGCGCGCGCCGGCATCGCCACCGTCTTCCCGCAGGCGATCGGCATGGCGGCCTCGTGGAACCCGCCGCTGATGCAGGAGGTCGGCGATGTGGTCTCGACCGAATTCCGCGCCAAGTACAAGGAACGCGTCCATCCCGACGGCGGTACCGAATTCTATCGCGGCCTGACCGTGTGGTCGCCGAACATCAATATCTTCCGTGATCCGCGCTGGGGCCGTGGCCAGGAAACCTACGGCGAAGACCCCTACCTGACCAGCCGCATCGGCATTGCCTATATCAATGGCCTGCAAGGCAGCGATCCTAAATATTTCAAGACGATCGCCACCTCCAAGCACTTCGCCGTCCACTCGGGCCCCGAGTCGAACCGCCACAAGGAGGACGTCTATCCGTCGGCCTACGACCTGGAAGACACCTACCTGCCGGCCTTCCGCGCTACCGTGACCGAGGGCAAGGTCCAATCGATCATGTGCGTCTATAACGCCGTAAACGGCGTACCGGGCTGCGCCAGCGAATTCCTGATGGAAGAAAAGCTGCGCCAGGACTGGGGTTTCAAGGGCTATGTCGTGTCGGACTGCGGCGCCGCCGCCAACATCTACCGCGAAGACAGCCTGCATTATAAGAAGACGGCGCCAGAGGGCGTGGCCGCGGGCTTTACCGCCGGCATGGACCTGATCTGCGGCGACTATCGCAATCGCATGACGACCGAGCCGGAAAACATCGTCACGGCGGTCAAGACGGGCCTGCTGTCGCAAGCGGTCGTCGATCGCGCCCTGGAGCGCCTGTTTACCGCGCGCATCAAGCTTGGCATGTTCGACGCTCCTGCCGGCGTTTTCCCAGGCATTACGGCCAAGGACTATAACACGCCCGCACACCACGCCATGTCGCTGAAAATGGCCAAGGACTCGCTGGTCCTGCTCAAGAACGACGGCAATGTCCTGCCTTTGGCGGCCACGGCGAAAACCATCGCCGTTATCGGCCCGAATGCCGACAGCTACGACACCCTGGTCGGCAACTATTATGGCCGCCCCTCCAAGTCCGTCACCGTGCTCGACGGCATCCGCGCCCGCTTCCCGAACGCCAGGATCCTCCATACCGAAGGCACCGGCCTGGTCGGACCGGCCGAGGCGCCTGTGCCGGACGCGGTTTTAAGCACCGACATGAGTGGCAAGACCAAGGGTCTGAAGGCCGAGCACTTCAGCGGCCCGCGGTTCACAGGCACGGCTTCAACGCGCACAGAGCCCAATGCCACGGCCAGTTGGGTCGCCGAGGACAAGAACACCTCGGCACGCTGGACGGGCGTCATCGCCGCGCCCGAAAGCGGCGAGTACCGTTTCCGCTACGCCAGCGAGAACGGCTACAAGATCTGGGTCGGCGACAAACTGGTCGTCGACGAATGGGGCGTGGGCGACGCGCCGTCGATCGCCTCGGGCAAGATCACGCTTGAAGCCGGTAAAAAGTATCCAATCCGCGTCGAGGCCTTCCAGCGCGACGCCACGGGCGATCAGAAACTTGTCTGGAGCACGCCCAGCCAGAACGGCGATGATGCGGTGGCGCTGGCAAAGCAGGCCGACGTTGTGATCTTCGTCGGCGGCCTGTCGGCGCGCATCGAGGGCGAGGAGATGAAGGTCGAAGCAGCCGGGTTTGCCGGCGGCGACCGCACCAGCCTGGACCTGCCGGCGCCGCAACAAAAGCTGCTGGAGCGCATTCACGCCACGGGCAAGCCGACCGTTCTGGTGCTGATGAACGGCAGCGCCCTGTCGGTCAATTGGGCGGACCAGAACATCCCGGCCATTGTCGAGGCCTGGTATCCCGGCGCCGAGGGCGGCACGGCTGTTGCCGAACTGCTGGCGGGCGATTTCAGCCCAGCCGGCCGCCTGCCCGTCACCTTCTACAAGTCGGCCAGTGATCTGCCGGCGTTTGCAGACTACAGCATGAAGGGCCGGACCTATCGCTACTTCAAGGGAGACGTCCTCTACCCGTTCGGCCATGGCCTGAGCTACACCACCTTCGCCTACGACGCGCCCTCAACGTCAGCCAAGACGATCAAGGCTGGCGACAGCGTCCAGGCAAGTGTCAAGGTCAGCAATACCGGCCAGCGCGACAGCGATGAGGTTGTAGAACTGTATGTCAAGAAGCCGGGCGACGCCGCCAACCACACCCTGGCAGGCTTCAAGCGTATCCATCTCAAGGCCGGCGAAAGCCAGGCCGTGACGCTCGATCTCGACGCCCGCGCCCTGTCGCAGGTCGACGACAAGGGTGTGCGCAAGGTCGTGCCTGGCGCCTATAGCCTGTTCCTCGGCGGCGGCCAGCCCGGTCACGCCAAGACGGTTTCAACCCAGGTCTCGGTGACGGGTGAACAGGTTCTGCCAAAGTAAAGATAAATCCGCCCTCTTTTGTTAAGAGAGGGCGGACGTCTTTGGTTCGGATTGCGCCTTCTGTACGCCACCACACCACATCGGCATCATAGCCGCCGTCATACGCAGAGACAGATTGGCGTACATCTGCCAGACAAAAACCATAGGCATACTGAAATCCTCGTCGCTTATGGCCGCAGGGCGGGAGTTTCATCCTCACCCTCGTCATTTGAATTATTGCTGCCCGGCTGATCGTCAGGGTCTCCTTCGACATCGCTGACGGCGGAATTGACGGGCGCATTGTCATTATCTTCCAGCGGCAAGCGGGTATCGTCGATTTCACGGACAGGATCACCCGCCTCGGTCGACTGGTCACGCTGGCCGCGCGAACTGACGCGGTCAACAAAGGCGCGGGACGCATCGTCGAGCGGCCCTGGGGTTCTGGATTTCAAATCTTCGACGGGCATAACATCCTCCTTTGAACGCTTTGGCCGATTGTAGGCCACCCCATGTAAGGCCGCGCCGTGATCCATCCGGACGGCAATAAGGTTGTGATACGGCCTGGCCTAGCAATTCGCGCGCTTTTCCCTTATCTAGCGCGGATGCAAGCGTGCCCCGTACCCCTCATCCTCGACGCCGACCTCGACGCCGCCATCACCGCCACCCGCGATGCCGTTGGCCTGCCCCAGGGCGCGCGCGTCGTCGCTGCCATGTCCGGCGGCGTCGATTCGACCGTTGTCGCCGCCTTGCTCCACCAGGCGGGCTATGAGGTCATCGGCGTAACGCTTCAGCTTTATGACCACGGCGCCGCGCTGAAGAAGACCGGCGCGTGCTGCGCCGGCCAGGACATCCACGACGCGCGCATGGCTGCCGAAAAGATTGGCATCCCGCACTACGTGCTCGACTACGAAAGCCGTTTCCGCGATTCCGTCATCGAGGAATTCGCCGACAGCTATCTGCGTGGCGAAACGCCTGTGCCGTGCATTCGCTGTAACCAGACGGTCAAGTTCCGCGACCTGCTCGACGTCGCCCGCGACCTGGGCGCCGAAGCCATGGCGACCGGCCACTATGTCGAACGCGCCGACGATGGCGCGGTCGTTTCTTTACGCCGCGCCGCCGATCAATCGCGCGACCAGAGCTATTTCCTGTTCGCCACGACGCGCGACCAGCTCGAATTCCTGCGCTTCCCGCTGGCCGGCATCCCCAAGCCGCAGGTCCGCCATATCGCCGTACAGCTTGGTTTGAAGATCGCGCACAAGCCCGACAGCCAGGACATCTGCTTTGTGCCGGAAGGCAAGTACACCAACCTGATCGACAAGCTGCGCCCGCAAGGCCGCGAAAAGGGCAATATCCGTCACGTCGACGGCCGGGTACTGGGGACGCACGATGGCATCACCGGCTATACGATCGGCCAGCGCCGCGGGCTGAACATCGCTGTCGGCGAGCCCTTGTTCGTCATCAGGATCGCACCCGAGACACGTGAGATCATAGTCGGCCCGCGCGAGGCCTTGCTGACGCGGGGCCTGTCGCTGAAGGAAACCAACTGGCTGGGCGACGAAGCCGATCTCAATGCGGCTGCCACGGCGCGCAAAGCGGTGCTGGCGCGCGTGCGCTCGACACGGCCGCCTGTGCCGGCGCACATTGTCGGCACGGATGCCGGCATCGAGGTTGAATTCGTCGATCCTGAGGAAGGCGTGGCGCCGGGCCAGGCGTGCGTGCTTTACGACGCCGGCGATTCCGGCCGTGTCCTCGGTGGCGGCTTTATCGCCGCCACACGCAGCGCGCTCTGAGCTTTATAAAATCTCGGCGTAGATCTCGCCAAGGGTCCGTGCATCCGGATTACGCTTCAGCTGGACATCGCTGGGTGACACCGTGCCATTGCAATGGGCGCAATGGGTTACCGGCGCGATGACGTGGCCGCAGGCATTGTGCACCAGTTCGACCGACGGTGTTTCGTTGGTATAGATATACTTCGCGCCCCAGTCGGCCATATGCAGCATCAACGGGCGCAGTTCGCAGCCCTTTTCCGTCAGCACGTATTCAAAGCGGCGCGGCCGTTCGCAGTATAGTCTTTGTTCAAAGACGCCGTGGGCCACGAGATGCTTGAGGCGGGCGGCCAGCACATTGCGCGCCAGGCCAAGGTTTTCCTGCCACTGCTCAAAGCGCGATATGCCACGGAAGGCGTCGCGAATGATCAGCAGGGTCCAGGGTTCACCGATAATGTCCAGGCTGGCGGCGACCGTGCACCTTTGCCTGCTGTAGTCAGCTGAGCGTCCCATTATATCTAACTCGTACTTTCTTGTTCTAAGCGAAGGCTTTCCCGGCCACGCCTGTTGCGCGCAACATGCCGCATGCGCGCGAGAACCGCCAGTGGAAAATCGCCTGGTTGTCGCTTTATGACAGTTCGATCAAACCCAGAACATCGTTACGATTCACGATGTTACCGCAAACAAATTACCGGTTGACGGCATACAGTGCCGAGGCGACCCGCGCCATGTCCGCCTCATCCGAACGGACGAAATCCTGGGCAAACTGGCCATCCTGCCAATGCAGCAAAACGGAAATGCCGCCATCCATTGCCATGATCAGGCCGTCGGCATGCATCTGGATGGGCGCTTCGGTGCAGGCGCTGGCGAAGTTACCGCAGTCGACGGCATAGGCGCCGGCGGGCACGACGCGCAAGGCTGGCGCCGCCGAAGCATCGAAGCTGGTGACGCGCTGGTCATGGCCATCGGCCAGGCGGACATGGACGGCAATACGGCCGCTATCGGCTTCGTTGACCAGACGCAGAGAATCAGTACGGCCATCACCATCGAAATCGCCGTCGCGAAGGGCGAGCAGCGCATTACGTTGAACACGCAGGTCAGGCGAAAGTTGCGCGGCCTCAGCCAGGCCAGCCGTTGCGGCCAGAAGAACAGCCGCAAATCCAATCGCCAAACGTCCCTTGGTACCCACCGTCATCACCTGTTCCGTCTCTGCGTCTTGTCCTGAAAAAATACAGGATTAAGGTTTTCGTAACCCTATCTCGCAGGTTTGGTGCCAGATGTGCCAGATTCCGGGCTCATTTGGAATAATAATTTGTTAACCAGTTAAATTATTGAGATGACGGCGTTTTATCGGAGGCCGTTACCGCACCCTCCGCACTTGGACCGTTTGACGCCGGTCTTTCTTCGGCGATCCAGTTCAGGTCAAAGGTGCAGCAAGACGGCTTGGTGTGCGCCATCAGGGCGGTGATCAGTCCGGAACCAAGGCTTAGCAAAACCATGAGTCACTCCTCATTTTAATAATGAGAATAACTCGCAAATTCAATTTAGCAAGAGGCAGGGCTTCACATCTGCTGTGAATACCAGAGCGATATGCCGAAAGTGTCAGCGGTTTCGGCCAAATATCGCGACAAAGCAAAAACTACTGGGTCAGCAGGATCGCGCCTATAACCGCAGGATCGGCTTCGGGCTTGATTGGATTGCCGCGCGCGTCGAGATTGTCCCACTGGCTCTTGGCGATGAAGGTGAAGCTGTCACCGCTGACAAAGCCTTGCGTCGGTTGCGCCAGAAGCCGGTCTGAGCGCAGCAGAACCTCGACCGCCTTGACCTGCGTCCAGTCGTCCGACATGCGCAGCCGCAATATCCGGTTCGGCTTGAAACCCGTCTGGACGGCGATCAGGTCGCGGCCATAACGGGCCAGATAGGAGATACCCAACAGCGCCGCATCCGCAGGCGGGCTCAGCCGCGTCATCCCGCCCGACCCCAGGTCGACGCGATAAAGTCCCGACACGAAGTCGGCGACGATCAGCGAAGACGCATCTTCGCTTTCGGCCAGGCCACCAGGGGAATCCATATAGCCCTCCGGCACCAGGGGCTCTAACGTGCCGTCATAACCAGACAGGCGCAGGACCTCGCCGTGCTCGCTGTCGGTGACGTAGAGGTCGTCACGCCCGGCCAGCAGCTTGCCGAAACGCCGGCTCTTGGCACCGTCACTGAAAGCCTTGTCAACGACGCCGGTCTTGACGTCGATGACCACGACTTTCGAGCTTATCGCCTTCGCCTTGGGATCGAAGGTCTCAGTCTGGCGGCTGGCGGCGGTCGTGGCCCACAGCTTGCCGTCGCGCAAAGCCAGTCCGTAGGCCGCTACGCCCGGCCGGAAGGTCAGGACATCGCGCCCGCCCCCGGCAGAGACAGCCGTCACCGTGCCCGTCCGAATGCCGCTAACGAAGACTTCGCTGCCGTCGTCCGTCTGGGTCAGGCCCTCAGCCAGGATAAAGCCCGGCGAGTTCGAGACGACGCGCATTTCGCCGACGGGGCTTTCGTTCAGTTCCAGCAGGTCGTTGAGTTCCGCGTCCCAGACCTGGTTGAAGTCGGGATTTCGCGCCAGGTCCAGCACATAGCCGCGCTTAAGGTAGTCCTTGAGCGCCGCCTTGGCCTCGACCTTCTTGCGCTGCTTCATCGCTACCTGCGCCTTCAGCAGCAGGATCGACGGCGAATCCGGCAGGATGGCGCCGGCCTTGGTAAAGGCCGCCATGGCGCCGGTCGGATCGTTCTGGTCGAAAGCAGCCATGCCTTCGCCGCGATAGGTCTGAAACTGGCCGAGGTCCGATGACGGATCAACCGCATGCGCCGAGCCCGCCAAGAGGCCCGCCATCAGCAGAAAACCGATCGTGCGCCCACTCCGCCTGATATCACCTGGCCGCTTCATTTGCCGTCCTCGCTGTCCGGCCGGTTCATGACAAGCCGGATCGGCACGGCCGTCGTCGCTTTGACGGAACGCATGATAATGCGGCTTTCGACGCCCGACACCAGGTCCGACGCCAGAAGCTTGTCGCGCAGGAAGTCGTCATAGGCGTGCATGTCGCGCGTCATGACCCGCAGCATATAGTCTTCATGACCCGTGACTGTGACGCAAGACACCACCTCCGGCCAGTCGCCCAACCGCGCCTCGAAGGCTTCGAGATTGGCGCGCGACGGCAGGGACAGCTTGACGGCGGCGTAGACTTCGAAACCCAGGCCCAGCTTGTCAGCGTCGAGCAGGGTGACGCGCCGGCGAATGACGCCCAGGTCTTCCAACCGCTTGATGCGCCGCCAGCATGGCGACGGCGAAAGTCCGACACGCTCGGCCAGATCGGCCACCGACAGCGAAGCATCTTCCTGGATCAGATCGAGGATGCGTCCGTCCAGTTCATCAATCAGATCCGACAAAATATTCCCTCAACGCCACTCAGATAATCATATATCCTACATAATGGCGCGTCTCAGCGAAATATTCCACCCCTAACCGCCCATATCGTTCATTCAGCGTGCAAATTGCACGGGTTCCGGCCTTTACGAAAAATCCTTGCCCGAAACCTTGAAGAAGGCTTGAACAGGCCGACAGGATTGGCTATAGCCTCGCCTCCGCGAACGGCGTAGACCTTGATCCCCCGTTTGAATTCGGTTCGGTTGGGTAGCTCAGATGGTTAGAGCGGTGGATTCATAACCCACAGGTCGGCGGTTCGATCCCGCCTCCAACCACCAATTCTCTCTACTGTACTTCTGGAATCCCGGCAGGAACCTCACCAACATCGCCTCCGGCTATTGTGGCAAGTTCAGACCATACGACACACTGCACAGGCAACTGAGTGGTTTCGACTACCAGTGCGGTATCTATTATTACAGCGTCGGCGAATGCAAAAAAACGCAACTGGGATGATTACCGCACTTACAGCATCATCCCTGGCGGAGGCGGCAAGCGCTGGCGTCACCCCATGCTGCAATTCCAGGAAGGCGACATCGTCGCTGCTTTCATTGGCAAGGACGGGTATGTCGGCATCGGTCGCATTACCGCTGCCGACATACCCATCCGTCAAGTAATGACCGACGGGCATCCTCTTCTAAGCCTGCCACTCAAGTGTTAGGGAATGGGTCGATAGCGATGACGAGTGCGAATATGTTGCTCGAGTGGAATGGATCAAGACCGTTCCTCGCGGCCAAGGCAAATGGCAGCATAAATCCGGCCCGTATAGCGCCACCTTGGTTCGAGCTTCACTCGACGCGCAGCCCACGACGATACGTTTCCTAGAGCAGGAATTCGGAGTCGACCTCGGTCAGCTAGCGATCTAGCGGTGTCTCAAGCGCGCCAATTGCAGCAATGGAACGGAGGAAGTAGCACTTTAAAACATTTGGCCCGAAAGCGGAGGTCGGCCGCCACCTTTCAATCCGGGGGCCTCGGCATTATTTGACCGACTGAGGCCGAAACCCGGCATCACGACGATGTGACAAGGACGTTTTGTCGAAACAACTTTTTTGCACGTGCGAACGGCGTATAATGCGCGATGTCCGGAGCTGGACATCAGGGGAATACGGGCAAGGCCCTTACCGCAACACTTTTTCACCGAACATTGCCATGCTGAACGCAGCCGACTGAACTGTCCTGTCGCAAGACATCCACGTCCCTTCGCCGTGCGCGCCCACGTGGCGTTTGGAGGGGACATGACTTCCGCCGACATTGTGCGTACCTATATCAGCAAGATCACCGACGGCACCTTGCGCACGACGCAGAACATCTGCGCCGACGACCGCACGCACCTCGATTATCTTTATACACAGACCCGAACGGGTTTCCTGCAGATCCGCAGTACAGACCTCGTGAACAAGAGCGTCGAGGATTACAGGCAAATTGTCCTTGATGACGCGCACTGGACGCGGTTTCACGAGGAAAAGCTTGACCGCTACTTCGCCGAGGCCGTCGACCTGTCGCCGCGAGACGCATCAGGCGCCTTGACGCCGGAAAGCTTGATCCGCCTGTCGCTTGGCCGGCTTGAACGTCAATTCCCGGGCGGCCTCGCCAACGAGAGCGACGATGGTCAATTCGGCGATCAGGACGTTCGCGATCTGATCGCCGCCAAGGGCCTGGTCGTACACGCCAACCACGAATGGCTTAGCCGTGCGCGCCGCGAAAACGTCACCAAGCTGTATCGCCATGCGGTCATCAGCAGCGCCCTGACGCTCCTGTGGCTTTTCTGGCTGCTCATTTTCGGCAACCCGTTGGCTGCTACAGCCTGGCTGGCCCCCATGGCCACGACCCTGGCCTTGTGTTTTTCCGTCGCGGTCTTCCATGCGCGCAGCGTGTTTATTCGTCGCCGGCACCGCGCCCTGGCCGATCAGTTCAACGCCGCCACCAGACTGTCGTGCGCGACAGTTGCCAAGTGCGCGATCCTGCGTCAGGACCACCTCATCCACACCTGCCACGCCATGTTCGAGATCACCAATAACGGCAAGGAGGACTACTGGGCCGAAGGCCGCTTGCGGCGCTGGACCGAAGTCAATGAGAAGTGGTGCGAGCTGATCTTCTGGCTGAATGGACGCATCGCCGCCAATGCGAGCTTCGCTTTTCTGCGCACTAAGCTGATCGGCATGTCCCTCGAAGGATTAGTGGCCCAGGCGCGGTTTGCCGCTCTGACCCTCACAATTATCTGGAGCGCAGGATTGGGTGTGATTGCCTGTGCCGCCGTCACCGTCATAGCGATTGGCATTGGGCGGTGGCAGGTTGTGGGGAATGGCGCCATTCTTCTTGTCTATCTCGGCTACATGGTGTGGCAGGTTTTGCGGCTGCACCGGCTCATCCGTGGCGACGATACCCAGGAAGGCATTGAGGAGCTCATGACCACGGATTCGCTGCAGAAGATGAAGGGATATGCCGACGCCCGCCTGCATGCCGAAGTGGCGCATTTTATGAAGCGCGAAAAGCTGAAGCAGCTTTATGCCGAGCGCACGCGCCTCAATTCAGGCGTCATCCAGGACTCCGGATTGCCGTAAGCGTCAGCAAAAAGCCTGTTGTAATCCGAATTCACCGTGGAACCGCATTACGGGGACATGATTCATGCCGCCCTAGGGCTGTCGGCTATGAGCGGCACGATCGGCCACATTTCGATGTGTCCATTGCCTCAGGTGACCTTCTTATCCTGATTGGAATCTATCTGCCCAAAACCCGGCCGAACCGCGTCGTCGGGATCCGCGTTCCCTGGACACTGAATGAAGAGGAAACCTCGTATAAGACTCACCCCTTTGCAGGCCCGTTGTTTATGCTCGGCGATATCGCCGTCGTCTTTTCTGCGTCGTACGCTCCCCCCAAGATACCATCCACAGCGATCACCCCTGGATCGAAATGTTTATTTTGATGACCGTAATATTCGCTCAAGCATTCGTGCTGCGGTTGGTCTTCCGCAAACGCAAGAAGTCGCTTTCACGTGTATCGGGCGGCCGCTTACGCCCGTCACAGAAATAGAACTGCCAAGTTGGGAGTTTATAAAATGCGCCCCAAAGCGGACGCGCGGCCTATACAAAATCTATATGTGCCGTAGTCCCATCTATACACCAGCCATATGCCGAAGCGCTTAAACCCCGACCGTTCATTCTTGTCGATAACGGAGGGCTTTATGGCCATCGTCTATCTCATCGCCGCGACCGGGTTCTTTGCCCTGTGCCTGGCTTTTGCCGGTTTCGCCGACCGTTTGCGTGAGGGCGGCCAATGACCGCGCTCTATATCGCCTCAGCCATCGTTGTCGTGGCGCTCGCCGGTTACCTGATCGTCGCCCTGATCAAACCCGAACTGTTTCCTTAAAACTGGAATAGAAAAATGTTCCTCGGTATCACTCCCGCAGGCTGGCTTCAGCTTGCCCTGTTCATGGCCGCGCTGACGGCGCTGGCCGTGCCGCTCGGCGCCTATATGGCGCGCGTCCTGGCCGGTGAGCGCAACCTGCTCACGCCGGTCCTCAAGCCTATTGAAGGCTTTATCTACACCATGGGCGATGTCCGCCCCGACTTTGAGATGACGTGGAAGGACTACGCCACCGCCGTCATCCTGTTTTCTTTCGGCGGCTTTGTCCTCCTGTTCCTGCTCCTGCTGTTCCAAGGCATTTTGCCGCTCAATCCCCAAAGCATGGCCAACCTGATGCCTGACCTGGCGTTCAATACGGCGGTCAGCTTCGTCACCAACACCAACTGGCAATCCTATGGCGGCGAAGCGACACTCAGCTATTTCAGCCAGATGGTCGGCCTGACCGTGCAGAACTTCGTCTCGGCCGCCGTCGGCATCGCCGTGCTGGCGGCTTTGATCCGTGGCCTGACGCGTCAGACGACCGACACGCTCGGCAATTTCTGGGTCGATCTGGTTCGTGCCAATCTCTACATCCTGCTGCCGCTGTCGCTGATCGTCGCGGTTGCGTTGGGCTCGCAGGGCGTCATTCAGACGCTCGCGCCCTATGTCACGGCTAAGACGCTGGAGGGCGCCAATCAGACCATAGCGCTTGGACCTGTCGCTTCGCAGGAAGCGATCAAGATGCTGGGTACCAACGGTGGCGGCTTCTTCAACACCAATTCCGCCCATCCGTTCGAAAACCCGACACCGTTTTCCAATTTCATCGAAGTCCTGTCGATCCTGATCATCCCGGCGGCGCTGTGCTTCACCTTTGGCCGGATGATCGGTGACAAGCGCCAGGGCATCGCCATCTTCGCCGCCATGACCTTGGTCTTCGTGCCGCTGACGGCCGCCTGCATCGGGCTGGAACAGGCCGGCAATCCGCATCTGGTCGCGGCCGGTGCCGATACAGCCGCTAATATGGAGGGCAAGGAAACGCGTTTCGGCATCGCCAATTCCGCAATCTGGGCGACGGCGACGACGGCGGCTTCGAACGGCTCGGTCAATGCCATGCACGACAGCTTCACGCCGCTGGGCGGGATGATCCCGATGATCCTCATGAAGTTCGGCGAAGTCATCTATGGTGGCGTTGGCTCGGGGCTTTACGGCATGCTGGTCTTTGTCATCCTGACTGTCTTCATCGCCGGGCTGATGGTCGGGCGCACGCCGGAATATCTCGGCAAGAAGATCGGCGCCTTCGAAATCAAGATGGCGTCGATGGCGGTCCTCCTGCCGTGCGCCCTTGTGCTGGTCTGCACGGCTGTGGCGGTACTGACGCCGTGGGGCAGAGCCGGGATCTATAATCCGGGCGCGCAGGGTTTCTCGGAGGTCCTCTACGCCTTCACGTCGGCGGCCAACAATAACGGTTCGGCCTTTGCCGGGCTGGGCGCCAACACTCCCTTCTATAACAGCCTGCTGGGCCTATGCATGTTGTTCGGCCGCTTCTTCGTGCTGCTGCCAGTACTGGCCATCGCCGGTTCGCTGGCCGCCAAAAAGACGGTTCCAGCCTCCGCCGGTACGCTGCCCACCCATACGCCGCTGTTCGTCGTCTTCCTCGTCGGCGTCATCGTCCTCGTTGGCGTTCTGACCTACGCCCCGGCGCTCGCGCTGGGTCCGGTCATCGAACACCTGAACATGATCAAGGGCTAATTCAAATGTCCGCCACTACACAAACCTACAAAACAAACCTCGGACTGGCCGTGCTTCAGGCCGTCCAGCGCCTCGACCCGCGCTATCAGGTACGCAATCCGGTCATGTTCCTCGTCTGGGTCGGTTCGATCGTCACCACTCTTATCCTGGCAGTCATGCTGGCGGTTCCCGGTACGGTCATCGGCGGCGGCCAGCCCGTCTGGTTCGTCGGCCTGATCTGCTTCTGGCTATGGTTCACAGTCCTGTTCGCCAACTTCGCCGAGTCTCTCGCCGAAGGGCGCGGCAAGGCGCAGGCCGACAGCCTCAAGAAGGCCCGCCGCGATGTCGATGCCAAGAAGCTGGACAAGTCGGGCAAGCTGACCACGGTCGCGGCCAATACCTTGCGCAAGGGCGATACCGTCCGCATCGACGCGGGCGATGTCGTCCCCGCCGACGGCCAGGTCATCGAAGGTATTGCCAGCGTCGATGAAAGCGCCATCACGGGTGAGTCTGCCCCGGTCATCCGCGAATCCGGCGGCGATCGCGATGCGGTGACCGGTGGCACGTGGGTGCTGTCCGACTGGATCATCGTCCGTGTCACCGCCGATCCGGGCGAAAGCTTCCTCGACCGGATGATCGGCCTGGTCGAATCCGCCAAGCGCCAGAAGACGCCCAACGAAATCGCCTTGTCGATCCTGCTGGCCGCCCTGACCCTTATTTTCCTCCTGGCGTGTGCGACGCTCCTGCCGTTCTCGCTGTTCAGCGTCGAAAAGGCTGGTTCCGGAACGGTGATTTCCATCACCGTGCTGATCGCCCTGCTGGTGTGCCTGATCCCGACGACCATCGGCGGGCTTCTGTCGGCCATCGGCATTTCCGGTATGCAGCGCCTGATCAAGGCCAATGTCATCGCCACCTCCGGACGCGCGGTCGAAGCCGCGGGCGACGTCAATGTCCTGCTTCTCGACAAAACCGGCACGATCACTTTCGGCAACCGTCAGGCGGTCGAGTTTATCCCGGCGCCGAATGTCAGCGTGCAGCAACTGGCCGAAGCCGCTGAGTTGTCGTCGCTGGCCGACGAAACACCGGAAGGCCGCTCGATCGTTGCCCTGGCGCGCGGCCAGTACGGCCTGCCGGAGCGCTCGGCGTCCGACCTCAAGGCCGAGTTCATTCCGTTCTCGGCCGAACAGCGCGTATCAGGCATCGTCATCAACGAACGCCATATCCTCAAAGGCGCAGGTGACGCCATTGCCGGGTTGATCAACCTCAAGGGCGGGCTGGTTCCGGCTGAAGTTCAGGCCGCCGTGGACGGCATCGCCAAGAAGGGCGGCACGCCGCTCATGGTCGCTGAAGGTCCCAAGGTGCTGGGCGTCGTCTACCTCAAGGACATCGTCAAGCCGGACATCAAGACGCGGCTGGCCGAGCTGCGCAAGATGGGCATCAAGAGCGTCATGATCACCGGCGACAATCCGCTGACCGCCGCTGCGATTGCTTCGGAAGCCGGGGTCGATGACTTCGTCGCCCAGGCCACGCCGGAAACCAAGCTCAAATATATCCGCAAGATGCAGGAGGGCGGTGAGATGGTCGCCATGGTCGGCGACGGCACCAACGACGCCCCGGCCCTGGCTCAATCGGATGTCGCGGTGGCGATGAATTCCGGCACCCAAGCCGCGAAGGAAGCCGGAAACATGGTCGATCTCGACAGCGATCCGACCAAGCTGATTGAGATCGTCGAGATCGGCAAACAGCTTCTGATGACTCGCGGGGCGCTGACGACGTTCAGCATTTCGAACGACCTAGCCAAGTATTTCGCCATCATTCCGGCGGCCTTTGCCTCGACCTTCCCTGCGCTCGGCCTGCTGAACGTCATGGGCCTGTCGTCGCCGCTGAGCGCCATCCTGTCAGCGGTCATCTTCAATGCGCTGATCATCATCGCCCTGATCCCGCTGGCGCTAAAAGGCGTCAAGTATCGGGCGGAGTCGGCGTCCAACATGCTGACCCGGCATGCGTTGATCTATGGGCTTGGCGGGATCGTGGCGCCGTTCATTGGCATCAAGATTATCGACATGGGCCTGACGGCAGTCGGTCTGGTTTAGGAACTTCACAATGTCACTTATCAAACATATCCAACCCACCATCGTCTCTCTGGCCGTTTTCACCGTCCTGTTCGGTGGGCTCTATCCTCTGGCGACCACGGCCATCGTCCAGACCGCCTTTGCCAATCAGGCGCAAGGCTCGCTCATTCGGAACGGTGACATGGTTGTCGGATCGCGCCTGATCGGCCAGAATTTCAGCCAGCCTGAGTATCTGTGGGGCCGGCTGTCGGCCACCGCCGAAGCGCCCTACAATGCCGGCGCGTCTTCGGGCTCCAATCTGGGGGTTAACAATCCCGCCCTGATCGAAGCCGTAACCGCCCGTCGTGATGCGCTCAATGTTGCCGGGTCTGTGCCCGTCGATCTGCTGACCGCCTCGGGCTCCGGCCTTGACCCGCACATCAGCCCGGCCGCCGCTGCAATTCAGGCACCGCGTATCGCCGTCGCCCGCAATGTCCCTGAACAACGGGTGCGCGACGCCATTGATGCCTCTACCGAAGCTCCCGACTTCGGAGTCTTGGGCGAAGCCCGCGTCAATGTGCTAGAGGTCAATCTGAGACTCGACGGCAAGCTGAAGTGAACGCGGATTTTCCTCCAAAGGATGGGCGACCCGACCCGGACAAGCTGCTCGCCCTCGTCAGTGATGACGGGGGTGAAGCACGTGGCCGGCTGAAGATTTTCTTCGGCGCGTCGGCTGGCGTCGGCAAGACCTTCGCCATGCTGAGTGAAGCGCGGCGGCTGCACGCAGAAGGGCGCAATGTCGTCATCGGCGTGGCGGAACATCATAACCGCCCCGAAACCCTGGCCTTGATTACCGGCCTGCCGACTGTGCCGCTGAAGGTCATCGATCATCGCGGCGTTGTTGTACAGGAGTTCGACCTCGATGCGGCGCTGACCCTGCGGCCAGACCTGATCCTGATCGATGAATACGCGCATTCCAACGTTTCTTTGGCCAACGCGCCGGGATCACGCCACCCCAAGCGCTGGCAGGACATTGAGGAACTGCTCGACCACGGGATTGATGTCTACACGACACTTAATGTCCAGCACCTCGAAAGCCTCAATGACGTCGTCGCTCAATTGACCGGCGTTTGGGTCAAGGAGACCGTGCCCGACGCCACGTTCGACGCTGCGGATGAGATCGCGCTGATCGACATCCCACCCGAAGACTTGCTGCAACGGCTGGCGGACGGCAAGGTCTATGTCGCTGAAGGCGCGCATCAGCGGGCGGCGGACAACTTCTTCAAGAAGGGCAATCTCGGCCGTCTGCGTGAACTGGCGCTGCGTCGCGCCGCTGAACGTGTCGATGCGCAGAACGACGCCTTCAGCGCCGCCATGGGCCAGTCCGAAGCTGCCATCGGCGACAAGATACTGGTGCTGGTCGGCCCTGACCCGTTGTCGGCACGCCTGATCCGCCATACCAAGCGCATGGCCGATCGGTCGCGTGCCCCATGGTTTGCGCTTTATCTCCAGACCGACCGCCATGAAACCCTGTCGCCGAAGGCGCGGCTGAGGGTCGAACATCATCTGCGCCTGGCCGAAAAGCTCGGCGGGCGCGTGGTGCGCCTCAATTCCGGCCGCGCGGCCTCAACGATCCTGGGCTATGCCCGCCAGAACGGCTTTACCCGGCTGGTCCTGGGTCACAGCACACAGGCCTGGTGGCGCAAGCCCTTCGCACAGTCTCTGTCGCAAAAACTTATTGCACAAGGGGCCGGTCTGGAAATCACGACACTCAATGCCGACACGCCGCAGGAGCCTGGTCAGCGTCGCGAAGCCGTCGGGACGACCCTGTTTGCCGCCACGCCAAAGCAATACAGCCTGGCCGTTTTTATCGTCGCCGCCGGCACGCTACTGGGCCTGCCGTTTCGAGGCATGATCGATCCAGACAGCCTGATCATGGTCTACATGACCGGCGTCGTCGTCACGGCTGCCCGTTATGGCATCGGTCCGGCGGTGCTGGCTTCTGTCCTGTCGGTAGCAGCGTTCAACTGGTTCTTTGTTAAGCCCTACTACAGCTTCACCTTCGACAATATCAGCTATCTCCTGACCTTCGCAGTTATGCTGGTGACATCGCTGATCGTCGGTTCGCTGACGGCGCGGCTGTCGTTGCATGCCCGTCTGGCGCGAAAGGGCGAGGCCGAAACCCGCCTGCTTTACGACCTGTCGCGCGAACTGTCGTCCGTGCGTGGCGAGGTCGCCATGGGAGCGGCTGCGGCACGCCACCTTCAAGCCGCCTTCGATGTCGAGATGCGGCTATGGAGCGACAGCCGCCAGATTGCGGGCCAGGTTGACGACGACCCACGCGAACTGGGCGCCATGCACTGGGTGCAGTCGAATCGCCAGATCGCCGGGAGGCATACCGACACCCTGCCGTCAGCGTCGGGGCTTTATCTGCCACTACCTGCCGAACCGGGCGTGCTGTCGCTGACACCACGCGATCCGCAGCGCCAGTTTACCGGCGCCGAACGGCTGGTGTTCGAAACCGTCGCCAGTCTGATCGCTGGTGCGCTGCAACGGGCGCGTCAGGCGATCGAAGCTGAAACCGCCCGCGTCGAGACCGAGAATGAGAAACTGCGCAATGTCCTGCTGGCTTCACTGTCACATGACCTGAAAACACCGCTGACCGTCATGAATGGCGCGGTCGGCACGTTGCTGAAAATGCGCAAGAAACTGCCGCGTGAAGCGGTCGATGAACTGACTTCTTTGTGGGGGCACCTGACGCGCCTCCAAAAGTTTACAGCCAACCTGCTGCGCATGGCGGCTATCACTTCAGGCCAGCTCAAACTCAATTTCGAGCCTTATCTCATTCAGGAAATCGCCGGGGCCGCCATCGGCCGTATGGACGCACAGCGCGGCAATCGCCAGATACGCACGGTGACAAATGGCCAGCTCCCGATGGTCATGATCGACGGCGCATTGATCGAACAGGTGCTGATCAATCTGATGGAAAATGCCGTCACCCATACAGCGGACGACGGCGTCATCACCCTGACATTCGAAACGGACGCCGATCGTGTCCGCGTCAAGGTTAGCGACAATGGCCCAGGGCTGAAACCCGGCGAAGAAGACCAGATTTTCGAGAAGTTCCATACCGATGGTGGCCAGACCTCAGACCGCGCCGGTCACGGTACCGGCCTCGGGCTCGCCATCTGCAAGGGCATAGTTGAAGCGCATGGCGGCATGATCTACGCCAAGACGAATCCAACAGGCGGGGCCAGCTTTATCTTTACGCTTATGGTGGCTAAATGAGCGATATGACCACGGCTCTGCTCATTGAAGACGAAGGTGAAATCCGCCGTTACCTGCGTGCCACGCTGGAGGCCCAGGACTATGATGTGCTGGAGGCAGCAACCGCACGCGAAGGCCTGCAAAAACTGACGCTGAACCGTCCCGATGTCGTCATCCTTGACCTTGGCCTGCCGGATCAGGACGGCCAGGATTTTATACGCAGTGTCCGCGAATGGTCGCAAACGCCGATACTTGTCCTGTCGGCGCGCGAACAGGAAGCCGACAAGATCGAAGCGCTGGAAAACGGCGCCGATGACTACCTGACCAAGCCGTTTGCTCCTGGCGAACTGCTGGCGCGGATAAAGGTGGCCTTGCGCCATGCCGGTAGCAGGGCCGTCGCCGATGTGCCCCAAACCTATGAACACGATGGGCTAAAGGTCGATACCGACGCGCGGCGCGTATGGCTGGACGGCGAGGATGTCCACCTGACGCCTATCGAATACAAACTGCTGGCGATCCTGATCCAGAATGCCGGAAAGGTGCTGACGCACGCCCAACTTCTAAAGGCCGTCTGGAACCGCCACGCAAATGATCAGAACCATTATTTGCGCATCCACACACAGCACCTGCGGGAGAAACTAAAGGACGATCCTCTCAAGCCCCGCTTTATCCTGACAGAACCGGGTATCGGTTACAGATTTCGGGACTAGGAATTGCTGATTATGCCGATCGTGCCCGGCCCGTGCCACTATCGGAAATCGAACCAAGACGGTGGCGGTTTGGGATGTCCCTGTGGTTGAAGTATTTTGATGGTGGACGACGGGCCGACGTCGGATCGCAATGCCAGTGGAGCAGGTTCTGAAACATTGGCCGGGGCTGAGTGTCCGGTGAACCGTGCCGAACTCCGGCGCCCGAAAGGAACCCTTCAGGCGCCAGCGACAGGCCCACATGGGACGGTCAGAAGAAGCCTAGCTTACTTGGCGCATAGGACACCAGCAGGTTCTTGGTTTGCTGGTAGTGGTCCAGCATCATCTTGTGGGTTTCGCGACCGATGCCTGACTGCTTGTAACCGCCGAATGCGGCGTGGGCCGGGTAGGCATGATAGCAGTTGGTCCAGATGCGGCCGGCCTGGATGCCCCGGCCCGCGCGATAGGCCCGATTCATGTCACGCGACCACACCCCTGCACCCAGACCGTAGACCGTGTCGTTGGCGATTTCGATCGCTTCCTCGACCGTCTTGAAGGTCGTCACCGAAACAACCGGACCGAAAATCTCCTCCTGGAAAACGCGCATCTTGTTGTGGCCTTCAAAGATGGTCGGCTTGATGTAGTAGCCGTCGTCAAGGTCACCGCCCAGGCGATTGGCTTCGCCGCCGGTCAGCACCCTGGCTCCCTCCTCGCGGCCGATCTCAAGATAGCGTTGAATTTTGTCGAACTGTTCCTGCGACGCCTGGGCGCCGATCATGGTGCCCATATTAAGCGGATCGCCTTGGGTGATAGCTTCGACCCGCTTGACGGCGCGCTCCATGAAACGGTCATAGATCGATTCCTGGACCAGGGCTCTCGACGGACATGTGCAGACTTCGCCCTGGTTGAGGGCGAAGAAGGCAAATCCCTCCATGGCCTTGTCGAGGAAGTCGTCATCCTCGGCCATGACGTCGGCGAAGAAGATGTTCGGACTCTTACCGCCCAGTTCCAGGGTTATGTTGGTGACATTATCGGCAGCGTAGCGCATGATCTCCTTGCCCACCGCCGTCGAACCGGTAAAGGCGATCTTGGCGATGCGAGGGCTTTGCGCGAGGGGCTTGCCAGCTTCGAGTCCGGTCCCGGAGATGATGTTGAGGACGCCCGGCGGCAGGAGGTCCTGGATGATCTCAGCAACCACCAGGATCGAGGCGGGGGTCTGTTCCGCCGGCTTCAGCACAATGCAGTTACCCGCTGCGAGGGCTGGGGCCACCTTCCAGGCAGCCATCAGAATAGGAAAATTCCACGGGATGATCTGGCCGACCACGCCCAACGGTTCGTGGAAATGATAGGCGACCGTATCGTTATCCAATTCACCGATCGAGCCTTCCTGGGCGCGGATACAGCCGGCAAAATAGCGGAAATGGTCGATGGCGAGCGGAATGTCCGCAGCCGTGGTTTCACGCAGCGGCTTGCCGTTATCCCAGGTCTCGGCCTCGGCGATAAGCGACAGGTTGGCCTCTATGCGGTCGGCAATCTTCAGCAGAATATTGGAGCGTTCCGTGACCGAGGTCCGGCCCCAAGCATCCTTGGCGTTATGCGCAGCGTCGAGCGCCAGTTCAATATCTTCGACCGAGGAACGCGGCACTTCGCACAGTTTGCGCCCGTTAACGGGCGAGGTGTTGTCCATGTAGCGGCCGCGTACGGGCTCGATCCATTTCCCGCCGATATAGTTGCCGTAGCGCGTCTTGAACGGCGACTCGGCCGCGATGATTTGCTCGAACTTGGTCATAATATCCTCCTTGCAGGTGCGGGCTTGTTGCGGCCCTTGCCCCTGAAGCTGTGCCCGGGCGGAAAACCTGGCAATGCGCGCGAGGGCGTTAAGCCGCGCTGGAGACATGTTTTTTTGGCAGCTGGAGCGGGATTGTCGCGCGCCACGACAAGGGCGCACCACTGTGTCGCAAAGTGCGACACAGTGGCAGGGTGCGACTTCACATCTTGCGTGACCTGCCGCGAATAAACTTGTGTAGCAGGGGTAAAGGGCTTTTCCTGATGATAATAACGCATACAGGGAGCGGGGCTTGACTCAAAGCAACCCGTCACAGATCGAGCAGGCACGCGAAGTCTTCTTCGCCGGCAAGGGTTTGCCAGTCGAACAGATCAGCCATGCCATATTGCGCTCATGGATTCGCTGCGCCGACATGGGACTGGACGAACGCGCCACCCCGCACGTCGAGTCTCCAACGCGGACCGAATTGAAAAGCCTGCATGAGAGGCATGAGGCGTTGCGCCGGGTCTGCCTTCCGGAACTGGACGCCCTCTATGGCGAGGCGCGCGAAATTTCCGGCATCGTCATCCTGACCAATGCGCGCGGCGAGATTCTCGATGCCGTCGGGGACTCAAGCTTTGCCGACAAGGCCGCCCAGGTATCCTTGAGCCCGGGCGCCCTGTGGAGCGAGGACGGCACCGGCACCAATGCCATCGGCACCGCGATCGCCGAACGGCGCGCCGTCGCCGTCAACGGTGCCGAGCATTACTTCCGCGGCCACCAGAGCCTCAGTTGCGCCGCGACCCCAATCATCGACCCACGTGGCGCCACCATTGGTGTGCTGGATATTTCAACTCCAGCTTTGGCTTCCAGTGGCCACGTTCTGGGCCTGGTCCGGCTGGCGGTCGAACAGATCGAGCATCGCCTGTTTCGCGGCGGTTTCGACGGCTGCCAAACCTTGCGCTTCCAGACCGACCCCAATCTTCTGGGCGTGGCACGCGAAGGCATCCTGGTCCTGAAGGACGGAGTCATCGTCGCAGCCAACCGGCGCGGCCTGTCCCTGATCGGCCGCACCTGGGACGTCCTGGATCATATACATGTCGAAGAACTGTTCGACATCACGGCCGGGCGTCTGGCTCCGGGCCTGCTGCGCGGCCAGGACGGCCGCGAATTCCACACCGTGCTCGACGGCGAAACGGCGGGACCGTCCTTACCACTGGACCGGCCGCGCCTCGAAGAGGTGGAACTGTCGGCGATCCGCCAGGCCCTCGCCGTCCATAACGGCAGTGTCAGCGCAGCGGCCCGGCAGTTGGGAATTCATCGCAGCACCATCTACCGGCGCTTGGGTCAGGCCGAATGATCACCGAGGTCGCGGTCCTGCTGCTGGCCGTAGCTGGCACAGGCGCCTTCGCCACCGCAGCTTTCACGATCATTAAAAACTGTGGTTCGGTCCAGCCAGCGCCTATACTCAACCTGCGTGCTTGTTATCGAGGCGTCGTGCCACGGGCAGGGACTGGTCATCATTTTGGCGATGATTAGGCAGCATTGACTGAGGTCAAGGCAACTTCCTAAATTATCATATTGAACAGACGGCATCTGGTTTCCAACAGAGGTCATCCATGTCAAACACCATGAAAGCGGCCGTCGTTCGTACTTTTGGACGAACGCTGGCCATCGAGGATCTGCCAATTCCAGTCCCCGGTCCAGGCGAAGTCCTGGTAAAAGTGGCGGCCTGCGGCGTATGTCACACGGATCTTCATGCGGCGAACGGCGACTGGCCAATCAAGCCACAGCCGCCCTTTATCCCAGGACACGAGGTCGCCGGCGTCGTAGCCGGACTGGGACAGGGTGTTACAAACGTAAAGGAAGGTGACCGCGTAGGCGTTGCCTGGCTGCACGATGCCTGTCTGGATTGCGAATATTGTCAGACCGGCTGGGAAACGCTTTGCGAGCGCCAGCACAACACTGGCTACAGCTGCAATGGCGGCTTCGCAGAATACGTCATTGCAGCTGCGCCCTTCGTTGCACGCTTGCCAGCCAATGTCGATTTCGCAGCCATCGCCCCTATTCTTTGCGCCGGCGTCACGACATACAAAGGCTTGATTGAAACGGAAGCCCGACCGGGGGAATGGGTCGCGATTTCCGGCGTGGGAGGCCTAGGCCACGTCGCGGTACAGTATGCAAAAGCCATGGGCTTTCATGTCGCTGCGATCGATATCGCGCCGGACAAGCTTGACCTCGCCCGCACAAGCGGCGCGGATCTGGTTGTGGACGGCCGGTCGCAGGACGCCTTGTCCGACCTGGTCAGGACAACCGGCGGAGGGGTCCATGGCGTTCTTGTCACCGCCGTGTCGCCGACGGCCTTTTCGCAAGCCCTGGATATCGTTCGGCGCAAGGGAACCATCAGTCTCGTCGGCCTGCCGCCGGGCGCCTTCCCTCTTCCGATTTTTGACGTTGTCCTCAAGCGTATCACTGTCAGAGGATCGATCGTCGGAACGCGGCGTGATCTCGACGAGGCTTTGGCCTTCGCAGCTGAAGGCAAGATAACAGCAGAGATTACGAAGGCGCCGCTTGAGGATATAAACACTATTTTTTCCGCAATGACCGCCGGGAAAATAGACGGCCGGATGGTTCTGGACTTCTCAAGATAGAGGTGATGTTCCAATGGCTGGAAGGCGCGGTTCACACCGCGCTTTTTTTTCATAAGAAAAGCACGAACGGCAGACCGGAAAGTCCCGCAAAAAGGCTTAGTATCAATGGACGAGCGGCCCGCCACCCATTGCCCCCTCCGGCCGTCACGACCGCAATGCTCGCTTTAAGGATCGTGTTGAGCATGACGGGCATGGCAAGGATCAAGCCGGCGGTCATCCCTGGCACTGTCTCGGGCGGCAGCCCGCTCATCGTGATTATGGCAGAGTCGACGTCCACCATACCAGAGATGGCCAAGGCAACTGCGACCCCTGCCTCGCCAATCTCTTGCAGCAGCCAGCGCGCCAATACTGACAATCCGGCGACCAGACCCGCGAGAGCAAATGCCGGCTTTAGGTCGAAGGGGTTTCGCACCGGCACGGCAGACGACTTGGTCGCTGGCGCCGCGCGCGATTTCCACACGAGCCATGCCGCGTAAATGATGCCCGTGGCCGCGGGCGGTCCGATAATGATGACCAGGGATGAAAAGGCAAATGGAGCGAGTAATGCGGTCAGGATTAAAACGCGCAGGAACATGATCGCGGATGCAAGTGCGATCCCGGCGACGAGTATGTCCTCCTGGCCATCCTGTTTCTGAATGCGACTCGCCAGGGCCACGGTCACCGCGGTGGATGAGACAACGGCGCCGGCAGCGGATGTCGCCAGAACGCCACGCGATTCCCCAAGCCACTTCGATGCCAGGTAACCTGCGAACGACAGTCCTGATACCAGAACCACAACCATCCAGATGTGCCTGGGATTCCAGGCGCCGAAAGGTCCGTAATTTCCATCCGGCAGCAGGGGCAGGATGGCAAGACTGATTACTGCCAAGACGGCGATAGCCTGAACTTCGGCTTCGTTTAATCGCTCGACCCAGCCATGCAATTGTCGTCTTGATGACAGTAGAAGCGTCATCAGGGCCGCGCTGACGGAAGCGACGATCCCGGCACCAAAGCCCGCCAAAACCCCGATCGCCAAGGTCGCGACACCTGCGATCGTAGATGTCGCACTCATATCGTCCGTTGCATGGGTCTTGCGGATATAGCCAGCCAGCAAGGTCAACGCGGCTACGCCGCCGAGCACAACAGCCAGGCCGGGAGAGTGGTGCAACCAGATATAGCCTGTTAGGCCGCCGAGCAGTCCCAGAAGACCGAAGGTGCGAATCCCGGCGATGCGACTGCCGGCAAGCTCGCTTCGTTTGGACCAGCCCCGTTCGACGCCAATCAGGACACCGAGTGCAAGTGCCAGGAAGAGACCGGAAAACGGATGCAGGATGTTCGAGAGGAAAGCGGTCATTCGTCCAATATGCCTTGGCAAATGAGGTCACTCAGCGCGATGGCGTTCGATACGTGAGGTACAGTATCGGTGGATACGACGCGATCGAAAGTGCCTGCCAGTTCGGCATAGGCGTCGCCGGCAAAAACGGCATGCACTGCGATACAAACGAGGTTCGAGAACCCCTGGCCCTTTAGCCCATGAGCGGCCGCAATCATTGTACGGCCAGAGGATACGATATCGTCCGCCAGCACAGGCGTGTGGTGTTTCCAACGGGCAAGATCAGGAACGCGGACATCTACCTGCCTGTCTCCGGAGCGCAGCTTTTCGAGAACCACAAACGGAGCATCCGACGCAGACGCAATCTCGGAGGCCCATTGCCGGCTTTCATCGTCGGGGCCGACGATCAGAGGATTGGGTACATGCGCCGATATCCACCGGCCGATGAGCGGCGCGGCACGCAGCACACGATCGGGGATGGAATATATTTCTGATAGCGCGGCATAGCGGTGAAGATGCGGATCGACCGTCACAAGGTCGTCGAAATATTGCGAGATCCACGCAGCGAAGCATGCCGATGTCACCGCTTCCCCAGCTTTGAACGCCTTGTCCTGGCGCATATAGGCCAGGTACGGCGCGACTAAGGTGACTTTAGCCGCGCCGAGCTCGCGTGCCGTACGCGCAGCGAACAGGAGACTTGGTGCCTGGGGATCGGGATTTGCCAGGGTGCAGACGACAAACACATGGACGCCCAAAACGTCACCACATATCCGCACATAGGCCTCCCCGTCGGGGAAGCGCCGCCACTCAAGGGTGATCTCCTGTGCCGGTAGCTCGGACGCCAATTGCTTGGCCAGCACTTCATTGCCTGGCATCGCCAAAAACGCCCGCCTCATGCCTCCAGCTCCACGATATCCGGGTTCGCGCGTGCATACGCCAGGGCATAAGAAAGGTCCCCGGGTGATGCCGCATGGATCTCCAGGATTGGGTCCCCCGCCTGTACGTCGTCGCCAAGCCGCACGAGCATACGCAAACCAGCGACTTTCACGTCCGGAGCACCGGCGAGTTTGGCAAGCCGTGCGAGCTTCCGGTTGTTGATTTGTACCACCCGACCGCTATGCGCCACAGTTAAGGGCCAGCTCTGGGGTGCGACGGCTGGCGTTCTCATCCCGCCCTGGGCTTCGCAAATCGCCTGAAATTTTGCCCAGGCCCGTCCATCCGCCAAGGCCCCTTCGGCCATGCGAATACCTGCGCCGGTAGACGCCAGCCCGCCGATCTCCAGCGCGGCGCCGGCGAGAAGACAGGCACGCCTGCTCAGGTCCTGGGGGGCATCTCCGCGATTTTGTAGAACCGATAGAATGTCGAGGGCCTCGAGACAGGGCCCAATCCCCCGGCCCACCGGCTGCGCACCATCTGAGAGCAAGCATCGGACCGTGAGGCCAAACGTCTTGGCGACCGCCTCGAGCATCAGTGCCAATGTCTGGCCTGCCTCATCCGTCCTGACCTTCGCTGTCGGACCGACAGGTATGTCCAGGATGACATGGGTGGATCCCGCAGCAATCTTTTTGGACAGCACCGAAGCGATCAGCTGGCCTTCCGTGTCGATATCGAGGACACGCTCGACGCGGATGAAGACATCGTCTGCCGGGCTCAGGTTGACCGCTCGGCCCCAGACGACACACCCTCCTTCCCGCTCGACAACTTTCCGCATGGAGGCAAGGTCGAGATCGACCGGTGCCAGGGTCTCCATCGTATCGGCCGTTCCCGCAGGCGACGTGATAGCGCGTGAGGATGTCTTGGGCATGATAAGCCCGCATGCAGCGGCGATCGCGACGACGATCGGCGTCGTCCGGTTGCCGGGGAGCCCCCCTACAGAATGCTTATCGACCACAATGGGATGTGGCCAATGCAGGCGATCACCCGCGTCCACCATCACCTTCGTCAATGAGATGATTTCATTCAGGTCGAGCGGCAGGGCAGACGATGCGGTCAGAAAGGCGGCCAGATGTATGTCCGTATAACGTCCTGCCGACGCATCGTTGACAATACCGCGATAGGCGTCTTCGGTTAACCTCTGTCCGTGAATGCGACGCCTGACGGCCGACTGGGATTCCAGCGGCGGAGCGTGCCGGACGGTGACCGACGCACCGGCATGCACAGCCAGCCGCTGCCATAACGCTTCTGACAACCCCGCTTCGTTCTGCGCCAACCAGTCGCCTTCAACCTGATAAAGCGTTGCGTAGGCTTGCCGTCCGTCGGATGCGGTGATGACCACTTGGGCCCGGGCGTACAGCCCCTCGGCGTGACAGACGTGACAGTCCGTTCGCATCAGCACGATCGCTTCGTGTTGACTAACCAGACCCATGCGGCGCGCCTGCAGAACCTGCGGGTAGTTTTCCCCAGCCTCGAGTTCCTCCGTCACAATTCGTACCTGCGCAAAGGCTCAGATACGGTGCATTTCCAGCCGAGTTCGCCCTCTATGCGGGTACGCAGCGTCTCCGAAGCGTCTGCTTCCCCGTGCACGATAAACGTTCTGCGCGGCGGCTTTTGGAAACCACCAAGCCATCGCAGTATCTCGTCGGCGTCAGCGTGGGCCGATAGCATTGGAAGATTGGCAACCTCGGCCCGAATGGGAATCCACTGGCCATGGATCTTCACGTCTGTTGCCCCGCCCAGCAAAGCGGCGCCACGGGTCCCCGGCGCCTGAAAGCCAGAGAAAAGGATCGTGTTGCGCCGATCGGGACCATAGGCTTTCAGGTGATGCAAAACCCGTCCGCCGGTCGCCATTCCGCTTGCTGAGATGATGACCTTGGGTACGTGATTGGAACTGATGGCCTTCGAGGACTCGACATCACGGGTATATGTCGCCACGCGGCAGACCTCACGGCAAAGTTCGGCCGAAAGTTTCTGATCGTCGATATGGCGCGCAAGGAGATTGCTGGCGTCGATCGCCATCGGACTGTCGAGATAAATCGGTATGAGCGGGATACGTCCCGCGGCCTTCAACCGCCAAAGGTAATAGAGCATTGCCTGCGCACGCCCGACAGCAAACGCGGGAATGATTACCGATCCGCCACGCGCCGTAGTGCGATCAATAATTGCGCCCAAGGCCTCGACAGGATCGGTCGCCTCATGTTTGCGATTGCCATAAGTCGATTCGACGACGAGGTAATCCGCCCCGGAAACCGGTTCAGGCGCGGATAACATCGGGTCGTCATAGCGGCCGAGATCCCCGGAAAAGACGATGCGTTGACCGTTCCAGTCGATCTGGGCCGTCGCCGCGCCCAGTATGTGCCCCGCCGGCCGGAAAGTGAGACGTGCGCCTTTGGGCAAATCTATGGGTTTATGGAACTCGGCGGCCCGGAAATAGCCAAGACAACGCTCGGCGTCGTTTACGTCATATAGCGGCATGGCGGGACGGTGCTTGGAAAACCCGTGCCGGTTAGCGAACTCTGCGTCACTTTCCTGAATGTGGCCGCTGTCCCGCAACAGGATGTCGCACAGATCGATCGTGGCGTCCGTGGCATAGATGTGCCGGCGGAAACCATCCCGCACTAGGCGTGGCAGATATCCGGAATGATCCAGGTGAGCGTGGGTCAATACCACGGCGGAAATCTTATCCGGCGCGATGGCCAGCGGCTGCCAGTTCTGCTCTCTCAGGTGTTTCTGGCCCTGAAACAGACCGCAATCGATCAGTAATGAGGCGCCGTCCATTTCAAGGAGGTGCTTCGACCCGGTAACCGTTCCCGCACCGCCAAGGCTTGTCAAAGTGAACATTGTGCCCCCGTGTTCTATGGTTGGGAGCCACAGTTTCACAGCAGTCCGGGCATGTATTTGATTTCGAGCAAATTAGCGCTACACGTCTAATGAATCAGGTGATGGCGTATAACTTCAGCGACCGCTTCAGTCCGGTTGGCGGCACCCAGCTTTTTAGTCGCCGATTTGATGTATGACGTTACAGTTTTCGGCTTGTGTCCGGTGAACATGGCCGCTGCCTCCAGATTCAACCCCGCTGCGACGGCGCTTAAACAGCTGATTTCGCCGGAGCTTATCCAAGCAACTTATAATCCCACGGCGGATGACACTGGCGAGGTCGCAAAGGTGGTGAAATTCGCTACCGACATAACAACCGCTGTGGCCAGAAACTAAACAAAGAGGCCTTGAGTCGGCATATCGACGATGATCTGGGTTGTCCAACAGGTGGTAGGCACAGGCGGAGAATGTGTCCATCAATACAACCGAGGTCCGGCAACGCCTTGGCCAGTTAACCGGACGTGAAACTGAAATTCTGATTGGCATTGTCACGGGCCTGCCGAACAAGACCATTGCCTATGTTCTTCAGATCAATCCGCGGACAGTCGAGGTTCATCGCGCCAGCATCATGCACAAGATGCAGGCGAGAAGCCTTCCTGAATTGGTTCGAATGACGCTGACCGTCGATCTTAAGACAAATTGACGCAGATCAAGGCACCACCTGCACGCTGTGTTAACAGCGCCTTATGAATAGTTCGTTTCCTCATGCCAAGGTGCTGGTCGTCGCTCCGAATGCTGACCTTCGGCATTCACTCGCGTTCATGCTGAGAGCGGAAGGCTTCAGCGTAGAGTCACGATCGGCATGGCAGCCAGGCGACGACCTGGGCTTGAACCATGCCATGGTTATGGACCACGGCGGTGTGCCAAAGCGGTTTATTGATAACGGCACTCTGGAAAAGCTGGGTGCGCGCCTTCTTGTCCTGGCCAGCAGCCCCAGCCTTCCATCAGGGCTCAGAAACGCAACGTTCGTTCGTAAGCCCCTGCATGCACAAGAATTGGTCAGCGCGCTGCGCTCCGCGCTTACCAACCCCGATACGTAAAACTACGTAGGGATAAAACCTAATATCGCGAGGCGCGGTTTCGCGTGACAACTGACGTCAACAACGGTCCACGGAGTGCCCAATGTTCGACGCCATGCCCATCACCACCACACGTGCACAACCGGCCACGGGTCTTGCCCCTTTTGCCGTCGCCTCAGCGATCAGCTTTACACCCGGTGCCGAAATCTTCGCTGAGGGCGATAAGGCCGGTGCACTTTATCAGCTGGCGTTTGGCGTGGTGAGAGTCTACCGCCTGCTCGCCGACGGACGGCGCCAGATTTGTGCTTTCCATATGCCCGGCGAGATCTTCGGCTTCGAAGCCGGGACCGAACGCCATTTCTTTGCCGACGCCGTCACAGCCGTGGGCTTAAAAATCCTGCGCCCCGGAAGTGAGTCCGACCTGTCGCGGGAACTCCTCGCCCTCGCCTTGCGCTCGCTCAGCCGCGCCCACGACCACTTGTTGACGCTCGGCCGTACCGATGCCGTCGGACGCGTCGCGGGGTTCTTGTTGGAAATGGCTGAGCGCCAGGACGTGCGTGGTCATGGCGATATCGAGCTTCCGATGTCACGCACCGACATTGCTGACTATCTGGGCTTGACCATAGAAACCGTGTCGCGAGCGCTTACAAAGCTGAAGGACGCTCGCGTTATTCGCCTGGCGTCTGCCCGTCAGGTCGATGTCCTGCGCTGGGAAGCACTGGAAGACGCGGCGGGGTAGAGCCGTCTTCATTCAGAGGAGGGGATCAAGATGTTGCAGACCGCAAACCTCAGGACCGCGACACGCAGATCCCCGCCTTTGGCCCGAAAATTCCGAACGGCCCGTCGCCCAAGACTTCAGTTTCAACAGCCAGTGCCAGGCATTCCCGAATGGATCGCAAGAGCAGATGAACGCGCGTTTGGCTCACTTCGTCTTGACTTCAGCGCGCCGTGGATTGACGCGGCGCTTCGCCGCTTTGGACCCGCGTTGATATTCGATTTGCAGACAGAAGATCGGGACCTCGTCATCGAAACGTTGAGAGCATTTCTGGCGTTTGTTAAGCGCCGTCCAGGCTGCGCGCTTTTGATGGCGTCCTACCCAATAGACGATGCACTCCAAGCCTCTGTCCTGGAACGCAGCGGCTTTCTAGCCACTGGCATGTTGGCACGCGGAGACGGCAGGACCTGGATGCAGATGATAAATATTCTTTGAGAAATTTTGTCGGTTTGACCCAGGTCAAGGTCTCGCTCAACGCGGCGCCTAACGTGTGGTCAGATCATTTGAAAGGACAAATCCATGGCTCTGAAACCCGGAATGCAGGCGCAACTTGCCGAGACGCTCGACAGGTTGCAGGACATTGTCGAAGACACCAGTGACGAGGCGCAAAATCTTGGCCGGACGGCACGCCGCGAAATCCGCAGCCACCCCAGTGCGGCGGTAGGGATCGCGCTCGGCTTAGGCTTTATCGCCGGCGTCCTGACAGTCGCGGCCTGCAAAAGATAGTAATATTAGCCGATCAAAATGCCCTTGTGGTTGGCTAACTCCGGCGACGTAGAGGGTGATGTAGACCCGCATTGGGCACATGCTCACGTCGCCGGTCGGCGCCGGTCGTCCCCCACGACCGGCGCTTCCCTTTTTTCGGGTCTGTGGAGCTAGCCATGCCGGTAATTGAACGCACTTTAGACCAGTCCCTGGATGCCCTGAATGTCGCTTTGGCCGGGCTGGACGAAACCGATGCCGCCGCGCGTCTGGAGACGGATGGCTACAACGAGTTGCCACAGCCAGAAAAGCGCTCGTTTCTGTCTATTGCCGTGAACGTGGTACGCGAACCGATGATGCTGCTGCTATTGGCAGCCGGTCTCCTTTACCTTGTACTCGGCGACCCGGGCGAGGCGCTGATCCTGCTCCTGCTCGCCAGCATATCCGTAGTCATAACCGTGGTTCAGGAAACACGGACTGAAAAAGTACTCGAAGCCCTCCGCGACCTGACAAGTCCGCGTGCTCTTGTCATACGCGGTGGCACCCGCAAGCGCATACCCGGACGCGAAACCGTACGCGGCGACCTGATAGTGCTTGAGGAAGGCAGTCGCGTGCCGGCTGACGCTGTGTTGGCAGAATGGCATGACTTGCAGATCGACGAGTCGCTGCTGACAGGGGAGTCGGTACCGGTTCATAAGGGAGGCGCAGACGACGAGGTATTTTCGGCAACGCTCGTCGTGCGGGGAAAAGCCCTCGCAACCGTCACGGCAACCGGGGTCAGGAGCCGCATCGGCCAGATCGGTACCAGCCTTAACAGGTTGAAAGGCGAGCCGCCCAGATTATTGGCGGAGACACGTCGGCTGGTTCGCCTGTTCGGTGTCGGTGCCGTTGTCATATGTGCTGTCGCCGTCGGACTTCATGTGCTGCTCCGTGGCGATTGGCTCAATGGCATTCTGGCCGGCATAGCACTTGCCATGTCGATGTTGCCTGAAGAGTTCCCCGTTGTCCTGACTGTCTTTACCGCCATGGGAGCCTGGCGGATTTCGCGTGCACGGGTTCTGACCCGCAACGCCGCAGCCATCGAGACGCTGGGTGCTGCAACGGTATTGTGCACCGACAAGACAGGCACACTCACGGAAAATCGCATGTCGGTCGCCGCCTTAAGTCTGCCCGACGGCAGCACCTGGGATCCGCAGGCCACGCCTGCGCCACCATCCGAAGACTTTCGGCGCCTGACGATGTTTGGCCGTCTGGCCAGCGATCTTCAGCCGTACGATCCGATGGAAATGGCTTTTCACCGCCTCAGCGACGCTGTTGGCGACCGGGGACAATCTGACTGGACGATTTCTCGAGCCTACGGCCTGAGGCCCGACCTGCTGGCCATGACGCAGGTCTGGCAGCAGGCTGATGGCGGATTGGTTGCGGCAGCCAAGGGCGCTCCGGAGGCCATAGCGCAGCTGTGCCGCATGGATGACCAGGCGCGTTCCAGCATGCTGGCCGCCGCAGACCTGATGGCGAGCAAAGGGTTGCGCGTACTCGCCATCGCCTCGGCCTCGCCCGGTCCGGGCGACCTGCCGGAATCGCATAGCGATCTGCCGCTTGCGTTCATGGGCCTCGCTGGATTGGCCGATCCATTGCGAGGCGGCGTAACCGACGCGATTGCTGAAGCGCGCACGGCGGGTATTCGTGTCGTGATGATCACCGGCGACTATTCCGTCACAGCCGGCGCAATCGCCCGGCAGGCCGGTCTGGATGCTGAAGCTGTGATCACCGGGGACGCATTGCAGCAGATGGATGAGAAGACCCTGGCAGACACAATGCGCTTCACAACGGTGTTCGCCCGTATAAAGCCGGAGCAGAAGCTGCGGATTGTCAACGCCCTGAAAGCGGACGGGCAGGTTGTCGCCATGACCGGAGACGGCGTCAACGACGCACCTTCGCTCAAAGCGGCCCACATCGGGATCGCCATGGGAGGACGCGGCACCGATGTTGCGCGGGAGGCATCCTCGCTCGTACTACTGGACGACGACTTTGGGTCAATCCTGAAAGCCATCCGCCTGGGCCGGCGCATCCACGATAATCTACGCAAGGCCATGTGCTTCATCGTTGCCGTGCACGTGCCGGTTGCCGGTCTGGCGCTCTTGCCACTGCTGTTCGGCTTGCCGGCTATCCTCGGGCCCATTCATATTGCCCTGCTCGAGCTGGTCATCGATCCTGTCTGCTCACTGGTTTTTGAAAATGAAGCCGAGGAGAAGGACGTCATGCGCCGGCCACCGGCCTCGCCCAAGGCCCCGCTTCTCTCCCTTCCGTTGCTTGCCTGGGGCGTGGCGCAAGGGCTCGTTGTCTTCGCCCTGATCGCCTTGCCGGTCTTGTTGCTGCAGGGTTCCGACAAAGCGGAGATACGCGGTGTGGCCTTCCTGTCGCTGGTTTTGACCCTGATGAGCCTGACCCTCGTCAACAGGTCGTTCAGCACCTCGGTTGTCGCGGCATTGCGCCGGCCAAATGCCATGCTTGCCATCGTCGCCATGGTTGTGGCGGCGGGCACAAGCGTGGCCTACCTGCTGCCCTGGGCCAGAAATGGCCTGGACTTTGGACCGTTGGACGCTGTCGACATGGCCATTGCCGTGGGCTTGGCTGCTGCTGGGTTGCTCCTGCTCGAGGTCTTAAAAACCTTCTGGCGGCGGCCGCTTAGCCGGTAACACGCTTATGGAAATGGCCAGAACATTGGCGCCAGATATCGCTCGGCGCTGAAATCAGCCGATGCCCAACTGGCAAATGGTATGCAGATGCTTGAGACCTGATGCAGCTGCTGCCGCCTAAATATTCGGCATCGTGCCGGATTTCGACAGCAAGCGGCACGCATCTGCCTCTCGATCTTAACGTGTCAGCAGTAGCGGCAGCCTGGCGTGCTTTACGACAAAATCCGTAGCGCCGCCGAAGATCATCTCTCCGATGTGTCCTCGACCATAGGCGCCCATGACGAGCAAATTGGCGCCGAAGGCGCCGGCCTGTTCAAGGAGGACTTCACCGGCCTGGCGCTTGTCCGGATGCAGGTGGACAAACTCAGGCATGACGCCATGGCTGCGCAAATAGGCGTCGATGTCGGCATCGGCTTCCCGATCCGCCGCCTTGCCTTCAGAAAGAAGCGTCACGAGCAGCACTCTGTGCGCCATTACCAGTATTGGCGCCGCCGCTATGGTGGCGCGGGCGGCGGCCTGGCTGCCATCCCACCCAATCAGAACCGTCTGAGGACGCCCATCGACGGCCATCACGGCGCCGGGTGTATGCGGCACGAGCAGCAGCGGCCGGTCAGCGCTGAAAAGCGCGATCAGGACGGTCGTTAAATCCCCGTCGGGCGCGTTTTCATACCCGGTCACGATCAGGTCACATGTCTTGGCCTCGTCAGAGAGGCAGGCCTGGGGCGGGCCCAACCTCGTCCGGAACGTGGCAGTCACCGTAGATGGCCGGACAGGCATATCGTCTTCGCGCCAGGCGATATGGTGCCGCTGAGCGAAAACTGCGGCATAGCTGCGCGCCACCTCCGTCAGATCTTTTTCAGCTGCATCAACGGCGCGCAGGCTGTCACCATCACTGATCGCTGCAAAGCCAAATCCTGTTGCATCAAAAGCAGCAGCCGACATCGGTGCCGGTTCTACGATATGCAGCACACGGACCTGGGCCAGTTGGGCTTCAGCGAGAGTATAGGCGCTGGATAACGCATTGAACTCCTGGGCAGTTCCGCGAAACAGGCACAGTATTGTCCGAACCGGCATGACGATCTCCGTTTTCGCATGTCTAGCCCGTGTGAAAAAAATTGGATTTGATCATGCTCAAACGGCACATTGAATATTTGTGTCACTACAGCGCGTGAGTGACCGAACACGCTCAAGACAGCAGGACGCCACCGTTTTTTGGCTGGAGCTCCATCCCGTCGTCTCGCAATGCTCAGGTTTTATATTCACCCGCGCGGATCGCTTCATGACCGAAAACAACCAGCTACTCGACCGCCATCCCTATGCGTCGCTTCTCGACGGTGCGAAGACGTTCGAGCCCCTGAAGGTCGCGATTGTTCACCCCGTCAGCAATGAATCCATCGAAGCCGCTGCCGATGCACAGGCTGAAGGCCTTATTGAACCTATTCTGATTGGCCCAAGCACGCGCATTCTGGAGGCGGCTGAAGGCACCGACATTGCGAAATGGGAGCTGATCGACACCGAACACAGCCATGCAGCCGCGGAAAAGGCAGTCGAACTGGCCGCGCACGGCAAGGTTGACGCTCTGATGAAGGGCGCGCTGCACACGGATGAGCTTCTACATCCGGTGGTCGCAGCATCCTCCGGACTACGCACCGAGCGGCGCATCAGTCACGCATACCTGCTGGACGTGCCGACCTATTCCAAGCCTCTGATCATCACGGATGCAGCCATTAACATCGCACCGGATCTATCCGAAAAAGCCGACATTTGCCGCAACGCGATCAGCCTGTGGCGAAGCTTGTTCGGTGATGCCCGCAAACCCAAGCTTGCTGTGTTGTCCGCCGTCGAAACAGTCCTGCCGTCCATGCCATCGACCATCGATGCGGCGGCGCTATGCAAGATGGCGGAGCGCGGCCAGATCACAGGCGCGTTGATCGACGGTCCCCTCGCCTACGATAATATCATCAGCCGGGACGCGGCCTTCGAAAAGGGCATCATTTCCGATGTCGCGGGCGATGCCGATATTGTTGTCGTTCCCAATATCGAGACCGGCAATGCACTGGCAAAGCAGCTGATCTATCTCGGCGGCGCACAGGCGGCGGGCATCGTGTTAGGCGCGAGGGTGCCAATTATTCTGACGAGCCGCGCCGATTCCGTCCAGGCACGGCTGATGTCCTGCGTGCTGGCCGTGCACCTTGCCGCAGCGCGCCGGCTGGGGCGGATCAAATGAGTGCGACTTCGACGGGCGCACTCCTGACGGTTAACGCCGGTTCCTCCAGCCTGAAGTTTCGCCTGTTTGCTCTTGAACCTGCCCTGCCTGCCCTCGGTGGCGGGAAACTGACTGGTATCGGCGAGCGGCCGGTCTTCCGGCACCAGGGCGACGATGGCGACCTCCCTCTTCCGTTGGATATGGATATCGACGGAGCCGTTCGTTTCGTGCGCGATTGGGTGGACGACAATGCACCTTTCCCGATAATCGCCGCGGCACACCGCATCGTGCACGGCGGTCCCGACCTCGACCGCAGTGTCGAATTGAAAGACAGCACGCTTTCCTATCTGAAGACGCTGATCCCACTTGCGCCACTGCACCAGCCCCACAACCTTGCGGCAGCCGAAGTCCTGGCCAAGGCGCATCCTCAGCTACGCCAGTTCGGCTGTTTCGATACCGCCTTCCATGCCCATCGCGACCGCCTGGCAACCGAATTTGCGCTTCCGGAGCACATACGATCGGCGGGAGTGCGCCGTTATGGGTTTCACGGCTTGTCCTACGCCTGGGTCGCCCGGTGCCTGCACAAAGACCTGCCGCACCTGTACAATGGGCGGGTCGTCGTCGCGCATCTGGGCAACGGCGCCAGTCTTTGTGCCATGACCTCCGGGCAAAGCATCGATACGACAATGGGGTTGACGGCGCTTGACGGCTTGCCGATGGGGACACGCTGCGGCGCGCTCGACCCGGGTGTCGTCATACACATGCAGCGTGCGCTCGGCCTGTCGGTCGAGGACGTCGAAACGATTCTCTACGAGAACTCCGGTTTGAAAGGCCTGTCCGGGGTCAGCAACGACGTCAGAACCCTGCTGAGCAGCACTGAACCGGATGCCGCCTTCGCGATAGACTACTTCGTGCGCAAGGCGGCTCAGCAGATCGCAGCGATGAGCGTAAGCCTGGGCGGCCTGGATGGCTTGATATTCACGGGTGGCATCGGCGAAAAGGCCGCATCTGTCCGTGACCGGATCAGAAATGCTCTCTCCTGGCTCCCCCCCTTCGAGGTCCATATCATTCCGGCCGATGAGGAACGTGCAATGGCGCTTGATGTGGCGCCGTTGCTAGACTCTTGACTGTCCCTATGTCTGCCGGGCGCCGATTTTCGCGAAGCCGGGCATAGATCAACATGCTGACGATGGCTGCGAACAGACACCAGACGGACGGCAGGTTATTGCGATAAAAGGTCCAGGCGAAGGCAAGACCGAGCACTTGGGCCGCGCCGATCCAGCGGATGCCAGGATCGCTGCTGACAAAGAACGGGGCGCAGACGATTACGGCATATATGGCCAGCGTCCCCGGCAATACGCCCAAAGGATTGCCATAAGTAAGACACTGGTTGGCGATGCCGACGGTAAATCCCTGCGATACGACGATACTCACAGTATAGAGGGCAATCGCGGCCCCTGCGACGGACAGAGTTCCCAGTACAAATCGCCTTGGCCGACTGGTCTCCATAAGGAAAATGCTAAGCGGCACAAGGACCGGCCAGACGGCGCCGGCGAACAGTACATATAACTGAACGAGCACATGGATTGAAAGGACCGCAGACTGCACCGGCAGCAAGAGCCAAAGCATGCCCTCGATCAATTGCTGAGCACCGAAGAGTAAGGGAATATAGGCAAATGGCTTTTCAGCTGGCCTGAGAGGTGTGCGCAATGCGGCGGCACCGATACCGGTAAGAAGAAGGCCGGCTGCAAAGCTGACCGGAGCAGAAAAGCACATGAATATCCCCCGCGGAGTGCACAGCTGATCATCCAGCTTGTCTCACGCAAATCAATTCAACGGATTGATCGTAATCAAATGGAAGACGCGGCGCCGGGCTATAGTGAAAGCCGCAACCAAATACTCTGCAAGGGAGTTGACCATGTCTGCAGATACTGCCTCTTCGGGGCGTTCAGCAAAATCCCGCCTCAAAGACGCCCCAGCCTATCCGATCCATGAAACGACGGAAACCGTGAAGCGTGCCAGTGATAGCCTCAATCAGATTGCCAGCGAGTGTGCGGCCATCTGCTCGGACGATATCGCCGCTGCCATCGAAACGAGCTCGCAAAGCGCCAAGCTCTTTACCGAACTTGGCAGAGCCTATGTCGAGGCCATTACGACCTCGGCTGAGACCTATGTCGAGATTGGGCGTGAGGCGATGAGCTGCCGAACGCCGGCGGACATAGTCAGGCTGCAGAAGCGTACCATGGAAAGCCTGAACGGGTCCGCTGAAGCGACGGCCAAGATTTACAGCGACGTATTTGAGACATGGTCGAAGGCCGTGGACCCATTCGTCACCCGTATAACAGATGGCCCGCAAAGACTGTTTCGCGCCTTTGCGGACTGAGATAGACCGGCAAGATCGTCGCCAATTGCGGACAGACAGAAGGCCGCCTCCTAAGGGGGGGCGGCCTTCTCTTTAAGATACATCGATCTTACTGGAACTGGACTGGCTGCGGCGGCGAATCCAGGTCGTTCCAACCTGCGTATAGAGTCGCCGTACCGCGGCCCAGGCCGCGCGCTTGGCAGCCGCATCATGGCTCGCCATCAACCCACGGCGTAACGGCATCACATACGTCTCCCATGCATGGTTATAGGCTTGACGGTATAGCGTCTGGACCGCTGACGGCAGTTGTTCCCGAATATCCGGCGGTAAATCCGCGTTCGATGGATAGACAGAGGCGCGACCTCCAGAGGCGACGGCGGTCTCCTGTTCGTGGTGACGGACCACGGTGAATTCGCCCCCCTCGCCACCAACAGTCCGCTCGTAACATTCTACGGGTTCGCTGGGCGCCGTCTCGCAAACAACGTGGAGTTCGCATCCATCGCCTCCGGCTTCACGCGAAAATATCCTGGGGTGGCCTTGTCGATCGGACATGATTTTCTCCTCGATTTGCATCAAACGCCTTGCGTGCCAAGCTTGCTCGCTCTTGCCAGATGCGCATGACGACTGGCCTCGCCCTCAACCATGCCCATGATCGTCAGCCTGACCGGATCAAAACCACAAAACCTGAAGAGAGACTGGAAAGCCTTGCCGCCATGCGCCCGAAAAATGAGAGAGTAGAAGGCGCCTGGCATGCCCATCGTCTGGATCAAACGGACAGACTTGCCCTTGAGCAGGGCTGCGTTCATCGGGTTTTCCGCAGACAGTTCGTAAGCGAACCCTGGCGTGAATACGCGCTCGCAAAACCCCTTGACCAGCGCCGGCACGCTGAACTGCCACATCGGATAAATAAAGACGATATGGTCGGCCCATCGAATGAAATCCTGGACCGCAGTCAGATGAGGCTCCAGCAACTGATGGCCCTGATACCCTTCGTGCAGGATGGGGTCGAAATCGAGATCTGCGAGGTTAACACGCCGCACATCATGACAGGCCGAAACAGCCCCGGTTTGGTAGGCTTCGGCCAAGGCCTCGCTGAAACTGCGCCGCTGCCGTGCAGGATTGCCGTTGACGATCAGAATGCGCTTGTTCATTTTTAGCGTACCAGCAGGAGCGGCAGGCCGGCGTGCTTGACAACGTAATCGGTCGTCCCTCCGAGCAGCATTTCGCGCACATGCCCCTGGCCGTAGGCGCCCATGACCAGAAGTTCAGCCTGTAACGCGGATGCCTTTTTGACGATGGTCTCGCCGACGCTGGCGGCCCCACGCTCCTCGATTACCAACTCGGCATCAATGCAGTGGCTGCGCAGATAGGTCAGGAGATCGTCTTCGCCGACTTCATCGGGCTTGTCACCACCTGACAGGACACGAAGAATGAACACATTTTCAGCATGAAGCATGTGAGGCACGGCTTCGCGCAGCGCCCGGGCCGCGGCCCGGCTGCCATCCCATGCCAGAACAACCGTCCCTGCGTGCCCGGCGCTGGGGAAGGTGACGGTCGCATCGCGCGGGAAGAGAAGGATCGGCCTCCCGGCCTCGAAAAGCGAGGTCAGAACCACCTTCAGGTCACCGGCCGGATGATTTTCATGGCCGCTGATAATGAGATCGGCGGTAAAGGCTTCCAGAGGCAGGCAGACATCCAATTCACCGACGACGGTGCGGTAGATCGCCTGCGCCTGACCGGGAATCATGTCCGCGAAGCCTTCGCGCACCGGCACCATCTGGCGCTGGCAGGCGGCATTCGCCTGGGCTATCGCGCCGTCGGCCATCTGACGGGCTTCGCTTTCCAGGACGTCGAGCACCGACTGATCGGTTGATGCGGCATAGGCATACTCAGGAATGCCCAGGACGTATGGCAGCACGGGCGGCGCGGCTATGTGGAGTATGCGCAGGGTGGCGCGATAGCTACGGGCCAGCGCAAGCGCTGAATTGAGTGCCTCGGTGGCTTGGCTTGATCCGTCATGGACAAAAAGAAGAGATTTGATCGACATCGTTTGGCTCCTGTGTTGAGCCGAAGAGTCACACAGCGATTATAATCTCGCTTTGATGCCGATCAATTCGCACCTGCGAACATCGTGCTTTTGGCGGGCCCGCACGTAACGCAGCTAATAAGGAGCCGTCATGCCTCGTGTTCTAAAATCCACAATTTTTATATGGGTAATTGCTTCTGCCAGTATCGCCGGCGCCGCTTCCGCGGATGATTTCAAACCGAAGCAGGCCGGAAAGTGGCAGGTGACCGCCCGGTTAACCACCGTCGCGCCGGACGAGGACGGTCCCATTCTGACGTCTGGCAATGCAGTGACCGGACTGGCCGTCGCCGTGAATGACGATACCGTGCCAACACTCGGCTTTACCTACTTCTTCACCGACCACGTCGCTGTCGAAGCTATTCTTGGAACCTCCAAACATGATATCCGCGCGCAAGGCGGCACGACCGATGTTCTTGTTCACGAAACCTGGGTTCTGCCGCCGGTCGTAACGGCTCAGTATCACTTCAATCCCAAAGGAAAAGTCAGTCCCTATGTCGGCGCCGGCGTCAATTTTATGAACTGGTAAAATGGCAAGGACAAGAATGGCTTTACCGTAGCCCTTAAGAACAGCGGCGGCACGGCGATTCAGGCGGGTGTCGACGTCGCCCTGAAAGGCAATTGGGCGCTGAACATCGACTATAAGAAGGTGTTCTATAAAACGGATGCGCGCATAAACGGCGGCGCACTCAAATCCGAAGTCGTCCTCGATCCGGCGGTGACCTCCGTCGGTCTGGCCTACCGCTTCTAAATCATACGCCGCGCATTGATCCCGATCAATGCGAAGCCATTCTCCCGGACCATAGTGACGAACACCATGTCCGGGAGAAACTGCATGAAGACCGAAATTCTCACCTGTTTCGCGCTCTGTCTGTTGAGCACGGGCGCTGCCCGGGCAGCAACGCCGGCGGATGTGGCGCTCGGTGGAACGATCTATGACCGGCACTGCTCTCTGTGCCACGACAATAGCAAGCACATGATCAACGACAGCGGCCCGGCCCTTTTCGGCGTCGTTGGCCGCCGTGTAGCGTCCGTCGAAGGATATGATTACACGCCTGCGCTCCAGGAGGCTGGCCGTCGCGGGGAGCGTTGGACCCAAAAACGTCTGGACCGTTTCCTGACGAACCCGATGACCATGCATCCGGGGACGGAAATGCCGATGAACTTTGACCGGCCGGCTGATCGCAAGGCGATTATCGCCTACCTCAAGACATTGAAATAGGTTTCGGCCGGAGAACCCACTGGCATTCATCCCAGGTCCGGTCATTACCGCAACGTGCCTAGAACTGGAAGCCAGCGGTTATGCCACCCGCGAGTAGCGCGGGCTGTTGTTCGTCGTCCGCGCATAACGGTCGAAGACAGCCGCGATGGACCGAACGAGCATCTTCAGAGGCGCGTCGAATATGACCCGTCCATCGTCAATCGTTACCAACCCGGCCAAACGGAATTCCTCAAGCCCGGCCAACTCTTCGCTGAAATAATCGCCTGACAAGCCGTGGCGGCGCAGGATCACACTCGTGTCCGCTTCGAAGTAGCACATCAAATCTGCGATGACTTCCCGGCGAACAGCATCGTCACCACGATAAGACCAGCCACGAACCGTGGGCAGCTTGCCGGAGGCGACGAGACTGCGATAGCTTGTCGCCTGAGGAATATTCTGTGCGATGCCCTGATCGAGTTCGCTGATCGATGAGGCTCCTAGCGCGATCAGGCGATCGTTTGGCAGATCAGTATAGCCCATGAAGTTCCGGCGCAGCGTCCGGTTCGACAGTGCCTTGGCCAACCCATCGTCCGGCGTCGCAAAATGGTCAATCCCGACGCCGACATAGCCGTTATCTGCCAGCTGAGTTTCGATCTGCAGGTACTGCAAGGCCTTTTCGCCCAGGTCGGGAAGCGCCCTTTCGTCAATCAAGCGTTGGTGTTTTTTCATCCATGGCACATGCGCATATGAAAAGGCGCTGATGCGCTGCGCCTTAAGCTGAAGAATATCCTCAAGGGTTCTCCCGAGGGTTTCGGACGTCTGGTGCGGCAGGCCGTAGATCAGGTCGATGCCCAGCGATTGCAGCCCTTCATCGCGCAAAGCCCCTATTGCGGAAAGGATTGTCTCCATGGGCTGCACGCGATTGATGGCTGCCTGTACCACCTCTTGCGTATCCTGGACGCCAAGATTGACGCGATTGAATCCCAGATAGCCATAGGTATGCGCTTTCGCCTTCGTCACCCGGCGTGGGTCGAGCTCGATCGATATCTCGGCACCCGTGAGAATGTCGAAATTCAGGTGCAGGGCCGAGAACAGGCGCGTTATCGTCCCTGGCTGCAGGATGCCAGGCGATCCCCCGCCGAAATGCAGCGCGTGCACCTTCGGACGAAAGCCGAGTACAGATCCCACCAGGCCAATCTCGTGGATTAGGCTCCCGACATACGCCTCGATGGGCTCGTACTGCTTGGTGATTTGGGTATTGCAGCCGCAGAACCAGCACATCTGCTCACAGAAGGGCACATGCACATAAAGCCCGATGCTGTTCTCACGCGGCAACGCTGCTAGCCAGTCTGAATAGGTCGCCGGCGTGAGTTCACCAAAATGATGCGCCGACGGATAGCTGGTGTAACGCGGTGCTTCCTTGCCCAGCCACTTGAGTTGGTCGAGCTCCTGCCAGGATTTTACGGGTGTTTGCATGGTTATTTGTCGCTATTAGGTGGCGTTGCGCCACGATAAAAGTGTCAGGCCGGCGGCCCAGACGGCAGCAAACCCCAGGGCATGCAATTGCGCCTTGTCATAGATCAAGGCGCCGGCAATTCCTCCGGCGATAAGGCCCAGCCAGAGCAGTAGGTAGGGCGCCCATGCGAGTGCTGGTCCGCCTGCGCCAGCTTCTGCGCGAACTTGACCAATGCGCCTGTCATATAGGTGACGCCGACAACGATCTCGCCGTCGCGCTGTATGGCGGCATTCGCCGCTCCCATGGCCAGGACCATGACTGCGATCGCCGCTCCTTTGAGCGACAACAGGGCGAGTACAAAGCCTGCCAGCAAGAGGAGCGTGACCAACCCCAGGATCACAATTGCCGTCCGTCTCCGTTCCCTATCGTTCACAAATAATGTCGCGAGGAACATGCCGGTTACGAAGGTGCCCAGCACGGCGCCGAGGACGGCAATAGAGCCGTGAATGCCTCCGGTCACAGCGCTGACCGCCAGCCGCGTCGAATTGCCTGTCATGAAGGACACAAAGATGCCCTTCAACTCAAGGAATCCAAGCGCGTCTACAAAACCCGCAAGCATGGCCAGGCCGACTGCAACCTTAGTGGATACCCGGTCAAGTGCGTTCACTTGCTCTTCCACCAGTTCAGTCTGAGGGAGTTCAGGACGACGACCAAGGATGAAGACGACATGGCAATAGCCGCGATCAAAGGTGTGACGACACCCAGTACCGCAGCCGGGACAGCCAGCACGTTGTAGGCCAGTGAAAGCGCGAAGTTCTGCCGAACGAGGATCCGCGTGCGTCGGGCAACGTCGAAAGCCGTCACGATGGGCGTCAGGCCGACGCCGCGATAGACAAAATCCGCGGCATTCTGGGTGATGTCCATGCCGCTCGACGGCGACATCGAAACCGCCGCAGCTGTAAGTGCTGCCGCATCATTCAGACCGTCCCCGACCATCAGGACGCTGTGGCCATCTCTGCGAAGATCCTCGATGGCGCGGACCTTGTCCACGGGGCTCAGCGCGGCGTGAACGTCCGTAATTCCCAATTTTGCCCCCAGGGCTTCGGCAACCTGGCGCCGGTCGCCGGACAGCATGATGACATGCAGACCACGCTGCTTCAGGTCCGAAACGGTATCATCCGCATCGGATCGTTCGATATCCGCAAAGAGGAGGCGCACAGGTGGCCGGTCCCCGCGCCGAAACCAAAGTTCAATCTGATGATCCTCGCTCGGCGAAAGTCCCAACCAGGCGGCCCGGCCAACCTTCACAGGTTCGCCCTCCCATGTGGCGGAAAGGCCATCGCCAGGATGATCAGCGACAACCACTTCGGGCAGTGGACCGTAACACTCAGCCGCACTGATGGCCTGCGACAGCGGATGTCGGCTGTGGTGGGCAATGGAAACGGCAAGGCGACGATCCGCCTCTTCCAGGTCGTGTGGGTTGAGCCAATGTGGCTGCCCTTCCGTAAGCGTTCCGGTCTTGTCAAAGACGACTGTGTCAATCCGCGCCAGCACCTCCAAGCCCTTGCTGGATTTCAGAAGAATGCCGCGCGAAAAAAGGTATGAGGATGCCAGGACGTGGACAACCGGAACGGCCAGACCCAAGGCGCACGGACAGGTGATGATCAAGACGGCCATGGCCTTGAGCAATGCGTCTTCCCAGGGCACAACCCCGCCTGTCAGGTAGCCGAAGCCCGTCCAGCCAAAGAAGGTGGCGAGCGCAAGTATGTGCACGACTGGCGCGTACAGGCTGGCAACACGATCGGCGAAACGCACATAGGCGCTTTGCGACTGCTCGGCTTTTTCCATCAGAACGATGATCTCGGACAGCAGGCTGTCGTCGGCTGCGGCGCTAACCTCGACATGCAGAGGCGCAGACTGGTTGATCATGCCGGCATAGAGTTTTTCACCGCATACCACCGGGCGCGGCAGGGTCTCACCTGTGACCAGCCGCGTGTCGACATCCGAGCTTCCCGAGATTACGATACCGTCCGCCGCGACCTTCTCCCCGGCCGTCACGATGAGGACATCGCCCGGCCGGACGTCACGGATGCGGACCGCCAGCGGCTGGCCGTCCTTCAGCACGCGCGCGGTGCCATCGAGCATGGCCAGCAAGCCTTGCGCCGCCTCACGCGCCTTGCCGCGCGCCTTCAGGTCGAGATAGCGACCAATCAGCAGAAAGAAGAGCAGCATGATTGAGGCGTCGAAATAGACGTAGTGGCCATGGTTGATGGTTTCAAACAGCGACAGGGCATTGGCCAGGATCACCGCCAGCGAGATCGGCACGTCCATATTGGTGCGGCCGGACTTCAGCGCAGAGATCGCCGAGCGGAAAAAGGGCTGGCCGCAATAGAGCGTCGCAGGCATGGCGATCAGCCCCATGAACCAGTGCATCAGGTCGCGCGATGGCCCTTCTAGGTCGCGCGAGAACCACAGCGCATCGGCAAAAAGCATGATGGCGGCCGTGGCGAAGCCCGACACCGCCAGATAGGTCAGGAGCGTCCTTTCCTCGAGCCTGGCCTGGACGGCGCGGCTGTCGGGATCGAACGGCGCGACATGGAAACCCAGGGCTTCGATCTCTTCAGCGAACGCGTTGGCGCTCTCAGGCGAAGACGCCTTTGGCCAACTGACGCGCAGGCGCTGGGTCGAAAAGTTGATCCTGGCCTCGACGCCCGGGTGCGCGGACAATGTCTGCTCGATCTTCCAGGCGCAGCTGGCGCAGCGCATGCCTTCGACCTGCATGTAGAGCGAACGGCGGTCCTCATCATCGCGGGCAAAACAGGAGAAATCGACGGCGGCGGTCATTGTTCGTCCTCTTCCGGCTTCAGAATGCGTGCGGCATGACCTTCCAGATCCTCGTACTGGCCGCTGTTAAGGGCCCACAGCAGACCTCCCAGGCCGGCCAGTCCGAGAACGAAGGCCAAGGGAATTAGGATCAAGAAGGCGCTCATGACAGTTCAGTCGATATACAGGTCGGTGGCGGACTGATACTCGCGACCGCGAAGACGAGCGGTTACGTGTACGGTCCAGCGGCCCTTCGCCGGCAGCGGCGCGTCTGCGCTGTAGACACCGGGCCGGACGGAATTTAGATCGAAGCTGCAGTCATTGGCCTTGACAGCCGGATGGATAAACCATGCGCGAACCTGCGCCTGTTCCACGGCAAGGTGCCGGCTGTCCCGCAGCGTGAAAACGATACGGCCATTTTCATAGGTCGTAACAGAGTGCCAGCCCAGCACGTCCTGCGCCGCGGCCTTGTCTAGGGCGTCGTTATATTCCAGGCCCTTTGCATAGGCCTGACCGGTGATCTCGTTCGGTGGGTTGCGGAAAGCAATAATGACGAAAGCGATAAAGCCGGACATGAAGGCGAGGTAAAACGCCCCGATGATCCACGGCACGAACCTGCCGCGCAGCCGATCGATTTCCGCCTGAAGCCGGTCAGGGTGTGACGAAGTAGCTGGCATGCTTTGCCGCCTTTCCAGAGGAGCGATCGGTAAGACTGAAGGTCACGGGGGTTCGTCCGGCGGCGCGGGTAGTGGTCACAAGCTGGACACGGAACTCGCCGACGCTATTTGCCGGAACCGTTATACTCGGCACGGGCTGGTCGCCGGCAGCCAGGAGTTCCATTGTTTTCACGGGAATTCCGTCGACTTGCACAAGATATGCGCGGTCAAAATGCGTCTTGTTCAAGACCTTGAGCTGGTAGTTGTTGCGGATGTCGCCGCTGGACATGCGCACATACAGGGGCGAACGATTATGAATGATATTGACGTCGGTTTCGGTCCGCATCAGCACTGCCGCCAGCATCAACGCCCCTACGATGGACATGATGGCGGCATAGAAAACGGTGCGTGGCCGAATCCACTTCATCCTGCCTTTGGAAGGGGACTGGCCTGCGCCGATTTCGGCCGCGCGACGCGACTGGTTGTTTTCCGTGTCGTAATGGATGAGGCCGCGGGGCAGCATGACCTTTTCCATCACTGAATTGCAGGCATCGATGCACAGGCCGCAGGAAATACAGTCGAACTGAAGCCCGTCGCGAATATCGATGCCCATCGGGCAGACGACGACGCAGGCGTTGCAGTCGATACAATGCCCCCGGCCCTCCCAGGTCGCACCCTTCTTATGGTGGGCGCGCGGTTCACCGCGCTCATGCGCGTAAGAGATGATCAGGGTGTCGCGGTCGAACATGGCCGACTGGAAGCGCGCGTAAGGGCAGGCGTATTTGCAGATATTTTCGCGTGCAAACCCCGCCATGAAGTAGGTCGAAAGTGTTAGCGCCAATATCCAGATACCCGTCGACGACGGAACGTCCAGATGTACCAAACCTTCCAACAGCGTCGGGGCGTCATTGAAATAGAAGACCCAGGCGCCACCGGTCAGAAGACCGATGAGAAGCCAGACTGCGTGGGTCAGCGTCTTTTTCCAGATCTTTTCCAGCGTCCACTTGTCGTCGTCGAGGCGTTTGCGTGCATTGCGATCGCCCTGGATGAAGCGCTCGACGTGAACGAACAAGTCTGTCCAGACGGTCTGGGGGCAGGCGTAGCCGCACCAGGCCCGGCCAAAGAGTGACGTCGCAAAGAAAAGCCCGATGGCCGCCAGAACCAGAACACCGACCAGAAGGTAAACTTCCTGGGGCCAGATTTCGACGCCGAAAAAATACCCTCTCTGGCCGGTGAGATCGATCAGGATCGCCTGATCCGGCACATGCGGGCCACGATCATATCTGAGCCATGGCGCGCCATAATATATGCCGAGCAGGGCGATCATCGCTGCCCATTTCAAATTGCGAAATATGCCGGAGACCTGGCGCGGGTAAATCTTCGCCGCTTTTTCGAACAATTCAACCATGGGAGATCTGGTACTCGGAACGTCAGGTAACGAAACCTATCTCCCTCGCCGTTCCGTCGCATTGATCAGGATCAAAAGCCCCCGGTGGGACCGAGGGCTTTTGATCTCCGATACCTACTCCCCGCCACCCAGCGAGTGGACGTAGATGGCCACCATGCGTTGGCTGTCCTTGCCAAGACGGTGTTTCCAGGTCGGCATGACGCCTGCGCGGGCATTCGTGATGGTTTCCACAACCGATGCCTTGTCGCCACCATAGAGCCAGATCGCGTCGTTCAGGGTCGGTGCGCCAAGCGAGCGGTTACCTTCGCCGGCCGCGCCGTGGCACGCGGCACAGCTAGTCGCGTAGATCGCTTCGCCTGCCGTCCAGGCCGCACTTGGGTGTTGTGGTTGCCCATAGCGCATCTGAAGGACATAGGTCGCCACATCATTGATCTCCTCAGGCTTGAGCATGCCCTTGCCGAAGGCCGGCATCATCGTGGCGTGGGTGTCGGCATCGGTGGAACGCGCGCCAACCTCGATGGTGCGATGGATGTCGTCGACGCTGCCGCCGAAAAGCCAGTCGTCATCGTTGAGGTTGGGATACCCTTTTCGCCCCTCTCCGCCGTTGCCATGGCAAGCGGCGCAGTTTTCCTTGAACACGACGGCGCCGCCGGCGCGGGCGAACTCGAACAGGGCGGGGTCGCTTTTGACGGTTTCAAAGGACGCGCCATGAAACGCCTTGAGGTACTTGCCTTGGCGGGCACGTATCTCGCCCTGCTCCGCTTCCAGCTTGCTGAACTGCGTCCAGCCAAACAGGCCTTTGGTGTGGCCGGTGATGGTTGGCCATGCCGGATACACGACCCAGTAACCGACGCTGAAGACGATCGTCACCAGCCAGACGATGAGCCACCAACGCGGGGCGGGGTTGTCGAGCTCCTTCAGACCGTCCCATTGATGGCCGGTCGTTTGAATACCGGTCACCTCATCGAGATCGTTGCCGGGCGTGTCGCCCTTCCCCTTGTCTTTACTCATTGTCCTTCTCCTCATTGAGGGGAATATGTCCGTAGGCCTTCAGGCGCTGACGGTTTGACGGCCAGAAGGCCCAGATGCATATCCCTGCGAAGCTCAGCGTGAAGATCACCAGGATCAGAAGCGCGATATCGGACTGGTTCATTTGCCCGGCACCTTTCCGGCCGCCAAGGGAGCCTTTTTGAGTTCGTAATCGGGATCGTAGGTCGTGAAATCGACCTGGGTGCCGAGTTGTTGCAGATAGGCGATCAGCGCATCGGCCTCTGTTGGCGAACCGGGGTCATTGCTACCGAAGTCCTGCGGGATGACCTTGCGACCGTAGCGCTTCTGCAAACCCGTAGGGTCCTCATCGGGCATGGTCTGCACGGCAGCGTCCAGTTCGGCGTTTTGCACGTGGTCGTCGGTATAGGGCACGCCAAGCGCCTTCAACGCCGCGAGCTTGTCCTGGAGGTCCCAGGTGCGGAGCGGCTTTTTCGCCAGCAGGCTGTAATTGGGCATGATCGACTCCGGCACCACGGATCGCGGGTTCTTGAGGTGCTCGAGATGCCAGGTGTTGGAATATTTTCCTCCGACGCGCGCCAGATCAGGCCCGGTGCGCTCCGATCCCCAGACGAACGGATGATCGTACATGCTTTCGGCCGCCAGGCTGTAGTGGCCGTAGCGTTCGACCTCGTCGCGCAGTGGGCGAATCTGCTGCGAATGGCATGTGTTGCAGCCTTCGCGGATATAGATGTCCTGCCCGGCCAGCTCGAGCGGGGTCAGCGGACGCACGCCCTTGACCGGCTCTATGGTTGTCTGCATGCGAAAGAGCGGCACGATCTCGACAAGACCGCCGATGGAGACAGCGACGACCGCGAAGATCAGCAGCCAGATGGAATTGCGTTCGAGTTTTTTGTGGGATTCTAACATTGCGGCCTCCTATTCTGCCGCTACGAGGGCGGGCTCACCCACCGGCTGGGACGATGGTGAAGGCAGTGTGACGGTACGCCAGATGTTGTAGCTCATGATCAGCCCACCGATCAGGAAGAGCACGCCGCCCAGGGCGCGGATGATGTAATAGGGGTGCATGGCCTGGACGACCTCGACGAACGAATAGGTCAGGAAGCCCATCTCGTCGTAGGCACGCCACATGAGCCCCTGCATGATGCCGGCGATCCACATCGAGGTGATGTAGAGCACGATGCCGACCGTCGAGATCCAGAGGTGGACAGAGATTAGCCGGGTCGAATACATGCCGGCTTTTTTCCACAGGTGCGGGATCAGGTAGTAGATCGCGCCGAAGGAGATATAGGCAACCCAGCCCAAGGCGCCGGCGTGGACGTGGCCAATGGTCCAGTTGGTGTAGTGCGACAGGGAATTCACGGTCTTGATCGACATCAACGGCCCTTCGAAGGTCGACATGCCGTAGAAGGCCAGGGCGATGATCATGAACTGGAGGATCGGGTCATCGCGCAGTTTGTGCCACGCACCCGACAGGGTCATCATGCCATTGATCATCCCGCCCCAGGACGGCATCCACAGCATGATCGAGAAGGTCATGCCCAGCGTCTGCGCCCAGTCGGGCAGCGAGGTGTAGAGGAGGTGGTGCGGACCGGCCCAGATGTAGATGAAGATCAGCGACCAGAAGTGAATGATCGACAGGCGGTAGGAATAGACCGGACGGTCGGCCTGCTTGGGGATGTAATAGTACATCATCCCCAGGAACCCCGCCGTCAGGAAGAAGCCGACGGCATTGTGACCGTACCACCACTGGATCAGGGCCGACTGGACACCTGCCCAGGCCGAATAGCTCTTCACGCTGACCGCCGAGATCGGCAGGGTCACGTTATTGACCAGATGCAGAATGGCGATGGTGACAATGAAACTCAGGAAAAACCAGTTGGCGACGTAGATGTGCTTCTCTTTGCGCATCGTCAGGGTCATCAGGTAATTAATGAAATAGACGACCCAGACGACGGTCAGCCACAGGTCGGCGTACCATTCGGGCTCGGCGTACTCCTTGCCCTGGGTGACACCGAACAGGTAGCCCAGCCCCGCCATCAAGATGAAGGCCTGATAGCCCCAGAAATGGAACCAGGCCATCCGGGTGCTGAACAGGCGTGTCTGGCAGGTACGTTGCACGACATGATATGAGGTGGCGAACAGGATGTTGCCGCCAAAGGCGAAGATTACGGCTGACGTATGCAGAGGCCGCAGCCGGCCAAACGTCAGGTAGGGTTCGACATTCAGCCACGGAAACGCCATCTGAAACGCGATCAGGACGCCGACGGCAAATCCCGCGATCGCCCAGAACATGGCTGCGATGGTGAAGTACTTGAGAATGGTCTCATCATACCGCGATGGCGGGGCCGCAGCGACGACCGCCTCCCCTCCTCTCGCCATTGTCTGGACTGTATTCATGAATTGGACTCCCAAGGATTCAGCTGAACGCAAGCGCCAGCAGAACCACGCCATTGACGCCGAACGCCGCCAGGCCGAGGACCTGACGTGCGCGCGGGCTTGTTTTGACAAAATGGTTTCCGGCAACGCCCAGCCCCATCAGGGCGGGCATGGTGCCGGCGGCGAAAGCGGCCATGCCGAGCGCACCCGTGAGCGGGTCGGCCTTGGCCGCGACAGCCATCAAGGCCGCAAAGATCATTGGACATGGCAGCAACCCCAGGGCTGCACCCAGCCCGAAACGCGCCAAAGGACTGCGCACACCCCGCACGCGGTTCATCGCGTTGACGGCGCATTTGGACTTGAAAGCCGGTAGGAGCGGCAGGCGCACGCCCATTTGCATCAATAGACGCTCTGCGAACACAGCCAGGAGGATGACGGCAACCAGCGCCAGCAGCAGGTGGCGGAAAACGGAAAACACCGATGACGTCGCCACGAAGTGAAACGCGAAGCCGACAATAGCGCCTAAAGCAGAGTAGGTGGCCATGCGACCGGCATGATAGGGCAGCAGCACCTGGGTTAGCACACTGCTGCCTTGCACCGTGGCGGACTGGCCCAGCACGAAGGTCGAACACATAGTGGAACAATGTGTAACGCTGCCGCCAAGTCCGGCTACGAAAAGGGCCAGCGCCAGCGGCATTCCCGCCGCGGCGAGGAAAGTTCCGCAATCATATATCCAACGCAGTTCGCCCACTGATTACGCCCTGAAGAAACCCGAAAGGGGCTTCGAACCGAACGCTTCATGACACAAGCCACGCGGTCCCGATTTGATTTGAGTCAAACCGATACGCTGCAACCAACCGCCGCATTGATGGTCGTCGCAGACACTTGATCAGGATCAAGGCATCGAATTCCTTCGGGAGTAGTGTGCTGGAAAATTCTTCATGTGGGAGAGCAAGAGTGGACTATACCGCCGCGTTCGAGGCAGCCGTTGATCAGGTTCGCGCCGAAGGGCGCTACCGTGTGTTCGCCAATCTGAAGCGACATAACGGCCAGTTTCCGCGCGCCACGTGGACRCGCGAAGACGGCTCGACGCAGGACGTCACKGTCTGGTGCTCCAACGACTATCTCGGYCAGGGTCAGAACCCGGTCGTGCTGGAAGCCATGCACAAGGCAATCGATGAGGTCGGCTCGGGTTCCGGCGGCACGCGCAATATTTCCGGCACCACCTGGTACCACAACGAACTCGAAGCCGAGCTGGCCGAYCTGCACCAGAAGGAAGCCGCTCTGGTCTTCACCTCGGGCTAYGTCGCCAACGAAGCGACCCTGACGACGCTCTACAAGATCCTGCCCGGCCTGATCATTTTTTCGGATGAGCTGAACCACGCCTCGATGATCGCCGGCATCCGCAACGGCCGTGGCGAGCGCAAGGTTTTCCGCCACAACGATCTCGCGCACCTCGAAGAACTGCTGCAGGCCGCACCCGCCAATGCGCCGAAGCTGATTGCGTTCGAGTCGGTCTATTCGATGGACGGCGACATTGCCGATATCCGCGGTACGATCGACCTCGCCAAGAAGTACGGCTGCCTGACCTATATCGACGAGGTCCACGCGGTTGGCCTCTACGGTATTCGCGGCGCCGGTGTTGCCGAGCGCGACGGTCTGATGGGCGAAATCGACATTATCGAAGGGACGCTGGGCAAGGCGTTCGGCATGATGGGCGGTTATATCGCCGCCAAGTCGGTAATCATCGACGCCATCCGTTCGTGGGCTTCGGGCTTTATCTTCACGACTTCTCTGCCGCCGGCGGTGATGGCCGGTGCAGCGGCAAGCGTGCGCTGGCTGAAGGACCATAACGAAAAGCGCATCCAGCACCAGGAACGCGCCCAGACCCTGATGAACCGCTTCAAGGCGGTCGGCATTCCGGTCTTCCCGTCTGAATCGCACATCGTCCCCGTGCTGGTTGGTCACGCCAAGCACTGCAAGATGATTTCGGACATCCTGCTCAACGATCACGGCATCTACGTCCAGCCGATCAACTATCCGACCGTCCCCAAGGGCACCGAGCGCCTGCGCTTTACGCCGTCGCCGGACCATACGGACGAGATGATGGACCATCTGGTCGGCGCCATGGACAAGCTGTGGACGCACTGCAACGTCGCGCGCATGCCGAGCGTGGCTTGACGCGTCTCGCGCAGGCAAGAGAGACCTCAGTGAGAAGCAGACCGTCCGTGGACCTGACCGCGATCAAGGCGGCCTCGCGGCTCATGTTAAAAAGCAGGCCTCGGAGGCAAGCATGATTGATACCGAATTATGACGTAAGATTCTCGAGATAATCGGGTTTAATCCCGCCTTTGATGCCAGTCGGGTAAGCGTCTGTGTCGACGACTTGATCGTCACTCTGAGCGGTTGGGTGCCTCCGAACAGGGAAAAGACGCGTTGGTTGCTGCTGTCCAGAACATTTAAGGCGTCGACGCCATTGCCGACGAGCTGCAGGTGGGCCTGACGCCTAGACAGTTCGTCAGAGACGAGGACCTTGCGCGCCACGTCGCCGATGTCGTCCGCCATGGCATACAGCCGGCGCCAGATCGTCTGCAGATCCGCGTCTAACAGGGTTAGGTGTAGCCCTGCGATGCCAAAGCTTTTCGCCTCAGAGCGCGAGAATGCCCACTATCGCGTTCGGCACCGTCCAAGCCGTAGCGATAGACAATCGACAGTGAATACTGCGCTCGAGCGTCACCGCCTCCCGCCCGCGATTCAAGGCCGGTCGGTGTCACGTCAAGAGCATCCTCCAGCTGCGTCAACGCTCCGGAAATTGAAATCGTGACACATCCAGTCAAACCGAGGGTTGCCATCAGATACGCATCATCCCTCTCATCGTTTATAACCATCCGCTCACGGAACGGGCGTCATAGGTAATTCCGTCTTCAGATCGTTGCTGACTGGCTCGCCCGGTTCCGCCATTTCCGGCTGCAGGCCTTTCTGATCCGGTTCGGCGATATGCACACCGCGCGCCTTATCTGTCCCTAACGCGTCGCCTCCCCGCAGCAGCGGTTCCCAGAAGACACCCCCCGTCTTGCGGTAGCGACGCAGGTGTTCGGCCGTTCATTGGGCGGCAGGCAGCGGGCAATCTGCTCCAGCAGGGTGTGCTGACCGTCGGCCGTTCCAGGCGCCGCGCCACCAGTCTCAAGCGTCTGAACCGCTTCTCCTTCCGCCTCGGGGAAGGCAGCCCTTGCCGGTTGCATCAGCGAGCCAGCATCGGCAGGCGCTGAAGGTTCAAGCATAGGCGGTTCAGTTACCTGCGACGTGATCAGGGCACCGGTCCGCGCGTCGGCAACCTGCTGGCTGACGAGTTGAGCAAAGACTGGATCATAGCCCGCGCCTAACCCGTGCGCGCCATCGTAGCGGCCTGAATCGCCGCGAATTCCGGTGTGATTTTGCCATATCAGACACAGCAGCAGACAAACATGCAGCGCGACAGAGGCCGCTGCTCCCACCGCAGCCCTCCGGACCTTGTTCCGGACCGCAAAGCCTTTCACGGCAACAATTATCTGCTTTAATGCCGTTGCCATAGCCAGCCTCGCATACTGCCAGACCATACCACGTTGGCGCTCGACACGTAAGTAGGATGTGCCATTTGCGGAAGTAGAACCGCGTCAGTAACGGTTCAATAAAATCTGACCAAAGCGGAAGCGCAATGACAACAGAGCAGGTCGCTTCCTGGCGACCGTGTCTGGCAATTTCCTCCCGATGCCGGCGAGCAAGTCGACCCGACATAGGGTTATGGCACGATCGTAACCTTGGCTGAATAAGAAAGAAGGCCCGGCTTCCCGTGGTTTCTTTCTTATTCAGGTGGTGTCCGGCAGGTCAGGATTGAGGGCGACCATCGCTTTTTCCCGTGCCCAGTGCCGGATGTCGGCAAGGGCTTCGATATAGGCGCTGACCGCGTCCGGCCCATCGATCTCGACGAAACCATCGTCGAGATCGTCGATAATGCCGGCCTTTTCCAGTAGCGGCACGACACCTGGCGAATAGGCAACGAACTTGAAGTAGGCAAAGGCGTCCGACATGAAGTCGCGCGCCGGTGGCAGCTTGGCCAGCTTGTCGGCACCGGCCTCTGACGCCAGGACGACCGGGAAGTCGAACAGCACCGACGGCCCACCATCGATCTTGTACTGGACGGGGATGAGCGTGCCGTCATCCAGCTCCGCGCCGCCGATCTTGGAGCCAATCAGTTCGACCACCGCACCGGCCGCCAGGGCCGCTTCGGTGATGGCATTGAGCAGGGACGCTTCGGCGCCATCGCCCAGCAGAATGCCGAACTTGCGGCCCTTAAGGAGGCCAGGGTTTTTCTTGATGATGCTGAGCGCGTCGGACGGCGGCAGGTCCATCAGGGTCGGCTTCTTCGCCTGGGCGGGCTTCGGCAGGTTCTTCAGGCCGAGGCCTTCCGCAACCACCCGCGCCAGGGTTTCATCGATGTTCATCAGGTGCGACACCATCCGCGAGCGGATGTCGGCACGCTCACAACGGCTGAGTTCGAAGATCAGTGCGCTCTGGATGTGCGACTGCTCGATATCGGTCTGGCTGATATAGAACTGGCGCGCCTGACTGTAGTGGTCTGCAAACGCTTCGGGGCGAATACGCAACTTGTGGCCCTCGACCGCTTCGGGGAAGCTGCGGAAGCCTTCGGCGCTTTCACGCGGGCCTGGATCTTCGCCCAGTTCCGCCGTCCACGAATTCGGCTCGTAATTGACGCGCCCATTGGGATTATTGAAGGCCATATGGCCGTCCTGCTGGAAGTGCGCGAACGGGCATTTCGGCGCATTGATCGGCAGTTGCGTGAAGTTCGGGCTGCCCAGGCGCTTCAGCTGCGTATCGAGATACGAGAAATTGCGCCCTTGCAGTAGCGGGTCGTTGGTAAAGTCCAGGCCCGGCACGATGTTCTGGGTGCAGAAGGCAACCTGTTCGGTCTCGGCGAAGAAGTTGTCCGGCATGCGGTTGAGCACCAGACGGCCGACCATGCGCAGCGGCACAAGTTCTTCCGGGATGATCTTGGTGGCGTCGAGCACATCGAAATCGAAGCTGTTGGCAAAGTCTTCGTCGAACAGCTGAAGGCCCAGCTCCCATTCCGGAAAGTCACCTGACTGAATGGCGTTCCATAGGTCGCGGCGGTGGAAGTCGGGATCGGCGCCGTTGATCTTGACAGCTTCATTCCAGACGACCGACTGCGAGCCCAGCTTGGGGCGCCAGTGGAACTTGACGAAGGTCGACTTGCCCTGGGCGTCGACCATGCGGAAGGTGTGGACGCCGAAGCCTTCCATCATCCGGAAACTGCGCGGGATGGTCCGATCCGACATGATCCACATGACCATGTGCATCGATTCCGGCATCAGGGTAATGAAATCCCAGAAGTTATCATGCGCCGTCTGCGCTTGCGGGAAATCGCGGTCGGGCTCCTGCTTGGCGGCGTGGACAAGGTCCGGGAACTTGATGGCGTCCTGGATGAAGAAGACGGGGATGTTGTTGCCGACCAGGTCCCAGTTGCCCTGGCGGGTGTAAAACTTGACGGCAAAGCCGCGAACGTCACGCGCCAGGTCGGACGAGCCCTTGTTACCGGCGACCGTCGAGAAGCGGACAAAGACCGGCGTCTGTTCGCCGGCGCGCTGGAACAGGTCCGCCGACGTCACGTCGGACAGGTTGTCATAGGTTTCGAAAAAGCCGTGGGCGCCATAGCCGCGGGCATGGACGACGCGTTCGGGGATGCGTTCATGGTCGAAATGAAAGATCTTTTCGCGCAGGTGAAAGTCTTCGAGACTGACAGGGCCGCGCGCCCCGGCCTTCAGGGAATTCTGGTCGTCGCTGACCGGAATGCCATGCGTCGTCGTCAGGATCGCCTGGTCAGGTCCGGCTTGCTGACGGGTTTCGCCGCCCGGACCTTGCTCAAGTTTGATTCCGCCGACATCGGCCTTGGTAAAAACCTGGTCTTCACTGGTCTTGCTCATCTGGGTCGCTCGCTGTCTGAGAGGTAAATGCAATTGTGCCGTGCCTACGATGCGAACGGCGGAAGCTTGGGTCGCTGCTTAGACAAGTTTGCAGCACAACGGGTCAACGCGGCCGCGCGGAATTAATCCGTGGTTCGCAGTGGCATCGCATCGGTCTGGCCGGAATGGGTTACGGCATCGACGGATTCAAGGTTCGCCCTGTGGGCTTCCAGCATCGCCAGATGGGCCTTGGCGAATCTCTTGACAGGGCCGGTGGCGGCGCCTTCGGTGTAGTCCCGGAACAGGTCGACCGTTTTGTCGTGTGCGCGTGTCTGGAGATCGATATATTTGTCGTCGAACGCTTCGGCACTGGCGTCGGCAAGCTCTTCGTACATTTTCAGATGCGCATCATCGAGCACGCCGGCCGGAAGCCCCTTGCTCTTTGCTGCAGACGCCGCGGCATCGAGATCATAGCCAGCCTTGGTATGATCGGTGATCATGGATAGTGCGAAAGCGCGCACCTGGGGATTCTGTGCGCGTTGCAAAGCCAGTTCACTGGTGCGGATTTCGAACAGATTGGCGACCGATGCTTCTTGTATAAATGCTGCGACTTCATCGTCCTGCGCTGGACTGGAGCAAGCAGCAACGCTTAGGAACGCGGCAGCCGCAATCGATGCCCAAAGGCGATAAATTGTCATGACATTCCCTTAGGAGTGCAGGAACCATACAGATAATGTGGTAATAAACAGATGTGGCGCGCTTCTGATTAAATAAAAAAGCCACACGACAAGTCGCACTTAATGAAAATGTCGCACATATGAAATTATAATATTTGTTATCTAAAAATATTTCCTGAAAACCATGCAACTGACCGCAATATAAGCCGAATTATGCTATAAGTGCACAATTATACTTGAGATACTTCATCATGAGCAATGAAGCAGGCAAGTCCCGGAGATGACAGGTCAGGCCATCTCGTCGTGCGGCATATCGACCGGTTTCGATTCCGGCGACCCCTTTTGCCGCAGCCATATCGACAGGACGACAATCGAACCGATGGCCAGGAATTCGCTCTGCCAGTTCTGGAAGGACTCGAACCAGAAACGGGTCTGCATCAGGTAAGCGGCAAAATTGACGGGGACTTGACCGTCGATACGTTCCTCAAGCCGGTAGTCGGCGAAACTGCCCAAAGCGTGGAATGTGAACGACAGCATGAATAATACCAGAAAGGCCAGACTGAGCGAGTTCTCATAGACCTTTAGGATCCATCCGCCCTTTCGCACTGGCCACGGCGCCGTGGCGTGGGATTTAGGTTTACGATCGCATTCGGTTTCGCCTTCAAGCGGCTTGGACTCTGACGATCCCTGCTGGCGTAGCGAGACGGTCAGGAGCACGTAGAGGAACATCTGGAAGAACTCGCTCTCCCAGTTTTCGAACGTGACTTCGACGAAATTGCCAGTGGTCAGATAGGCCAGGAAGGATACGGTGGCCGCCGATTTTTCCAGCAGTTTTTCATTGTATTCAGCCCAGCCCGTCACCGCCTGCAAGGCCCAGAACAGCAGGAAGAATCCGAACACACAGAGCGACAGGCTGTTGCGGTACAGAAAGCTGCGGCGTTTGGCGTTGCGGCGGGTGAACATTAATCTGCTTAAAAAGACACCGCCGAAGCGGGGCCAAGTTTCCGGAAAACTATTCTGCGGGTTCAACCATTGCGTTGGCGTCAATCGCGGCCTGATTGACTTCTGACAGGGCGATCTGGCCCAGCTTTTCATCGGTCGCCTTCTCTTCCGCCAGGGTCGCCCTGAGCAGTTCGGCGGCTTCCTTGTACCCAAGGGAGTTGGCGATGGTGACCAGGCTGCCATAGGCGGAGATCTCGTAATGCTCGACCTTTTGCGCGCCAACGATCAGCATGGCGTCGCGGACAGGACCCTTTTCGATTTCCTCGATGGTTTCACCGCCTTCGGCGACCAGGCCTTCCATGGCCAGGCATTTGATGCGCTTCAGCTTGACGCCGAGCAGTTCAACGACCTGGTCAATGCGCTCGATCTGGCCTTGCGTCTCTTCCAGGTGCTGGGTGAAGCCAGCCTTCAGTTGTTCACTGGTCGACGCCTTTGCCATCTTCGGCAGAGCCTTGGTCAGCTGCTTTTCGGCGCTGTAGATGTCCGAAAGTTCGTGGACGAAGGCTTCTTCAAGTGTCGTGATCTTGGACATAGTGCGTTCCGTATTTGGGGAGGGAGAGTGAGCGCGCACTAGTAGGTCTGCCGGCCTTGGAATCATATGCGGCGGGACATCGGCGTTTGTCAGGAATGAGACAGTGTAATTACGCACTGACGGGGCCGAGGAAGGAGCGGGATGACTTTAAGCTTCAGGCTTTGGCGAGGCATGCATCTGGCATCGCATCCTTATCCTGCACTCGGCACTATCTTGCCTGATACAAACGAGAACTGCCGGTGAGCGATAAAGTCACCCATTCCGAAGGTGCGGCAGGTGGCTGGGGCTAAACGACAGGCCGTCGTCCATGGCGGCTGACCTTTCTTCCGACCACGCCTGTTGCAGTTCGATGACGATGCGACTGCTACGCACAGACCCCAAGCCCACCCGGCTGGTCCAGCAACTGGATCGACGAACCGGTGCCGAGATCGGGATCACCCCAGGCGCTGAGCGTCCAGGCCACTGACTTTGCCGGCGTCACTTCGAAAACCTGGACGGTTCCCGGCCATTGCGCAGTGTCCTTCAAGGCGCCGGCGCACCAGTTGCAGATCAAGGTATTGCCGTTCGCCAGGCGCTTCACCCCCTGAAACTGAAAGCATTGCCAATCGGGCCTGTCCTGCGGAATGTCCTTTTGCGAAAAGCGCCAGATGATCTCCTGCTGCGGCGTGACCTCGACGACTTCTGTCATGCGGTCGGGGTTGTACGAACTGATCAGCGTATTGCCATTCTTGAGCCGCTCGACGCCCCACGGCCGATCGATGGCATAGCTCCAGACCGGCTGTCCCGCCCGGTCGTATTCAACGACCTTTTTGTTATCGAGATGCCCGGCGATGAAAGTCCCCTGTTCCGTCATGCGTACGCGGCGGAACTGAATATGCGGCTTGTTGGGGTCAGGCACCGGCAGATTGAGATCGATCTCGATCCTGCCACTGGGCTTATGCACCACCATCAGCCGTGCGGGATTACCGTTTTGCACGACCATCACGCGGTCAGCCCCGATGGGTTGCAAGGTATGGATCTCAGCGCCCGCAGGCGCGGCCAGTGTCCAGACGATCCGCTTGTCCGGCGTAACCTCGCTGGCGCCCGTCTTATGGGCAAACAGGACATTGCCATTGGGCAGCAAGGTCGCATCGCCCAGTTCCACGCCGTTACCGTTGGCATCCGTATTCGCCAGGGCATAGCTCCAGACCAGCTTGCCGCCGCGAACGAGATAGAGCGTCTGGCCGTCCTTGCGATGATCCCATTCGCCACTGAGCAAAAACGGGTGCCGCTTCAGGTCACCGATGGGCGCCGCCCACGCTGGAAAGGCGGCTGCCGCCGCTGCCTGACTTAAGAGAAGCGCACTGAATGCGCGACGCGATAATGTGTTCGGCATGTCTGTCCCCGGTTCGTCTCGATGCTGGAATGGATATTCTCGCAGGCGCCGCCAATCATCAAGTGTGTTGGAGAATTCCGATCTCCTGCCTAGACCGGTAGCTCCATCGTATTCTTGACCTCTTCCAATACGGCATAGGTCCTGGTTTCGCGCACGCCAGGCAGGCTGACCAGCACGTCCCCAAGAAACTGCCGATAGGCAGCCATATCCTTGACGCGCGCCTTGATCAGGTAATCGAATCCCCCCGCGACCATGTGGCATTCGAGAATTTCCGGCTGGCGCTGCACCGAGCGGCCAAAGGCCTCAAAAACGTCGTCGGTCGTGCGGTCGAGCAGGACTTCGACGAAGATCAGCAGCGCCCGATCGAGCTTTTCCGGATCGAGCACCGCCATGGTTCCCAGAATATAGCCGTTGGTCTTCAGCCGCTTAACGCGATCGAAACATGCCGCAGGTGAGACGTGTACCGCTTCGGCCAGGGCCTGGTTGGTCATGCGGCCATCGCGTTGCAGGTGGCGAAGAATTTTCCGGTCGATCTCGTCCAGCATCCGAATATTTTTTCACATTTACATAGTTGCAGCAAATTATCTTCGGGTATTGCAGGCAAATTACCAAGGACATTTTCGAAATCGCGCGCATAATCGTGTAAGTTTCAGGAGATACCGTCATGACCGCATCCGCCGCCATTGCGCAGATGAATGCCCTTTATCGCGCGCCGGAGGCCGAGGTCTTGGCAGGGCTTCTGCCCTCCGCGACGTTGACAGTGGCCGAACGCGATCAGGCAATGGCGCAGGCGCGGCTGATCCTGACGGACCTGAAAGCGGCGCAGTCGACCGGCTGGGTCAACCGCTTCCTGCAGGAATACCGCCTGAACACCCAGGAAGGCGTGGCGCTTCTGTCTCTGGCCGAAGCCTATCTGCGCGTGCCCGATCCCGAAACCGCCAACCTGTTGATCCGCGACAAGATCACCGACGCCAACTGGCTGGCACACAAGGCAAAGTCAGACTCCAAGCTGGTCAATACCGCCACCTTCGGCCTCATCATGACGCGCGCCCTGGTCGGCGAGCCTGAAACTGCCGGTACGCTGAAAAAGCTGGTGGCGCGCGTCGGCGAGCCCGTCATCCGTCAGGGCGTGGCCGTCGCCATGCGCCTGATGGGCGAGGTCTTTGTCATGGGCCGCACCATCGAAGAAGCGCTCGACGTCGCCGCCAAGCCGGAAAACAAGGGCTTCACCGCCTCGTTCGATATGCTGGGTGAATCCGCCCGGACCTTTGCCGATGCTGATCGTTATTTCGCCTCGTACGAAGCGGCCATCGACGCCGTGGGCCTAGCGGGCAATACCGGCCATTCGGTCTCGGTCAAGCTGTCGGCCCTGCACCCGCGCTATGAGGTCGCCAATGCCTCGAGTTGCGTGCCGGAACTGACGGCGCGCATCCGTCACTTGGCGTTGCGCGCGGCGTCATCGGGCATCGACCTGACCATCGACGCCGAAGAAAGCGAGCGCCTGATCATGTCCCTCGACATCATCGAAGGCGTGCTGCGCGATCCGTTGCTCAAGGATTGGGAAGGCTTCGGCATGGCGGCACAGGCTTATGGGAAGCGCGCCCGCCCGCTGATCGCCTGGGCGCAGGAAGTGAGCAAGGCGACAAACCACCGCATCAAGGTCAGGCTGGTCAAGGGTGCCTACTGGGACGCCGAGATCAAGAAGACCCAGGTCGAGGGCCTGAGCGACTACCCGCTGTTCACCCGCAAGGCGGCGACCGACGTGTCGTACCTGGCGTGCGCACACGACATGCTCGACGCCTCGCACATCTATCCGGCCTTTGCTGGGCACAACGCCCTGACCGTCGCCACCCTGATGACGTGGGCCGGCGCGCGCCGCGACTTCGAGTTCCAGCGCCTGCACGGCATGGGCGAAGGCCTGCACGAACGGCTGGTGCGCGATCTTGGCTATAACTGCCGCACCTATGCCCCGGTCGGCGGCCACAAGGACCTGCTGGCCTATCTGGTTCGCCGGCTGCTGGAAAACGGCGCCAATTCGTCGTTCGTCCACCAACTGTCAGACCCGACCGTCGATGAAGCGACCCTGCTGGCTGACCCGGCCGAACACATCGCCAAGGTGGAGGGGCGTCCGCACCCGGCCATCCCCCTGCCCGCCAACATCTTCCCGGGCCGGGTTAATTCCAAGGGGCTCGACCTCAACGACCGGGCAACGCTTGACCGGACGCTGGCCGCCGTTGCCGCACCGAAGACGTACACCGCTGCGGTGCTTGTTTCCGGCAAGCCAGTCACCGGCACAGCACGGCCAGTCGCACGCCCGGCCGACAGCAAGACCTCCATCGGCACCATCATCGAAGCCACGCCGGACGATGTCTGCCGCGCCGCCAAGGCCGCACATTCTGCCGCCACGCGCTGGGATGCCACCCCGGTCGAGGATCGCGCCGCCTGCCTGGAGCGACTGGCAGATAAGCTTGAAGCCAACCAACGGGAACTGATCGGCCTGTGCGTCCACGAAGCCGGCAAGACGCTGAGTGACGCCGTTGCCGAAATCCGCGAAGCCGTCGACTTCTGCCGCTACTATGCCATCAATGCGCGCAAGTCGTTCGCGCCCGAAATCCTGCCCGGACCGACGGGCGAATATAACGAAACGCGCCTGACCGGCCGCGGCGTCTTTGCCTGCATCGCGCCGTGGAACTTCCCGCTGGCCATCTTCCTGGGCCAAGTCGCGGCGGCCCTCGTCACCGGCAATGCCGTCCTGGCCAAGCCGGCGCCGCAGACGCCACTGATCGCCTTCCGCGCCGTGCAGATGGCGCACGAAGCCGGTATCCCGGTCGATGTCTTGCACTTCCTGCCGGGTGGCCCAGATGTCGGTGCGGCCCTGACCCGCGCCACCGAAGTCTCAGGCGTCGCCTTTACTGGCTCGACCGCCACGGCACGCAATATTGCCCGCTCGCTGCTCGAAGACGACAGCCGCCCCATCGTGCCGCTGATCGCCGAAACCGGCGGCCTTAACGCCATGATCGTCGATTCCACCGCCCTGCCTGAACAGGTCGTCAATGACGTCATCACCTCGGCCTTCCGTTCGGCCGGCCAGCGCTGCTCGGCCCTGCGCCTGCTGATCGTCCAGGAAGACGTCGCCGACACCATTCTGCACATGCTGAAAGGCGGCATGGACGCCCTGGTGCTCGGCGACACGGCCGATGCCCGCACCGATGTAGGCCCGGTCATCGACGAAGCCGCCCGCGATAAGCTGATGGCTTACCGCGACAGCGTGAAATCACAGTGGGTGCACACGGTCACTGCACCTACGACCGGCCTGTTCGTGCCGCCGACCCTGATCCGCCTGTCTCGCATCGAAGACCTCAAACAGGAATGGTTCGGGCCGATCCTGCACGTCGTCACCTGGAAGGCCGGAGAGCTTGAGGATGTCGTGTCACGCATCAATGCCAGCGGCTACGGCCTGACCATGGGCCTGCATTCGCGTGTGGCCGAAACGGCCGACCGCGTCAAAGCGATGGCCAGGGTCGGCAATCTCTACGTCAATCGCTCGATGATCGGCGCAGTCGTTGGCTCGCAGCCCTTCGGCGGCGAAGGCCTGTCAGGCACGGGCCCCAAGGCCGGCGGGGCTCACTATCTGCTGCGCTATGCCGGCGAACGCACCGTCTCAGTCGACACAACCTCGGCCGGCGGCAATGCCAGCCTGCTATCACTCGGCGAAACGGACGTGTAGAGACGGCGGATATCTTTCATCAGGAGGCGCACGTCATCGGCACGGACGCCGTCGCGCGCCATCAGCAGGATGATGGCATCCTCGTTGAGAATTTCATCCAGCGTGGGCTCCTTGAAAAACATCATTGTCGCCTCCTCCGGCTTAGCGGCACCGCATACATAATGCAATTGCGACTTATTCGTAATTAATAACGACGCGCGCTGCGTTTTTTAGCGACGATTATCTGAGACCGGGAAAATATAGGTTGCTATTTTGGCCTGATCGCCCACAACTCTCACGCTTCTATTGACTTCCAGTGACAAATTTCTGCTTGACAAAAAAGTGGTGCAGAGATCATAACAGGGCATGTTAGCGCTACCAAAACGACGCTGATAGGCAAGAAACGCCACACGCTAACCTTCTGTGCCAGTAATGATATTGTAATCGAAAGTCATACGGATGCGATACCCGGACTTCGACATACTGCGGACAAAAGACAAAAATAAAAAAGGGTCGGGAATATGTATATGGGGATCGATGTCGGAACATCCGGCATTAAAGTTGTTATCATCAATGATGCAGGTGCAGTTGTAAGCGAAGCCCGCGCCGACTTAAGCGTTTCCCGCCCCTATCCCTTGTGGTCAGAACAGGATCCGTCCGACTGGTGGGCCGCGACGAATACTGCGGTAAGCAAGCTCGACGCCGGTGCCCGCTCGAAGGTTCGCGCCGTCGGCTTGTCTGGTCAGATGCACGGCGCTGTCCTGCTTAACAAGGCCCGCAAGGTCATCCGCCCCGCCATCCTGTGGAATGACGGCCGCTCGGGCGCCGAATGCGAAGAACTGCTGCGCCGTGAACCGCGCGCCCACGAACTGACCGGCAACCTGATCATGCCGGGGTTTACGGCTCCGAAGCTTCTGTGGGTCAAGGGCAATGAGCCAACCGTTTGGGATGAGGTCGATCTCGTCCTCCTGCCTAAGGACTACATCCGTCTGCGTATGACGGGCGAAGCTGGCACCGACCTGTCGGACGCGTCCGGTACGCTGTGGGTCGATGTCGCCAAGCGCAAGTGGTCGGACGAAATGCTGACGGCCTGCGACCTGAGCACAGACAATATGCCGGCACTGCACGAAGGCAACGCGCCGACCGGCATCCTGCGCGACGAACTGGCCGAAGCCTGGGGCATGGCGCGCGTGCCGGTTTGTGCTGGCGGTGGCGACAATGCCGCCGGCGCCGTCGGCGTCGGTGTTATCGACGATGGCGACGCCCTGCTCTCTCTTGGCACGTCAGGCGTTCTGTTTGCCGCCACCCGCGAATTCCGCCCTAATGTCGCCGGCACCGTCCACGCCTTCTGTCATGCCGTTCCAGAACGCTGGCATCAGATGTCGGTCATGCTCAATGCCGCGTCGTGCATCGACTGGGTCGTGGCAGCCACCAACGCCAAGTCTGTCGGCGACGCGCTTGCCGACGTCGAAGCTTCTGGCCGTACCGACACGCCGGAACTGTTCCTGCCCTATCTGACGGGCGAGCGCACCCCGCACAACAATCCGCACGCCAAGGGCGCCTTCTTCGGCATGACGGCTTCGACCGACAGCCTGGCCCTGACGCTCTCGACCCTGCAAGGCGTGGCTTTGGCATTAGCGGATGGCATGGACGTCCTGACCGACGCGGGCACATCGTTCGACAGCATCACCGTCATCGGCGGCGGCGCACGCTCGGGCTACTGGGGCAAGATCCTGGCCTCGACGCTCAACAAACCACTCATATACCGCACCGGCGCCGATCTTGGCCCATCCTACGGCGCCGCCCGCCTGGCACGCCTCAGCATCGGCGAAGGCGATGTCGCCTCGGTCTGCACGGCCCCGCCGATCGAACACGTGGTCGAACCCGACCGCCGCCTGTCGGACATCATGGCCGCCAAACGCCCGACCTTCAAAGCCCTGTACCAGGCCCTGAAGCCGCTCTTCTAGAATTCCATAAACAAGGAAATGTCCATGCCTACCTATTTCGACAGCATCCCCAAGATCGGCTTCGAAGGCCCCGCCTCTAAGAACCCGCTGGCCTTCAAATACTACGACGCGAAGAAGGTCATTCTCGGCAAGACTATGGCCGAGCACCTGCGTATCGCCGTCTGCTACTGGCACTCCTTTGCCTGGCCGGGCAACGACATCTTCGGCGCCGGCACCTTCGACCGCCCGTGGAAGCCCGGCGTTCCAATGACCAAGGCCGCCGCCGAACAGCGCGCCGAAAACGCCTTTGCCTTCTTTGAACGCCTGGGCGCGCCCTTCTACTGCTTCCACGATGTCGATGCCATGGCCGATGCCGCAACGCCGGCAGAGTTCAAGTCCAACCTGGCGCACATCGCCGACGTGCTGGCCAAGCACCAGGAACGCAGCGGCGTGAAGCTGCTGTGGGGCACAGCCAACCTGTTCTCGCACGCGCGCTACATGGCCGGCGGCGCCACCAATCCCGATCCGGACGTGGTCGCCTGGGCCTCGCTTCAGGTTCGCGAAATGCTGGAAACGACGCACAAGCTGGGCGGCGTCAACTACGTCCTGTGGGGCGGCCGTGAAGGCTATGACACCATCCTCAACACCAACCTGAAGCAGGAGCTGGACCAACTCGGCCGCTTCCTCAACATGGTGGTCGAGCACAAGCACAAGATCGGTTTCAACGGCACCATCCTGATCGAGCCGAAGCCGCACGAGCCGACCAAGCACCAGTACGACCGCGACACCGCGACCGTCTTCGGCTTCCTGAAGAACTACGGCCTGGAAAACGAGGTCAAGGTCAATATCGAAGCCAACCACGCCACGCTGGCCGGCAACAGCTTCGAGCACGAAATCGCCACGGCCGTTGCGCTCGGCATCATGGGTTCGATCGACATCAACCGCGGCGACGCCCAGAACGGCTGGGACACCGACCAGTTCCCCAACAACGTGATGGAAATCACCCAGGCCATCTATGAACTGCTGCAAGGTGGCGGCTTCACGACGGGCGGTTTCAACTTCGACTCCAAGGTCCGCCGCCAGTCGGTCGACGCCGAAGACCTGTTCTACGCCCACGTTGGCGGCATGGACGTCCTGGCGCGTGGCCTGCTGGGCGCCGCCAAGCTGATCGAAGGTGGCGAACTGAAGTCGTTCACCGAGCAGCGCTACGCCGGCTGGAAGCAGGGCATGGGCCAGAAGATGCTGGCGGGCCAAGCCTCGCTGGCCGACATGGCCGACCACGCCGTTTCCGCCAACCTGGCGCCGGTCGGCAAGTCCGGCCGTCAGGAATACCTGGAAAACATCGTCAACAACGCCTGCTGATCCAGGCTTTTTCATTGCCCAGGTTTTTTCATTGCAATGTGCAGACATTGCTCAGAGTCCTCCTGGGAGGCAATCCGTTCCTGCCCTCCCAGATCCTGCCTCTTGCCGCTCACGCGGCAAGAGGCCTTTTTTTGCCCAATTTTACTGACCTTGCGGGATGAGGGTTTCCAGCACAGGCAACTGATCGGCCTCCTGCGCCGGCTTGTCCCAGCGGATGCGGCTGATGCGCGGGAAGCGCAGGGCATAGCCCGACTTGTGCCGCGACGAGCGCTGGACGGCATCGAAGGCGACCTCGAACACCAGCTCCTTCTTGACCTCGCGCACCGGCCCAAAGGTCTGCAGCGTATTGTGCCGCACCCACTTGTCGAGTTCCTTCAGCTCGGCATCGGTAAAGCCGAAATAGGCTTTGCCGATCGGCAGCAGTTGGTTGCCGCTCCATAGGCCGAAAGTGAAGTCGGAATAGAAGCTCGACCGCTTGCCCGAACCGCGCTGGGCGTACATCAGGACAGCGTCGACCAGCTTGGGGTTGATCTTCCACTTGTACCACGGGCCGGTCGGACGGCCAGCGACATAGGCACTGTCGCGGCGTTTCAGCATCAGGCCTTCGATGACCGAAGCATTGTCGACACTGCCGCGCAGGTCTTCTAGTTCGGAAAAGGCGGTGTAGGGCAGTTCCGGCGACAGTCGTATCCCGGTCGGTTGATAGTGGTCGAGCGCAGTGGCCAGCAGTGTCCGCCGTTCGGTATAGGTCTGCGGCCGGACGTCCTCACCTTCCAGCATCAGGACATCGTAGGCGATGATGGCGGCGGGATAGTCGGCGATATGCTTGGCCGACGGGCTTTTGCGCCCCAAACGCTGTTGCAGATCGTTGAAGCTGCCAACCTCATCGCCGCGCTGAACCAGAAGTTCGCCATCGAGCACGGCGTGGAAGTTCAGATGCTCCAGCACATCGGGAAAGGCGCCGCTGATGTCATCGCCGGTTCGCGTGAACAGTGCCCGGCCGATGCCAGAATGGACGACCTGGACGCGGATGCCGTCATACTTCCATTCGGCAGCATAACGGTCGGGCGTGATCAGCCCGTGGTCCTTGTCTTCGAGCGCATGGGCAAGCATGACCGGCGTGAAGGTCAGCTTCTCGACCACGACAGGCGCCTCGGCACGGCCCTCCAGCCAGGCGAACAGCGGCTCATAGGGCGGATCGACGCCGTGCCACAGGGTCTCGACGGCCTCGACCGGCTGGCTGCCATATTTGGCGAGGACCTGTTTCAGCAGGCGCGCCGATACGCCGATGCGCAAACTGCCGGTACCGATCTTCAGCAGCGCCCAACGTTCGGGTGACGTCATGCGGTCGAGCAATCCGGCGACATAGTCGGGCAACTGGGCCTTGGGCGTATGGCGCAGGGCGTCTACGACCTCGGCCAGGGACGGCAGGTCGTCATCCGTGGGATTGCCGGGCCAGAGATGGGCGACGGTTTCGGATAGCTCGCCGACATAGTCGTGGCTCATGGCCAGCAGATTGGGGTCGGTCCGCGCCCGGATCAGCTCGAGTACCATGCCGCGTTTGAAGTTCGGCAGGGACAAGGAGTCGCCTATAATCGCCACGGCATAGCCACGGTCCGGATCGGGCGTTTCGCGGAAATAGTCGAGCAACAAACGCTCTTTGCCGAGCGTCGCGTGTTCGTAATAGAGGCGTTCCAAGAGGCGCGAAAAGGCTTTCATGCTGGCTCCTCGCCCCAAGAGCATCCCCTCTCCCCTTTCAAGGGGAGAGGGTTAGGCGCGGGGCGGCGAGCCTGAGGGGTCATACGATCGAAGTCACATTGCGCGGCCACCACCGCTTTACCCCTCACCCGGCTTGGCAAGCCAAGCCACCCTCTCCCCTCAAGCGGGGAGAGGGGAAGAGGACGCGGCCCGTCAATTTGTCCGGAACTATTCACTGTCATCCTCATACCCAAGCAGATGCAGCGCCTGCGCCTTCAAACCCATCTGGTGCGCGGCATAGACCAGCGCATCGTCGCGGCCGTGCGTGACCCACAATTCCGGTGCGCCGACATCTTTCAGGGTTTCCAGAAGTTCATCCCAGTCGGCGTGATCCGAAATCACCAGCGGCAGCTCAACGCCCTTCTGCTTGGCGCGCGCCCGGATACGCATCCAGCCCGATGCCGCAACCGTCATCACCTCAGGAAGCTTGCGCGACCAGCGATCCTTCAAGGCCGAGGGTGGACACAGGACGACCTTGCCGGCCAGGGTCTTCGCATTCTCCGGCGTCACAATATCCCAGGGTCCAAGGGCAATGCCCAACTGTTCATAAAGCTCGCACAGCTTGACCATGGCGCCGTGCAGATAGATGGTTTCCGCATAGCCTGCCTGACGCAGCGCCACCATGACGCGCTGGCATTTGCCGAGCGCATAGACGCCGACGAGATGGCAGCGATCGGGAAACTGCTCCAGCGAAACCAGCAACCGCGCGATCTCATCCTCAAGGGGCGGATGGCGAAAGACCGGCAGGGCGAAGGTCGCTTCGGTAACAAAGACATCGCACGGCACGGGCTCGAACAGCTTACAGGTCGGATCGAAGCGGCGCTTATAGTCGCCCGAAAAGACGATGCTGGCGCCATCGTATTCCAGACGCGCCTGGGCGCTCCCCAATATATGGCCGGCGGGATGCAAGGACACCTTCACGCCATTGATCTCCAGCGCCTGGCCGTAGGGCATGGGGTGTTCGGCGCCATTGAAATGGTCTTCGCCATAACGGCTGCGCATGATCGCCAAAGTCTCGGGCGTCGCGAAGACATGGCCGTGGCCTGACCGGGCGTGGTCGGCGTGGCCATGGGTAACGACCGCCACCTCAACCGGGTGCATCGGGTCGATATAGAAGTCACCGGCGCGGCAGTAGACGCCTTCTTTGCGGACCTCGATCCATTCGCGGGGATGGCTCATTGTACCCTTATATTCCGACGCCATATACTTTGTGCATGCTCAAGATTCCGTCCGTTTTTCAGCAGTGGTTCGACCAGCAGGGCTGGAAGATCCTTCCGCATCAGACGGAAATGGTCGCGTGCTATCAGGCCGGCCGCTCGACGCTTCTGACGGCGCCGACCGGCACCGGCAAAACCCTGGCGGGGTTCCTGGGGTCGCTGATCGACATCACGCAAAACGGTAACCGCAGCGGACTGCACACCCTCTACATATCCCCGCTCAAGGCATTAAATTACGATATCGAACGCAATGTGCTGGCGATCATCGAGGCGTTAAGCCTGCCCGTCCGTGTCGAAAGCCGCACCGGCGACACGACGCAGTATCGCCGCCAGCGCCAGCGCGCCAAGCCGCCCGACATCCTGCTGACGACGCCGGAATCGCTGATGCTGCTGCTGACCTATCCGGACGCCGCGGCGATGTTCGGCAAACTCAAGGCCGTGGTCATCGATGAAATCCACCAAGTGGCGGCGTCCAAGCGCGGCGACCTGATTGCGCTCGCCCTGGCCCAGCTTGAGGTCTACAGCCCCGGTTATCGCCGCATCGGCCTGTCGGCGACCGTGTCCGATCCTGACGTTTTCTGCAAATGGCTGGGGCCGACGGGGCGACCGGCCGAACATCTCGACAGCCCCGCCGGCAAACCGCCGAAAGTGGCCGTCCTCAAGACCAGGACCATCGTGCCCTATAGCGGCTTCATGGCGCAGTATGCCGTGCCCGAAATCCTGGCCGAAATCAGCAAAGCGAAGACCACCATCGTCTTCGTCAATACCCGCGCCCAGGCCGAGCTGCTGTTCCAGTTCCTGTGGGAGGCCAATGCCGACGCACTCCCCATCGCCATCTACCACGCCTCGCTGACGCGCGAGATGCGGCTGAAGACGCTCGCCATGATGACGGAAGGCAAGTTGAAGGCGCTGGTGGCGACCGCTGCTATCGAGTTAGGCATCGACTGGGGCGATGTCGATGTCGTCATTCAGGTCGGCGCGCCCAAGGGCGTGTCGCGCCTGCTGCAACGGATCGGCCGGTCGAACCACAAGGTCAATGTGCCATCCAAGGCTTTTCTGGTGCCGGCCAATCGCTTCGAGGTGCTGGAATGCGAGGCGGCGATCACCGCGATTGCCGAACGCCATCTCGATGGTGACCTGCCCCTGCCCGGCAGCCAGGACGTCGCCATCCAGTACATTATGACGGCCGCATGCAGCGCTCCTGTCACCCCGGAGGGACTCTATGAGATTCTGAAAACCTCATGGTCCTACCGCCATGTCAGCTTCGAAGCCTTTCAGTCGCTGTTCCAGTTCGTCATCGATGGCGGGTATGTGCTGCGAAACTACGACCGCTGGCATCGCCTGATACAAAGCGAAGACGGCGCGTGGGTCGCGGCGTCCAAGGCGGTCATCCAGCGTCATCGCCAGAATATCGGCGTCATCATCGAAGCCGGAAAGCTCAAGGTCCGCAAACGCCACGGCCGCGGCGGAAAAATCCTGGGCACGATCGAAGAACAGTTCGGCCAGTCGATGCGGCCGGGCGATACCTTCTACTTTGCTGGCGAGGTCCTGGCGTTCGAGCGCATCTACGACATGACGCTTGAGGCGCGGGCCAGCGCCGCCAAGGAGCCATTGCTGCCCTCCTATTCCGGTGGGCAAATGCCGCTGTCGACCTTTCTGGCCGATGGCGTGCGCCGCCTGTTGCAAGACGACAGCGCGCTCGATACCCTGCCGAAACCAGTGCGCAACTGGCTGGCCTTGCAGGCGCGTTTCTCGGTCCTGCCCGACCGCAAGCACCTGCTGGTCGAGTCGTTTCCCCGCGGGAAGCTGCATGCCTTTGTCGTCTATACCTTCGAAGGCCGCCGCGCTAACCAGACGCTCGGCATGCTGATCAGCCGGCGGATGGAGCGGCGCGGCCTGCACCCCTTGAGCTTCACCCTGACCGACTATGGACTGGCGATCAACAGCGTCGAGGCGGTCACCGCCGACATCGTCCACGACCTGCTGTCGTCCGACATTCTTGCCGATGAGCTGGAAGAATGGCTGGCGGAATCACCCATGTTGAAGCGATCCTTCCGGAGAGTCGCGACCATTGCCGGCATCGTCGAGCAGAACAACAATTCCGCGCGCAAGACGTTGAAACAGGTGACATTTTCGACTGATCTGATTTATGACGTGCTGCGTAAATACGATCCTGACCACGTGCTTTTGAGCCTCGCGCGCGCCGACGCCATGCGCGAACTATTGGATTTAGACCGCCTGACTGAGATGATTCTCAATTTTCAGAACCATATCATTTTCCAAGACCTGCCCCGCCCGTCGCCCCTGTCGCTGCCGGTCATCCTCGACGTCCGCACCGAGCGCCTGCCCGGTGGCGGCATGGAGGCACTGCTGGCTTTGGAAGGCGTCGAAGCCACCGCCGACCGGATGATCGCGGAGGTCGAACATGGCCTCATGGTGTGACATCGTCTTTGCCGGCCATGAGATGGTGCTCGACGCCGGCCTGGCGCTCTGGTGGCCGGCACAGGACGCGCTTGTCGTCTCGGACCTGCACCTGGAAAAATCGACCTTCCTGGCGCAATTCGGCTCGGCCGTGGCGCCCTACGATACGCACGATACGCTGCTGCGGCTTCAGGCCTTGGTGACGCGCTATCGGCCAAAGACCCTGATCCTGCTCGGCGACAGCTTCCACGACCGCGACGCCTGGCACCGGTTGGAACACGGTGCGCGATCGCAACTGCTCGACATCTGCGGATCGGTGGCCGCCTGTCATATGGTCGAAGGCAATCACGATGTCGGCCTGATGAAGGACGGCGCGCTTAGCTTCTGCGACGACGTGACGATCGAGGGCGTAACCTTTCGTCACGAGCCCGAAGAGACCGGCCCGCAAGTCATCGGCCACTTCCACCCCAAGCTCGCCACCCATGTCCGCGGCCATCGCGTGTCGGGCAAGTGTTTTGCCATCAACCGCGACATGTTGATCATGCCGGCCTTCGGCAGCTTTACCGGCGGGCTCGACCTGTCGCACGATGCCTTCAGACCCTTGGCCGGCAGCGATCCGTTCCAGCCCTATCTGGTTGTCGGCAATACGGTCGCTGCCCGGCCGAAAACCATACATTCCGTATAGACGGCTTATCCCACAACGCCCGATTGCTTATATCGAACTTATCGGAAGCGATCGATTTTACGGTATTTGCACGATGCCGGGGTGCTGCCATGTCCGAGAGGAAAACACCGTTCCGCGTGACGCAACTGGTCGTCAGCATGGCGATACTGTGTGGTGTCGCCGCGCTCCGCCACCACCGCGATACGCTGGATGAAGACGCCATGCCTGCGCGACGGCCGGTCACGATCACCGCATTGATCGATATCATCAAGCAGACCTGGCAGGAATGGAATGACGACGAAGCGCCACGTCTGGGCGCCGCGCTGGCCTTCTACAGCGTCCTGTCGATCGGGCCATTGCTGCTGGTATCGATCTGGGGCGCCGGGCTGATCTTCGGCGAGGTCAATGCCAGCCGCTATATCCTGGATGAAATGCGCGGCATGCTGGGCGCCGACGGCGCCAAGGCGATCGAAGACATCCTGCTGCATACCCACAATGAATCGGGCGGCGTACTCACCGCGATTATCGGCCTTGGGGCACTTATGTTTTCTGCGGCCGGCTTTTTCGATCAGCTGCAGAGCACCTTCAACTACATCTGGAATGTCCCGAAGCAGAAAACCGACTTCAAGGACTATATCTTCAAGCGCCTGCTGTCGTTCAGCATGGTGATTGGCATCGGCGTCCTGCTGCTGTTTTCGCTGATCGTCTCGGCGGCACTGACTGCACTGACCGGCATGCTGGGCGATGCAGCGCCAGCCGTCATCCTGCAAGGCGTCAACTTCGTTCTGTCGTTCGCTATTACTTCGCTTTTATTCGCTGTCGCTTTCAATGTCCTGCCCGACATCCATCTCAGGTGGCGCGATGTCTGGGTTGGCGCGATCCTGACCTCGCTGCTGTTCTCGATTGGCAAGTTCCTGATCGGGCTTTATCTCGGTCACAGCAATATCGGCACGTCCTACGGCACCGCCGGATCGATGATCATCCTGCTGGTATGGATCTACTATTCCGCCCAGATCATCTTTTTCGGCGCCGAGTTTACCCAGGTGTATACGCGCTACCGTAACCCAGGTTGGCAGCCGGTGTCAGACATTACCGGCGCCAAGGGCAGCGGGATCAAGGGCAGCGGGGTCAAGGGCAGCGGAGGCAAGTCCACTGGCCGCCGCCTTCTCGCCTGACAGCGCTTCAAGGTGCGCCGCGCGTTCGGTGGCGCGCTCCGCTGCCCGGTCGCGTGCGGCTTCGACCAGAGCCTTGAACAGGTCTCGGAACGGCTTGCGATACAGCATAAGTTCGGGATGGAACTGCACGCCGATCCAGAAACGGCTAGTCGGGTCTTCGACCGCCTGGACTATGCCGTTGGGTTCACGCGCCACGACGCGCAAACCCGCACCGACGCGTTCGATCGCCTGCTTGTGGATGGCATTGACGCAAACCCTGCCACTGCCGATGAGCTCGGCCAGATGCGATCCTTTACGCACCTCGATCGGCTTGCGCAGAAACAAGGGCTCGAGCAGGCCGTTGGAAGACACTGCCTTGTCGTAGCCCGTCAGGTCGTTGTGCAGCGTGCCGCCGGCAAAGACATTGAGCATCTGTGCGCCACGGCACACACCCAGCGCCGGCAGGTCATGACGGCGCGCCGTCGCCGCCCACGATGCCTCCATGTCGCCGCGCGCCAGGTCGTAACGATAGCCCGGCTTGGGCGTGCCTTCGTAATGTTTGGGGTAGACATCCGAGCCGCCACCGAAGATCAGGCCATCTATCGTTTGCGGATCGCGCGCCGCCTTGGCGGTCACCTTGACCGGATGGCCGCCGGCCAGCCAGACAGCGAGCTTCATCGCCCACCACGCCCACAGATCGCCGCGCACCGGCTTTGTGATGCCGATAAACGGCCGTTTGCGGGGCGTTATCGGTTGCAGTTCGACCGGCGCCTCATCGGCCTTATAGGTGATTTCCGACGGCAGCTTGCGGTGGCGCACCAGGTGGCTGAGGATGAACAGCGCGCCCAGTCCGACCAGCGGATCCTTGTCGCTGAGTTCGGACGGCGCATCGCGATTACGGGCCACGGCCTGTCCAATGGCGTCGAGCGCGTCCTTGGCAGAGGCTGTCGCCCCCAGGGCGGAGACCGCCGCCTCCATGGCGCGCGCCAGCTTTCCAGTCGCGAGATTTTCCTTGGCGCGGCGCCAGGCGTCGGCCGCTGCGCCCAGGTGCGGGTCTGACGCCGCCACATCCTCCAGCGTCGCCAGCAACCACACCGCCGGCGTCTTGGTGACGACGCCAACCTGCGGTTCAGGCTCTTCGAAGCGCTTGCCGATCGTCTGGAGGTACAGCAGCCACGGGAAGTCGACGCCGGTTTCGATTGAGTGGAAAATACCAGCCCAGAAGCGGGCATTGACCTCGATAAGCTGGGGCACGTGATCGGCCTCGCCGTCCCAGCGGAAGTCGATCTCGCACACACCGTTCCATTTCGTTTCGGCCATTAGTTGCGCCACGGCCTCGCGAAACGGCTCGGCATCTACCGATTCCCGAATGGCGCCGGCACCGGCCTTGCGGGGATAGGTGGCGATATTCTTGTAGGCCATCATGGCCTCGATGACGCCGTCGCGCGCCAGCACGCCGACGCAGTAGTCCTCGCCACCGGCAAAGGTCTGGATCAGCGGCGGCGGGTCGAAGCCGAGCGCCTCAGCCTGTTCGCGCAGCTCTTCGGCCGTATGGGCGATAGATACGCCGCGCCCGCCGACGCCGGTCACCGGCTTGACAACCAGGGGCAACTGGCCTTCCAGCGCCATGACCTCTTCGATGCTCTGTGGCGAAAATCCACGTGGCGCCGGCAGGTCGATCCGCGCCGCCAGGTCGGACAACCGGTCCTTGGGGTTGACCATGTCCAAGCTGGCAACCGACGGCGCCGAAATCTTTATCAAGGGCTCGAAGCGTTCGCGATGGCGCGCGATCAGCTCGATATCGCGAAAGGCCGGCATGAGCACATAGGGCCGGCCATCGCGCGGCGCATAGGTCCTAACCGCCGCTTCCAGGTCGTCGAGAAACTCCGCCGGCCGCGTTTCCCACGGCGCCACGACAAAGGTTTCACGGACATGTTTCGAAAAACTGAGAACCGTCATCGACACATCGTCACAACCGATGACTTCAATGCCCTGGCGCGCCAGCGAACGCGCGATAACCAACGCCATCAGGCTGCGGCCATAGGTCAGGATGACCCGCCCAGCCGGTTTCAAAGCCGTCGCGTCAGGCTTTTCGCCGTTGCGCTTCCCAAGAATGCTCACCGCTTGCCCACCCCACCAAACAACAAGATATTTACCTTATAATTACTGCGCCTTATGCCAATTCTTAAGCGGATGGGTTATAAAATTTCCATGCCGGTCTCTGCGCGCCGGCGCAGCTTACAGATATGTCGCCGTGAACAGGCCACCGATCCCCAGAGTTACCGTCTTCATCCTGCTGGCCCTCGCCATGCTGGGCGGAGCGGTCATGCTGTGGGGCGGCGAAGACGGACTGGGCATGATCAAGGGCATCCTGGTCATGCTGCGCGATCTTGCCAACCGCCATCCGCTCGTCAGCGCGGCCACGTTCCTAGCGGCACACATTATCGTCGCCGCGCTATGGCTGCCCGTGGAAATTCTCATGATGGTGGCGGCGGGCGCCCTGTTCGGCTTTGTCGAAGGCACGATCCTGGCCTCCTTCGGCACCAGCGTCGGCGCCACCCTGGCGTTCCTGGAAGCCCGGTTCCTGCTGCGTGACACCGTCATGCGGCGCTTCGGCCGCCATCTGGCCCGCGTCGATGAGGGCATGAAGCGCGATGGCCCGTTTTATCTGTTTTCGTTACGGCTCCTGCCGATATTTCCATTTTTCCTGACAAATGTGACCATGGGCGTCACGGCCCTGCCGGTCAGGGCCTTTTACCTGATCAGTCAGTTGGCGTTGTTGCCGGCGGTGATGGTCTATGTGAATGCGGGCACACAGATCGCCAAGCTGGACAGTCTGTCGAAGATTGTGTCGCTGGCCCTGCTGCTGACCCTGGCCGCCGTAGCCGTGCTGCCGTGGGCGGGCAAGGCCCTGGTGAAACTCTTCCAGAAATCCGGAACAAATAGGTAAAGCCGAAGCTTTCCCCCGTTTGGGTTAGTGACGGCCACCAGACACAAAGCGGCCTGCGCGGTTCGCTTGGGGAAACGACGCGCAAGCCGTATGAAAACGAAGGCTGACCCTAAATCCGTTCAGCTTCGCCAACCGGGCTGAGCAACACATTCAACTTGCGTTCCAGCTCATTGGTATCGAACGGTTTTGAGATATAGTCGTCCATACCGGCCTGCAGGCACTTCTCACGGTCGCCTTTCAGCGCGTGCGCCGTCATGGCCAGGATGGGCGTCCGCTCCATATTGAGCATGTTCTCGCGCTCACGGATACGCCGGGTGGCTTCGAAGCCGTCCATGTCCGGCATCTGCACGTCCATCATGATCAGGTCGAAACCGCCCGACTGCCATTTGGCGATGGCGTCACGTCCGCTTGTTGCGACTTCGAAGTGGCACCCGAACTCCTCAAGCAGTGTCGTGGCGACCAGGGTATTGGCAGCATTGTCCTCAGCGAGCAGTACGGTCTTGTGCGCCGGATGCGGCAGAGCCTGGGCCGCCTCATCGACAGCGACCACAGCATACGACAGCACCTTCAGCCGCACCTGAAGCGTGAATGTGGCACCCAGCCCCTCCTCGCTCTGAACGGTCAGGCTGCCTCCCATCATCTCGGCCAGCTTGCGGCTGATGGCCAGGCCAAGGCCGGAGCCGCCGAACTTGCGGCTTATGGAGGAATCGGCCTGGGTGAACTGACCGAAAACGTGGTCGATCTTATCGGCGGCGATGCCGATGCCGGTATCGCGCACGCTTAAAGACACCGGCACGGCGTCGTCCTGGCGGGGCCCGCTCCAGACAGTGACCGCAATACGGCCCTTGCTGGTGAACTTGACCGCATTGGACAGCAGATTCATGACAATCTGCTTGAAACGCAGCGCATCGGCTTCGAACGTCAGCGCACGGTCGATGCGGTAATCCAGATTACATTCGAGGCCTTTTTCGCGCGCCTTGACGGTATTGATGTTCAGGCATTCCTCGGTCAGGGCGAACAGGTCGCACGGCGACAGATCAAGTTCGACGCTGTCGGCCTCGATCCGCGCCAGATCGAGGATGTCGCTGATCAGCTGCATAAGGGTCTCGGCGCTGTCCTTCATGGTTGACAGGTATTTCGTGTGCATCGCCGGGTCGGACTTGAAATGCAGCATGATATGGCTAAGGCCAACGATGGCATTCAACGGCGTGCGGATTTCGTGCGACATGTTGGCCAGGAATTCCGACTTGGCGCGGTTGGCGCTTTCGGCCTGGATGCGTGCCTCGACCGAGTCCTCGATGTCGGTGCAGGTGCCGTACCAGATGCGGATACGCCCTCCATCGTCGCGCATCGGCACGCCGCGTGTCTTGAACCAGCGATAGCCGCCGTCGAAGCGGCGCAAGCGGTATTCGATGTCATAGTCCGCGCGGCCGGCGATTGCTTCTCTCCACGCCCGTGCCGTGCGGTCACGATCTTCGGGGTGCAGGAAATCGAGCCACTGGTTCTGCAGCAGATTCGCCACCGGCGCACCGGTATAGTGCTCCCATTGCGCGTTCATATAGACAGTGGCGCCGTCATCGGGCTGACTGATCCAGACGAGCTGCGGCATGGCCTCGGCCAGGCCGCGCCAGCGCCCCTCGCTTTCGACCAGCCGTTCCTCGGCCGCCTTGCGGGCTGTGATGTCCTGGAAATAGATCGACAGGCCGCCGTCCTCGACCGGATAGATGCGAACGCTGTACCAGCGCTGCCACGCCGCGTAGTAGTTCTCGAAGGCGGCGTCGACGCGCTCGCTCATCACCTGGCGCAGGCGGCTCTCAAGCTCCGTGCCGATGGCGTCAGGCAGCGCGTCCCAATAGACCTTGCCGATCATGTCGTCGGGCGCCATGCCCTGCTCGGCCAGCATGTCGCGGGCGGCCGCGTTCATATAGGTGAAACGCCAGTCGGCATCGACGACCTGCAGCCCGTCAACGATGCTTTCCAGTACGCGCGTCAGCTGCGCCTCGCCCTCACGGCGCAGGCGCGACATCTGCAGTTGCGAGCGCAGCTTCGCCAGCAGTTCCCGCGCGCTGAACGGCTTGACGATATAGTCGTCGACCCCGGCGTTGAGCGCTTCGACCCTGGCTTCTTCGCCAGCCCGCGCCGACAGCATGACGACGGGAATGTCGCGCGTCCGCTCGTCGCCGCGCAGCCGGGCCAGCAAGCCGAAGCCATCGAGCCTCGGCATCATGACGTCGGTCAGCACCAGTGCAGGCGGGTCGGCAACGATCCGCTCCCAGGCGGCCTCGCCGTCGCCCACCGGCTCGACGTGGAACTCTGCATCCAGCAAACGACGGACATAGTCGCGCATATCGGCATTGTCGTCCGCCAGGATTATGCGCTGCGCGTCGGCAGCCGCAGTTGCGTGATGCTGCGCAGCATCGTCCGGCAACCAGCGCAGCATTTCCTCAGCGAAAACGCCGGCGCGCGCCGACTCTGCCACCGGCAGAGCGTCCTCGCGCACCTGGGCTGATGGCAGGTGGCTCCTGCCCAACGGCAGGCGCACGGTGAAGGTGCTGCCTTCGCCCAGACGGCTGTCGACCGACACCTCGCCGCCGTGCAGCCAGACCAGTTCCTGGACTAGTGCCAATCCTATGCCTGAGCCTTCGATACTGCGCCCCGACACGCCTTCGACGCGATGGAAGCGTTCGAACAGGTGCGGCAGCTCTTCCTCTGGAATACCCGGGCCGGTGTCGCGGACGGCCAGCACGGCGTGGCCATCGTCCGCCCGCAACGCCACCTCGACCGATCCCGACAGGGTATATTTGAAGGCGTTGGACAGCAGGTTGAGGACGATCTTTTCCCACATGTCGGCGTCGACATAGGCCGGCTGGGGCAAAGGTTCGACCGCTATGCGGTAATTTAAGCCCGCCTTGTCCATGGCCGAGCGGAAATTGCTGGCCAGGTCTGCCGTATAGACCGGCAGGTCGAGGGGCTGATAGGTGGCGGTCACCCGGCCAGACTCTATGCGCGAGAAATCGAGCAGGACATTGACCAGCTTCATCAGCCGCTCAGCATTGCGACGGGCGACTTCCAACCGGCCACGGTTGACGGGATCGAGATCGGGATCGGCAACGGCGTCTTCGATCGGCGCCAGCAGAAGCGTCAGGGGTGTGCGGAATTCGTGGCTGATATTCGAAAAAAAGGTCGTCTTGGCGCGGTCGAGTTCCGCCAGGGCTTCGGCGCGGCGGCGCTCTTCCTCGTAGGCTCTGGCATTGGCGATGCTGGCGGAAATCTGGCCGGCGGCAAGCGTCAGGAACCCTTTGTAATCTTCATCGATCAGCCGGAACGGGCTAAGCCCGGCAATGAGCACGCCGCCGGCGCTTAACGGCACGACGGCGGCGTGCGACGGCGGTGACGGCCATGCGCCGCTGGGCAGGACACCGAAAACGGTAGCGAGATTATCCACCAGTTGAATGTCGTGGCTGCGGCAGGCTTCGGCGCATGGCCAGGCCGATGGCGCGCCAAAGTCGATCATCTGAGGCGCGGCAGGATGTTCGGTATTTATGCCGGTCAATCCCGCCCGCCGCAGCGTGTCCGCCTCACCATCGAGATAAATCATGGCGAACGGCAGGTCGTGCCGGTTTTCGGCCATGGCCTGACAGGCCTGCCGGCAAACCTCTTCGACCGTGCGGGCCTCTGCCGTAAAGGAAGCAAGATCGCGCAGGGTGGCGGTCTGGCGTTCGCCGATAACCCGGCGCGTGTCGTCCGTATTGGCACAGATGATGCCCCCCGGGGTGCCGTCATCATCGGGAATGGGGCTGTAGGAGAAGGTGTAGTAGGTCTCTTCGGGATAGCCGTTGCGCTCCATGATCAGGAGCTGCTCTTCGACATAGGTGCCTTCGGTGCCCGTCATGGCAGTGGCAAGCAGGGGCTGGATGTCGTCCCAGATTTCCTGCCAGACCACCTTGGTCGGCTTGCCCAGCATATGCGGGTGCTTGCCGCCGATGATCGACTTGTAGGCGTCGTTATAGAGATAGATCAGTTCCGGCCCCCAGCCGATCCAGATCGGCTGCCGCGAGGTCAGCATGATGCGAACCGCAGTCTTCAGGCTTTGTGGCCACTGATTTACGGCGCCAAGCGCAGTCGCGGACCAGTCCACGCTGCGCATCAATGTCGCCAGTTCACCCTCACCCCGCAGCACACCTGACGTGTCCGGCACGGTGGTATCGCCATACATACTCAAACCCGGCCCTCCACAGGGTTTAGATGACGTTCCATCCCGTAAGGATTCAATGTGAAGATCACGGGCAATCGCCATTGCCTCCCTGAGAACGCAACAGACGGATAGCACGGGTGACGATTTTCATTACGCCGCGACCAGGATAAGCTGTTTCTTGACCCATTTAAGCTGCGCTTTGTAACCATAGAACAGACATTTTATGTGGTAAAAGAGGCTTGCCATCGACATAGATATCTGACCATTATTCGCAATGGTCAGACCAAAGATCGGCTCAAGCCGGCTGAACCGCGTCTTTCCCGGGGCGTGCGCCTAATCCGACCGACAGAGAGAGGACGACATATGGAAAAGGAAGCCAATGCCCGCCGCGATTTTCTCATGCAGGCCGGTATAGCCGGCGTCGCCGCCATGGGTTTTGCCGCGGCCGACGTGAAGGCCGAGACCCTGCCCCCGCCGCCAGAGTTCAAGCCGCAGCACAAGGTGCGCTTTTCAGTGTGCGGCATCAGCCACGACCACATCCACGGCATGATTGCCGCCATGCAGCGCGGCGGCGGCGAGTTGGTCAATGCCTGGGGCGCCGAGCCCGACAAGCTGGCGACCTTCCGCCAGCGCTATCCTCAGGCGCGCATACTGGCGACCCAGGACGAGGTGATCAACGACGACACCCAGTTGATCCTGACCTCGCACGTGCCCAATGAGCGCACTGGCATCGGCATCCGCGCCATGAAGGCCGGCAAGGATGTGCTGGCCGACAAGCCGGGTATCATCACGCTGAAAGACCTCGCGCAGGTCCGTAAAGTCATCAAGGAAACCGGCCGCAAGTACGGCATCCAGTATTCCGAACGGCTGGACGTGCGCGCCGCCGTTCACGCCGGTGAACTGATCAGCAAAGGCGCCATTGGCAAGGTCATCCAGACCATCAACCTGGCGCCGCACCAGATCGTGCAGGGCGGCGGTGACGCCGGCGGTGGCTCCAAGCGGCCGGAATGGTTCTGGGACGACCGCCTGTTCGGCGGTATCCTGACCGATATCGGCTCGCACCAGGTCGACCAGTTCCTCTACTATACGGGTTCGAAATCGGCCGAAATCGTCGCGTCGCAGATCGCCAATATCGGCCATCCCGATCGCCCGCGCTTCCAGGACTTCGGCGATATGACGCTGCGCGGCGATGCTGGCCTGGGTTACGTCCGCCTCGACTGGTACACCCCCAAGGGTCTCGGCACCTGGGGCGATGGCCGCCTGTTTATCCTGGGCACCGAAGGCTATATCGAGGTGCGAAAATACACCAATGTCGCCGTCAACAAGCAGGGCAACAACCTGTTCATCGTCGACCAGAAAGAAGCGCGTTTCGTTGATTGTTCGAACGGCGACCTGCCATTTGGTCCGCAGTTCGTCGCCGACATCGTCAACCGCACCGAAACCGCCCAGGATCAGGAGATGGCCCTGCTGGCCGCCGAACTGTCGATCAAGGCGCAGGTGAACGCCAAGACGGTAAAAGTCTAAAACAAAAACAATACCTGGTCTGGGAGGAAACCGATGACCAAGCTCACTAAGCGCTGCCTGATAAAGGCCGGACTGGCGACGGCGGTCGCGGCGGGCTTTCCAGCCATCGTGCCGTCGACCGTCTTCGGGCAATATGCCCCGTCTAAACGCATCAATATCGGCGCTATCGGCAATGGCCGCATCTCGCGCGGCCACGACATGCCGGAAGTCCTGAAAGACAGTCGTGCGCGCATCATCGCCGTCTCGGACGTCGAAGCCCACCGCATGGAAGAAGGCAAACAGTTCGTCAACGACTTCTACGCCAAACAGACCGGCAAGCCGTATGACGGCGTCAAGACCTTTGCCAATTACCACGACCTGCTGGCCGACAAGGATATCGACGCGGTTATCGTCTCGACGCCCGACCACTGGCACGCGCTGATGGGGATCCATGCGGTCAAGGCCGGCAAGGATGTCTATCTGCAAAAGCCGGCCGCGCTGACGATCGCCGAGGGCCGCGCCCTGTCAGACGCCGTCAATGCCTCGGGTCGCATCCTGCAGATCGGCAGCCAGCAGCGCACCAACATGCCGCAGTTTCGCAAGGCGGCCGAATGGGTGCGCAATGGACGTATCGGCAAGATCACCCGCGTCGAGATCGGCCTGCCCGGCGACCCGGCTGGCGGCGATCCGACGCCGCAACCGATCCCGGCAGGTCTGAACTACGACGCCTGGCTGGGCTCGACGCCCTATGTTCCTTACACGCTCGACCGCGTCCATCCGCGCACCGGCTATGACCGGCCGGGCTGGCTGCGCCTGCGTCAGTTCGGCGCCGGCATGATCACCGGCTGGGGCTCGCACCATATCGACAGCGCCCACTGGGGCATGGACACCGAATATACCGGCCCGGTCGAGGTGTGGCTGGACCACGTCGAATATCCGACATCGGGCTTGTGGGACGTCCACGGCAAGTTTCAGACCGAAGCGCTCTATGCCAATGGCGTGCGCATGAGCATCAGCGGCGACTTTCCCAACGGCATCAAATATGTCGGCACCAAGGGCTGGCTGTTCGTGTCGCGTGGCGATGCGGCGGCGACGGCGTCTGACCCCAAGTCGGGCAAGGCCAAGGCGCTGGATGCTTCCGATCCGAAGATCCTGACCTCGGTTATCGGGCCTGACGAAATCAGGCTCTATACCGCCGATGAGCAGCACACCAACTGGCTCGATTGCATCATCAGCCGCAAGCCGCCGATCTCGCCAGCGGAGATGGGCCATCGCGCCTGCTCGACCTGCCTGGTGCATGACATCGCCATGGTGCTGAAGCGGAAACTGTATTGGGATGCGATGACCGAGCGCTTCAAGAACGATGATGAGGCGAACGCCATGCTGTCGCGTCCAATGCGCGCGCCTTACACGATATAGGATCATCGAAATACCCTTCTCCCTGCTTGCGGGGAGAGGGATTAAGGACGGCTCCAATGCCCACCAAACGCGATATCAAGGTTGCAGGGATTACCCTGATCGGAACTCTAGCGGTAATCTCTGTGGCTTCATTCGCCGCCGATGCTGCCAAGCCGATCCTCGGCCCCACCACCTTCGACTGGAACGCAATGAAGGTCACGAAGACCGATGTCGGCGAAGTCCGGCAACTGGTCCGTCAGCCGACCGCGACACTCGACGAGTTGGAAATGCACATCACCACGCTCAATCCCGGCACGACCTCGCACCCGCCGCACACGCATGTGAATGAAGAGCTGGTCATCATCCGCGAAGGCACGGTCGAGGTCTTCAATGGCGGCAAGTGGGTGCGCCTGGGCCCCGGCTCCGTCATCTTCAACGCGTCGAACGATCCGCATGCGCTGCGCAATGTCGGTGACACGCCAACCACCTACCACGTCATCAACTGGTCACCGGATCAGGCGCGTCTGAAGGCGGCAAAATAGGACTCTTACACACCCGCTAAGCAAGCGGACTGCATTTTTACAAGCCGGTGGGCATGGTGGCGGCAAATAGATGCCGCATACAGGAGACCGCGATGGCCACCGCCACAGCCGAGTCCAACCTTCCCGTCCTTGCCACGCCAGCACCCCAATCCAATACCGGCGCCATGACGCGGCCGGTCGATGAGATCGAAGACCCCTACATCTGGAAACCGGCCGGTGCCTTCGGCCTCCAGGCTGTGCAGGCAAAAGCACCCGTGCCAATGCCCTCCGCCGCCAAGCCACCCGCGCCTGCATTGGCCCATGCCAACCAAGCTTATGAAGCGCTGTGGCGTTGGCGCGATTTCGCCGCGGGTGTCGCCGTCGGAGCCGTCTCGATCATTGCCTTTGCCCTGGTCTACAAGCTGGAACGGCGCTGATTGGTCTGACCATTTTTCTTGACGGTCCAACCTTGTCCTGATACCGCCAACACAAGCGCGTATAAATGCGCAATACTGCGCCGGCAGCTGGCGCACCTGGACAAGGAGTGCTCATGCCCCGTACGCTTGCCGCCGCGAGCCGTTTCCTCGCGTCATCTGCCGTCATCGCCCTTGCAGTCACCGCCGTCTCGACCGCCGCGGCGACACCGCCTGCCTGCCTGGCTGAGGCCTGCGCCTTTCTTGACAAGAGCCTGACGCCCGAAGCACGCGCCAAGGACCTCGTCGGGCGTATGACGCTTGATGAAAAAGCCCGGCAGATGGGCAATGCGGCTCCCGCCCTGCCGCGTCTGGGCCTGCCCGCCTATGACTGGTGGAACGAAGTCCTGCACGGACTGGCACGCGCCGGCAATGCCACCGTCTATCCGCAGGCTATCGGCATGGCGGCGACCTGGGACAAGGGTCTGATGCTGGATATCGGCGAAGCGATCGCCACCGAAGGCCGCGCCAACTACAATGCCGAGCTGGCCCGCAGCGGCGGCACAGCGCGCTATTTTGGCGTCAACTACTGGTCGCCCAATATCAACATCTTCCGCGACCCACGCTGGGGCCGAGGCCAGGAAACCTACGGCGAGGACCCGTACCTGGCCGGGCATATGGCGATCCCTTTCATCAAGGGCATCCAGGGCGACGACCCCAACTATTTCAAGGGCATCGCCACGCCCAAGCACTTTGTCGTTCACTCGGGGCCTGAGCCGCTGCGCCATGGCTTCAATGTCGACGTGTCGAAGTTCGACCTTGAAGACACCTATACGCCGGCCTTCCGCTCTGCGATCGTTGATGGCCAGGCCTATTCCCTGATGTGCGCCTATAACGCCATCGACGGCTTTCCCGCCTGCGCCAGTCCATTGATGGAAAACCGGGTCCGCAAGGACTGGGGCTTCAAGGGCTTTATCGTCTCCGACTGCGATTCGGTCGACGACATGGTCATGGGCCACAAGAGTCAGAAGGACCACGCCGGAGCGTCCGCCGTCGCCATCCGCGCCGGCACCGATCTCGATTGCGGCGAGAGCTATCGCGCCCTGCCGGCTGCCGTGCGCGCGGGCCTGATCAAAGAGTCCGAGGTCGATAAGTCCCTCATCCGCCTGATAGAAGCCCGGATTCGCATGGGGCTCATCGGCGGCGGCCCGGAAAACGTAAAAAGCTACGACGATATTCCGCTGGCGGCCATCGACACGCCGGAGCATAGGGCCCTGGCCCTGCGCGCCGCGGAAGAATCCATCGTTCTGCTCAACAATGCCAAGGGCCTGCTGCCGCTCAAGGGCAACGAGAAGATTGCCGTGATCGGCCCAAATGCACAGCATCTGCAAAGCCTGGAAGGCAACTATACTGGCGCCGCCGTCGATCCGTCCTATCCACTCAACGGCCTGCGCGGTGTCTACGCAGATCGGGTGACCTATGCCCCCGGCTCCGCTCTGATGGAAAACATGCCGATCGAAATCCCGTCGATCTTCCTCAAGCCCTCCGAAGGCAGCCGTGAGAACGGGCTTAAGGGCGAATATTTCGACAATCCAACCCTCTCAGGGGCGCCGAAGATGACGCGCACGGATGAGGTCATCAATTTCGACTTCTACCACACCGGCCCGACACGCGACTTCGCGCCGCTGAACTTCTCCGTGCGCTGGACGGGCGTGCTGACGCCGCCCGCACCCGGTACTTATCGCATCGGCTTCCGCATGTCGGCGCCGCGCACGGGCCAGGCACGCCCTAACGTCAAGGTGTGGCTCGACGGCAAGGAGGTCGCCCAGAGCGACAGGAACGGCGAGATGGCCGAGGTGACCTTTACCGACACCAGGCCGCACGATATCCGCGTTGATTACGTCCGCGCCAATGAGGACCGGCTGGTCGCACTCGACTGGGTCGCGCCTGCACAGGTGCTGATCGACGGCGCGGTCAAGGCGGCCGAGGCGAGCGATGTGGTGGTGGCTTTTGCCGGCCTGTCGCCCGATCTCGAAGGCGAGGAGATGAAGGTCGACTATCCGGGCTTTGACGGCGGCGACCGCCTGACGCTCGGTTTGCCCGACGCCCAGCGCAAGATGCTCGAAGCCGTCAAGGCGACGGGCAAGCCTTTGGTTGTCGTCTATCTGACCGGTGGCGCGGTGTCCGACCCGTGGGTCGAAAAGAATGCCGACGCGCTCGTCCAGGCCTGGTATCCCGGCCAGGCCGGTGGCCAGGCGATTGCGCGCGTCCTGACCGGTGAAGTGAACCCGGCCGGCCGGCTGCCCTACACCATCTATCGCGATCTCAAGGATCTGCCTGCGTTTGGCGACTACGGCATGGCCAACCGCACCTATCGCTATTTCAAAGGCGACGTGCTGCATCCGTTTGGCAAAGGCCTGAGCTACACGACCTTTGCCTACTCTGCGCCGGTCATGTCGGCGCCTTCGCTCAAGGCCGGTCAGCCGGTCACCGTCACCACCACTGTGCGCAACAGCGGCGCGCACGACGGTGATGAGGTGGTGCAGCTCTATGTTACGAAGCCTGCCGTCAAGGGCGCGCCGAATGCGAAACATGCCCTGACGGGGTTTGAGCGCATCCACCTCAAGGCCGGCGAAAGCCGCCAGGTGACGATGACGCTGGATGCACGCGCCTTGAGCGTTGTCGATGGCAATGGTGTGCGCAAGGTTCGTCCGGGCGCCTACAGCCTCCATGTCGGCGGCGGCCAGCCGGGCTACAGCGCGACCGTAAAGGCGACCTTGAAAATATCAGGCACAGCTTCGGTGCCTAAATAATTATCGACTGAGCGTGTTTGATCGACGCAAGGCCCCGCCCACTATGAATTGGGGAGGGCGAAGTGAACACAAATTTACTGGTATAGTTTGTTTTTTTTACGTGTTTTTGTGGTGGATAATCAAGCTCCTCGCCCTCCCCATTCATGGGGAGGGGGGACCGCCGAAGGCGGTGGGCGGGGCCAGCGTCAGACGAAACAGACCCCGCTTTAAACCACTATTCGTGCCGGAGCGCCTTACCCGGTTCCGTCGAAGCACTCGCCAGGGCCAGCCCACCGACCGTCAGCAACGCAATCGTCATGGCCACCAGCGTCGCCGCCACAAAGATCAGCGGATCAAGCGCCACGGCGTCATCGAACTGCGATAGCCACTGTGACAACGCATACCACGCCAACGGCCAGGCGATCAGGTTGGCCAGAAGGACCGGGCGCAGGAACTGCCCCACCAGCAAACCGACCACCTTGCCACTCGACGCCCCCAACACCTTGCGCAGGCCGATTTCACGGGCCCGGCGCGACGTGTTGAACGCCGCCATGCCGTAGAGGCCGATACAGCCAATCAGGGCAGCAATGCCGGCGCCGATGCTGAACAGGTTCGAGCGATTGCGGTCGGGTTTATAATATGCGTCGATATTCTCGACACCCGATACCGCCTTGAACGGCACCTGCGGCGCGATCGCCTTCCACGCCTTTTCCATGCGCTGACGCATGACCGTCTCCGGTACACCTGCATAGCGCACGCCGGTGATCGCATGCTGATACGGCGTCAGGTCCATCAGATAGAGCATGGGCGCAACCTTTTCCTTGGGAGAGCGGAAGCGCATGTCTTCAATAACGCCGGCGACACGGACCTTGTAGTCGTCGAAGTCCAGCACCTTACCCGGCGCATCCTGCGGCGACTTAAAGCCAAGCGTTTCCGCAGCGGTGCGGTTGATCATGACATTGGCGATTTCACCGCGCGGCGGATCTTCCGCTTCGCCATTGACCCAACGGATATAGACGTCCTCACCGCGCGACGGATCGAGCATCCGCCCGGCGATGACCGAGCCGCCGTAAGCTTTGAAATAGTCCGGGCCCACAAAGGTATAGCTGGACGACGGGCGGCGACCGACATGGCCTTCGCGCGACACGTCGGTGTTGTTGGTCAGCGAGTTGTCGCCCGGCGCGCTGTTTGCGCCGGCCACCGCGATGACACCCGGAAGATTGCGGAAGGCTGCCCAGATGGCTTCGCGCTGAGGGTTGCTCAGGGCTGGATCGTAGGTCGAATCCGAGATCATCAGCCCTTCGCGTTTAAAGCCGATATCGGCCGTCTTCATGTGATTGAGCTGGCTCAGGAAGCCCGCCCCCATGATGAAGAAGGCGATGACAATGGCGAACTGGAGCACGACCAGGGCTTCACGCAACCGAATGGCCATGCGGCCGCCCGCAGGCGTGCGCGACGACGCCAGCACCTGGGCCGGCTTGAAACCGGAGAGCACAAAAGCCGGATAGAGCCCCGCCAGCAAACCAACCAGGACAATGAAGGCGCCGGCCAGTGCAAGCGGGATGGCTTCACCGGCATAGTCGAGCTTGAGCTTCAGGTCGCCGAAGCTGTTGATATGCGGCAGGCTGAGTTCAACAATGCTGAGGCCGATCAGCGCGGCAATAATTGTCGTCAGCAGGGCCTCGCACAGGAACTGCGTCCGCAATGCGCCTTGGGTGGCGCCCAGGGTCTTGCGCACGGCGACCTCCTTGGCGCGCATGCCGGCGCGGGCCGTAGCCAGGTTTATATAGTTGATGGCGGCAATCAGGAAGGCCAGGATGCCGACTATGCCCAGGACATAGACTGCGGTGCGCGTCTTTTCATCTTCCAGGTGCAGGGTGGTCAGCGGCACGACAATGCTTTTCAGAATATGGCTCGGCTTGTCGTCACCGAACTGGTTGGCGGCGTGGCGGTCAATAAAGGCCGGGAAACGCGCGTTCATGTCGGCGGCATCCTTCGGCCTGTCGAAGACGAGGACAGTTTGCAGCCGCTGCGACCCGTAGCGTTCCCAGCCGCGCGTCCGGTCAATCAGGGACCGGTTGAGCAAACGTACGAAATCGAACGTGGAAGTGGTCGTGTTGGGCAAGGCGTCGATAATCGCGCTGATGCGATAATCGTGCGTGCCCTCTTCGTCCGTAAGGCGGACTGTCTTGCCGATCAGATTGCCTGCCGCTTCGCCAGGGAAATACTTGTCTGTCATAGCCTTGGAGACGACGACATTGTCCGGTGAGGCCAGGGCCGTTGCCTTGCTGCCGGCGAGAAGTGGCAGGTCGAAGACCTTGAAGAATGCACTGTCGACCAACAGGCCCTCTTCCTGCGTGCTGTTGGCGCCGATATGGACCGTAGCCTTGAAATCCCACAGGCGCGTCCCGACCTGCTGCGGATTCTCGGACTTGATATCGTCAAGCATGCCGCCATTGGTCCATGGCTCGGGATCGGTGCGCACAGCGGCGAACTTCCAGGCATTTTCGACAACATAGAGCTTGCTGGCATTCGGCAGCCATTGGTCGAACGTCGTCTCAAACCGGAAGAACAGGCCGAGCGTTATGAAGACGGCGATGCCGAAGCTGAGACCCAGCAAATTTAATAGGGCGTAGAGCGGATGGCGCGTAAACGAACGGTAGAAGGCGGTGAAAGTGTTGCGCAACATCACAGTACCTGCGCAACCGAAGCGACCAGTTGGCCATCGAGGATATCGACCTGGCGCGTCGCCTGGTCGGCGTGGGACTGCGAGTGAGTGACCATGATGATGGTCGCACCGGCCTTGTTCAGCCCTTTGAGGATATCCATCACCTGGGCGCCGTTCTCGGTGTCGAGATTGCCGGTCGGTTCGTCCGCCAGGATCAGGTCGGGCTGGCCGACAATGGCGCGGGCAATGGCGGCGCGCTGCTGCTGGCCGCCCGACAGCTGGTGTGGGAAGTGGCGGGCGCGATGGGCGATACCGACCTTGTCCATGGCGCCTTCAATCGCCTGGCGGCGCGAGCCCTTGCGGCCTTCGCGATACAGCAGGCCGAGTTCGATATTCTCGTAGATGGTCAGGTCGTCGACCAGGTTGAAGCTCTGGAAAATAAAGCCGAGATGGCGGGCACGATGTTTGGCGAGGTTCTTTTCGCTCATCTTCGCCAGATCCTGGCCTTCAAAAAGATAGGCACCGCCGGTCGGCCGGTCGATTGTCCCCAGAACGTTCAGAAGCGTGGACTTTCCGCAACCCGACGGCCCCATGATGGCGACGAATTCCCCGCGCTTGATGGTCAGCGAAATGTTGTGCAAGGCCGTCGTTTCGACATCGTCCGAACGATAGAGGCGGGTGATTTTTTGCAGGTCGATCAGGGTGTCGGTCATTGGCTTGCGTTCTTTTTCAGACGGAGGTGTTGTGCTTTTTGATAGTTGGTGGTGCCGGTGACGATGATGCGCTCGCCGGGCTTGAGGCCGCTCAGGACCTCGACATATTCGGGATTGCGGCGGCCGATGGTGACGGCACGGCGCGAGGCCTTGTCACCCTTGGCATTCAACACAAAGACCGAGGTGCCGTTGGTGTCGGATACCCAGCTGCCCGAAGGCGCCAAGGTCGCGACTTCACCGCCGGCGCTCATCTGCAGGCGGATATCGGCGGCCTCACCGCGTTTCAGGTCGGTGGGGACGGCGGAATCGAACTCGAGCTCGACCGTTACGCGGCCATTGGTCACCTGCGGAAAGACCTTGCTGACGTGGACATTGACCGTCTGGTCGTGCAGGCGCGCCTGCGCCTTCAGGCCGGTTGTCAGACGTTGCAAGTAATATTCATCGACCTGGGCGCGCAGCTTGTAGGTGCCCTCAGAGTCGACCTGACCTAAGGCTAAGCCTTGCGTCACGGCCTGGCCCGGCTTGAGGTCAAAACCGGTCAGCCGGCCGGCGGTCGGCGCGGCGATGGTAAGCGCGGTCAGCCCTTTTCGTACCTCGGTCAGCGAGCGGCGCAGGTCAGCCGCGGAATCCACGATCTGCTGGCGCTGCGACTGATAGAAGGCGGTTTCCTGCGCTTCGCTGGTTTTCAGCGCCGACAGGCGCGTGCGCTGATAGTCGGCCTCATCGACATAGATCTTGAGCGCCGCGTCATTGATCACGCCCTGATCGCGCAGCGTCCGCCGGCGGGCCAGGTCCTGATCCGCCTTGTGCAGGGCATAGGCGACGTCGGCGCGCGCCTGTTCGCGCGCCTGTGCCTGGGTTTGCAGGTTCATCAACTGGCTGGTGCTGTCGCTGAGGCGCGCCGAGATGTCGGCTTCGCGCGTCGAGACTTCCAGAGTCAGCGACGGATTGGACAGCCGTGCCAGAGGCTGACCTGCGCCGACCATCACGCCGTCGTCGGCAGCCACGCTTTCGACACGCCCAGGCGCCTCGGCGGTGATGAAGACGGTGACCAGCGGCACGACTTCGGCGCGCAGCGGCACATAGTCCTGGTAGGCCGCGCGGACGACTTCACCGCTGTCGATCGTGGCCGCATTGACATCGACCGTGTTCGCGGCAGGGCGCAGCAGGAAAAGCGTCAGGCTGACGGCGCTGACGGTCGCGACAACCGCGCCGATCTGGAACGGCCGCTTGCGGTACCACGGGCGGTCAAGCGCGCGGTCCATCTTGCGGGTCGGTGCATTGGAAGAGGAGGTATCGGGCATGATAAGAAGCTAACACGCCTTTTTCAATAGACATAAATTACTCATTTCATTTGACTTTTAGGCGAAATACAGCGAAGTTCAGCGGCATCTCACCTCCTCAAGTGTCCGTTTTCGAACATGAGCGATGCGCCCGAAATCAGCGAAAGCCGCTCCCCCATCCGAGCGTTTTTCCTCGATGATGATGCCGATGTGCTGACCTCGGCCGAGTTGGTGCTGATGCGTCACGGCTTTACACTGGCGACGGCCCAGACGCCCGAGGCAGCCCGCGACTATCTCGATCGTGAGCCGGTGGACGTCCTTCTGCTCGACCTCAACTACCGGCGCGGCGATACGTCGGGCGAAGCGGGCCTGGCCTTTCTGAAAGAGCGCATGGCAGCGACCCCGCACCTGCCCGTGGTCATTGTCACGGGCCATAGCGGCATGAATATCGCCATCCAGGCCATGCGCATGGGCGCGCAGGACTTCGTCGTCAAACCCTGGAACAATGAGCGCTTCCTGGCCGCGATCCGCGCCGCCATGGAGGCGCCCCGCCGCGCACCGGCCCCGCCGCAGGATCTCAATCTCGAACGCTCGGAACGCGAGCTGATCAAGGCTGCGCTCGACCGGCACCAGTTCAATATTTCCCATGCGGCCAAGGATCTGGGCCTGACACGAGCGGCGCTTTACCGGCGCATGGAAAAGCATGGACTATAGACGCCTCGCACTTGCGCTTGCGGCACAGCTGGGGGTGTTTGCCGCCGGCGCCCTGGCATGGCTGGCCTTTGCCCGCGGCCTCTATGCCAGCGCCATCCTGTGCAGCCTCATTGGCATCATCTTGGCTAGCCTGGGCTTGACGACAACGGCCTTTCGCATCGGCCGCGATCTGTTGAAGCGTGCGGCTCAGCCCGGCGCCATCTTCACCTCCGAACTCAGCCGGCGGCGCTTGCAGGTGCTGCTCGACCAGACCCCATCGCCGCTGTTGCTCCAGCCGGAAAGCGGCCAATTGATCGCCGTCAACCGCGCCGCCCGCAACCTGTTCGAGGTTTCCTATGCCCTGCCGGTAACGGCGCGGCGGCAGTTGCTGGGCGAAGCCGACGGCCTTGCCACCCTTCCCGGCCAGATCAAGTGGAAAGGCGGCACCTATGCCGTCCATCTGGCCGAAATGGAGGAGGAGAACCGCTCATCGCACCTGGCCGTCCTGACCGATATATCCGCCGATGTCCGCGCCGCCGAGGCGACAGCACTACGCGACCTGCTGCGCGTGCTGAATCACGAACTGATGAACGCCCTGACACCCGTCGCATCGATGAGCAAGAGCGCGCTCGACTTGCTGGGCGACGACACGCCGGAAGCCCGCGCCCTGGCCGTCAAGGCACTGGAACGCGTGGTGGCGCGGACGGAAAACCTGTCGAGCTTTATCAATGCCTATCGCGCCATGACGCGCTTGCCGCCGCCGGTGACGCGGCCGGTGCGGCTCGACGACTGGCTCGACGTCGCCGCCGAGAGCTTCGCTGCGCAATGGGGCGAACGGGTACATCTGGATCATAAACTGTCGGATGGCGATCTTAGCGCCGTCATGGACGAGGACCAGATGTGGCTGTGCGTCGGCAACCTGCTCAATAATGGCGCCCAGGCCGCCCTGGATAATGGCCAGCCACCGGTCGTGCGTTTGCATATCCAAAACCACGGCGACGGCATCGCCGTCCATGTCGAAGATTCAGGTAAGGGTATTCCCGCCGATCAGGCCGACCAGGTCTTTCTGCCCTTCTATACCACCAAGGCGACAGGTACGGGCGTGGGCTTAAGCCTGGCTCGCCAGATCGTACAGGGCCATGGCAGCACCCTGTCCCTGGTGCCGCCGGCACCGGGAGACGCCGCCCGGCTGGGCGGCGCCTGCTTCGCATTTCACCTTCGTACAGTTTGATTTTGTCGCAATGTTTAGCGGAAAACCGCTGCACACTTTTCCGCACATTGCTCGGTGAATCAATCAATGTTGCACACAGCTGTTGACTCTTAATCATGAATGGAACAAAATAAGAACATAGGGCTTGGGGGCCTGTATTGACTGGGAACACCGCCATGATGTTCGATGCGAAACTCTGGATGAAGACGTGGAAATGCCCGCCACAGGTCAAGGATCTGCCGCGCGATGGCCATCTCGATGTCACGTGCCGGTCCTGCCGGTCGCAGTGGAAGCAATCGGTCCGTTCGCTGATCGAAGACAAGCGGCTGGGCGCGCAGTTTCTCGACCTGGTCGAGTGGGAAACGCGTTGCCAGGACAAGACCTGCGGCGGCATGGTGTGCTTTGCCGTTCCCGGTGAGGACGAGGACGAATACGATCTTTTAGCTGCCGCTTAACTTCCCCGTCTTGCGCTCGTTCCTCTCCGGTGCAACATCGTCACCGAGACTCTGCGGGAGACAGGTATGGCCGAAGGTGAAGCGCTGATTTCGATCCGGGACCGGCTGCTAAAGGAGCGCAATGCGCTGCTCGACCTGTCGGCGCGCAATCGCCTGATCAACACGCCCCTGCGAACCAAGAACAATCGCGCCATCGAGATTGTCGATGAAAAGGCCGCTGAGGTCTTTGGCCGCCTGAGCGATGCCAAGGCGATGACCTTCCTGCCCGGCGCCGGCGAAGAGGAAGACGCGACCTTAAGCCTGCCGCAACCGGACGAAAAGCGCGATGCCAATGGCAAGCCAGCGCGCCACACCGACCTGAAACTGCAAACGCGCCTGACCTCTGAAGGCCTACAAAAACGCCTGTTCGATATCTGGTACGACGCGCAGACGCTGGAACAGGAACAGGGCGTCAATATCCTCTATCTCGCACTCGGCCTGCTGCGCTGGTACGATGACTCCGAGACCGTGCGCCACGCGCCCCTGGTGCTGTTGCCGGTGCGGCTGGAACGGACCAGCGCGGCCGACAAGTTCCGCCTCAAGGGCCGTGATGAGCCGCCCTCACCCAATCTGACGCTCCAGGCCAAGATGAAGGCCGAGTTCGGTTTGATCATCGAAGATTTTCCCGATGAGGACGAAGTCGATCTCAATGCCTACGCCGCGCGCATAGCGGAAACCGTCGCCGGGCAAAAGCGCTGGGAAGTCTTGCCCGACGCCATGGTGCTGGGCTTCTTTTCGTTTGCCAAATTCCTGATGTACCGCGACCTCGACCCGGAAAACTGGCCCGAGGACGGCGGCATCGAGGATGCTCAACTGATCAAGGCCATCCTGCGCGACGGCTTTGCGGAAAGCGAGCCGCTGGTCGGCGATCATGACCGCATCGATGACAAGCTGCCGCCGGCCTCGCTGCATCACGTCGTCGACGCCGACAGTTCCCAGACCGTGGCGATTGCCGAAACCGTCGCCGGCCGCACCCTAGTCATCAAGGGGCCGCCCGGCACCGGCAAGTCGCAGACCATCACCAACATCATCGCCGGCGCCGTCGCGGCCGGAAAAAAAGTGCTTTTCGTCGCCGAAAAGATGGCGGCGCTAGATGTCGTCCATCGCCGGCTTAAGGCTGCGGGTCTGGGGCCTCTGACGCTCGAACTGCATTCCAACAAGGTCAGCAAACGCAACGTGCTTGAGGAACTTAAACGCACCAAGGAGGCCGCCGCACGGTCGGCGCCCGGTGACCTGACGGCGCTGCAACGGCTCGATGATCTGACGCAGACGCTGAACAGCTTTGCCGACCGGCTGCATGCGCCGTTAAGCCCCTCCGGCTTGTCGCCGCAAAAGATCCTAGGGCGATTGGCGAAATGGACGGCCGCAGGCGAGGCCGGCCGCGACTTTGCGCTCATCGACGCCGAAACCTGGACCGCCGCTGATACCGCCGAACGGCGTACCCTGGCCGAAGACATTGCCGAGCGCTTGGCATCGCTCGGATCGCCTGCCACGAATATCTGGCGCGGGGTGCAATGCGATGCCCTCGATCCGTCCGAGCGCGATGGGTTGGGGCGCGATATCGCCAAGGCGCAGGACGCCTTGCGTAACGCCCTGTCGCAAGCCGCCGTCGCCACACGCCTGCTGGAAGCGCCTGCACCTGCGCGCATCAGCGATCTCGACCGGGCGCTGGCCTATCTGCGCCTCACCCCGCCACCACGCGACGGCGACAGATCTGCTTTGGCCGATACTAATTGGCGCAACCCAAAGGCTCTGACCGCCTTGATCGACACCGGCGAAGCCCTGGTGCGGCTGCGCGTCGAAGCGCAAGGCGCGTTGAACGACGCCGGCCTGACCGCCGACTACACCGCGATCCGCGAAGACGTGGTGACCAAGGGCGCCGACCTGTTCCGCTTCCTCGATGGCGGCTTCCGGCGCAACATGGTCCTGCTGCGTTCCTATGCCAAAGGCGCCTTACCGCAAGCCCCCGACGACCGGTTGAAGCTCATCGATCTGGCCCTGCGCCTGCAAAAGACCGAAGCGACATTCGAAGATACCCAATCCCTTGCGACCGCCTTTGGCCGCCTGTGGCAAGACACCGGCAGCGATTGGGACGCGCTTCGCAACATCGTCAACTGGCGGTCATCGCACAATCTGCCCGCCGAGGCCTGGCCGCTCTATGCCGCGCTCTCCGATGCAGGCATTGCCGAAGCCGACCAGGCACGCCAGACGCTCTATCACGCCCTGACCGATCTCAAGGCGGTGCTCGACAGCATCATAGCGCTACTCGATCTCGACCTTAATCGTGCCTTTGGCGCCAGCGATATCGGCGCTCTACCCGTGCCAGCTCTCGATGAAAGACTGGATGCCTGGCTGGACGATCTGGAAAGTTTAAGCCGCTACATCGCTTTTGCCTCACGCGGCCGCCAGTTGTCGGCGCTCGGCGCCGAAAGTCTGGTCGAAGCGCTGCACACCGGCGAGTTGGATGGCGAAGACCTGATGGCAGCCTTTGACGGCGCCTATTCGCACGTCCTGCGCAATGTGCTGTTCCGCGACTGGCCGGAGCTGAAAGCCTTCGACGGTGACGCACAAAGCCGCCATATCAACCAGTTCCGCCAGCTCGACCGCACGCGCATTGACCTCGCCAAGGCGCAGATTGCCGCCCAGGCCAGCGCGGCGCGTCCCACGGGCAATGCCGGTATCGGGCCGCTTGGCATCCTCAACGCCGAACTGGCAAAAAAGCGCAGCCACAAGCCCATACGCGTCCTGCTCGATCAAGCCGGCGTCGTCATCCAGGACCTGAAGCCGGTCTTCATGATGTCGCCACTGTCGGTGGCGCAGTTCCTCAAACCCGGCGGTTTGCAGTTCGACCTGCTGGTCATGGACGAAGCCAGCCAGATCGAGCCCGTCGATGCACTTGGCGCCATCGCCCGCGTCAAACAGCTGGCCGTCGTCGGCGACGAGCGGCAACTGCCGCCGACCGCATTCTTCAAGAAGCTGACGGGCGAAGACGAAGCCGTCGACGACGACAATGTGACGCTTCAGGCGCGCGACGCCGAAAGCATTCTCGACCTGTGCCTGGCCAAGGGCGCACCGCATCGCATGCTCAACTGGCATTATCGCTCCAAGCACCAGTCCTTGATCGCCGTCTCCAACCGGGAATTCTACGACAACCGGCTGTTTATCGTGCCGTCGCCCTATGACGCCGTGGCCGGCATGGGGCTGAAATTCCACTGGTTGAAGGACACGACCTACGATCGCGGCAATACGCGCACCAATCCGAAGGAGGCGCGCCTCGTCGCCGAAGCGGTGATTGCCCATGCCCGCCTGCGGCCGGAGCAAACCTTGGGTGTGGCCACCTTCTCCGTCGCCCAGCGCCAGGCGGTTCTGACCGAACTCGAAGCCCTGCGGCGCGCCAATCCCGAGGTTGAACCCTTCTTCTCCGAAGAGGCCGCCGAGCCCTTCTTCGTCAAGAACCTCGAAAACATTCAAGGGGATGAGCGCGACGTCATCTTCATTTCAGTCGGCTACGGCAAGACCGAAAAGGGCGATCTGTCCCATGCCTTCGGGCCTTTGTCCGGCGAAGGCGGCGAGCGCCGGCTGAACGTGCTGATCTCGCGCGCCAAGCTGCGTTGCGAGGTCTTCTGCAATTTCCGCGGCGCCGATATCGATCTGGAACGCACCCAGGCGCGCGGTGTGGCGGCGCTGAAAATGTTCCTGAGCTTTGCCGAAACCGGCCGCTTCGATGCGCAAGATAGCGACGGCGCCCACGACAGCGACTTCGAACATCAGGTCGCCGAACGCCTGCGCGCTCTGGGCCATAAGGTCGAAAGCCAGATCGGCGCCTCGGGCTTTCGCATCGGTCTGGCGGTAGCTGATCCCGACCATCCTGGCCGTTTCCTGATCGGCATCGAATGCGACGGCGCACAATACCACGCATCGCGCTCGGCGCGCGATCGCGACCGCCTGCGCCAGCAGGTCCTGGAGAGCCACGGCTGGGTCATCCACCGCATCTGGAGCGCCGACTGGTATCTGCGCCCCAAGGAAGAGGTGAAAAAGCTGGTGGACGCCATCGCGGCGGCTAAAGCCGAATGGAAATTGCGCGATCAGGAAACGGCCGATACCGATGCTGCCGAAGCGGTTGCGCCGCCAGTAGCTGAAGCCGCATTGCCGGCGCCGGTCGCTGAAAAGCCGCTGCTCTATATCGAGGCCGACTTTCAGGTGAACAGCCGCGCCGATCCACAAAACCTGACGGTGCGTGAACTGGCGGATGTCGTCACTTCGATCGCCGCCATCGAAGGACCGGTGCACGAGGACGAGATCGTCGCGCGCGTGCGCTACCTGTGGGACCTGCCGCGCACTGGTCCGCGCCTGAAATCGGCTGTAGCGGCCGCCTTGCGTTTCGCCTCTGACGAAGGCGCTGTCACCGAGGCCGACGGTTTCTATGGCGTCCCCGATCAGACCGTGCGCATTCGCGACCGGTCGCAGGTGACATCGACGGGCTTGCGGAAGCCCGACATGTTGCCACCGGCCGAGATCGAAGCTGCGCTGCTCAAGGTGGTCGACGACAATTATGGCGCCACACGCCCTGATCTGGCGCCCGCCGCCGCCCGCCTGCTCGGCTTTGCTATGACCGGCACGGCCCTTAAAGCGCGAATTGACGACAGCATTGCCAAACTGGAAGCCGATGGGCGGCTGGTCGAGAAGAACGGGCTGCTGGTTTTACCCTGACCTTGCAGAGGCTTGGTCGGCTTCGGATGCGGTTCTTACACGTGCGCGCCTAAACTCCTGGCAACAGGAGAACCATCATGGCCGATACCAAATCCACTGATCATAGCGATGCCGGCGCTGACCTGACCAATCAGCGCAGTTCCAGCCGCCCGGGTTCCATTACCCAGGAAGGCAAGGACATCAACACCTCTCAGACGCATAAACAGCGCATGGAAGGTGTTGAAACCACGCAGGGTCATCAGGGCACACCCAGCAAGGATTTCGATCCTGACAAGGCCAACGCGGATCGTGATGGCTTTGGCATGCAGGACACCGATCGCCGCCCTGCGGACCGCGACAATGCCCAAGGCGATGCCCAGGTCGGCGCATCCCCTTTGCACGACAGCCGCTATAGCCGCGACGAAGACCGGTCGCGCGGCAGTGTCAGCGCGCAACCCGGTCAACAGGAAGCCGATATAAAGGACGAACATCCTGAACGTCCGGGCCACGCCACTCCCGAAGGCAAGGCTCAAAATGGCAAGGGCAATGACGAACGCGGAGAATACGGTAAAGGGTCTGCGAACACACAACCCGGCACGGCAGGCTGACAGCAGTCAATAGGCGCAGTTATACCACTGTGCCTGTTTTATGATCATTGCCGTATTCATGTAGGAACAGGGCAATATCCGTCCTGAGCCGGTGGGAATCCTGCGGATCGGTCTTGATGGCCGTGTCGAAGATGATCTTTTGAACGTCGCGTGGCAGGCGGTCCCAAGTCGCCAGCACGCCCGCCCCGAGATGGGAGAGCAGGTCGCGTTCGGCAGCCTCCAGATCTTCACTGAGTGTCTGCGGCGTCCAGGTGGTCGCGGGTTCGGCAATATCGGTCATGGCATCGTCCTCCTGACAGGAGTTCAGCAGCCGCCCGCTAAAAAAACCATACGCTTTTTGTGCCTAACCGGCCTTAGCCACGACGGGCAATGAGACCCAGCGTGAAACCGATCGCCACAGCGACGGCCAGCGATGTCACCGGGTTCTGCTTGACGGTGGCAACAAGGTCCCGCGACAACTCCTTGGTCGCGTCCTGTGCCGCAGACACGCCCTCCTCGACTTCCGCGCGGATATTGTCCAGGGCGCCGCGAAGCTCTTCGGTACTGTTGATCATCGGGTGTGCTCCTGATTTTCAACCAGTATGCGGCAGGCAGGGCCAAAAGCAAGCAGGCTTTATGCCGCGCCCTGGATGATATTTACATCAGACCGGGATCAGGTCTCTTGCGCGACGCCGGTTTCGATCTTGCCGGTCAGCTGATTGTCGTCCGTGTCGCGGGCGATATCGCCGATCGACAGAATACCGACCATGCGCTTGTCGCGATCCAGCACGACCAGACGGCGGATCTGACGCGTGCGCATCACGTCGCCGGCTTCGCTGACCTCGTTGTCGTCAAAGCAGTAGACGACATTTTCCGTCATGATCTGGCGGACGGGTGTGTCGGCATCAAGCCCTTCGGCGACGGCGCGAATAACGATGTCGCGATCCGTCAAGGCGCCACTCAGACGGTCGTTTTCACCGACGGGCAGGTAGCCAAAGTCGCCGTCGCGCATCATCCGCGCGGCGTCGCGCAAGGTGGTCTCTGGTGTGGCGATTTCGAACTCGGGGCACATGACTTCGCTGACTTTCATGGCGTAACTCCTCTGCGGGTGAAGTGGGATTTCAAGCTGGGCGGAGAATAGGCATCAGTGCGTAAGAAGAGGCTGCGCTTGGCCAGGAGCCAGCGTAAATTCGCGATAAGATTTCCAAATTTATGGAATTTTGATTCCATTACGCAGGTTTCTGATATTTCCCTTAGGTTGCAAGGACTAGCCTGGAGGTTGTTACAGGGCCTGCCAATCACAACAGCAGCAGGCGGAGGAGTGCACGATGCGGCTGCACGACCGGAAGGCGGCAGGACAAGCGCTTGCCCGCAAGCTTGAGAGCTTTTCCAGAAAACCCGATACGCTGATCCTGGCCCTGCCGCGCGGCGGTGTGCCGGTGGCCTTTGAGATCGCCCGAAGTCTGCGTCTGCCGCTTGATGTTGTCATGGTGCGCAAGCTGGGACTGCCGCGCTTCCCCGAGATCGCCATGGGCGCGGTCACCAGCGGAGGCGTACGGGTGATGAATGCCGACGTGGTCAAGGCCTACGGTGTTCACGATGCAGACATCGAAAGGGTCGCCAGAGACGAAACCGAAGAATTGTTCCGGCGTGAAAAAGCCTATCGCGGCGATCGCCCCTACCCTGCCATTCGCGGCCAGACGGTCATCGTCGTCGATGATGGCCTGGCGACCGGCGCCAGCATGCGCGCGGCGCTGACGGCGCTCAGGCGCGAAGGGCCTGACGAACTGATCTGCGCCGTGCCAGTGGCAGCGCCTTCACAGGACAACGACTTATTCGAAGCCGACGAAGTTTTCACCCTGATGCGGCCGGAACCCTTCCAAAGCGTAAGCCGATGGTACGAACACTTCAACCAGGTCAGCGACAGGGAAGTTCAGTTGCTGCTCAAGGACGCGGAAATCTTCGCACCCGACTCGCCGCGCGGCGAGGCCGATATCCTGGCCGACAAGCTACGTCGCCACGTCACGCCGCTGACAGGCAAGCCGGCCGACTATGACGAACTGATGGTCATGGCCGAAAACGCGCGGTTCGTACTGATCGGTGAGGCCAGCTACGGCACGCACGAATTCTACAAGATCCGCGCCGATATAACCAAACGCCTGATTAACGAGAAAGGGTTTTCGGCGGTGGCGATCGAGGCCGACTGGCCCGACGCCTTTCGCGTCAATCGCTATGTGCGCGGTGAGGGGATCGACAGCCCGACCGACGCGTTAAGCGACTTCAAGCGCTTTCCGCAATGGATGTGGCGTAATCGCGAAACACGTGACTTTGTCGACTGGCTGCACGATCACAATGCCTCCTACGCAACGCGCAATGCCGGCTTTTATGGGCTGGACCTCTACAGCCTCAATAGCTCGGTCGATGCCGTAATAGGCTACCTGGAGGGCGTCGATCCGATCGCGGCTAAGGCAGCGCGCGGCCGTTATGGCTGTTTCGACGCCTTCGACAATGATCCCCAATGCTATGGCTACATGACCGGGCGCGGCAGGGCAGAGATCTGCGAGGACGCGCTGATCGCCCAGTTACGCGACCTGCAGAAGAACACCTACGACTATATGCGGCGTGATCGTGCCCTGGCTGGCGAGGAATTCTTCTCGGCCGAACAGAACGCACGCCTGATCAAGACCGCCGAGCACCATTACCGCGCCCTGTTCCGCGGCCGTCCGAATTCATGGAATATCCGTGACACCCACATGGCCGACACTCTGGATGAGCTTGACCAATTCCTGTCCAGGCAGCGCGGCCGGGCCGCCAAGATCGTCGTCTGGGCGCACAATGCGCACGTCGGCGATGCACGGGCGACCGGCGCCAAGGCCCGCGGAGAACTGAACCTGGGACAACTTGTCCGCCAGCGTCATCCGGATGAAAGCCTGCTGATCGGCTTTTCGACCTATCATGGCACGGTCATGGCGGCAGACGACTGGGATCAAGCGGCGCAGGCCAAGACGGTGCGGCCGGCCTTAAGCGGCAGCCTGGAAGAGGTGTTCCACAAGGTTCGGGAGCCCGGTTTCCTGCTGAACCTGCGCGACAAGGGCATGGCTCGGCACCTGCTGAAGGAACCACGGCCGGCGCGGTCTATCGGCGTCATCTACCGGCCGGACAGTGAGCGCGCCAGCCACTATGTCGATGCCACCATGCCGGAACAGTTCGACGCCGTGCTGCACATCGACAAGACACGGGCCGTGTCGCCATTGCCCGACGAAGCAGCATGGCCCGTGCCGCACGCCGATGAGACCTACCCGACAGGGTTATAGACCCTACGAAAAAGCCCCGGAAATCCGAACACGGCTCTCCGTGGCTTTTTCAACATTGGTGCTTGAACTTTAGCCTAGCGCGTCAGCCGGCACCTTGATGTCAGCCTGGGCCTGCTTTTTCAGCGCATCCATTTCCTTGGCCAGGTCCTTGGCCTCCTGGCTGGACAGGTACTTCTTGGCCTTTTCGAAGATCTCGCCCTCTTCTTCCTCAACATGGTGTGTGACCGAGTGCTTTAACTCGCCGAAGGTCACAAGCCACTGTTCATCCGTGACCGGGGTCGTGCTCAGCTTGTCGAGATATTCGCGAATTTCGTCGTGCTCGTGATTGGCGTGCTCGATCTTCTCTTCGACGGCCTTGGAACGCGTGGCGTCTTCGATCGCCTTATAGAAGGTCTGCTCTTCGGTGTCGGCGTGAAGCGTCAGTTCGGCCTTGATGGTTTCGAACAGACCCTGGCGCTCGGCCGGATCCTTGCTGGCGACGACTTGCTCCATCAGGTCCGCGACCTTTTGATGGTCCTTTTTCAGATAGTTGTAGATGTCCATGATCGTGTCCTCAAATGCTGGGGAGGCAAACGCCCCGTGACGAACTTCATCTTCGTCATCCAGCGGTAAGATCGATATGGCCGCGAGTCAGGACTTGCATAAGACTTACATAAAGCCTTGATTGCATTTGAGAATTACTCTCACATTTACTTGTGTGTGATCTGGATGCCGGCGGCGTCAAAGGCCAGTTTAATCCGCCGGTTATACTCCCTGAGCACATGCCAGCGCGAGGTCGGCTGGGTGCGCAGCCGTGACTTGAGGATGATGCCGACGTCTGACAACAGGTCGACGCCGGCGATTTCGAGGTCGGCGAGGATCAGCGGGCCATAGTGCGGATCCTTGCGCAGTTCGGCGGCGGCATCGCGCATCACCTGCATGGTCTGGTCGAGGTTGGTATCGTACTTCACCGGCAGGTCGGACGCCGCATAGGAGAAGGTCTTGGTCATGTTGTGGATGACCTGGCTTTCGCCGTACGGAAAAATATGCAGCGTGCCATCGGAGTCGCGCAGACGAATGGTGCGCAGGGTCATATCCTCGACCTCGCCGCTGAAGGTGCCGATCTGGACAATGTCGCCGACCGCGACGATGTCTTCCAGGATCAGGAACAGGCCGGTCAGCATGTCCTTGACAATGGTCTGGGCACCGAAGCCGACCGCCACCCCGACGACACCGGCCCCCGCCAGCACGGGCGCGATTTCGACGCCAACCTGGCTGAGCAGGGTAATGATGGCCAGCACGATGATGACGACCTGCAAGAGACGGCGCACCAGCGGTCCCAATGTATCCAGTTGCGCACCCCGGCGCGGATCGCCTTCGCGCCGCAGCCGGTTCAGGGTCTTGCGGGTGAACAGGCCGACGCCTTCGACGGCGAGCGTCGCCAGGACGAGGACGGCCAGGACACGAAGCGTAGTCGAGGCAATGTCACGCCCTGCGCCTTGCGATGCCCAGACGACGATGTCGATGCCCCAGACGTTGGCGGCGATGAATATGGCGATCAGCCACACGACCATGCTGGTGACAGTGCGCGTTAGTTTCAGCGCCTTGTCGGCCCGCTGCTTGCGCGCTTCTGAGCTTTCGCCCGGCAGATGCGCGATGGCCTGGCACATCAGCCAGGTCAGCCCTTTGATAATCAGGAAGGCAGCAACAAGAATGAGCACGGTCAGCCCGGCATTGATCGCCAGACCTTGCGGTCCCAGCCCGACCAGGTGTTTCCAGAACTGGCTCAGATTGCCGGTAATCTGCTCGTACGCCGTCATAATCTTATCCTTGGCGGTTACACGGCCCGACCCTGACGGCGGGGCCGTAAGGCGGAAATGACCGTCACCCGACCGGACAGATAAAAATCAGCAAGTCTTCACCATCCCGGACATAAGCTCGGCGCTGTTGACCAGGTGCTTCGTGCCGATCAGCGTGCCGAGAATCGAGATGGCCATGTCGTGAAAGCGATGCTCCTTATCGCTGGCACACAGGTCTGCGATCACCCAGGTGATGATATCCCGTTCGAACAAGTCGCTGACCGTCTTCATGACGCAGGCCTCGGTGGCGATGCCGGCGATATGAACCTCGTCCGTCCGCCACAGGGCGAGGTGCCGCTTCAGTTCGTCGTTGCAGCCGCTGTAGTCGGGCTTGTCGATGATGACGGCGTCGGCGCGTGGGACGACGGCCAATTCAGTGCCCTCGCTGCCCGGCGCCAGGTCGCAATAGCCGAGAATGCGCCGGAAGGGCGACGGATCGGGATTGTAAAAACGGGTAAAGACGACGTGGTCGAAGCGATGCTGAAGGGCTTCGATCGGCGCCACAATGTGCCGGGACGATGGACTGACGAACCCTTTTTGAACGTCAACGGCGACAAGAACTGTGGGCATACTTTTCTTCCTTTTAGGAAGAATCATAGGGCGACCGCGCGTAATGAATCGATCCGGATCCAGAGCAAAAAAAGCCCCGGGGCGTGAACCACGGGGGGCAAGCAGATTGGGGAGACCTTGCTAAGGAAAGCTTCGGTATTGTCGCTATCACAACTTGAAATCGATTACAATTCTGTTAAGGCTATGCCGGTTCAAAGCTAATGCTATGCTCGGCCGCAAAGGTCAGGGCCATAAGAGGAAACCGCATCATGGACGTATCACGGCGTTATTTTCTGGGCGCTTCGGGCGCGATGGCGGCCTTTGCGGCGGCAGGCCAGGCGGGCGCCGCAGCTGGCCTGATCAAGACCTGGCCGCTGGGTGTCCAGCTATGGACCGTCAACGCCCAGATGAAGGAAGACATTCCCGGCACGCTGAAAAAGCTGAAAGCCGTTGGCTTCGACGTCGTCGAGACCGCGGGGCTTTACGGCGGCACCGCCCAGACCCTCAAAGGTCAACTGGCCGGCGCAGGCCTCAAGACACGCGCCTGCCACATGAATATGGGCGCGCTGTCGACCGATATCGACAAGCACATTGCCGACACGCTGACGCTCGGCGCCGGCTGGCTGGTTGCCTCCTCGCCCAAGACGCCCGGTCCGATCGATTCGACCAAGCCGTGGGTCCAGGCCATGAGCGAGGCTATGACCAAGGAAGCCTATCAGCAGAACGCCGAGATCATTGCGCAGATCGTGCCGAAGATCGAAGCGGCCGGCCTGAAGTTCGCCTATCACAATCACCCGATGGAGTTCGATGACTTCGGCGGCCAATCGGGCCTCGACATCATGCTGACCGGCTCAGACAAGGCGCGCCTGGAACTCGACCTCGGCTGGGTTGCCGCCGCCGGCCACGATCCGGTCGCCATGATCAAGAAGTACAAGGGCCGTGTCGACCTGCTGCACATCAAGGACATGGTCAAGGACGGCGCCGGCTACCGCTCGGTTGAACTGGGCAAGGGCATAGTCAAGTGGAAGCCGGTCTTCCAGACGGCCAAGGCGGAAGGCGTAAAGCAGTTCTTCGTGGAGCAGGAAGACCCTTACCTGCGGCCGATCTTCGAGTCGCTGGCCGAAAGCATCGCCCATCTCCGGTCGTTGTAGGTCAAGGATTGGGTAGGTCAAGGATTGGGTAGGCCAAGGCCTGCTAAGTTAAGGGTTGGCAACTTCGCCAACCCGGTCTCTATTCAAGCCGCATGCTTGGCACGAAAAACCGTTTCCACTTTTTCGAAGCATGCTCTAGGGATTGCCTTTGCGGCGCGTTTCGGGAACGCGCCGCAACAGGATGTATATATGTCGACCATTTCCGATGTCGCCAATCTGGCCGGCGTCTCCACGGCAACCGTATCGCGCGTACTCAACGGTTATACGCACGTCTCACCGCGCGTACTGGAAAGGGTTGAAAAGGCGATCGCCGAACTGGGTTATGAGCCCAATGCCATGGCCAAGTCGCTGCGCACGCTGAAAAGCAACCGCATCGTCGTCACCGTCCCCGACATCGCCAATCCGTTCTATGCCAACATCATTCGCGGCGTCGAAGAGACCGCGTCGGCCGCCGGTTACGCGGTCCTGCTGGGCGATATCGGCTCGGCCGCCGGCAGCGACGAAGCCTATGCGGCGCTGCTCAAGCGCAAGGAGGCCGACGGCCTGATCTTCCTTGGTCACAGCTTGCCGGACTCGCTTCAGGAACGCGTCAAGCGCGAAGGGGCGGCGGCGCCCGTCGTCAATGGCTGCGAGTTCAGCGGCAGCCTGCCTGTATCGAGCGTCAATATCGACAATACCGCCGCCGCGCGCGAAATGATCGAGCACCTGCACGGGCTGGGCCACCGTCGTATCGGCGTCATCACCGGTGATATGGCCAGCCCGACCAGCCGAGGCCGCCTGAGCGGCGTCGAAGCCGCGGCCCGGGACCTGGGAATTCGCGACATCCAGATCGTCAACGGCGACTATACGATCGAGTCCGGCATCGCACGTGCGGCCGAGTTGATCCAAGGCGACAACCGTCCAACCGCCATCTTCTGCTTCAGCGACGATATGGCGTTCGGCGCCATCCATGCGCTGCGAGGTGCAGGCCTGAACTGCCCTGACGATGTATCGGTCGCCGGTTTTGATGACCTGCGCCTGGCCAAGTACGCCCAGCCAGCCTTGACGACTATTCGCCAGCCGATGCACGAGATCGGTGTCAAGACGGTCGAATTGCTGCTCGACATTATCGAGAACGGCGGCGTTGAACGGGTCAATGTGACGCTTGGCCATGAGCTGGTCGTGCGCGCCAGTACGGCTGCGCCGAGGCTTTAGGGCAGGCTATACGCAATCACCTTGCCCGACGGCTTGACCTTGGGATTCTTGCCACCACCGGCCTGGACGACGACATATTGCTTGCCTTTGACGGCGTAGGTCGCGGGCGTAGCGATGCTCGACGCCGGCAGCTGCGCCTGCCATAACAAAGCACCGGTCTTTTTATCGAAGGCGCGGAATTTATTGTCGCGGATGGTCGCAGCGATAAACAGCACCCCGCCCCTGGTCACCACCGCGCCGCCATAGTTCTCGCTGCCCGTCGTCTTGTCGGCCAGTTCGGGATATTCGCCCAGGGGCTTCTTCCAGACGTACTTGCCGGTATTGACGTCGAGCGCGCTGAGCGTCCCCCAGGGCGGCTTGATCGCTGGGTAGCCGTCCGGATCGAGGAAGCGGACATAGCCGTCGAAGACATAGGCGTCGGCGTCAACCTCCGGGTATTCGCCGGCGGGCTTTTTGGCTTTCTGTGCCGGATCACCCTTGAGATAGCCGATGACATTCGCAACGTCGCCAGCGCTCAGCTGCGCGCCAAAGCCCGGCATCCGGCCGGCGCCACGGCTGATCTGACGCGTAAGCTGCTGGTCGTCGAGGCGGGTATGGACGCCGATCAGCGACGGGAATTCCGGCGGGCTGCCGGTGCGGTCGTCGCGATGACAGGAAGCGCAATTATTCTGATAAAGGGCTTCGCCGCTCTCCCCGCTCATCTTCGGGGGCTGCGGCTTGACCTTGAGTATCCACGCCATTTCGTTGGCATTGATGTAGAGCAGGCCTGTTTCCGGATCGAACGACGCGCCGCCATATTCGGCGCCGCCGTCCATGCCCGGCAAAAGCACCGTCCCTTGGACCGACGGAGGATCGAACGGCCCGCGTGAACGCAGGCCGGCGAAGACCTTCTTGACCGCAGCATTGGCTTCCGGCGTGCGGTCGGTCAGCAGGTCTTCGGTCAGGTGCTGGCGCGCGAACGGCTCGGGGCTGAGAGGCATGACCTGGGTTGGCGAGGTCGTTTCGCCCGGGACATCGGTCGCCGGCACCGCAATCTCCTGGACGGGATAGAGCGGCTTGCCCGTCTCGCGGTCGAGAATGAAAACCAGGCCTGCCTTGGTCACTTGCGCCACTGCCGGGCGGCCCTTGACGGTGATCAGCGTCGGCGGGGTCGGCGGATCGCGATCCCACAGGTCGTGCCTGACCAGCTGGAAATGCCACACCCGCTTGCCGGTATTGGCGTCAAGCGCCACCAGCGAGGTGCCGAACAGATTGTCGCCTTCGCGATCGCCGCCGTAGAAGTCCTTATTGCCCATACCGGCCGAGGCCAGCGGCACGAAGACCAGGCCGCGCTCGGGATCGAGCGTCAGGCCCGACCAGGCATTGGCGCCCTTGGCCGTCTTCCAGGCGTCCTTGGGCCAGCTTTCATAGCCGTATTCGCCTGGGTGGGGGATGGTGTGAAAGATCCAGCGTATCTTGCCGGTGCGGACGTCGAAGGCGCGGATATGGCCCGGCGTATTACCGGTCGAGCCCATGACGATCAGGTCCTTATACACCACGCCCGGCGTGACATTGCCGACGCCGATCGAGTCAAAGTCGCGCCCCAAACCTTCGCGCAGATCGACCTCACCGTTCTTGCCGAAGGTGTTGATCAGGTGGCCAGTCTTGACATCAACGGCGATCAGCTTGCCGCGGAAGGTAAACAGGATGCGCGCGCCACCATCGCCCTCCCAGTAGGAGATGCCGCGCAGGCGTTGGCGCGTGACGATTGCGTCGCCGAAGGACGGATCAAATACCCACTGCTGTTTGCCGGTCGCGGCATCGAGACAGAACAGCTTGCCCTTGGGCGAGATAAAATACAGCTGCCCGCGGATGACCATCGGGTTGCCTTCCATCTCGGACTGGCTGGCGCCTTCGCCAAAGGCATCGCCGCTGTCGAACGTCCAGGCAACCTTCAGGTTTTTGACGTTCTGCGGCGTGATCTGGTCGAGCGTTGAATAGTGCGTACCGTTGGGATTGCCGTGATAGTGCGGCCAGTCGGCGCCCGAGGCCGAAGATGTACCGTCGATCGGCTTCTGGCCGCAGCCGGCCAAGAGCAGAGCAACCCCAAGAGCAGCCCAACCCGCCCTCACCCCATCAATCCCTGACGGCGAACAAAGGCGACCAGCAGATCCGACCATATGCCCCACGGTTCGCCATTGCCGGGCTTCATGCCAAAACCATGGCCGCCGGTGGCAAACAGATGGGTTTCGACGACGCGGCCCTTGGCCTTGAGCGCATCACGTAAGGCCGTGGAGTTTTCAACCGGCACCGTCTTGTCGTCTTCAGCGTGAACCAGGAAGACCGGCGGGGTGTCGGCATCGACATTGCGGTCGGGGGTATAGCGCGCGATCTGTTCGGGTGTCGCCGGGCCACCGAACAGCGACGGCGCCGTGCCGGCATAGGCAATAGCGGGGTCGAGCGACTGCACCGGATAGATGGGCGCAGCCAGGAACGGGCGGGCGCTTAAAGAGTCCGTAGCATCGGTCTTCGGATAAGTGAAGGCGGTGTGGCGCGTGGCCACCGAGGCCGTCAGGAAGCCGCCGGCGCTGAAGCCCGCGACACCGACACGGGCGGCATCGACCTTGAACCGCGCGGCATTGGCGCGAATGACCCGCATGGCGCGCAGGGCGTCGATCGTCCCGACATCGGCGCGATCGGCCCAGCCATCATTGGCCAGGCGATAGAAGAGGACAAAGCAGGTGATGCCCTCGGCGTTCAGTTTCGCCGCGAGTTCATATCCCTCGTGATCGAAATAGTTCCACGAAAAGCCTCCGCCCGGGATGATCAGCATGGCGCTGCCATTGGGCTTCGCCGCCGGGAAGACAGCAAGGCGCGGCTTCGATATACCCTGGACGCGGCGCAGGTGATCGGCCGGATTGGTCGAGACCTCCTCGACCACCTCTTTCAGATTGGCCGGCGCCTTCAGGTCCGTTGACCACAGGTCGATTGTGCCGACGGGCTCGGGCCAGGTCAGCTGGCGCGCGTCGCCGGGCACGGTCGGGGCTGCCGTCTGGGCAACAGCACCCGTCGCAGCCAGAGCCAGAGGGGTCATTAGCAGGCTGCGACGCACGACATCCATATTAGTACCCCATCAGCTTACGTAGGGATTCCTTAGACGCGCCGGAACCGGCAAAGTCGTCAAAGGCCTTTTCCGTCACGCGGATGATATGGTCGCGGATGAAGGTCGCCCCTTCGCGCGCGCCGTCTTCCGGATGCTTGAGCGCGCATTCCCACTCCAGCACCGCCCAGCCGTCGTAATTATACTGGGCCATCTTGGAGAAGATGCTCTTGAAGTCGACCTGACCGTCGCCGAGGCTGCGGAAGCGGCCCGGACGTTCTACCCAGCCCTGATAGCCGCCATAGACGCCCGAACGGCCGTTCGGGTTGAACTCCGCGTCCTTAACATGGAACATCTTGATCCGCTCGTGATAGATGTCGATGTAGCTTAAGTAATCGAGCTGCTGCAGCACGAAGTGGCTGGGGTCGTACAGGATGTTGGCGCGGCGATGGCCGCCGACAACATCCAGGAAGCGCTCGAACGTCGCGCCATCGTGCAGGTCTTCACCAGGGTGGATTTCGTAGCAGCAGTCAACGCCGCAGTCTTCATAGACATCGAGAATCGGCTTCCAGCGCCGGCCCAGCTCGGCAAAGGCTTCTTCGACCAGGCCATGAGGACGCTGCGGCCAGGCGTAGAAGTAGGGCCAGGCCAGCGCACCCGAGAAGGTGACCGAAGCGTTGAGGCCCAGACGTTGCGACGCCTTGGCGGCCAGCTTGACCTGGTCGACGGCCCAAGCCTGACGCGCCGCCGGATTGTTGCGCACTTCCGGCGCCGCGAAACCATCGAACAGGGTGTCGTAGGCCGGATGGACGGCCACGAGCTGGCCCTGAAGGTGGGTCGACAGTTCGGTGATTTCCAGACCGTAGGCTGCTAGCCCGCCCTTGATCTCGTCGCAGTAAGCCTGGCTTTCCGCCGCCTGCTTCAGGTCGAAGATGTGCGGATCGCTGGTGGGCACCTGGATGCCTTTGTAGCCCAGATTCGCCGCCCATTCGGCGATGGTGTCGAGACGGTTGAACGGCGCCTTGTCACTCAGGAACTGGGCGATGAAAATGGCCGGGCCTTTGATGGTCTTCATAATTTAATCCTTGCCGATGCCTCTTCTCCCTATCGCGCAGCGATGGGGAGGTGGCAGCGCCGCTTGCGGCGATGACGGAGGGGTATGCAAGGGCAGAAATACCCCTCCACCCCTTCGGGGTCCCCCTCCCCATCGCTAGCGATAGGGAGGAGAAGTTTGCTACACGTCCTTAAACAACCGCCATTGGCGGGCATTGCTTGATTCGACCGCGACGGCGACAAAGTGCATGCCGCGCACGCCATCGTCGATACCAGGCACGGTCTTGCCGCTGCCGCCGATCTGGTCGGCGAAGTCGCGGTAAATATTGGCGAAGGCTTCGAGATAGCCTTCCGGATGGCCCGCCGGAATGCGGATCATTGCCTGTACGTCGGGTGACAGATAGCTGCCACCAGCGTGGAGAACCTCCGTCGGCTTGTCACCATAGTTCAGCGTCAGCGTGTTCGGCGTTTCCTGGCTCCAGTCGAGCCCGCCGAATTCACCGTAGACGCGGATGCGCAGCGCATTGCGTTCGCCGGCTGAAATCTGCGAAGCGATCAGCGCACCGCGCGCACCATTGTCGAAGCGCAGCAGGATGTTGCAATCGTCGTCGAGCAGGCGACCCGGCACGACCTTGCCAAGATCGGCGCACAGTTCGGTGACGCGCAGGCCCGTGATAAACTCGGCGAGATGAAAGGCGTGGACGCCGATATCGCCGATGCAGCCGCCGAGGCCGGCCTGCTTGGGATCGACGCGCCAGTCGGCCTGCTTGGAGTGTACGTCCTGCGACAACCAGCCTTGCGGATATTCGACGACGATCTTGCGGATCTTGCCGAGCCTGCCCTGAGCGACCAGCGCCTTGGCCTCACGCACCAGCGGATAGCCGCTGTAGGTGTAGGTAAGACCATAGTTGCGTCCGGTCTTGCGGATGACCTCGCGCAGGGCCAGGACCTCATCGAGGTTCAGCGTCGCCGGCTTGTCGCACATGACGTCGAAACCGGCTTCCAAAGCGGCCTTGCTGATCGGGAAGTGCGTGTCGTTCGGCGTCACGACGCAAACGACATCGACCTTGCCCTTTTCCTTGGCCAGCAAATCGCGCCAGTCGGTATGGACGCGGTTGGCTGGCAGGTTGTAGCCCTCGCCTGCCGCCGCGTTTTTTGCCGGGTCGCGGCTGAAGGCGCCGGCAACCAGTTCATAGCGCCGGTCCATGCCCGTGGCCTTCAGGTGAACCGGGCCAATAAAGGCGCCCGGGCCACCGCCAACCATTGCCAGCCGCAGTGGTCCTTTTTGGGGACCTGTCGTATTAGCCATCGATGTTTTCGCCTTCGCTACGCCCTAGAATCACCGGTTTGTAACCGCCACGGCTGCGGAACCACAGGATGAGAAGCAGGAAGACGATGCCGGTCACGACCGGTATCAGCGACACTTCCTTGAGCGCGTCCTTCTTGGCGCTGGCCGCCAGGCCATCGAGAACCGCCTTGTCGGCCTCAGGGGCTGCCGCGACCTTGGCCTCGTTCAGCGCCTGATAGGTTCCGAAGATCGAGACCTTGGGTTCGCTGAGATATTCGGCGGTCAGGGCCGTCTTGTTAGCTGCGTCGTGCGCCCGCAGGCCTTCGCGGGTCGAGTGGTCCTGCGCGGCGCCCAGCAGCACCGAACCCAGGATACCGGCCGCCAGCATACCGCCGCCGCCCAGCATGTTCATGGTCACAGCGCCGCCCTTGGGGAACTGTTCCGAAGCGACGGCGATGGTCGTGCCCCAGAAGAAGCTCTTGCCGATGCCGTACAAGGTTGCAGCGGCCAGGATGACGCCGCCAGTCGCGTCCGACATCAGGAAAAGACCACCTGCCGCCAGGGCGCAGGCCATGGCCAGGACGCCGAGCGGTTTGAACTTTTCGATCAGGCTGCCGGCGAAGATGCGGATGACGAAGACGATCAGCGAGGTGTAGATCAGCACCCAGCCACCGGCCAGGCCGATGTTTTCCATTTCCGGCGCCATCAGCGACGAGATCCAGCTGTCGGTCGCCAGTTCAGTGACGGCCAGAGGCATCATCAGCAGGAGCAGCAGGATAAACAGCGGGCGGCCCGGCGCGCGCGCGAAGACGGCATAGACCACCGCCAGCGCAACGGCGCCACCCCAGCTGATCATCGGATCAAGGGCGAAGACGCGGCCGACTTCAAGCATGATCAGGGCACCAAGGATAAAGGCGCTGATAAAGCCGGCTTCGCCGAGCATGGTGCGGTAGGAGACGCCCGAGGCGACGCGTTCCGACACCGGGAACTTACGGCCCAGCAGCAAGAAGGTGTAGGTCAGGACCGGCACGACCATCAGGCCGACCTTAACCTGCCAGCTGACGCCCGGCGTAAAGTGATCGAGCGCCATGGCGAGCAGGCCGCCGAGGATCATGCCGCCCGGCCATGCTGCGTGCAGGCGATTGAGCCACTTCGGCTTGTCGTGGCTGTAGATGGTGGCGATCAGGGGGTTGGCGGCGGCTTCGACCGCGCCGTTGCCCAGCGCCATGACGAAGGTACCGGCATAGAGTGCCCAGTAGCCATTGGCCATCAGCAGCAGGGCCAGACCACCCAGGTGGCACAGGCCCGCGAACCAGAAGGTCGCCTTGAAGCCGATCTTGTCGATGAACAGCGAGATCAGGACGATCGAGATCGCGAACGGCCACAGGCCGACGCCCAGCAATTCACCCTTCTGCGTTTCGGTCAGTGCGAAGGCGACACCCCAGGTGTCGACGACCAGCGCCCGCAGAATAAAGCAGAAGGAGGTGGCGGCGATGGCCGCGAAGGAGGCGGCGAACAAGGGCCCGTTGCCTTGAGCGCCTTGGGACGGTGCGGCGGATGCGCTACTCATGTATGAACCCCTGTGTTTCAACCCTTTGGCCGCCGGATTTCTTGTTGACTATGGCCCGGCCGGCCTCTTGTGATTTAGGTGTAATCGATTACAGCTACCTTGTGAAGCTGTCGCGACGCAAGCTGTCCCATATTGGCGGGATTGTCCAAGGGAAAAATCGTATAAAGCGAGCCGGGGGCACGGCGCTAGTAAAGATCGCGCCGATAGCGGCCGGCCGCGATGGCATCCTCGGACCAGTCATTGCCGAGGTGCCGGCGCAAGGCCGCATCGATGGCCCTGCCCATGTCCAGTCCGCCGCAGACCAGGACGGAACCGTCAGCAGAAAGCCAGGCCTTGAGGTCGTTGGTCCGGCCGACCAGGATATCCTGGACATACCGACCCTGCTTATCGTCAGAGACCGACGAAAAGGCCAGGTCGAGGCGCTCAAGCTTTCCGGCATCCTGCCAGACGATCAGCTCATCACAGGCGCCGCCGTCGGTTACCGGGTTGCGCTCGCCATAGATCATCCAGCATTTGCGGCCGGCCGCCATGGCAGTCAGCAGGTGAGCGCGCAAGCCGGCAAGGCCCGATCCGGCGCCGATCAACAGGACCGGCCCTGAGCCTTCGGGCAGATGGAAGTTGGTGTGCGTCTTGACGCGCAGCTTCAAGGCTTCGCCCGGCTGCAGCGTCTCGGTCAGCAGCTTTGAGCCGTCACCATCGGCCTTCTGGCGTACCAGAAGCCGGATATTACCTTCGTTCGGCAACGACGCGATGGAATAGTCGCGGCGGTGCCCCTTGGGCGTGATGATTTCGACCAGGTCCCCGGCCTGCCATTCAGCGTCGCCTTCGACGGGCCGAACATCGACGCGCACCAGTTTTTGCGCCCTGCTGTCCGGGTTGAGGACTTCGCGTGCGACCAGTTGCCAGTCGTCAAACACGGCCTCTTCTGGAGCCACCTGGCCGCCACCGAGGCTCGACAGGAAGCCGTCCCACTTCGCCAGGGCCTTGGGATCAAGGTCGTCGACCTCGATACAGCCGCGCAGCTGGCGCGCGCCGCATTCCATCAGCCAGGCATCCAATCTATGACCAAAGGCGCAAAAGTGGCCGTGCGTCCGGTCGCCCAGCGCCAGGATCGCAAAGGTCAGTTGCCCTAGCTCCACCCGCTTTTTCATCAGGGTGTGCTCAAAGCGCATGGCTTCGTCGGGCGCATCCCCTTCCCCGGCGGTTGATACCACGCACAGCGCCTGGGATGCGTGCTGTAGCAGGTCCGGAGTCGCCTCTTTCAGTGACAGGATGACGGCAGCCTGCCCGCCGGCAGTCAGGCTTGCGGCCGTGCGGCGCGCCAGCGATTCCGCCTGTCCTGTTTGCGAGGCATAGAGGACGAGGATGGCGGACGCCTCTTTCATCGCTTCGACTGTGGCTGCCGCGCTGACCTGCGGCTTTTTGCGCAAAGACAACAGGGTGACAATCAGGACTATGAGCGCCGCCGCTCCAGCCAGCAACCAACGCGTCGCGTCCTGCGTTACAAATGCACCCAAATCCGTCAAAGCCAATTCTCCAGAGCGGGACTGATGACGTCCCGCATCGCCCCGTTATCCCTCACACGCAGCAGGCAGGCGATCCCTTCCTGCCGTGCGAACTCCAGTGCGCGCGCCTCGCCCATGACGATCAGCGCCGTCGCCAGCGCATCGGCGCGCCAGGCGTCGCGATCGATGACCGTCGCGCTGGCCACTTCCGGCCGCACAGGACAGGCGGTGCGCGCATCTATGGTGTGCGACAGGCGCACGCCGTCGTACTCGAAACCGCGGCGCAGGTCGCCGGAGGTGGCGACGGCGTGGTCGCACAGCGCGATCACCGTGCGCTGCGCGGCAGCGACACCCTCGGCGCCTTCGACCTCTACCCACCACGGCAGCCCGTCCGGCTGGACACCAAATCCTTTGAGTTCGCCACCGATCTCAACCAGACCGGCCGAAACGCCGGGTTCCAGGCCCAGCATCTGCGTCAGGCCATCGACGGCATAGCCCTTGGCGATGGCGCAGAGATCGAGCCTGACACCCTCGGGACGGACCAGGCCATCCGCCTGCCACACCAGGTCGCGCCAGTCGTGCGCGCAATCCCGTATCCGGCGGATTTCAGCTTCGGCCGGCACGTCGTCAGATACCACCTTGGCGCCGAATCCCCACATCTCGACCGCAGACAGAAGAGACGGATCAAAGGCACCATCGGTCAGCCGGGCGATATCGAGCGCGTGGCGCACGACCTGCAGCATAACCTGCGGCAGGGGTACGAAACTGCCAGCAGCGGCGGCATTGAAGCGGCAAAGGTCCGACTGCGGCTTGTAAGGGCTCATCTGACGGTCAATCAGGTCGAGCCACGACTGCACGCGGGCGCGCAAGGATTGCTCCAGCCCCGACAGCCGTTCCGGCGTCGCGTAAACAGCTACGCGCCAGTTGGTCGCAAACGCTTCTCCGTCCAGAACGAGCTTGCACGCCTGCCCATCCGGACGCGGCAAGGCGGCGACGTCCGGAATAATCACCCGGGTGTCATAGGCGCCGGAAGGTCCGGTCATGCGTGCATCCGTGGCGTCAGACGGCATTCTTCGGTTTCAGCCCCTGCTACAGCCACAAGACATGAGAATGATTTGCATTTACGAGCAGCAGCCAGCGCTGTCAATCGCGTAATCATGGCAGGCCCCCGTAGCCGTCACAAAACCGTCCCAACTATAGAAACATGACGCAGCGCAATATGCCAGCGCGCGTCAAAGCGCTTGATCGATCCCACGGTGCGTGTATCCCATTGTACACACTTAAATTTGGCCAACCGTTGATTTGAGACCTGACACCCCAGATGACGACGCGAAAAAGCGCATCTCCCGAACTCGACCCCATGGACAGCCGTCTGCTGGCCTGTCTGCGCGAGGATGCCCGCCTGCCGGTGTCGCAGTTGGCCACCCTGCTCGAAATCCCACGCGCCCAGGTCTATGCACGGCTGGAACGGCTTGAAGCGGAAGGAATTATCGAGGGCTACACCGTCCGTCTCGGTTCGGCGTTTTCCAAGACGCGGATGCGCGCCCACGTCATGATCAAGACGCTGCCGCGCCAGGGCCAGGCGGCCGAAACCGGCCTGGCCGGGATCGCCGAAGTGTCGGCCATCTACGCCATCAGTGGCGAATACGACATCATTGCCCAGGTCGAAGCCGCCGACAGTGTCGCCATGAACGAACTGCTTGACCGGATCGGCATGCTGGACGGCGTCGAGCGCACGACCACCTCGGTCATTCTGGCGACGAAACTTGAACGATAGAGCGCAATCCGAAAAGTGTGCAGCGGTTTTCGGACAGATTGCGCGTCAAAAAGCCGGCTCAAACGAGCCGGCTTTTTAAATCTTCAAGGGTCAGGCCTTACTTGAAGAAGGCCAGGAAGCGGTCACCCGCCTTTTGCGCCGAACTACGACCGCGAAAATCAGAAAAATGAAAGTCCGAAAGGTGCGGACGTTCCATGCGAGACAGACGGTCGCGGGCCAGCTCTTCGAGGTGAGCCATTTGCTCACGCGCCTTGCCTTCGTAATGGTGCAAGCGGTCACGCGCATGATCAACCTGCTTGCTGTAACCATAGGCCGGCTTGGACAGGTTGAACTTGTTCAGGCCGATGCGGTGGGCAAAGCGCTCGATGCGGCTTTCCGGACGGCGCGAACGGGCATAGAGGGCGCCGGCGATACCCGCCACCACAACGCCGCCGGCGATGGCGCCGACGATCTGCCATTGTTCACGGCTAATCAGCGGCTTCTTGCCGACCTCGGGGCCAACATCGGCAGCGGGTTCGTCAGCCTTGAAGGCCAGGGAATGCGGGCTGTCGTAGTCGAGGCCGGAAATAGAGCGCGTGGCATCATCAATGCCGGGATTGTCGGCAATGGCGTCCGGGTTGATCGACGGGTTCGGGCCTGAGGTCTCCTGGGGCCCGCGCGGCAGAATCTTCTCTCTCGTGTCCATGTCTGGCTCTCCTAGCTGGCGTCATTGCGCATTTGCGAAGTCTAGCGGCCCGTTTGTAAAAGATACGCCGGACACTTTGTTCGGAGCCGTCAAATATTGATAAGCGCGCCGCGCTGTTTGTCGCGAGAGCTAGCTAAATTTCATGCCGGCAACGATCAGCAAGGCAATGAGCAGAAGCAGCGAAATCGCCTGCCACAGCTTGACCGGATCAACCTGGCCCCACCGCCCGCGTCGCGTTGAGGCCGGTGCCGTCGACAGCATGCCGTTTTCCAACGCATAGGCCATTTCGAATCCGTCCTGGAAACGTTCGGACGGCTCCGGCGCGATCGCGGTCAGGATGACATTCTCCAGCCAGGCCGGCAGGTCGCGGCGCTTGGACCACAGGGCCTGCGGGCGGCCAAGAACCGGCTTGGAGAAGGCCGGTGCGTCAGGATAAGGAAAGTCCCCGCCGGAGAACATGCGGTAGAGGCTGATGCCCAGAGCGAAGATGTCCGAGCGCTCGTCGCCTGGCAGGCCGTCGTAAAGCTCCGGCGACTTGTAATTGGGTGTACCCGGCGTGTGGTCGACCTCTCCTGCCGGATCGAGATGGATCAGCCGCGCCACGCCGAGGTCGATCAGCTTGAGGCCACCGTCGCTGAGCAGCATGACGTTTTCCGGCTTGATGTCCCGGTGGACGATGCCGGCGCGGTGCAGGGCCGCCACCGCCTTGGCCAGCTTGGTGGCGATGTCGAGGCCCGCCTCGACAGGCACCTTTTCCTTGCGCGACAGGCGGTCCTCAAGCGTTTCACCTTCGTAGAAGGGCTGGGCGATATAGAGCCGCGTCTGCCGCCCGGGCGGCAAGGTCAGGACGGCGCCCACCAGGGCGTGGCGGACGCGGCTGGCGACCCAGGCCTCGCGCGCGAAGACTGAACGCGCCGACTGTTCGGAACCGATCGTGTCGGGCTTGGGGAATTTGAGCAGGACGGTGCGCTGGTCCTTCAGGTCGCGTGCGCGGAAAACGCGGCTGTAGTCGCCGTCGGCCAGGCGCTGCTCCAGGCGGAAGTCATCGACGACGGCGCCCGTCTCCGGCGCGTCCAGCAAAGGCAGACGGGCAAAGGCAGCGTCGAGGTCTTCCAGGGTCGCCGGCGGCAGCTCCAGCACATCGACCACCAGGGCGGTCGTATTGTCGTCGCCATTATGGGCCAGGGCTTCGGAGACAAGCTTGCGCGCAGTCTCTTCCGGAGAGGCGCGCTGAATGAGAATAGCCTCGATCTGGTCGGCGGACAGGGGCCCGTGGACGCCATCACTGGTCAACAACAGGCGGTCGTGGGTCTGCACGTCCTCGATACGGTAGTCGATGCGCACGGCTTCTTCCAGACCAATGGCACGGGTGATCAGGCTCGACTGCTCGGCGCCTTCGGGCTTGTGGTCACGTGTCAGCTGGCTCAAGGCGCCGTCGCGCAGCCGGTAGAGCCGCGTATCGCCGACGTGGAAACAGTGCAGGCGCTGGCCCTTGATGACGATACCGGTGAAGACCGCCGCCATGGCCTTCAGGTTTTCATCCTTCTGACCCTGGACGTGGATCCAGTGATTGATGCTTTCGAGCGCACGTGCCGCCGTCTTGCGCGGCGGCAGGGCGTCGGACTGGCTGACATAATCGTCGATAAAGGCGCGCACCGACAGTTCAGCCGCGACACGTCCCCCCTTGGTGCCGCCGACACCATCGGCCACGGCGGCGACCAGGCCGTGATGGCGCGGCGGACCTTCGAGATAGGCGGCGGCGAAGTCTTGGTTGTCAGGACGTGGCCCGGCCTCACTGGCAAAGCCGGTGGCGACCTTAAGGCGTTGCGTCGGAGCGGCCATCAATTCTGATCCGGCTATAGACTAAAAATAGACGCCGACAGTTTCACTGTGCACAACGACCGGCGGCTCTAGGAAAAACGGCCCGGCCAAGGCGCGCCACTTCTGGAAGTTTTCCGAACCGCGGAAATCGACCGTGTGGGCTTCAACCGTTTCCCATAGCACGCGCAGATTATAGGCGCCGGGCGTCTCGATCACGCGTTCCAGGCTTATGCCGTGGCAACCGGGCGCGGTGCGAAAGTGCTCCTTCGCGGCCGCCACCGCCGCCTCGAAGTCGCCGGCGCGGGCAGGGTCGATGCGAAGGGCGGCGATTTCGGTGATCATGACGGCTCCATGGTTGCGGCTGATTAGCCAGCGCGCTATGCCGGGCACTCTATTCGGGCCAAGCCAGGAGTCGCAAGCATGAAAACGGTCAAATGGGGTATCCTGTCCACCGCGCGCATCGGCGTAACCAAGGTCATCCCTGGCATGCGCAAGAGCGCTTACGTCGAGGTCGCCGCCATTGCCTCGCGCGACAAGGCCGCAGCACAAGGCGTGGCCGACAGCATCGGCATCGAAAAAGCCTATGGTTCTTATGAGGATCTGCTGGCCGATCCGGACATTGACGCCATCTACAATCCCTTGCCCAACCATCTGCACGTGCCGATGACCCTGGCCGCAGCGCGCACCGGCAAGCACGTCCTGTGCGAAAAGCCGATGAGCCTGAACGCCGCAGAAATCGACCAGTTGAAGGAGGTCGAAGGAAAGGTGCATATCATGGAAGGTTTCATGGTGCGCCATTCGCTGCAATGGAATGCGGCGAGGAAACAGGTCCGCGAAGGTGCTTTGGGCGGCGCCCCACAGATGATCCAGTCCTATTTCAGCTACAACAACCAGGACCCAGCCAATATCCGCAACAAGGTCGAATGGGGCGGGGGCGGGCTGATGGACATTGGCTGCTACCCGATCGTGGCCGCACGCTTCTTTTTTGAAGCCGAGCCGGCGCGCGTCATCGCCATCTTCACTCGTCACCCGGAATGGGGCACCGACGTCGTGACTGGCGGGATTCTCGATTTTGGCAACGGCCGCCACCTGACTTTCTCGGTATCGACACAACTGGCGCGCGGCCAGCAACTGGTCGTCTGGGGGCCGGACGCCCGCCTGACCATCCCCGTGCCCTACAACGCCCAGCCGGATGAGGCCAATGTCTTCGTCATCGACGATGGCGACTCGCTGACGGGCGCAACGGCAAAGCTGCACACTATGGACATCTCGGATCAGTATACCCGCATGGCCGAAGATTTCTCGCGCGCTGTACTTGGTGAAATCCCATTACCTTACGATTTAAGCGACGCGCGCGCCAATATGCGCATCATCGACGCCCTGTTTCGATCGGAATCCTCCGGAAAATGGGAAGTTATTTAAAATATTCGACGCAAAATTATATTTTAACATCTGAAGTTATTTTGAAATAAATACAGGCGCTTTGCATTTATCCTATGCAAGGCGCCTGAAAAGTGTTCTAGACATCCTTATCGCACCTTCCGCGATCACCCGGCATTCATTTGATCAGTGAACGCCGGTACCCGAACAGATCACGCGAATACCGCATCGCATCACGTTCGCTTGAGATCGCCGCCGGATCATCCACCACTTACCGCATTTCCGGTTTTTCCTACTGATTCTTTATCCGCCGCCGGACATTGTGTGCAATGCGAAGCGGCGCAATATTTCGCGCCCCTACTCCCTTAGTTCCCGCCGGTCCAAAATGAGGTCGATGCCTTCCCTCTCATGGTGCGCGCGGCCGTTTTCAGAGGTCACCATGCTCGAAGCCACGACGTTCAAATCCCAGGGTGAAGACTTTACCGTCGCCGATATCCCTCAGATCGCCAAGGCCCAGAGTACAGGATCATCGCTTATGAAGACGGCGATCATAGGCAATTTCCCGCCGCGTCAGTGCGGCCTGGCGACCTTTACCCGCGACATGTACACCTGCCTGCACAAGGCTTTGCCTGACGCACGCTGGGACGTCATTGCCATGAACGACCCGGACAATACCTACGATTATCCGCCGGAGGTGACCCGGCAGGTCCCGCAGAACGACGGCGCGGCCTATATCCGCCTGGCCGATGAATTAAATGCGGCGGGCACCCAGGTTCTGTTCGTCCAGCACGAGTTCGGCATATATGGCGGTCCGTCGGGCGCCTATCTGCTCGACTGCCTGGAACGCCTGCACATGCCGGTTGTCACAACGCTGCACACCATTCTGGAAACGCCGAACGAAGAGCAGAGGCGCGTGATGGACGGGCTGATCCGCGCGTCGGCGACCCTGGTGACCATGGCGCGCAAGGGCGCCGATATCCTCAAGCGTGTCTACGGCGTGCCAGAATCCAAGATTGCCATCGTCCCGCATGGCGCCCCATCGCGGCCGCTGCAGGACACCGAGGCTTTCAAGGCGCATCACGGCCTGAGTGGGAAGAAAGTCCTGACGACCTTCGGCCTGCTGTCGCCCAACAAGGGCATCGAAACCGTCATTTCCGCTTTGCCGGAAGTCGTGCGTGGCACGCCCGACCTGATGTACCTGGTCGTCGGCGCCACCCACCCGCACCTGATCCGTCACGAGGGCGAAAAGTACCGTGACAGCCTCAAGGCCATGGCGCACGAACTGGGTATTGAGAACCATATCCGCTTCGTCGACAAATATCTCAGTGATAACGACCTGGTCGATATCCTCCAGGCCACCGACGTCTATGTGACGCCGTATCTGACTGAAACGCAGATCACCTCAGGAACCCTGTCCTATGCGATCGCGCTGGGCCGACCGGTTGTTTCCACCCCCTACTGGCACGCCCAGGAAGCCCTGGCCAACGGCGTCGGCGTCCTGTGCCCCTTCAACGACAGCCAGGCCTTCGGCAAGGCGATCGCCAGGCTGATGGAATCGGACACGACCCGCGAAGCCATGTCGCGCAAGGCTTATATGTACGGCCTGTCGTCGCGCTGGTCGGCAGTCGCGCAGGCCTATATCGCCCGCGCCGAGGACGATGTAAAAAAGGGCTGCCAGGTCGTTGAAACCGAAACCCGGTTTACGGCACAGCGCCCGCTCTGGGATGCGATCCAGCGCATGAGCGACGATACGGGCATATATCAGCACGGCAAGTACCGTCTGCCAGATCGCGCGCACGGCTACTGCACCGATGACAATTGCCGCGCGCTGGGCCTGGTCGCGCGCCAGTCAAAGCTTGGCAAGCTCGATGGCCAGCAACTGCGCCTGGCCTATATCTATGCCGGCTTCATCAACCACGCCTGGAATCCGGACACCGGCCGCTTCCGCAATTTCATGGGCTTCGATCGGCAATGGCTCGATGACGGCGGCTCAAATGATTGCTGCGCCCGCACCTTCGAAGCGCTGGTCGATGTCGCCCGCTCCGATCTCCCGGCCGACCTGCGCAACTGGGCGACCGAACTGGGCCAACGCGTCTGGCCACGCGCACTGACCTGGACGTCGATGCGCTCACGCGCCATCGTCCTCAAGACGCTGATCCGCGCCTTTGGCGTCATTGGCCAGCCGCAGGAAATCCAGGCGGCGATCCTCGATCTGGCGCGCATGTTGAACAGCTACTACACCCAGGCGTCCACGCCGGACCGGCTGTGGTTCGAAGCCTCTCTCTCGTATGACAATGCCCGCCTGAGCGACGGCCTGATCCTGGCCGGCCAGTTCCTGTCGGACAGCGTTATCCTGAGCAACGGCCTGGCGTCGCTCGCCTGGCTGATGACGCAGCAGACCCTGCCAGTGAAAGGTTGCTTCCTGCCAGTGCCGACCTCACGCTTCAAGGAGGATGGCGAAGTCCATCCGCTATATGACCAACAACCTTTGGAGGTCATAGCTACTATCGAGGCGTGCCTGACCGCATGGCGCGTGACGGGCGAGCCCGAATGGCGCGAAGAGGCCTTGCGGGCCTGGGCGTGGTTCGAAGGCGTGAACAGCCACAATGTGGCAACGATAACCGCCGACGGCGGTTGCTTCGATGGTCTGACTGTGCACGGCTGCAATGAAAACCAGGGTGCTGAATCGATCCTGGCCTACCACCTCAGCTGGACAGCCCTGAAAATGGAACTGAAAGCCGGGATCGCCACGGCTCCGAAGGGGACTAAAGCGCCTAAAACCGAAATGAAGGCATTGGCGCAAGTCTGATTTTGCGCTGGCCGAGCAGATCAATGATACTGTCAGGCACCACGGCATGCAGCCCTGGTGCCTAGACCGCTTGGATTGGAACGATTTCAGTTGGAATCATCACTCCGATCCGAGCTCATACTTTGTCGCGATATGTCGAAAACCACTTAGCACTTTTCGACATGTCGCTCTGGAGAGGGATAACATTCATGGACGGCGGCACCAAGCTGACAAAATCGACCCATGTAGATATGCTGCAGAGCCCTTTGATGCTCAGGGCCAATCCGGAAAGGGTGGTTATCCTACCCTTTGCCATCGCCAGCGGCGCACGTGACAGCGCCAAGGGCACCATGTCGCGGGTGACACGGATCTGCGACGCCATTATCGCCCTGTCGGCGGAAGAGGTGCGCGACGTAATGGAGGAGGTCAACCGTGACTTTACCGGTCGGCACTGGCAGACGCGCGGCATCTTCCTGGAGCGCTTCAACCAGATCCAGGCGATCAATGGTGGCATGGAGACGATCGATGAGGACCACCGCGCCCTGATCGGCGCCTATTTCAGCCACGAATACAGCTACCAGGCGGCGGCGGTCATGAACCCGTCAATCGTCGTTCATCCGGATCAGACCGGTGCCGGCAATGGCTCTGTCAACTTCATCCTGTCGACGCGCACCGTCGGCGAGGGCCATATCTCGACCATCTCCTTCCGCGAAGGCGTCTTCCACACCGACGGTTCGATCGAACTGAAGCCCGAAACCGATTTCGCCGTTGCCGCCAGGCCCAGGGACCCAGTGCCTTACGACGGCGCGGTTACAGTCCACAGCCACCAGGCGTGCCCTGTGTCGGAAACGGTCCTGTTCCCGGTGACGCGATCCCAGACCAACGGGCTTGAGGACTTGCGCATGGTGAAATTCACCGAGGAGGATGGAAGCCAGATCTATCTCGGCAGCTATACGGCTTATAACGGGCGTGAAATTGCCTGCGAATCCTTTGAAACCAGCGACTTCCGCAGCTTCAAGCTGGTCCCGTTCCGGGGCGCTGCCGCCAATCACAAGGGCCTGGCCCTGTTCCCGCGCCGGCTGCACGGTCGTTATGCCGCCATCACGCGCCTGGACCACGAAAGCATCTTCTACCTCGAAAGCGATGACCGGCTGATCTGGAACAATGGCGAGCGTATCCTGGGACCGGAATATCCGTGGGAACTGGTCCAGATGGGCAATTGCGGCTCACCGATCGAACTCGACGAAGGCTGGTTGGTCCTGACCCACGGCGTCGGCCCAGTGCGCCGCTATTCGCTGGGGGCTGCCCTGCTCGACAAGGACGATCCGCGCAAGGTGATCGCTCGTTCTCAGACACCGCTCCTGTCGCCATCGGAAGACAACCGCGAAGGCTATGTGCCGAACGTCATCTATACCTGCGGTGCACTCAAGGTCGGCGACTGGCTGTTCATGCCCTATGGCGTGGCCGATTCCAGCATCCACTTCGCTTCGATAAAGATCGCCGACCTGCTGGCACATCTGGGCGTTTGACGCAGAAGCGTTTCAAACATGTCATAAGGCCGTTGCACAGCCATGGCATAACATGGATATTTCAAGGCCAGCCATATTTCTGATCAAAGAAAAAGCCTCCCGGTCCACCGGGAGGCTTTTTTCTGTCGCTCTGTCCGGAAGCTAAGGCTTTTCGGCGCCGACCTTGGTGACCTTGGGCATCTTGCCGTTGCCGACACGGCCCTCATTACGCATGCGACGGCCCTTTTCGGCCATCTTGTCATTGTGCAGGGCTTCACCCAGCTCTTCTTCGGCGGCGCCGGCGGTTTCCTTGATGCTCGACTTAACAGACATGATGAGCTCCTCCTAAAAAATGAACAGGTGTCGCGATTTGCGACCACCTGAAACGTATCAGGGTCGGCATAAAATTGACGCACGCAACGCCGCGGCGTGGGTAAATATGGGGTAAGACCTGACTGCCGGCCTTTGCGGCGAAATCGCGAATGAAACCGGCAAGGCGCCTTTATCACTATTTTATTTTCGCTACCGGCGCAGCGCATCGCCCTTTGAGGGAACGGCCTGTAGTCTGACATCATCGCGTTCACGGACGCCGGGTTTGGGGCTCTTCATCGCCCCCCCCTAGCCTAAGACCTCAGACAAGGCCTCCGTGAACGCGACCCCATTTCCTCCCCCCGACATCGCTGATCCGTTTTCATTGAACGATAGGAGTCCCTTCACATGCTGTCCTCCGCCACCAAAGCCGCCGCCGATGTGACCAAGGCGTCCGCCGAGAACGACCTGCGCAACGTCGTCCAGGACGCTGCTAACGAAGGCAAGGACGCGCTCCACAGTGTTTCGGACTATGCCAGTGAAGCTGGCCAGAAGGTCCGTGGCGCTTTTGACAAGACGCTCGACCAGACGTCGAAGCTGTCGCAAACCGTCGAAGCCGAAATCAAGTCGAACCCGATTCGCTCCAGCGCCATTGCGCTCGGTGCCGGTTTTATCCTCGGCGCCCTGCTGACCCGCCGCTAAATCTCAAACGGACGCATATATAAAACCTTCTCCCTTGCTGCCTACTGCCCGTAAGAGCCCCGCTCTTACGGGTTTTTTATTTTTTCCGCCCTGTCACTTATTGCCGTTTGTGGTTACCCGCGCTAGCGTCCACCTTCGGGCGACAGACAGACCCGTGTTTCGGCATGCCGCCGAATTCCAGTGGGCCGATCACCCGCCATCTGGAATAATATGGGCAGAAGGCATCATCAACGGCCGAGCACGATGTGGTTACCCTGGGGCATTAACGTCAAGCACATCTACCTGGCCTTTTTCAGCATCGTGTCGATCGCGCTATGCGCCTTCACCATGATTATCCACAGCCAGTACAAGACCGTCGAAGATCTGAATGACGACACCGTCTATCAGTATGAGACCATCGGCCAGACCCGGAATATCTATATCGGCACCCTCGAGATGGAAAACGGCGTACGGGGCTATATCCTGTCCGGCGACGACCACTTCCTGAAGCCTTATCGCGAAGCCGGCAACCGGCTGCGCACGCAGGTCGTGACTCTCCGCAACGTCACCTACCGCGAAAAGGCCTTCTTCGCCCAGACCAATGTCTGGCTCGATGCGATCGACGACATCCAGAAAACCTATGAGCGCCAGATCGCCGCCGTGCGCACCCATGGCCGGGGCGCGGTGTCGGTCGAGGACCTGGCCCGCCAGAAGCAGTCTATGGATGCCTTGCGCGAACGCCTCGACGACAGCATCGCCCTGCGCCTCGCCAGCCTCAAGGCGCACGTCAAGCAGGTCCAGTCGCAGCGCGCCAACTTCATCTATATCCTGATCATTGGCGCCATTATCGGCATCGGCATCGTGCTGATCGGTACCATCACCATCATTAAGCTGGAGACCGAAAACCAGGCCTTCGAGGACGAGAGCCGCAAGGCGGAGCTGCGCTTCAGGACGGTGATGAACGGTATCAATGACGGCCTCTATGAACTCAACTTCGTCAGCGAGACCTTCTACGCGTCGCGCGAGTTCAAGGCTATGTTGGGCTATGGCGAAGACGAGATAGCCGATACGATTGATTCGGTCATGGGCCTGACTCATCCGGACGACCTGCCCAAGGTCCTGGAGGTGCGGCGCCAGTACATCATGCGCCAGTCCCCGGTCTACGCCAATGTCTTCCGCATGAAGCACAAGGACGGCACCTGGCGCTGGGTGCTGTCGCGCGGTGTCGGCACCTGGGACAAGTTCGGCCAGATCCGCACCCTGATCGGCACCCACACCGACATTACCGAGCAGAAGGAACGCGAGGAAGAGTACAAGCAGCTTCACGCCGACATGGAAGCCTTCACCTACATCACCTCGCATGACATGCGCTCGCCCCTGGTCAACCTCAAGGGTTTCAGCCACGAACTGTCCATGGCTGTTGAAGAGGTCCGCGAACTGATTGAACCACAGCAAAAGAAGCTGGGTACCGAGACCTGGACGCGGATCGAAGCCCTGCTCAAGGCCGATATCCCGGAATCACTCGGCTTTATCGGCAAGGCGGTCGACCGCATGGACACGCTGACCACCGCCATCCTAGACCTTTCGCGTATCGGCAAGTACGTCTACCGCGAGGACCGGGTCAGTTCGCGCACCATTTTCGACAAATGCCTAGGCGCGCAAAGCTATGAGCTGACCGGCAAGGGCGTCGAGGTCGTGGTCGGCCACCTGCCCGAACTGATTACCGACCCAGTGGCGCTGGAGCAGATCTTCTCCAACCTGCTCGACAATGCTGTCAAGTATCTGCAGTCCGGACGCCCGGGCCGCATCGAGATCAACTGCGTCGAGACCAGCCGCGAATACGTCTTTTCCATCCGTGACAACGGTCGCGGCATCGAGGCCGACGACCGCCAGAAGGTCTTCCACATCTTCCGCCGCGCCCGCAATACCGGCGATGTACGCGGCCTGGGGTTGGGCATGGCTTTCGTCAAGGCGACGCTGCGCAAGCTGTCAGGCGCCATCTGGTTCGACTCGACGCTTGACGTCGGCACGACCTTCTATTTCAGCCTGCCGAAGAAACTCCCCACTGCCGCCAATGCCGAACTGCCCCAAGACGGGGCTCGGGCAATGGCGAGTTAGGACCCCTCATGACCTCTCCGTTTTCGGAACCCTTCTCGCTCGTGCTGGTCGAAGACGATGCTGGCCACGCCAGCCTCATCCGCCGCAACCTGAAACGCAGCGGCGTCCAGAATACGATCGAACACCTGGAATCGGGTCTGGAGGCAATGAACTACTTTTTTGGCCCCGACCAGCCCGAACGCCACTATGACAAGATGGTCGCCGTCCTCGACCTGAACCTGCCGGATATCGATGGCTTCGAAATCCTGAAGAACCTCAAGGCTTCGGAAAAGACACGGCGCATGCCCGTCATCGTTTTAACGACGACCGACAGCCCCAAGGACATTGATCGGTGCTATGCACTGGGCTGCAATGTTTTCATGAACAAACCCGTCGGCTATGATGAATTTTCGGAGGCTATTCAGAAACTCGGCCTTATGATGACCATAGTTCGCGTACCCCATATCAATGACTGATTCTCATGCCGCTTGACGCCGAAATAGATCCGCAATCCCACCCGTTGTCCGGCATGCAGAAAATCCTGTATGTCGAGGACGACGCTGCGCTGGCGCGTCTGCTGCAAAAACGCATGGACCGCGCGGGCCTGGCCGTCGATACGGTCGAGACGGCCGAAAAAGCGCTGGACCTGATCATGCGCGACGGCAAGGCGTACGATCTGCTTCTGGTCGACTACAACCTGCCGGGTATGAGTGGCCTTGAGCTGCTTGAACGCCTCGGCAATGTGCCGGGCTCGCCGCCCGCCGTCATCCTTACGGTTGGCGGCGATGAACGCATAGCCCTGGAGGCCCTGCAGCGCGGCGCCGCCGACTATGCCGTCAAGGACGTCAACCAGACCTATCTCGACCTCCTGCCGGCCATCATGCAGGCGGCCTACACCAAGGAACGCCTGCTGCGCGAGAACGCCCGCCAGCGCGAGGAACTGATGCTGGCCAAGGAGCGCGCCGAGCAGGCCAGCGAGGCCAAGAGCCGTTTCCTGGCGACGATGAGCCACGAGATCCGCACGCCGATGAACGTGGTCACCGGCCTGGCGACCGTGCTGGCCAAGTCCCCGCTCAATGTCGATCAGAAGAAGATCGTCGAGACCCTGCGCACCAATGCCGACCTGCTTTTAAAGCTGATCAACGACCTGCTCGACATCAGCCGCATCGAGGACGACCGGATCGCGCTGGAAAGCATCCGCTACGAGCCGGCCGAAATCCTCAAGGACATCCACCTGATGTTCGAGCCCGACGCCGGCCGCAAGAACCTGCGTCTGGTGCTTGACGACCGCACAAACGGCGACGTGCTGATGGGCGACAGGACGCGGTTGCAGCAGATTCTGATGAACCTGGTCAGCAACGCGCTGAAGTTCACCGACGAAGGCGAGATCGTCATCACCGCCGAAACCCACGCCCATGGCGACGACTCCGTGACGCTCAACCTGTCGGTGCGCGACACCGGCATCGGTATCCCGGCCGAAAAGTTGCCACTGATCTTCGACAAGTTCACCCAGGCCGATGAGACCATCACGCGCCGCTTCGGTGGGTCGGGGCTGGGCCTGTCGATCGCGCGTTCGCTGGTCGAGCTGATGGGTGGCGCCATCCGCGTCGAGAGCCAGCAGGGCCGGGGCTCGGTATTCAAGGTGACGCTCAACCAGGACCGCGCTTCGAGCGAGGAACCAGCCGTCGTCGCCCCTGCCGGCAATGTCCGTCCGATCTCGGCCAGCCTGACGACGCTCTACAACCAGCGCCGCGCCTTCAAGCCGATCACCGGCGAGAATGGGCGCCCTTGCGTGCTGATCGTCGAGGACTACGCGCCTAATATCATGGTGCTGAGCCTGATGCTGGAGGAACTGGGCTACGACACGGTCTCGGCCATGTCGGGCACCGACGCGATCGACATCATCAAGGCCGCCGGCGGCCCGCACTACGCCATCCTGATGGACGTGCAGATGCAGGGCATGGATGGGCTGGAGACGACGCGCTGGATCCGCGACCTCGAAGCCGCCAAGGAAGCGACTGGCCGGGGATACCGCAATACGATTATCGGTGTGACGGCGCACGCCCTGGCCGGCGACCGCGAACGCTGCCTGCAGGCCGGGATGGACGAGTACATCTCCAAGCCGGTCCTGCCGGATATCCTGGCGCTGAAGCTGGGCGCTCTGCGGTAAACAACGCGCTTTTTGACACCAGCCGCCATCAATCCAACGCCGTTCTTATGCGTACGGATGTAGGTTGTGCCCCATAGTTTTGTCGCGATGTCTGCGCGGAAAACCGCTCACGCTTTTCTGCACATCGCTTTTGGGAGCATTCCATGAAACACACCCTGCTTTACGGCTCGACCCGCGTCCTCAGCCTCCTGCCTTTCGCCCAGGCCCTGACCAAGACGCCAGCCTCCCCCACGCTCATGACCGCCGCAGCATTGGTCAACACACAGTTTGTCCGCCGCATAGCGCCGGGTCTCAGCGCGGTCGCGACCGTCGGGCTCGCGGCGGTCGCCCTGGCCTCCTTCGTCAAGGGCCTCAAGCACAAGAAGACCCAAGCGCGTGGCGACGATCTGGCGCGCTCCAGCGCGACCTGAAATGCCTGCCAGACCCATGACAGCGGCCGCCCTCAGAGCGGCCGTTTTGCCTTGTATCGCGCGATATCGTGAACGCTTCTGCCGGCAAATTGAACGCCGTAAACCCCATAAGGTTAAGGCTTACGATGCGCTTATAGGCCGTTGCGGCGAACGGCACTGTGCCTTTGCAACCTTTGACCTATCGTTTTTCCAAGGCCTCAGTTGAGAGGCATATTTCGAGGACACGCCACCATGGCCGACGATTTCAATTTCAAGGTCAAGCCGGACAGCGGACTGCATCAGCCATCACTAGCCACGGCACAAAAACCCGCTGCTGAAACCGCACAGGCGGCCGCGCAGGCCGGCCTGGATATCGGGCAGGTCGACGCCGTCCATAAGGTATCGCGCGACCTTAAGCGCATCATGAACAGCACCAGCCGTCTCAAGCCCGAAACCGCCGGCCATCTGGCTCAGGTAGTCAAGTGGACCGATGACTACCTGACCGGCCTCGATGCCGCGCGTAAGCTGTCGGAAAACGCCGGCGGCGCGCTCGGCGAAGCGCAGCGCGAATTGTCTCTGGCGCTCGATGAATTCCTGCGTCTGGAAGGCGAAGGTGGCAACGTCGCCAGCCCGTCGCAGCAACGCCATACGGACGATCTCAGCCAGGCGCTGCGCCGTCTGAATACGGTTATTGCTGCCGCACAGACGACCTTCAGTGCATCGAGCGGCCCTAACGATCCCCCCAATCCCGAGATCGAGCCAAACGAGCCGACCGGTCCGGAAATTAATCCCACCCCGGCGCCCGAAGGCAATCCGGATGTCCTGCCGGATATTCCACCGGTCGATCGACCTGAAATCGCCCGACAGCAGGCTGGCTAGAGTTCGGAGTTCCCCTATGGCTTTTCCTACGCCCCATCCCCTACCCGGTCACAAGCCGGACTATACGCACCAGGTCCGCTACGACGGCGAGTTCTACGAAGATGAACTTCCGCCGGAGCTGTTCGACCCTCAGGATGACGACGAGGAACTGGTCGTCTTTCAGCAAATCGCAGAACACATCGATGATTAGAGCGACCTGGCGAAAAGCACGTATCGCTTTTCGACTAAATATCGTGGCAAAGCAAAAGGCATGAGCACCGTCGCACGGATACTCGTCGTTATCATCATTCTTATCGTTGTCATTATCGGCGCGTCACTCTTCCTTAACCGGACGGACGGACGCACAACCGGTGAAAAGGTCGGCGATGCCATAGATGCCGTTCCGGTTGCTGTCGAAAGCGCCGCAGCAGAGATCAGCGAATCATCGCCGCTGGCAAAGGCGGGCGAAGCTTTGGAGAATGCCGGTGACGCCGCCGAATCGGCTGTTTCGAAAGTCGGTCAGGAGGCGCGTGAAGCGGCTTCGGAGACCTCGGCTGACATCAAGGCGGCGCGTGACAAACAAAAGCAGCAGGATAAGGCGGAAAAGCGTAACCCATAAGTGATCACACATTTGCCTTCACAACAGAACGCTTGTATGGGCACGGTTTCAGGGGAGCAGGGCTACTCAGCCAGGCTCCCCTTTTCCCGTAAAGCCATTTGTTCGCACCCTATTTGTCTGATATGATTTTGCCCATGACTCCCGATGATTTGTCGTCTCTGTCGCATGATGAAATGCGTGAGTACCTGCATCGGCAGATGCTGTCTTCAGTGTCCCATGACCTAAAGACGCCACTGGCGACCATCATCGGTTCGCTTGAAGTCATGACCATGCTGTACGACAAGCTGCCCGAGGAAAAACGCCGGTCGCTGATCAGTTCGGCCCTGACCGAAGCCTTCCGGCTCGACTACTTCATCACCAATATTCTCGACATGGCCAAGTTTGAGGCGGCAGCGGTCAAGCCGCGCTTTGAAGCCTGCCGCATGGGCCAGCTGGTCCAGGACAGCCTGTCGCGCCTGGGGCCGCTCAAGGCCCGCGGCGAGCTGGAAGTCCGTCAGGTTGGAGAGCGCGACGAGATCTTCACGGATCCGATGCTGGGCAGCCGCGCTGTTGGCCTGGTGCTGCACAATGCCTTCAAGCACGGGGTGCGCAAGTACGGCGCCACCGAGCCCTATGTTGTCATCGAACATGGCGTGACGGGATCGGAGGGCTTTGTCCGGATTCGCGACCATGGCGACGGCATTCCGCAGGACAAGCAGGCCCTCGTCTTCGACAAGTATACACGGCTGCAACGGGCGGATCAGCAGAATGCCGGCACGGGGCTGGGACTGACCATCTGCCGGCATATCATGAAGCTGCTCGACGGGCGGATTGAATTGGCAAACCATCCTGAAGGCGGAGCGGTGTTTACGTTATTCTATAAAAACCATCGGGCCGATTGAGATAACAGCTTATGGGGCTGGGGGCTTGCGGCCCCAAGTCTTCCTGATCCAACAAGAAAGCCTCGCCCTTTTGGGGGCGAGGCTTTCTTGTTGGAAAGAAAAGGTTTGTGGGGCCGATGGCGGGCGAAAGCTATACTTTCGCCACGACATACCCACAAACCCCATTTCTTGTCATCACAACGGCGGATTTGCACTCCGCCCCGTAATCAGCCTGTAAACCAGACCGGCGATAAACAGGACGACGAAGATAATGGCGATGAACTTGGCAATATCCGCGAAAGTGCCGGCCAGTCCCGTAAAACCAAGGAATGCCGCAGCGACGGCAAGTATAAAGAAAGTGACTATCCAGTTAAGCATGACATTCTCCTGAATGGACTGGACCAAAATGAGCTACCGGTGCTTACCGATCTTCTTGATGCTAAGTCCGCCACCATAAATATACAAAGACGAGTTTGGCACTTCCCGTAAGAATGAAATAAAACGGTCGCACTTATAAGCGCATTCCTAAAACTGTGCGGCGGCTCCCCGCGGGATGCGCGTCGAAGCCAAAATTTAAGGCTCCGATCTGGTGTGACCAGATCGGAGCCTTAAGGCATAGCCAGTAATCTTAAAACCAGCGCCGAACCTATTCAACCAGGTCCATGCGATAGCCGATCCCGGATTCCGACACGATCGACTTGCCGAGGCCTTCGCGGGTTTCCAGCTTGTCGCGAACCTGTCCGATATAGACGCGCAGATACTGCGTGTCCTCCAGGTGCGCAGGCCCCCAGACTTCCTTCAGGATCTGTTTGTGCGTCAGCATGCGGCCGCGGTTGACCAGGAAGTAGCGCAGCAGGTCGTATTCCTTGGGCGTGAAGCCGACACGCTCGCCGTCGATAAAGACTTCGTGGCGCACCAGGTCCATGCGAATCGGGCCGTGAATGATTTCCGGCTCGCCGACTTCCTTCACGGCTGACTTGCGCAGGTTGGCGTGGATGCGTGCCAGCAAGACTTCGGCCGAAAACGGCTTGGTCACATAGTCATCCGCTCCGGTGTTCAGCGCCGGCGCCGCATCCGAGTCCTCGGAACGCGCCGTCAGAACGACGATCGGCACATTCGACCACTCGCGAATCTTGGTGATGACTTCCTTGCCGTCGATGTCCGGCAGGCCGAGGTCGAGCAGGATGAGGTCCGGACGCACCGAAGCTGAAAGCCGCAAGGCCTGCTTACCACTGTCACACTCGCAGACCTTGAAGTCCGCGGCATCAAGAAAGATGCTGAGCATTTTGCGGATTTCTTCCTCGTCATCCACAATCAGGATCGTATTCTTCTTCTCGAGCATGTGCGTGACTCGTGGTCCTCTCTGGTTCAATCGTCAATTAAAGGGTGTAGGTTTGCAAAAATAAAAATTAAATATGGAGCTCGGCGCTTACAAACGATACCAATGGCATTAAGCTACCGTATTTCTTATTATTTTTCCACACCCTGACTTACCGCCGCAGCATCAATATGGCGTGCCAGCATGATATCCTTTTCTGTTAGCCCGCCGGCATCGTGCGTCGTCAGGCGAATGGAAACCTGATTGTAGATATTTGACCATTCCGGGTGATGATCCATCTCATCGGCCTTTGCCGCTACCTCGGCCATGAAGGCAAAAGCCTGTTTGAAATCCTTGAAGATAAGCTTGCGCGACAAGGCCTCCCCGTCGCTTGCCCACTCACGCAATTCGCCTGCAAGACTACCTATCCGATCGGGTGTAAGCTTGGGAATAGTGCGTCTCCTTGGGTGAGATAAAGATAAGACAACGCGTGCCGATTGTCGCCGCACAAAATCGTGCGCGGAAAGTTGTCAGACCAATTTTATCTCGCTAAGGTGTGTCAAACAGAGAGGTACTCCATGCTGAAACATCTGCTGAGCGCCGCCGCGCTGTCGGCCCTTATTGCGTTACCGGCCTTCGCCGGGCCTGCCGCACCGGCCAATGCCCCCGAGCTGCAATCCGTTGTTCCACAGCACGTACTGGTCAATGCGGACCGTCGCGACAGCCAGAACCTGTCCGGTCCGTGGCACTATTCGGTCGATCCTTATCGCGACGGCCAGGCGGATTTCATGGGCCGTCCGGTTAATCCGCGTCATGCGCGCGGGTCCGACACCAATGTTGAAAAGACTTCGAAGGAAAACCCGAACGCCCTGTTCGAATACGACCTGCGCCGGTCACCCGAAGCGCAAATCCCATCGTCCTGGATCGGCCATAGCGCCGAAATGCGTTATTACAACGGGCTTGTCTGGTACCAGAAGAGCTTCGACCGCCAACCGAAGCAAGCCGGCAAACGTGTCTTCCTGCGGTTCGGCGCCGTCGACTACAAGGCGACGATTTATCTCAATGGCCAGATGATCGGCCAGCATGAAGGCGGCTTCACGCCGTTTGCCTTCGATGTGACGGATGCCCTGCGCGAAAAGGACAACAATCTGGTCGTCGCGGTCGATTCGGTGCGCAACGCCGATACGGTGCCGCCGACGGTCACCGACTGGGAGACCTATGGCGGCATCCTGCGCGAGGTCCTGCTGGTTGAAACGCCCGAGACCTGGATCGACGACAGCTTCGTCCGCTACACCAGGGATGGCCGTATCCTGGCCGATATCGCGATCGAAGGACTTGGTAAGGCCAATCAAGCCGTTGAGGTCGCTGTCGAAGGGCTGAACCTGACGCTGAAGGGCACCACCAATGCCGAGGGGCATGTGGCCCTGAGCACCAAGGCGCCGCGCGGCCTGAAGCTGTGGTCGCCTGAAACGCCGACCCTGTACAATGTGACGGTCAAGGCTGGCGCCGATGCGCTCAAGGACCGGATCGGTTTCCGCACCATCGAGGTCAAGGGCACGCAGATTGTGCTCAACGGCAAGCCGGTCTTTTTGCGCGGTATTTCGCTGCATGAAGAAGAGTTCGGCCTGAACCCGGCGCGGATCATCACGCCGGAAGCCTCGCGCGCCCTGCTGAGCGAGATCAAGTACGGGCTGAACGGCAACTATGTCCGGCTGTCGCACTATCCGCATTCGGAAGTGACGACGCGCATGGCCGATGAGATGGGCCTTTTGGTGTGGAGCGAAATCCCTGTCTACTGGACGGTCAATTTCGCACGGCCGGAGACACTGATGGTCGCACGCAAGATGCAGGCGGAAAACATTCTGCGCGATCGTAACCGGGCGTCGGTCGTTATCTGGAGCGTCGGCAATGAGACGCCGATCAATGAGACGCGAACGGCTTTCCTGAAGCGCCTGGCCGATGATACGCGCGCTCTGGACGGGACGCGCCTGGCCAGTGCGGCCCTGATGACCGAACGCGAGATTGTCGACGGTCATATCGACATGAAGATCGAGGACCCGCTGGTCGCGTCGCTCGATGTCATGGCGATCAACACCTATAACGGCTGGTATGGCAACGACAAGATCGAGGATGTTCCGGCGACGCAGTGGCACAGTCATTGGAACAAGCCGCTGATCCTGTCGGAGTTCGGCGCCGACGCGCAGTTCGGCTTCCACGATGAGGCCGCCAAGCCGCGCTTCAGCGAGGAGTACCAGGCGCTGTACTATAAAAACACCTTGGCCATGGCGGACAAGATTCCGTTCCTGAGCGGTCTGTCGCCGTGGATTTTGAAGGACTTCCGCTCGCCGCGCCGTCAGCACATCTATCAGAAGGGCTGGAACCGCAAGGGCGTGGTGTCGGAAACCGGACAGCGGAAGATGGCGTTCAAGGTGCTGTCAGATTATTTCGCCGGGAAGGCGGAAACGACACGGTAGCATTTTCGGGGTTTGGGGCCTGTCGCCCCAAGTCTTCCCTGATCCAAAAGGAAGCCCCGCCCCTAAAGGGCGAGGGCTTTTCTTTTGGAATAGATAAGGTTATGGGGTCACTGACCCCACACCCCGAAACACTACAGCGCCCGTTGCCCCGTTCCGCGCGTAAATACCCGATCGCTCCCGATTACCTCAGACGCCATCAGGTCGCGCTCATCGTGCAGCGCTGCATAGATCGGCGCGAAATCCGTCTGCGCAAACTCCAGGAGACTCTCGATTGACGGCAGGACGAAATAGCTCTCCTGGAAATCGTCGATGCGATACAGGGTCCGCATAACTCGCCGAAGATCAAAGCCAATCCGGTTCGGCGACACATCTTCCAGCGCAAACCGCGTTTCCGAAAACGACGACAAGATCCCCGCGCCGAAAATCCGCAAGGCCCCGGCTTCCTGGACCAGGCCGAATTCCACCGTGTACCAGTACAACCGCGCCAGCCGGTCCAGCTCCCCCAGCCGCTCGGCGCGCTTGCCACCGTCGCCATAAGCTTGCATGAAGTCCGCCATGACCGGGTTCATCATCATCGGCACATGACCGAAGACATCGTGGAACACATCCGGTTCCTGCAGATAGTCGAGCTCGTGGGCCTTGCGGATAAACTGTCCGGCCGGAAACCGCCTATTGGCCAGGTGGTCGAAGAAGACATCGTTCGGCACCATGCCCGGCACCGCCACCACCCGCCAGCCCGTGCGTTGCATCAGCACGTCGCTTAATTTCTCAAAATCCGGAATTGCATCGGCGTCGATCGGCAGATCGCGCAAGCCATCAAGATAAGCCTGGCACGCCCGCCCCGGCATCAAGGCCATCTGGCGCTCGAACAGGGTCTGCCACACAGCGTGATCTTGTGCCGTATAGGCCGCCCAATCCTGCGCAATCGTCCAGTCCGGCCGCTCAGGAACATAGCCGCCAACCACACCATGCTTTTCTGAAACGACCTGATCCATGGCATTCTCCGTTTCCGGAATATGCCATGGATTTGGTTTCATTTGCAAATATCTTTGCCGTGAAGCTCACAATCCAGAGTCGGCAATCAGCTTCTTCATGGCGTCAAGGTAGGCGATATAGGCCTTGCGTCCTTCGGCCGTCAGCGTGACCATCGTCTGCGGCTTCTTGCCGACGAAGGCCTTGTCGATGACGACATAGCCAGCCTCCTCCAGCTTGCGAAGCTGCACCGACAGGTTACCGTCCGTTGCCTGGAGCTTGGCCTTCAGCAAGGGGAAGTCGGCCGCCCCCGCCGTCGACAGATAGGCCATGACCCCCAGCCGCAACCGCCCGTGAATGACGTCGTCGAGCGAGTCGATGTTGAAGTCGTCCATGGCTCAGCCTTTTGCCGACCGCATCAGGATCAGGCCGGGCAGCATGGCGAACAGGACCAGGCATCCCGCATAGGCCAGCATCTGTTCTGGCAGGGTGGCAAGGTACGCGACGGCCGGCGCGGCCAGGAAACAACCCGCGCAGATCCACTTGAGCCAGCCCTGGCTCGACACGACGGCGGCGACCCACCAACCGATGCCGTAAAGGATCAGAACGGTCGGCGCGATCAGGACCGTTATGGCTTCGATCGAATGAAGCCGCACCCCAGCCGCGATCATGCAGAAACCTAGGGTGGCGATGGCCAGGCCGACAGCCGACCAGACCGAATTGACGGCCCTGGTTACCGGACCGCATGTGGCATTTCTCTTGTGCAGAAAGAAGGAGAGGCCGAACAGCACGCCGGCGCCAGCCCAGACCGCGACCGGATACCAGGGATTGCCCAAGGGCAGCAGACCCGCCATGAAGCCATACTGCGCGACTGAGGCGGCGCCAAAAAGCAGGCCGGCCCAGAACATGGCCTGTCCATTGACGGCCGGGCGGCTACCCTCTTCGGCCAGGGATTTCATATAGGCAATATCATCGTGCAGGGTTGAGTTGGACATAACAGCTTCCTCCGTGAGCAGCTGATATTAAAATACAAAAGAACTTTATTTTGTAAAGTACTTTTTCAACATCATCGAAATCATGACTTTTTTGTAATCTACCTGCCCTTGCCACGCAGACGGAAGCAGGTAGTTTCAAATGTTTAGTTTCTACAAAAAGGTGGGGCGGCGTATGCGCAATCTTCTCAAATCCCTATATGTCACCTCTGCGCTGGCCGTGGCGGCCTGTGCAGCACCTTCGTTTTCGCAGACTTCACAGGGTACGATGACCACCGTCGCCAGGCAGATCCCATCCAATCCGAATACCGCTCCCAAGGAGGCTGCCGATCCGCGCGCCTTCCTCGACGCCATCGAAGGCAAGGAAGCCCTCGACTGGGCCATTGCGCGCAATACCAAAACGCTCGACCGCCTGTCCCAGGACCCGCGCTTTGGCCAGTACCAGGCCGAGATGCTGAAAATTCTGCAGGCGACAGACCGTATCGCCATGCCGGGTTTTGAACACGGCGGCATGATCGACAACTTCTGGCAGGACGCCGAGCACAAACAGGGCGTGTGGCGCCGCACGACCTGGGAGTCGTACAAGACCAGTGATCCGAAGTGGGAGACGATTTTCGACGTTGACGCCCAGTCGAAGATCGACGGCAAGATGTGGGTCTTCAACGGCTCGGACTGCCTGCCACCCGACAACCGCTACTGCCTGATCAGCCTGGCCGATGGCGGCACCGACGCTCGCGTCGTGCGCGAATTCGACATCAAGACCAAGACCTTCGTGCCCGGCGGCTTCGACCTGCCCGCCGGCAAGCAGACTGTCAGCTGGGTCGACAAGGACACGCTCTATATCTCACGGGAATGGCAGCCGGGCGAGCTGACGACGTCCAGCTATCCGTACATCACCAAAAAGCTGAAGCGCGGCCAGAAGCTGGAAGAGGCAGTCGAGGTGTTCCGCGGCAAGAAGGAGGATGTCTCCGCCGGCCGCTACGTTCTGCGCGACATCGACGGCGCCTATGTCATCGACATGTCCTATGCGACGCCGAGCTTTTTTGAAACGGTGACGACCTTCTACACCGAGCATGGTCCGGTCACTTTACCCTTCCCGCTCAATTCGGATTTCCAGGCCTATCACACGGGTCAGGCGATCTATCGCCTGAAGTCCGACTGGACCAGCGCAAAAGGCACAGTGTTCAAATCGGGCGCGATCATCTCCTTCGACCTCAAATCCACCCTCAAGAACCCGGCCAAGGTCGAGCCCATCACCGTTTTCATGCCGGGCGACCATCAATCGGTCGAGACCATCAGCCAGACGAAGACGCGCCTGGTCATGGCTATCCTGTCGAACGTGACGGGCGAGGTCCACGGCTTTACCTTCAACGGCAAGACCTGGTCGGCGAACAAGCTGGACCTGCCGGCCAATTCGACACTCGAACTGGTGTCGTCTGACGACCAAAGCGACGACGTTTTCGTCTCGGCCTCGGGCTTCCTGGCGCCAACGACATTGTATCGCGCCAATATCATTTCCGGAAAATCAGAAAAAATCAAGGCAGCACCGGAACGCTTTGATGCGCAAGGCCTTCAGGTCCAGCAACAATGGGCGACATCGACCGATGGCACCAAAGTGCCGTATTTCCTGATTGCCAGAAAGGACATCAAACTCGACGGCCAGACGCCGACCTTGCTCTACGCCTATGGCGGATTCGAAGTGTCGATGCTGCCTTCATATTCCGGATCGCTCGGCAAGCTGTGGCTCGAGAAGGGCGGCGCCTATGCGCTGGCCAATATCCGCGGTGGCGGCGAGTTCGGACCGAAGTGGCACGAGGCTGGTCTGAAGACCCATCGCCAGCGCGTCTTCGACGACTTCCAGGCTGTCGCAGGCGATCTGATTGCGCGTAAAGTCACATCGCCGCGCCGTCTCGGCATCATGGGCGGATCGAATGGCGGGCTTCTGATGGGCGTGCAACTGACGCAGCGTCCGGACCTGTGGAACGCCGTCGTCGTGCAGGTGCCGCTGCTCGACATGGTCAACTATACGCACATGTCGGCAGGCGCGTCATGGCAGGGCGAATACGGCAATCCAGACGACACGACCGAAGGCGCCTTCCTGCGCGGCATCTCGCCCTATCACAACGTCAAGGCTGGCACCGCCTATCCGGAGCCCCTGTTCGAGACGTCGACCAAGGACGACCGCGTCGGTCCCGTCCATGCCCGCAAGATGGCGGCGCTGTTCGAGGACATGGGCCTGCCCTACTACTATTATGAAAACATCGAGGGCGGTCACAAGGCGGCAGCCAACCTGCCCGAAATCGCCCGCCGTTACGCGATCGAATATACGTACCTGACCCAGAAGCTGATGGACTAAATCCCTGCGAACACTTCGCCCTCCCTGCTTGCGGGTGTTTAGTCCGGGGACATAGGTGACATGTGTTCGGAGACATGGGTGACACTTTAGGCATGGAATAGCTGAGGAGCTTGCCATGCCTTGGAATGAGGTGTCGGTCATGGATCGCAGGCGGGAGTTTTTGAGTTTTGCCAGTCAGGCAAATGCGAACATTGCGTCGCTTTGCCGGTCTTTCGGGATTAGCCGGAAGACGGGTTACAAATGGGTGGAGCGGGCGTTGTCAGGGCTTGGCGAGGCGGGTGTCT